>NZ_JBNWDS010000007.1:0-288082 GCF_053521765.1 Rhizobium sp. A37_96 | reverse complement strand
AACCTGGTCGACCTTGTTCAGGAACACAACGATCGCCGGAACGCCAACCTGACGGGCCAGCAGGATGTGCTCGCGCGTCTGCGGCATCGGGCCGTCGGCTGCCGAGCAAACCAGGATCGCGCCGTCCATCTGTGCGGCGCCCGTGATCATGTTCTTCACATAGTCGGCGTGGCCGGGGCAGTCGACGTGCGCGTAGTGACGGTTCGGCGTCTCGTATTCAACGTGGGCCGTCGAGATCGTGATGCCGCGGGCCTTCTCTTCCGGAGCGGCGTCGATCTGGTCGTACGCCTTGAACTCGCCGAAGTACTTCGTGATCGCTGCCGTCAGAGACGTCTTGCCGTGGTCAACGTGCCCAATCGTACCGATGTTAACGTGCGGCTTATTGCGCTCAAACTTACTCTTTGCCATTTGAATGCTTCCTATGAACGTAATGAGTGACCCCGGCGAACCGGTTTAGTGCCGCCGTTTAAGGCTTTCGTCGCGTTTGCGCAAGACTTAATTGCAGGGCCTATAACGGGCGAAGTCCCAGCAAAGACGCGCGATCCGCAGCCTTCGGCATTCATTCGCCGCGTAAGCTTCGCCGGGCGATCCGGAAAAACATAAAAGCGTTTGCCGGTTCAGGCAGTTAGATAGGCACGTTCAGGACGGAATTCCAGATGGCCGACACCGGAGCGCCCCATCTGACGTGCCGTTACAAAACCAAACGCGCCCTCGCCCGTCGGGCAAGAGCGCGAAGCCAGGAAACGGCAGCGATCTCTCATTGCCGTGATCTCTATTCCATCCGCGAGAGTCGGCGCAAGCCGACAGCCGCGGCCGGATCGCTGTCAATCGAGAAGATCGGCCGGCACTTTGCCGCCATTGTCCGCGAGCTTCTTCAACAGCGCCTTGTGAAGGAAGATGTTCATCTTGGCTGAATCTCCGGCATCGCCGGTATAGCCGAGCTCCTGCGCCAGTTCCTTGCGCTCGGAAAGGCTCGCATCCATGCCGAGCGCCTTCATCAGGTCGACGATGGAATGTTTCCAATCCAGCTTCTGGCCGTTCTTCTTGACCGCAGCATCCAGGATCGCTGCGATGTCGACCGGTGCAGCAGGCGCGCTGGTTGCCGGAGACGTTGCTGCGGTGGTCGATGAAGGAGCCGGCGTCGGCACAGGTGCCGGATTCGCGGTTGCCGCCGTGCTCTGCGTCGGTGCGGGAACAGCCTCGGCAGCCTTTGCCTCGCCCCAGATTGCACCCTTGATCTTGTCGAAGATACCCATTTGCGCTCTCCCGTTTCGGTTGTTCGAACAATATCTATCGCTCGCGCCGATATAAGCAACCCTTCATGTCAAATAGTGCTGACGAAGATGAAGCCCCGCTTTTGCGAGATTGCAGGCCGCAGCTCAAACGCGGGCCGACCTCCTGAGGCCGGCAAACTCCGCATTTTCCGGCCGAGGCCTGGCAAGAGAATCCTCCTGCAATATAGTCCGTTGACAGATAGTCTGTGCGCAGATCAAATAACCGATCGAAAGAGATGGATGGAGCGAAGACCATGTGGACCAATGAATACACTGCCGTTTCTCCCCTTTCGGCCCAGGCAATATGGGCCGCCCTTAAAGCGCTGCACGAAGGTCGCCTCACCTACGAGGGCGCCGATACATTCGTGCTGCACGGGCCCTTTGCCAAGGGCTCCAGGGTCTCGGTAACACCCGTCGGACAGTGCACGTTTGAAGCGACCATCGTCGACGTTGTCGACAACGTGACCTATGCCGACGAGACCTCGTTCGGCGATACGAAGCTGTTGTTCCGGCACACGCTGGTGCCCGTCGCGGATGGTACGCAAGTGACCCATCGGCTCGAGATTTCCGGCCCTTCCGCCGCCGAAGTCGGACCGGAGCTCGGACCGCAGATCAGCGGCGATTTCGATACCTCGATGGCCAGATTGTTCGAGCAGGCGCGGGAGCTGGCAAACCTTGACTGAAGAACAGGAGCTCAACACCCGCTTCAAGGGCGGCCCTTCGGAGAGTCCAGGATTGTTGCTGTGGCGAACCACCATGCGCTGGCAGCGCGTCATGACGGCGGCTTTGGCTCCGCTGGATCTTACCCATGTACAGTTCGTGCTGCTGGCCTCGGCCATGTGGCTCGGCCGCAATGGCCAGCCCCCCAATCAGGTGCAGCTCGCCGCTCAGGCCGGCACCGAGGTAAAGATGACGTCGGACGTCGTTGCCCGGCTCGAGGCAAAAGGGTTGATTGCGCGGGAGACGGCCCCTCACGATTCGCGGGCCAAAGTGATACGCGTTACCGCGTCCGGAGCTGCGGCGGCACAACGCGCCATCATGGCGGTCGAAGCCGCCGACGCGGAATTTTTCGAGCCGGTGGACGAGGCGCAGCTCGTCGAGCTGCTACGGCAGCTTGCCGGCGAGATCCGCTAAGATCAATGGAATGGCGCCAGCCACCACCTTACAACCATTCGGGATATGCTTCCCGGCGGCGGGCGTCTTGTCATCCATAGCGTGCTTCGCAGATTCCAGCGAAGCATCGGTCAAGACAAGCAGGCCTGTTCAAGCTATCAGGTATGGGAAACATGGAGCGGGTAGCGGGAATCGAACCCGCGTATTCAGCTTGGAAGGCTGCTGCTCTACCATTGAGCTATACCCGCGGGTGGTCAAGATCCGGCACGGAATGGTGGAGGGAGTTGGATTTGAACCAACGTAGGCTGAGCCAACGGATTTACAGTCCGTCCCCTTTAACCACTCGGGCATCCCTCCAGTATTCCGACTGGATCTTGCGACCAAGCTTGCTAGACGTTGGCGTCGCCGCCGTCGTCTGCGCCGCGTATATGACCGGACGATTTCCGTCTGTCAACACAAGGAATTGCCAAAAATGACGAAAAAATTTCAGCCTGTGGGAAAAGCCCGGTATGGAAAGAGGACTATGCGCTCGGGAAGGCGCTGGTTATAAAGCCGCATGAGCAAAGATAAATCATCGGGCCGCCAGGGCCAGGGCAGCAGCGCCGACGACACGTCGGCGAAGGACACTCATTACGCGACGCTACGGCGCGCGCATCGCGATGCCAAGCGCGAGCGCGGCGAAATCCCGACGCCGGTGCCGCAGAAGCGCAAGCGGCAAGGCGCTGACGACTGGAAGCCACCGGCGCTCGCGCCCGACCAGGTCTATCTCTACGGCCTGCACACGGTTCGCGCCGCCCTCGGCAACCCCGAGCGCAAGAACATCAAGCTTTCGACGACCCAGAATGCGCTGGTGCGGCTGGAGATCGGCCCGGTCGACGCGCTCGGCATCCCGGTCGAGATCGTTTCGCCGCAGGATATCGACAAGGTGCTGGGTCCCGAAGCGATCCACCAGGGCGTCATGCTGGAAACACGTCCCCTGCCCATGCGCCGCCTCGAGGCCTTGAAGAACAGCCCGCTGCTGCTGGTTCTCGATCAGGTGACGGATCCGCACAATGTCGGCGCCATCATGCGCTCGGCCGTTGCTTTCGACGCAGGTGCCGTCATCACCACGCAGCGCCACAGCCCGACCGAATCAGGCGTGCTGGCCAAATCCGCCTCCGGCGCGCTCGAGCTCATACCTTATATACAGATCACCAATCTTGCGGACGCGCTCAGCGAACTGCATCGACTCGGCTTCACGACGATCGGGCTTGATTCGGAAGGGCCGGCACCGCTGGAAGGCACCTTCAGCGGCGACAAGATCGCCCTTGTGCTCGGCTCCGAGGGCAAGGGGTTGCGGCAGAAGACGCGGGAAACGGTGAATGCACTGGCGCGGCTCGACATGCCGGGCGCCATCAAATCGCTGAATGTCTCGAACGCAGCCGCGATCGCGCTATATGCAACGCGATCCTATCTCAAATCATAGCAGCGTCATCGGCCGCTGCGGCATGTTGGGAGAATTTGCTTTGATCCGTGTTCTCGGCCCAGCGGCAGTTTCCGCCGCCCTCGCTTTCTCATTGGCTCAGCCGGCCCGTGCCGCCGACGACGAACTGGTGCAGGCGCAGGCCGGCGTGTGGCTGGTCGCCCCCGAAAGCGGCGCCAAAGGTTGCCGCATCACCTTCGGGACGAATGTCGTTTCCGGCGGTTATGAAATCACTGGTGCGGATTCCTGCGCAACGCCCCTGCCCGCCCTCTCCAAGGCCAGCGCCTGGAACTTCACCGACGATGGCTCGCTCGCCATCGCCGATGCCGAGGGCAAGCCGCTCATGCGGTTCCAGCAGGAGGAAGGCTCCCCGTGGGAGAGCGAAGCAGGCGACCCCACATGGCTGCTGCCGGCGGTCGGCGACGTCGATCATGTGCCGACCGTCGCGAGCCTTGCCGGCGCGTGGCGTATCCAGCAGCCTGACGGCAAGCCTGTCTGCGATGTCACGCTGACCACCGACAAGGATCAGGACGGCACCGCCAAGATGTCAACGGGCGGAGACTGCGCCGCTGAAATCGGCGAACTCAAGCTTTCACTCTGGGCGGCCGAAGGTTTCGGCCTGGTGATGCTGGGCAATGACGGCTCCTCGCTTTCCTTCGACATGAAGCCCGACGGCAGCTTCCAGAAATCCGAGGAAGAGGAAGGCGAGCCGCTTCTGCTGGTACGCAAATAGAGCCGCGGGAGCGCATCGAAGCACGCTGCGGCTTGACCTATCGAAAATGTGACTATGTTTCCAGAAACCGGCATGAGGCCGGCAGAAGTGTCACATGACCGAATAGGTGCGGCGCGCATGGTATTATCGAATATCCGAAAGTTCATTTTCCACGATCTTCGTAGCGTGGAGGGGTATATCGATCCACCGGACGCTCTCGTTTTTCTTTCACTCCTCGACTGCCAGAGGCAACACAACCTTAACGGTGGCATAGCCGAAATCGGCATTTACTTCGGGCGGTCCTATTTTCTACTGAAAAAGATCGCCGGCCCCGACGAAGATGTTCTCGGCATCGATCTCTTCGACATCGGCAACCTGTCTCACGGTATTTCGGACCAGTACCGCCTGTTCCTCGAACACGGAAATCGGCTTGGCCTGCCCGTCGACGAGGAGATGCTGCTCGTTGGCGACAGCACGACTTTGGCGGCGCAGGAGATTACCGACAAGATCGGCGCTGTGCGTTTCTTCAGCGTAGACGGCGGCCACAGCCTGACCACACTGACCAACGACAGCCATCTGGCAAGGGACACCATCGCCGATCACGGCGTCATCGTCTTCGACGATACGTTCAATCCGGCATGGCCGGAAGTGACGGTCGGCGTGGCGGACTTCCTCCGCGACAACGACGACGCCTTTTCCACCTTCTGCATGACCAAATACAAAACCTATGTCTGCCGGCGCGAATTTCACGATTTCTACCGTGCGGCGATAGAGCAAGCGCCGGACCTGGGCGCATTTGACCTGGCCGAGACGCATTTTCTGGGCTGCGATGCGGTGCGCGTCCACAATCCCTTCAGCCGCCGTCTTCTCTACGAGCTGATGACCCGCTCCGGCATGGGAGCAATTTCCGAGCGCGCCTATCGGTGCCACTAGATCGGGCTGACAATGCTCATTGCACTGTCACCGGCGCGGGCTGCCAGGCAGACTGTCGCCAAAGCGATCTTTCCGTGACCGGACATCCGTCCTGCAGCTTGGACCATGAAGTGACATTGAGGTTCATCTCGCATTGCGCGAGATAGCTTTTGCCGCCTACGGTCATGCAGGCGACCTCGCCGACTGCATGCTGCTTTCCATCCGTATTCTTGCAGTAGCAATTCTCACCGGCCAGCGCCGGCACGCTTGCAATCACCGCGATCACGACAAGCGGCAATCCCAAGACGACATGCCTCGATATTTCGTGCATGACCATATCCTCACCCGCCATTGACGCATGAAGTCTATGCCTATTTCAGACATTGTAAATGTGCCTGTATTTCCGCGCATAACCGACAGGGACGCGAAGGCGGGCTCAGTGAACGGCGGGATCCTCGTCGTCGAAGAACGACCGGATACCGTCACGCGCGACGGTCGCCAGGAATTCGTCAAAGGCTTCGCGGTCGGTCCCGAAGGGCTCTTCCCATTCGATCAGATCCTCCTCCGGCGTGATGACCTCCATCCGCCAATCGGCATTGGTGCCGGCGGGACGAAAGATATCCACGAGGACGGTCACATCGTCATCGGTGAATTCACCCGAGAGTTCGGAGTGTTCCAGCTTAGGCTTCTTGGGCTTATTGGGCATATTTTTCCAAGCATACGATATGGTACTGGTGGCTGCCACGAGCGTTCCGATCTCGTGCGCAACCACATATTATCTCGCCGCCACCGGTTTTCCATACCGGAGATGCGATGATGACCAATTTCCAAGGAAAATCTGGTGCCCCCGCCAGGGTTCGAACCCGGGACCCCCTGATTACAAATCAGGTGCTCTACCAACTGAGCTACAAGGGCGTATGCGCATGCCAAGTAACAGATTTTGAAATCCTGTAAAGGGAAAATCGGTCGGTCGGCGTCAAAGCTGGGGATCGGCGATTCACCAGTTCCAGCAAAACGCCTTGTCGCGAGAAGGGAATAACATTACCTAGAATCGCCATTCAAAGGACGTTGCATGTCACGCAATCTTCAATCCGTTTGTTTTCTCGCCTCCACCGCACCGGAAGCCCAGGCGGCCCGGGAAGACCTGATCCGTCTTTACGGCCAGACGTCGCAGGAGGAAGCGGATGTCGTCGTGGCGCTTGGCGGCGACGGTTTCATGCTTCAGACACTGCACAATACGATGAACTCAGGCAAATGCGTCTATGGCATGAACCGGGGTTCCATCGGCTTCCTGATGAACGACTATCGCACGGATTGCCTGGCCGAACGCATCGAAATGGCAGTCGAGAACGCATTCCATCCGTTGCAGATGAATACGCATAATGACGATGGCAGCACGTCGAGCGCTCTTGCCATCAACGAGGTCTCCCTGTTCCGCCAATCCTATCAGGCGGCAAAGCTGAAGGTCGAAATCGACGGCCATGTCCGGCTGCCCGAGCTGATCTGCGATGGCCTGATGGTGACGACGCCGGCCGGCTCCACCGCCTATAATCTCTCCGCGCACGGCCCCATTCTCCCTCTCGAAGCGCCGCTGCTGGCCATGACGCCCGTCAGCGCCTTCCGCCCGCGCCGCTGGCGTGGTGCGTTGCTGCCCAACAGGGTATCGATCGATATCAGCGTGCTCGAGCCGGAAAAGCGGCCGGTCAACGCGGTTGCCGACAATGCCGAGGTCAAGTCCGTGCTCCGTGTCCGGATTGCCCAGACAGAAGACACCACCGCGCGCATTCTGTCCGATCCGGACCGCTCATGGTCGGAACGGATATTGGCCGAACAGTTCGCCGATTGAAGCAGTGCCGTGAAGACATAAAAAAAGCCCCGTTCCCGGGGCTTTTATCGTCAATTTGAGTGGATCCAGCCTTATTCGACGTCATCCACGACGGCATCGGCGGCGCCGCTGATGCGATGTGCAAGAGCCGCTTCCATGAATTCGTTGAGATCACCGTCCAGAACGTCGCTAGGCGCCGTGCTGGCGACGCCGGTGCGCAGGTCCTTGACGAGCTGGTAGGGCTGCAGGACATAGGACCGGATCTGGTGACCCCAGCCGATATCCGTCTTCGAAGCAGCCTCGGCATTGGCAGCCTCTTCCCGCTTCATCAACTCCGCCTCGTACATGCGGGCACGCAGCATGTCCCAGGCCTTGGCACGGTTCTTGTGCTGCGAGCGCTCCTGCTGGCACTGCACGACGATACCGGTCGGGATATGCGTGATGCGCACAGCCGAATCGGTCGTGTTGACGTGCTGGCCGCCGGCGCCGGACGAACGATAGGTGTCGATGCGGCAGTCGCTTTCGTTGATATCGATCTGGATCGAATCGTCGACGACCGGGTAGACCCAGATCGATGAGAAAGACGTATGGCGACGCGCATTGCTGTCATAGGGCGAGATGCGAACGAGACGATGAACGCCCGATTCGGTTTTCAGCCAGCCATAGGCATTGTGGCCCTTGACCAGAAGCGTTGCCGACTTGATGCCGGCTTCTTCGCCGTCATGAACTTCGAGCAGCTCCACCTTGAAGCGCTGGCGTTCGGCCCAGCGGGTATACATGCGCAGCAGCATGTTCGCCCAATCCTGGCTCTCGGTGCCGCCCGCACCCGAATGGACTTCCACATAGGTATCGTTCGAATCGGCCTCGCCGGAGAGCATGGCCTCCACCTGCCGGCGGGCCGCTTCCGTCTTCAGGCCCTTGAGGGCCTCTTCCGCCTCGCGGACGACATCCGCGTCGCCCTCTTCCTCGCCAAGCTCGATCAGCTCGACATTGTCGGCAAGCTGACGCTCCAGCGCGCGAACGCCGCTGATGCCATCGTCGAGCTGCTGGCGCTCGCGCATCAGCTTCTGCGCTTCGGAAGCATCGTTCCAGAGGGTCGGATCCTCTGACTTGTTATTCAACCAGTCCAGTCGTCTTACCGCCTGATCCCAGTCAAAGATGCCTCCTCAGCAGGGTGATAGCCTGCTTGGTTTCATCGACTATTTTCTCGATTTCGGCTCTCATGATCCTGTTTCTTCATTTCACCGCTCAAGACGAGCGATTATCCAATTCAAAAAGAGTGCTGGTGACATAATTATACATGCCGCGGCTGTAAAGCCCCGCGGCATGCCGATCGGACAAATAGGGTCGGGTCAGAAGAGCCCGCCGGATCCCGAAGTGACGGCCTGGTTCGCCTGCGGCGACGTTCTCAGGATTTCCTCCGGCGGGGCCTGGGTGGCATCGCCGCCGCCGATGACCTGCAGGCTCGTGGCAGGGCCGGTGCCTGGCTTGAAGGCTTCCATGATGGCGCTCGGATCGCCCGGTTGCGCCGCCATGCCCGTGGCGCGATTGACCGCAATCATCGTCATTCCGGCCGGAACCTGGAATTTCTCGGGTGCCTCGTCCTTGGTGGCTGCCTGCATGAACTCGTTGAAGATCGGCGCAGCGAGAGCGCCGCCCGTGCCGCCCCTGCCCAGCGTGGCCGGGGTGTCGTAGCCGATATAGAGGCCGGCAACGAGGCTTGGCGTGAAGCCTACGAACCAGGAATCCTTTTCATCGTTGGTCGTACCGGTCTTGCCGGCGACATCCGTGTTGAGCTTGATCTTGCCGGCGGCCGTGCCGCGGATGACGACGCCCTGCATCATCGACGTGACCTGATAGGCCGTCATCGGATCGAGCACCTGCTCGCGATTGTCGGCGATGACCGGTTCATCCTGATTCTGCCAGGCGCTGACATTGCAGCTGTCGCAGACGCGTTCCTCGTGTTTGAAGATGGTCTTGCCGTAGCGGTCCTGAATGCGGTCGATCAGCGTCGGCTTGATCTGCTTGCCGCCGTTGGCGATCACCGAGTAGGCCGACACCATGCGCAGCACGGTCGTTTCGCCGGCACCCAGCGACATGGCGAGCACGGGGTTCATGTGGTCGTAGATGCCGAAACGCTCGGCATATTCGGCAACCAGCGGCATGCCCATATCCGCCGCCAGACGAACCGTCATCAGGTTGCGCGAGTGCTCGATGGCGAAGCGCAGCGTATGGACGCCGCCGCCCTCGCCTTCGTAGTTCGTCGGCTTCCACACATCGCCGTTGCTGAGCGTGATCTGCAGCGGATCGTCCAGAATGACCGAGGCCGGCGTATAGCCGTTGTCCATCGCAGCCGCGTAGACGAAGGGCTTGAACGAGGAACCCGGCTGACGCTTGGCCTGCGTTGCGCGATTGAACTCGGACTGGGAATAGGAGAAGCCGCCGACCATGGCGAGCACGCGGCCGGTATGCGGATCCATGGCGACCAGGCCGCCCTGCACCTTCGGCGGCTGACGCAGGCGATAGCTGCTCGAATCGGCAGCACCGGTCTTCTGCACGTAGATCACGTCGCCCGGGTTCAAGACCCCGCTCGGCGATTTTGCCGACTTGCCGCCGGCCGAACGGAAAGCCCAGCGCATGTCGGCCGCGGCGATCGTGCCGCGCGTGCGCTCCGTCGAAACCTTGCCGGCAGCATCAACGCTCGGCTGCACTCCGATGTCGACGGCCTGATCCGATACGGAAAGGACGACGGCGACCTGCCATTCCGGCACGTCGCTCAGCGCGGGAACCTTGGCGAGCTCGGCACCCCAATCCTGCGAGGTCGCGATCTGCTTGATGGGACCGCGATAGCCACGACGCTCGTCATAATCGACCAGACCGTCCTGCAGCGCCTTGCGTGCCTCGAGCTGCATCTGCGGGTCAAGCGAGGTGCGGACGGAAAGACCGCCCTCATAGAGGGTCTTCTCGCCATATTGGTCGATCAGCTGGCGGCGAACTTCCTCGGCGAAATAGTCTGAGGCGAACAGCGAGGGGCCGCTCTTCGGCGGTACGACGCCGAGCGGCTGCTTCTTCGCCTCTTCGCCGTCGCTCGGGCTGACATAGCCATTCTCCACCATGCGATCGATCACCCAGTTACGGCGGGTGAGCGCTGCTTCGGCGCGACGGAACGGATTGTAGTTGGCAGGCCCTTTGGGAAGCGAGGCCAGATAGGCCGATTCGGCAATGGTCAATTCGTTGACCGACTTGTCGAAATAGGTGAGCGCCGCGCCGGCGATACCGTAGGAATTAAGGCCGAAATAGATTTCGTTCAGGTAAAGCTCGAGGATCTTGTCCTTGCTATAGGCCTGCTCGATGCGGAAGGACAGAATCGCTTCCTTGATCTTGCGGTCGAAGGTCTGGTCGGCGGACAGAAGGAAGTTTTTGGCGACCTGCTGCGTGATGGTGGACGCACCGACGAAGCGGCGGCCGGAGCCGATGTTCTGCAGGTTTACCGCCACCGCGCGGATGAGGCCGCCGACGTCGACGCCGGGATGATTGTAGAAATTCTTGTCTTCAGCCGAAAGGAACGCTGCCTTGACGCGATCGGGGATCGCCTGGATCGGCACGAAAAGCCGGTTCTCCCGCGAATATTCCTTCATCAGCGCGCCGTTGCCGGCGTGAATGCGCGTCGTCACCGGCGGAGCGTACTTCGCCAGGACCTCGTAATCGGGAAGCTCCTTCGAGACCACGCTCAGATAGATGGCAGCTGCAGCCGCTGCACCCAGAAACAGGAGGCAGCCCAGCCCAAAGAAATATCCAATCAGTCTGATCATGTGATACTACCGGTGCTTGTTCTTCATGAGGCACGCGTGCGAGATCATCGCACAACCACGGGCGTTTTGCACGCTCGCGGCGTGAATGCAATACGGCATCGAGACAAAGCCGTGTGTCGCTCGCGAGCGAATGATACTTCGCTGTAAAGGCGGGAATGTGAGCAAAATAGGGCTTGCCTCCGGTATTCCCAGTTTCATTCGGTTCTAATGTTCCGCGCTGTTACATGGAAGCCACGACCGGCCGGCACACCTGCCGGTGCTAACCGCCATTTGCGACGATCGCCACGCGATACTGCTTCACGGCCTCCGTCAGCCGGTCGGCCACCTTCTGCCGCCAGTCCGCGTCGAGCAGAAGCTTTTCATCCTCCTTGTTGGAGAGAAAGCCCAGTTCGAGCAGGATCGAGGGGACATCCGGCGCCTGCAAGACCTGGAAACCTGCATGGCGATGCGGATTGTTGATCATGGAAATCTGGCCGTTGAACGAGGACAAGACATCCTGCGCCAGCGAAATGGAGAACGCCTGCGTCTCGCGGCGGGTCAGATCCATCAGGATGTCGGTGACAGCGGCAGGCTGTGTCTGGGCCTCCGCCCCGGCGATCCGATCGGAGTTGTTTTCGCGGTCGGCCACCTCCCCGGCAAGCCGGTCCGAAGCCTTGTCCGAGATCGTATAGACGGTCGCGCCGCGAATGTCCTTCTGCTTGAGCGTGTCGGCATGCAGCGAGATGAAGAGCGAGGCATGATTCTGCCGGGCTATCGTCACGCGCTCCGACAGGGAGAGATACTGGTCCTTGTCGCGCGTCAGAAAGGCCTTGATGCCGGGCTGGGCGTTCAGCTTGTCGGCGAAGAGCTTGGCGAAGGCGAGCGTAATATCCTTCTCTTGCGTGACGCCGTCGCTGCCGGTCGCGCCCGCGTCGATGCCGCCGTGACCGGCATCGACGGCGACGAGGAACGTATTCGGGTCGGCCTTCTGCGTCGGCTCGACGGGCCCGACATCCTTGGCGGTATCCTCGCCGGTCCAGCTCTGCTTCTTCACGAGATCGGCGAATTGCTCGGCCGGCAGCATCTCGGCATCGAGCACTAGGCGCTGGCCTTTACCGCTTTCATCCGCCTGCACCTTGGCCACGACCAGCTTCACCGGCTTCTTCGCCGTCAGCACGATACGAGCGCTGTCCGCATCCATCGCACCAAACCGGATATCCTTGAAAAGGCCGGTCGGCTTGAGATCCGTGGCCGGGAAACCGAATGCCGTCGCCGGAAGATCGACGACGATGCGGACGGGATTGTCGAGATAATGAACCGTGAAGGCGGGCTCGCGATCCATGTCGATGACGATGCGCGTTCGGGCGTCGTCGCCGGCGATGCGCGCTCCGTAGGCAAGCAAGGGGTCGGCCGCAGCAGCGACGGGTGCAAATGCCGAGGCTGCCAGAAGAATCACCAGGGCGAAGGCCGCTGCCGCAAATCGCAAAGCCCTCACGCAAATCTCCGCCACATGCCGCAATCCCTTTACCAAGTATCCAACGCGCCCCATATTGGTTTCGACGTTGCTTTTGAAGTCCCAATAGCGGGAACCAGGTTTGACGTGATGGCCACACCCGATGATGCGCCGGAGGGCGAATCGACGAGACACCCTCCCGTGTTCTCATCAACGGACGAATCCATCAATATTATGGCATACTTGGCTTTTCCCTTGCTATTGTGACAGATAAAACATACAACGCATATTAGGGTAGAAGTGTTGACGGGATAGAGTCGTCGCAAAGGCAGCCGCCTTCGAGTACCAGGCGCCAAAAAGCGGCATTCATCCGCCGTCTGCAGTGCTTCTGCTCCGAACAGTGGATATCTGAATTTCCGGTTTCAGACGGGAAGTTCATCGGTGGAGAGCCACCAAACGCTCTTTAGAGAGCACATTCATCGGGCCCATTTGTGGGTCTAAGGCATAGTTGATCTCGCTTGGTTACGGATGCTACCGCAGCAGCTTTTTGAGAGAGTGAACAGACCCCAGGGAAATGATGCCCCGGCTGCCGTCTGGATACTGTCATCGCCGAACCAATCGCGACTTTCATTATCCGGTGCAGCAAAGGCGGAGCATGTCCCGCTTGTCCCTGTGACAAGCAGGCCTCCGTCCGGTTGTCTGCGCCGAGGAGCACAGCTTTCATGGCAGACAAAATGCTTATCGATGCGTCTCACGAGGAAGAGACGCGCGTCGTTGTCGTTCGCGGGAACCGCATAGAAGAATTTGACTTCGAGTCGCAGCACAAGAAGCAAATCCGCGGCAACATCTATCTTGCAAAAGTAACGAGGGTCGAGCCCTCGCTTCAGGCTGCTTTCGTTGACTACGGCGGCAACCGGCACGGCTTCCTGGCCTTCGCCGAAATTCATCCCGACTATTACCAGATCCCCCTTGCCGATCGTCAGGCGCTGCTGAAGGCCGAAGCCGAAGAGCATCGGCACGAAGACGATGTCGAGCATGTCGAAACGGCGCTCGATCTTTCCCAGCAGGAACAGCCGGATATCGGCATCGTCCCCAAGGCGAGCGGCGAAACCGAAGCGCCTGCCGCGACCGCTGAAGATGCTTCCGCCGCCGAGGCAGCGGCACCTGCCGAGGAAGCGGCCCCTGCCAAGAAGGCCAAGCCCCGCCGCAGCCGCAAGAAGGTTGCTGCCGAAGCCCCCGCCGAGGAAACGCCTGCTCCGGAAGCAACCGCTGCCGTCGATGCGCCGAGCGAAGATGAGGAAGGTCCATCGGGCGAAATGGCCGCGATGGTGGAGACCGATTCGATATCCGAGGACGTCACCGTTTCCAAGCGCCGCCACGATGACGACGACGATGATGATCATGATCATGAAGAGGAAGTGATCGAATCCGTCGGCGCCGAAGACGCGATGGAAGAGGTTCCGGACCGCGTGCAGCGCAAGCCGCGCAAGCAGTATCGCATCCAGGAAGTCATCAAGCGCCGGCAGATCCTGCTGGTGCAGGTGGCCAAGGAAGAGCGCGGCAACAAGGGCGCGGCGCTGACCACCTATCTCTCGCTCGCAGGCCGTTACTCGGTTCTGATGCCGAATACGGCTCGCGGCGGCGGCATCTCCCGCAAGATCACCAATCCGCAGGATCGCAAGCGCCTGAAGGAAATCGCCAAGATGCTCGAAGTGCCGCAAGGCATGGGCGTCATCCTGCGTACCGCCGGCGCCAACCGCACCAAGGTCGAAGTCAAGCGCGACTTCGAGTATCTGATGCGCCTGTGGGAAAACGTCCGCACGCTGACGCTGTCATCGACCGCTCCTTGCCTGGTCTATGAAGAAGGCAGCCTGATCAAGCGCTCGATCCGCGACCTCTACAACAAGGATATCAGCGAGATCATCGTTGCCGGCGAAGAAGGCTATCGTGAAGCCAAGGACTTCATGAAGATGCTGATGCCGAGCCACGCCAAGGTGGTTCAGCCCTATCGCGACATTCACCCGATCTTCTCCCGCTCCGGCATCGAGGCCCAGCTCGACCGCATGCTGCAGCCGCAGGTAACCCTGCGTTCGGGCGGCTACCTGATCATGAACCAGACGGAAGCCCTGGTCTCGATCGACGTCAACTCCGGCCGCTCGACCCGCGAGCATTCGATCGAGGACACCGCGCTCCAGACCAATCTGGAAGCAGCCGAGGAAATCGCTCGCCAGCTGCGCCTGCGCGACCTTGCCGGCCTGATCGTCATCGACTTCATCGACATGGAAGAGAAGCGCAACAACCGCGCTGTCGAAAAGAAGCTGAAGGAATGCCTGAAGAACGATCGCGCCCGCATCCAGGTCGGCCGCATCTCGCATTTCGGCCTTCTGGAAATGTCGCGCCAGCGCATCCGCGCATCGGTTCTCGAAAGCACGACGCAGATCTGCTCGCATTGCGGCGGAACCGGCCATGTGCGCTCCCAGTCCTCCGTCGCGCTGCATGTCCTGCGCGGCATCGAGGAATACCTGCTGAAGAACACGACGCATGACATCACCGTGCGCACGACGCCTGACATTGCGCTCTATCTGCTCAATCACAAGCGCCAGACGATCATCGACTACGAAAGCCGCTTCGGCGTTGCGATCGTCATCGATGCCGACAACGCTGTCGGCACGCAGCATTTCGCGATCGACCGCGGCGAACCCGTCGCCAATCCGGTGAAGATCGAAAGCCTGTTCAACTTCGCAGCCATCCCCGAGGACGATGACGACGATATCGTCATCGAGGCCGAGGAGGATGAAGACGAAGAGCTGGAAGAGAAGGCAACGAGCGTCGAACAGCAACCCTCTGCCCGCTCCGAAAACAATGACGGCAACCGCAAGCGCAAGCGCCGTCGTCGGCGTCGCGGCCGCGGCAATGATGGCCATGCGGCCTCGGTTTCCGGCGATGCTTCCGCGGACGATGCCGCAGAGGATGCGGACGGGGATGAAGGCGACGACGATGAAGCCGATGCCGGCGTAGAAAACGCCGCATCCGCCGGAAGCGACGATGACGCACAGCAGAAGCGCAAGCGCCGCCGTCGCGGCAAGCGTGGTGGCCGTCGCAATCGTGAAAACGAAGGTAACGAGCAGACCGCGGGTGATGACGAAGGCTCGGACGAAGCGCTCGAGACCGTTGCATCCGGTGAAGGCGAAGAAGAAGCAAGCGTATCCGTAGTGGAAATTGCGATTGCCGAAGGCGAAGCCGCCGTCGAGGGGCAGCCTGCCATGGCCGCCGTCGAGACCGCAGCGGTTGTCACCGAAGACGTGAAGCCCGCCAAGGGCCGCAGTCGCCGGAAGGCAAAGGCTGTCGAGGCATCGCCAGTGGAAACGCCGATTGTCGAAGAAGCGCCCGCGGCAGATGTCGAAACCGAAGTGGTTGCCGAAATCACCGAAGCTTTGGACACAACGGCTGAGCCGGCAGCGTCCGACGCAGCGGACGATGCGGCCAAGCCGGCACGCGCCAACCGCGAATCCAACGTTTCCTCCTCCGCTCCGGTCGTAACGTCGACACGCACCAATGAAGGTGGGGACGGTGACGGAGAACCGACCAAGCCGAAGAAGGCCGGCTGGTGGCAACGCCGCGGCTTCTTTTGAGAAGACTGATTTAGAATGAATTTTTAAAATCCGGCCGTGGCGACACGGCCGGATTTTTTATTGCCGTAAGTGTTGATTTGCCGCTCGCACATCGGCGCACGACTTCGCGACTTGCGAAAACACATTCGCAAGTCCGTGCAAGCCATTGTTCCCGGATTCTATTTCAGCCAGGCAGCCATGCGTTCGGTGGCTTCCTCGATCTCGGCATTGGAACCGGCATAGGAGATGCGCATGGCGCGATGCCCCTCCACCGGATCGAAATCGAGGCCGGGCGTGGCGGCCACATTGATTTCCGCCAGCATCTTGCGTGCGAAGGCCATGCTGTCGTTGGTGAAGCGGCTGACATCCACATAAGCATAGAAGGCGCCGTCCATCGGCGAGGCGATGCGGAAGCCGATTTCCGGCAGTCGGCGCATGAGAAAATCGCGGTTGCGTCCATAGCTTTCGCGATAGATATCGAGTTCGGCACCCGCGCCGAGCGCAGCCTCGGCGGCAATCTGCGACAGTTCCGGCGCGGAAATGTAGAGGCTCTGCGCCACACGCTCGATTGGACGGACCAGCCGCTCCGGCAAGACCATCCACCCGATGCGCCAGCCGGTCATGCAGTAATATTTCGAGAAGGAGTTGATGACGATCGCCTCGTCCGTCAGCTCCAGCGCGCTCGTCTCCTCGCCGACGAAGGTCAGTCCGTGATAGATTTCATCGGAGATGAAGGCAATCGAACGATCGGCGCAGTAGTCGGCAAGCGCCTTCAATGCCGCCCTGCCCGTCACCGTTCCGGTCGGATTGGCCGGGCTTGCCAGCAGCACGCCCTTCAGGCGCTTGCCGCTCGCCGCCTGTGCCGCCTCGAGGCTCTCGGGCGTGAGCGTAAACTGCGTTTCCTCGGTGACCGGCACTTCGACGGCATCGAGGCCGAGGGCGGCAAGGATATTGCGATAGGCCGGATAGCCCGGCCGCGCGATGGCGACGCTGTCGCCCGCATCGAACAATGTCAGAAAGGCAAGATTGAAACCGGCCGACGAGCCGGTGGTAATGGCAATGCGTTTCGGATCAATGACCAAGCCATGGCGTGCCCGATAGTGCTGGGAAAGCGCCTGCCGCAGGGCCAGCGTGCCGAGCGCATCCGTATAGCCGATGCGCCCATGACCGAGGGCCGCCCGCGCGGCCTCCAGTGCCGCCTGGGGCGCCGGATGGGACGGCTGCCCCACCGCCATGGAAATGACCGGGTGTCCGGCCTGACGGCGCAGCGTCGCCTCGGCCAGCACATCCATCGCATGGAAGGGTTCGACATCGCTGCGTTTGGATAGGGAAAACAAGGTCAATTCTCTCCTGGGTCGGATCGGCATGCGACATTTGCCGCAATATGGGCTCGTTCACAATCCTGCGATTGAGGCTTTGTCGTGAAAATTCCTGTTTCTGGAATTAAGGACGCACCGTAAATTGTCGATCGATATTTGCGGATGTTAACCCGACGATGTTATGCCGCATCCGAAAGCGGCGTCTCCGCCCAGATCCAAACGAGGACCCAATGACCTTTTCTCTCAAAAGCCTGCTGACGGTTTCGGCGATTGCCCTGACAGCGTCATTCGCCATAATCCAGCCAGCTGCCGCGCTGGACGACCAGCAGAAGAAGGAAATCGGGGATTTCATCAAGGAATATCTCGTCGAGCATCCGGAAGTGCTGCTGGATGCACAGGCCGCGCTCGAAAAGAAGCAGGACGAAGCCCGAATTAGCCAGTCGGCCCAGGTAATCAGCCAGAACAAGGACGAGATCTTCAGCTCCAAGGACGATGTGGCCATCGGCAATCCGAAGGGCAATATCACCGTCGTCGAGTTCTTCGACTACAACTGCACCTATTGCCGGCATGCCCTCGGCGACATGGACACGCTGCTGAAGCAGGACAAGGACGTGCGTTTCGTCCTGAAGGAGTTCCCGATCCTCGGTCCGGATTCGGTTGCGGCTTCCCGTGTTTCCAACGCCTTCCGCCAGCTCGCGCCTGAAAAATACGAACAGTTCCATCGCAAGCTGCTGGGCAGCGACGGCCGGGCGTCGGAAGACAGCGCCATCGAGGTCGCGACATCGCTCGGCGTCAGCGAAGCGGCCATCCGCGCGGAAATGGCAAAGAGCCCGAATACCGCAACGATCAAGGCAACCTACCAGCTTGCGTCCGATCTCAATGTCACCGGCACACCCGCCTACGTGATCGGCAACGAAATGATCTCCGGCGCCATCGGCCTCGATGCCATCAAGGAGAAGATCGCCAACGTCCGCAGCTGCGGCAAGACCACCTGCTGATCGGCGCCACGGGCCGGCTTGGCCAGGGGAAACCGATCGCTTGCTCTGATTTTGACAGAGCTTTGAAACGCGCCGCGTTATCGCGCGGCGCAAAAATGCCAAAATCGTGGCGTTTCCACACCTAGAGACATGCAACCTTCGCTCCGGGGCTTTTCTACAGGGCCTCGGGAGTCTATAGGTTGCGCTGTACTTTGACGGAACATCTGATGGCGCAAACGATTTTTGTCCTGAACGGACCCAATTTGAATGCCCTGGGCAAGCGCGAGCCGGGCATCTATGGCGGCAAGACGCTCAAGGATATCGAAGCAGACTGCAAGTCCGCAGGTGAAAGCCTGGGCTTCGTCGTCGATTTCCGGCAGAGCAATCATGAAGGCGTGCTGGTCGACTGGATGCACGAAGCTGGCGACAAGGCTGCCGGCGTCGCGATCAATCCCGGAGCCTATGGTCACACATCGATCGCGCTGCATGACGCGATCCGCGCCATCACCGTTCCCGTCGTGGAAGTGCATATATCGAACATCCACGCACGCGAGGAATTCCGGCACAAATCGATGATCGCGCCTGCCGCAAAGGGCGTGATCTGCGGTTTTGGGCCTTATAGCTACATCCTGGCGCTTCATGCGCTGAAATCCATCACCCAATAACAAAAATACAGGGCAAGAAATCCAATGGCTGAAAAGAAATCGGGTATCGACCAGGCGCTGATTCGCGATCTCGCCAACATTCTCAACGACACGGATCTGACCGAGATCGAAGTCGAACAGGAAGATCTGCGCATCCGCGTGTCGCGTGCCGGCACACCCCAATATGTGCAGGCGCCGATCGCCGCTCCGGCCGGTTACGCCGTTCCGGCAGCTGCCGCCGCCGCTCCTGCTGCCGCAGCACCCGCCGGCAAGACCCGCAATCCTGACCACGTCATCAGCGCACCGATGGTCGGAACCGTCTATCTGGCGCCGGCGCCGGGTTCGGCTGCCTTCATTCAGGTCGGCTCGGTCGTCAAGGAAGGCCAGACACTGCTGATCATCGAAGCAATGAAAACGATGAACCAGATCCCTGCGCCGAAGTCCGGCACCGTAACAGAAATCCTCGTTCAGGATGGACGCCCGGTCGAATACGGCGAAGCCCTGGTCGTCGTCGAGTAGGCCGGCCCCATGCCCATGATTTCGAAGATTCTCATAGCCAATCGCGGAGAGATCGCCCTGCGGGTGCTGCGCGCCTGCAAAGAGCTCGGCATCGCGACCGTTGCGGTCCATTCGACCGCCGATGGCGACGCTATGCATGTGCGCCTGGCGGATGAAAGCGTTTGCATCGGCCCGCCGCCGTCGCGCGACAGCTATCTCAATATCCACCAGATCGTTGCCGCCTGTGAGATCACCGGCGCCGACGCCGTGCATCCCGGCTATGGTTTCCTGTCGGAGAATGCCAAGTTCGCCGATATCCTCGAAGCGCATGGCATCACCTTCATTGGCCCCACGGCGGAACACATCCGTATCATGGGCGACAAGATCACCGCCAAGACCACCGCGCAGCAGCTCGGCATTCCGGTCGTTCCGGGTTCCGACGGCGAGGTGAAGACCGAGGCGGAGGCGCTGAAGACGGCGCGCGAGATCGGCTATCCGGTTCTCATAAAGGCGACCGCCGGCGGCGGCGGCCGCGGCATGAAGGTCGCTCGCACCGAGGAAGACCTGATCGAGGCATGGTCGACGGCACGCACGGAGGCTGCAGCCGCCTTCGGCAACGAATCCGTCTACATGGAAAAGTATCTGGGCAAGCCGCGCCACATCGAGATCCAGGTGTTCGGCGACGGCGAAGGCAATGCGATCCATCTCGGCGAACGCGACTGCTCGCTGCAGCGCCGTCACCAGAAAGTCTGGGAAGAGGCCAATTCTCCGGCACTCAATGTCGAGCAGCGCATGAAGATCGGCAAGATCTGCGCGGACGCCATGATGAAGCTGAAGTATCGCGGCGCCGGCACCATCGAGTTCCTCTATGAGAACGGCGAGTTCTATTTCATCGAAATGAACACCCGCCTGCAGGTGGAGCATCCGGTGACGGAAGCCATCACCGGTATCGATCTTGTGCACGAGCAGATCCGCGTCGCTTCCGGAGGCGGCCTCTCCGTGACGCAGGACGAAGTGCATTTCCATGGCCACGCCATCGAGTGCCGCATCAACGCCGAAGACCCGCGCACCTTCGTCCCCTCGCCGGGCACGATCACGCATTTCCATGCGCCCGGCGGCCTCGGCGTGCGCATCGATTCCGGCGCCTATCAGGGCTACAAGATCCCTCCATACTACGACAGCCTGATCGGCAAGCTGATCGTGCATGGACGCACCCGCGTCGAATGCATGATGCGTCTGCGCCGCGCGCTCGACGAATTCGTGGTGGACGGTATCAAGACCACTCTGCCGCTCTTCCAGGATCTGGTTTCCAATCAGGATATCGCCAACGGCGATTACGATATCCATTGGCTGGAAAACTACCTGGCGAAGACATCGGCCTAGCCTGTGCCAGGAGCGCGCGGCAGACATCCCGGCGTTACCCCGGAGATTTTGCTGCGCGCCTATTCCATCGGGCTTTTTCCGATGGCGGAATCGGCTGACGACCCGGAGATATTCTGGGTCGAGCCGGAATTGCGGGGCATCATCCCTCTCGATACGTTTCACGTCTCCAAGAGCCTCGCCAAGAAAATCCGCCAGGATCCTTTCGACATCCGCTTCGATAGCGATTTCGAGGCTGTTATCGCGGCTTGCGCCGAACAGACGAGCGGTCGCCCGAGCACCTGGATCAACGATACGATCCGCTCCCTCTATTCCGTCCTGCATCATATCGGCCATGCCCATTCGGTTGAGGCCTGGGAAGGCGACCGGCTGGTGGGCGGCCTCTACGGCGTTTCGCTGGGGTCTGCCTTCTTCGGCGAAAGCATGTTTTCCCGCCGCACGGATGCCTCCAAGATCTGCCTCGTCTATCTGGTCGAGCGCCTGCGGGAGCGCGGCTTCACCCTGCTCGACACGCAATTCACCACGGAACACCTGAAGACATTCGGCGCCATCGACGTGCCGAAAGACGCCTATGCCACGATGCTGGAAAAGGCGATGGAATCCCCCAATCTGGGCTTCTCCGACGAGAGACACTGAGAACCCGGCCACTATCAAGTTCAGGGCACTTCAAACTCTGATTGCAACCTGCTATCGCTAAACGTGAAGAGCGTTGGTGCATAGAGGTTCCACTTTGCCGTCGTAAATACCGGTCTCATTTAAATCACCCAATGCATCGGGGCGGCGCACCGCCGTCCGATGCGTATTCGTGTCCATCGGGTGATGGCCTGAGACCGGTTTGGCATTGTCACAACGCGCCCAGCGCAGCCATTGCTGTCTCAGCTCTTCAGCCGTCCCGCAACATCGCCATGCCGCGCCCTGACGGGCTTGTCTCACCGCCAGTCTGGTGGACTTCCAGACGGAAGACCAAGACGGTATGTGCAATATTCTTCAGGTCCGTTGGACCATTTCGCCCCGAACGGCGCCTCAGCCATGGATTGCCTGCAGCGGCTGCGGATGTTTGAAACCCTTCAGATCGAGCGGCAAGATCCGGCTCAACGCCAATGGCAAGAGGCTCGATGCCTGGCTCGTCTACAAATGCGTCGATTGCGACAAGACCTGGAACCGAGCGCTTTTCGAGCGGAAGGTGGTTCACGATATCTCTCCCTACACCCTGGAGGCGCTGCAACACAGCGACCCGCATTGGGTACGCGCTCGGGAATTCGATCTCGACGGATTGAAGCGGAAAGTCAGGCGCGTTGACGAAATATCCGATGTATTCATTCGGAAAAGGGTAACGCGGGAAGCGCGCGACTGGACAATACTGGAGATAGAAATAGTCGCCGAACTCTCCACGAGCCTGCGCCTTGACCGGTTGCTGTCTTCGGAGCTGGCCATCTCGCGTTCGAGGCTGCAAGCTCTCAGCAAAGGCGGTCAATTGAAAGCCGAGCCGGACCGCAGCAATTTTCTGCGTCACAGGCTCCAGGACGGAATGAGGATTGCCCTCGACCTGTCGGAGATCTCCGATCGCCAGGCGATCGGACGTGCCGCCGCCGATTGAGAAAGATTCTAAAAATTCAGCCCGCAGGAGCCAGGCTTCTGCGGGCGGTACGGTTCAACAGCGGAAATCCAGAAACCGATTATTTTGCGCCGGCAGTATCGGGGGGCGGAACGTCGGACTTCTGTTTGCACTCTTTCAACCAGACGTCATAGATCGGGTGCTCGACAGCATTGAGACCGGGGCTGTCGGCAAACATCCAGCCGGTGAAGATGCGCCGAATACGGCGATCAAGAGTGATTTCGTCCACCTCGACAAAACCATCCACCTTCTGCTGCTCGGTATCGTCTCGCGAATAGCAGGCGCGCGGCGTCACCTGCAACGCTCCGAACTGCACGGTTTCGTTCACATAGACATCGAAAGTCGTGATGCGGCCGGTGATCTTGTCCAGGCCGGAGAAAACGGCGACCGGATTGGCGATGCGGGCCGCCTCGGCGGAAGGCGCGGACATGATGCCGGCCAGGAGAGCAATGCCTGCTCCCGATAATACACGCAAAGAAGCGCTCCGCGTGGAAAACGTCATATCCGCCAATCTCCGCTTGGTCTCGGTCAAGGCGCCGAGCAAAAGCCGGCATATGTCGCGCCTAAAGGCCAATTGTGGCCAAAGGACGAGCCGGCCCTTCAGCTCAGTTGCCCGGGGTCCAGGCGTCGTAGTCGCCAGTCACGCGCGGACGCTCGCCGGCAACGGCGAGCGAGCCCGGCGGACGGTAAGCCTGCGGCGAGCCGGTCGGGTTGGCGCGATGCTCTTTCTGCCACTCCTTGGCGACGTAGTTTTCCTTGGAGGGCGGAACATCGGTGCGGTGATGCATCCAGCCGTGCCAGCCCGGAGGAATGGCGGAGGCTTCGGCATAGCCCTTGTAGATCACCCAGCGCTTCGGAAGGCCGTAGGAGGACATGCCGCCTTCGTAATAGACGTTGCCGAGCTCATCCTCGCCGACACGCTTGCCAAAACGCCAGGTCGCGAAGCGCGTCCCCATTGTCTGACTGTTCCACCAGGTGAAGGTCTGTACGATGAGATTCCACATGTCTTTTCCTCGATACCCGCTGAGGGGCGAGCGATACCAGAATTCGATAGTTTGCTTATGCCGCCACCGGACCGGCTTGTCCAGTGATTCCAGCAAGCAAACGGCCTCATTTCAATGTCATCTTGAAGCCCAGATGCGTCGGCTTGAAACCCAATCTTTCATAGAAGCGATGGGCATCTTTGCGTACGGCATTCGAGGTCAATTGCACCATGCGCATGCCGCGGCCTTTTGCCTCGTCGATACAGAAATCGATCATTGCGGCGCCGATCCCCTGCCCGCGCATGTCCGCCCGCGTCTGGACCGACTCGATGATCATCGCCGACGATCCCCGGCCGTGCAGCGAAGTGACCACGATCGTCTGGAATGTACCGACGATCTCGCCGCCAAGCTCGGCGGCGTAGAGCGTCTGGTCCGGCGATGACGCGATAGTGCGAAAGGCACGCAGATAATCGTCGTGGGCAGAGGGATCGGTCGTATCGCCGTGGCCACCCATAGCGTCGGCGGCGAACAGGCCGATCAAGGACGGAAGGTCAGATTCTTTCGCTTCGCGGATCACCAGACGGGCCTCTTCCATCAACAATCTCGCCTGTTCTTTCAGCGACCCGCCAGCGGCTTTTCGAATATCAGCGTCGGCAAGCCCGATTGCCCCTGCCCGCTGTTGTCGGCGCGGCCGACCTCGACGAAGCCGTGCGCCTTGTAGAAGGCAAGTGCGGGCTCGTTTTGCGGATCGACCTCCAGGCGCATGATCTCCGCGTCCGGAAAGCAGGTCTCAAGTTCCGCGAAGATATCGCGGCCGACACCCTGGCGCTGATAGCGGGGACCGACATAGAGCATGTGGAGCATCACGGTCTTCGTCAGTTCGGTCGACATGGCGGCATAGCCCATGCCGCCGATCGTCCTGCCGTCATCGGCGACGAGGAATTCGGAGTTCTTGTTCGCCAGCCGGGCTTTCAGCGAAGCCGGTGAATGCCAGGAGGCGTGCAGCTCGCTGACCTTCTCCGCTCCGTAGATCCGGTCGTAGGTCGCGTGCCAAGTCTCGCCCAGCAGAGCGCGGACCTTTTCCAGGTCCTGCTCGCCGGCGGTGCGGACGAAGAACACCGATTATTCCTCTTCGATGCCGAGCTTGGCCTTGACCAGCGCCTGCACGGCCTGCGGGTTGGCCTTGCCGCCGGTCGATTTCATCACCTGGCCGACGAACCAGCCGGCAAGCGTCGGCTTGGCCTTGACCTTGGCGACCTGATCCGGGTTGGCGGCGATGATCTCGTCGACCGCCTTTTCGATGGCGCCGGTATCGGTGACCTGCTTCATGCCGCGGGACTCGACGATTTCAGCGGGATCGCCGCCTTCGTTGAGTACGATTTCGAACAGATCCTTGGCGATCTTGCCGGAGATGGTTTCGGCCTTGATGAGATCGATGATCGCGCCGAGCTGAGCGGGCGAAACCGGAGTCTCTTCAATGTCTTTGCCGGTTTTGTTCAAGGCGCCGAGCAAGTCGTTGATGACCCAGTTTGCGGCGGCCTTGCCGTCACGGCCGGCGGCAACCGCTTCGAAGTAGTCGGCGATCGCCTTTTCCGAGACGAGCACGGAGGCGTCATAGATCGATAGGCCGAGCTCGCGAACGAAACGCTCCTTCTTGTCGTCGGGCAATTCCGGCAGATGCTCGGCAAGCTCCTTGACGAAGGCATCATCGAATTCGAGCGGCAACAGGTCCGGATCGGGGAAATAGCGGTAGTCATGCGCATCTTCCTTGGTGCGCAGCGAGCGGGTCTCGCCCTTGTTCGGATCGAACAGTCGGGTTTCCTGGTCGATCGTGCCGCCGTCTTCCAGAATGCCGATCTGCCGGCGCGCTTCGTATTCGATCGCCTGACCGATGAAGCGGATGGAGTTGACGTTCTTGATTTCGCAGCGCGTACCGAATTCGCCGCCGGGGCGACGGACCGAAACGTTGACGTCGGCGCGCATCGAACCTTCGTCCATGTTGCCGTCGCAGGTGCCGAGATAGCGCACGATCGAGCGCAGCTTCGTCATATAGGCCTTGGCTTCGTCGGACGAGCGGATGTCCGGTTTGGAGACGATCTCCATCAGCGCCACGCCGGAGCGGTTAAGATCGACGTAGGACATGGTGGCGTGCTGGTCGTGCAGCGACTTGCCGGCATCCTGCTCGAGATGCAGGCGCTCGATGCCGATCTCGATATCTTCGAACTGGCCCTGGCGATCGGGGCCGAGCGAAATGACGATCTTGCCTTCGCCAACGATCGGATCCTTGAACTGCGAGATCTGATAGCCCTGCGGCAGGTCGGGATAGAAGTAGTTCTTGCGGTCGAAGATCGAGCGCTTGTTGATCTGCGCCTTCAGGCCGAGGCCGGTGCGCACGGCCTGCTTGACGCATTCCTCGTTGATGACGGGCAGCATGCCGGGCATGGCGGCATCGACCAGCGAGACGTTGGAATTCTGCGGCTTGCCGAACTCGGTCGAGGCTCCGGAGAAGAGCTTGGAATTGCTCAACACCTGGGCATGGACCTCCATGCCGATAACGATTTCCCAATCGCCGGTGGCACCGGGAATGAAGCGTTTTGGATCTGGCGTGCGGACGTCGACAAGGGTCATGGGAAGCTCTTGAAATGCTGTTCTTCTGAACTTTGTGAGGTAGAGCAATTGGCCGGGCGGCGCAAGGCTTTCGGCATGCGCCGATGCGCTATATGCCCGGTCCGTAAGCGCCGTCGCTATCCTCGACCAGCGATTTCGAAAGCCCCACGGTCGGCACGTCGCTGTCGAGTTTCGGAGAGTAGACGACCGACAGCCAGTGTATCTGATAGCCGCGCGCCTTGAAGAAGGCGATGGCATCCGTGTTGCCGGCATGCGTGTGCAGGGAAACCTTTTCCAGCCCCTGCTCGCGCACGTCCTGCTCGATCCGCGCGAGAAGCGCGGAGCCGAGGCCTCGTCTCACGAAATCCGGATCGATCCAGAAATCGGAGATCGCTTCGTCCAGCCCCTCGCGCGCGGCCCATCCGACCGCCTCTCCGTTCAGCTCGATGACCGTGATCGTCAGCCACAGATTGCGGGTGAAACTCGAGAAGGCCTCGCTCGCGGTTTCCAGCAGCTCGCCCGTGCCGCCGATCGCGCCCATCGCCTTCTGCCAGGAGCGCAGGCCGATGCTCGCCAACACCTCGGTTTCACCTTCATGGGCATTGCGAATATGGATCATCGGGCCCCCGCCATTTGCAAGCAGTAAAGCACCGGCGAAAGGCTTTTGCCAGCGGCGAGATTCGCAATCACGGCCACGGACGAGGTACATGAAACGGGTTGCGCTTGACTGCCGCACGCAACCTGCCTTACACAGGGCATCTCAACGGAGTTTTGATGTCTAGCTTTCGTCAGTCCCGGTAAAGGCCTCGCTCGCAAGTCTTCTTGCGTGCCGGGCCTGAAAAACGAAGCCCCGACTTCCCCAAAGGGAAGCCTCGGATCGTTTTTGTGCGCCTCTTGGCGCTATACGGATTCTGACAACAATGGACATTTCCCGCGCCGAACAGCGCATCCTGCACTTGCTCGCCCAAGGCGGGCGCATCGAAATCGAACGCAGCGAAAACAAGAAGGTCGAGAACGCCTTCTGCTTCACCCGCGACGGCTGGGTCTATCCCGACTTCGATATCGATCTTTTCCGCAGGCTCAAACGCCTCAAGGCCATCAAATCCAGCGACGGCCATCCCTATCGCATTAGTGAAAAGGGGCTGCGGTTGGTGCGCTCGCAATTGAACAATCGATAGAACAAGCACGAGAGCCGCCCGATTCGAGGCGGCTCTCGCCGATTGAGCCGTTGATATGAGACCGCGTGGCGATCAGAACGCGCTGATGATTTCCGCCACCTTGTCGCTCCGGCGATCGCTTTCCTCCTGCACCGCAACGCGCCTTTCGTTCAGCGCGGCGATTTGATCCTCGCTGTCCGCCAGAGCCTTCAAATAGCGCTTTTTCAAATCGCTATTCTCAGGCACGGCGCCGAGATTCTGTCTTATCCGCTCCTGCTCGCTGGTGGTCTTCTCGATTTCGCTGTCGAGGCTCGCCAGATCGTTCTGGACGGCGACCTGCCTTTTGCGCGCGTCGGCGAGATTTGCGAGCTTGTCAGTGAGTGCCTTGTCGTGTGTCGAAGCCGACCACCCGATCAGCGTGTCAGGCTCCGCATCGACCAGAGCGTAGCTGTTGCTCTGAAGCTGCTCGTCGACTGCCGTCAGCGTCTTTTCGGAGCCGGCGGGCACAACCGCCTTGAGCCGCTGGTGCGTTGCCGTCTTGCCGAAACTATCGGTCGAGGAGAACGACCAGCCGTCCCTGATCGGGTGCTCGATGATGACGGTCCTTTCGCCGTCGAGCGCTCCCGACACGGTATATGTCGTCGTCTGGCGATATTTGACGACGGCCTGCATCATGCCATCGGAAACCTTCAGAGAGGCGATCTCCTCCGTCGGCGTCTGCTGCTCGCTGATCGATACCTTGCGATCGGTTGCGAAGCTGGCGAGGCGCGTATCGTCCTTGGGCAGCGCCGATAGCTGGGAATCACCGATATAGCCGGTCTTGCTGTCGTATAGCGTCAGAATTCCCGCCGGCATGCTGACCCCGGTGGTGTTCTTCAGCATCACGGCGGCGATAGGATTGTGCAAGGCGCTGCCTGCCCGATACATATCCACCATGTCGGCCTCCACATCCGCATCCATGATCGGCACCGACAACGTGTCGCCATTGGCCAGATCGTAAGTCCCCGGAAGTTCGAACGTGGCGGAAATATCGCTTTCGGTCGCAGCGGTGGGGTTGCCGGCGGCAACTTGCATTGGTGCGGCAGGCTGTTCCAGTTCGTCGGTTGCGTAGGCCTGCGCGTCTGCCATTTTTCTGGCCTCGCTCCTCGCCGCTCCTGCGGGGGCGGGCATTGCCGGCAGCCCGATACTCGAAGCCAGACGCCGCCTGTTGGACAGGTCGCCGCTATCGGGATCAGGGACATTGTCGGAAGCCGTATTAACAGGCACTTCCTGCCGCTCTCTCCAATAAAGCTGGTGCAGACCCTGCTTCAGCGTCACCGGCTCGGCCGACGTCAGCGTCAGCTTGACGCCCTTCCAATCCTCGCCGCTGGCATTTTCCAGCACCGTCCATGCCTGCAGGCGCGCCTTTTCATTTCCCTCGATGACGACCTTGTAGGCCGTTTTCCAGATCGGCGACGGGACGACATAGGTGAGGCCGATATCGCTGCTGTTCTTCACACCGTTCACCTTGATATCGATGGCGCGGGTGCGATCGTTCTTGCCTCGGGCTATGGCCGCCGTCGCCTGGGCGAGCTTTGCTCTCGTGTTGGGATCGTCAAACCGGACGGACGCATCCTCGCCGAGCGCCAGCGTCTCCACCGCGCCATCCTTGTCGATGACGGTCAGCAGGTACACCGTTGCTTTCCCGTCGGCCTTCCTCGTCTCGATTCCAAGAATGTTGCCCTCAACCGTCTTCCCCCCGCTGGCGACTGCCACTTTGGCGCCCTGCATCGATGTCAGAAGCGACGGCACGGAGGAGAGCGCTTCCAGGCTGAACGGCAGGCCCTTGAAGGCCTCCTGCAACGGCTGCGGCCCTGCCAGCGACATGCCGGCAACCGAGCCCGCGGACCCGTTGACCACAAGGCTCTTGAGAATGTCATCGACCTGATCGAGCGGCACCTCGATCCGGATCACGCCGTCGCCATTGATATCGGCCGATCGCGAAACCTGGGCCAGGCCGCCCGAGGACAGGGTGATGGATCGGATGGCCCCATTGTCGGCCGCCAGCGAAAACGCTGGAAATGACGCGCTGAGAAGCAGGATCGCCGTGACGTGCTTGAGCATGAAGAGACCTTCCGATTCGGTTGCAGAGAACAAGACCAAGCGGCCTTCTGCAATTTATGATCGTATTTCGGTCCAAAGTGTGATGGCGCGTGGGCGGAATATTGGCATGTGCAAAAAGGGCCGCTCGGATTTCCCGGCGACCCTTCCTGTCTTTGGCATCAGATATCGCGAAGCTTGACGAGATCGTTCGTCAAGCCGCTCGTGCCGTTGTGGATCGTCAGCTTATTCAAGAGATCTACACTGCTAGATCAACGTCGCCCACGGGGTAGAGCAAGAGCTCGATTGTGAAGCTGTTGGATGAGTGTATCGAGCCGATCGACGGATTTTTGATTCATAGCCATCTCCTCTGAAGGCTGCTCGGGCAGAGCGCCATATATTTGGAAAAGACCGGTGCGGCTTGTTTGTTCCAGAGCTCGGCTTTGCACATTGGGGTAGTTTCCAGGGGATCTCGGAATTTCTGGCAACCGCGTAGGGCGACAGGAAGGCAGCCAATCGGAGCACGGTGATACAAGGCGAGCGGAGAAGGCAGTTGGACCGTGCGTTTGCATCAGCTCTGTCAGAGCTTTGGTATTGGGTTCGGCGGGTTAGGCAAGTGCAATTGCTTTGTCAGCTTTTGCGTTTGCTCATGAATCTCCTGAGTTGTCTTCTGTATGTCTTGTGACGCAGAGCCGGCGGAAGGGGTGGATAGCGGATTAAGCGCATTTAGACCCGGTGGTGGGTTCTTGAGAAGATTGTCTACCATCTTTTCAAGCTTATCCGATTGCTTGTTGATGTCTGCCACCGGATCTCCAAGCATATTCGCAATGTTCGGTGGAAGCTGCGGCAAAGGCAGCTTCAGGAAGTTTCCCCAATTTGGAATATTGTCTCGCACATAGTCAACGGCGACGATTGCAATGTAGACGACAACCAAAAAACGGATAAATCGGAACATTCCCGGCGGCCTCCGGTTGAATGCGAGAGTTATACCATAGATCACGCATATTAGAAATGGCGCGAACAGGCCCAACGAGCCAGGGGCGCGAACGGATCGGGAAGAGGTGCATCTATCCGCTCCAACGAGGCGGCGCCGCGCGTCAGCTATTATTTGGCTTCACAGCGTATGTCGCCTCTAAGGCACTGATAGCCGAGGTCGTGAGCAATGCACAGTTCGAGGTACACGTAAGATTTCCCGGCGGTTGCGCTGGGGGATTTCATGCACTCTTTTAACCCTGCAGGCGAAACAAGTTTCCATGTCCTCGTAAGATGTTCGCGAGAAACGGCTTCAATCTCTGTGCACTTTGTAAATTCGCGTTTGCGCTCGGCTTCATCCAGCATTTTCGATGTAAGTTCGCGGCAATAGTTGGCGCTATCGATCTGGGGGAAGTCCGCGGGTAGCTCCGAGGCTACGCTGCCGACGGCGAAAGTGGAAAAAAGTGCTATCGTCGAAAAGATCGTTACGGCCCGTTTCAAGAATTTCCCTCCCGCTGAGATACGCGTACCTTAAGTAGAAAACCCATCCTGCTACCAGATTGCAAGGCATCTAAGTTTGCTTGTGTGGGAAACACTCTGGCTTCCCGACCAGTTCCCCACCAGAGGACAGGACGGCCCGCAGCGGGAATGCTCGCATAAGCCGGATATCCAAGGATTGGGGTTCGTTCCCGGTCACTATCCTGAATTATCCGTAAGCCTGGAGGCAGGCATGTATCACAGCCCGATCGGCACACGCTGGTCGGGTTTTTCATTACCGCCAACCACCTACCATAGGAACCTACCACTATGATGACCATCAAGCATTGCGACCGAACAGGCGAGGAGTTCGTATACGTTGTTGCTGACATACGGGTCCGCGATAGCAGCTTCCTAAATAAGGTGGCGCGATACGGATAGACAGGCTATTTTCGCTCCCTCCGCCTAACTGAGCTATACTCTAAAAGCTTTCCCGTCTCCCGATACGGCATTCGTATACAGAACGGCAAACCGCCTGCATGGGAGGAGTTTGGGAGCTTCAACCATCAACGCTCGCATCGGCACGACGATCGGAAGTGCGCGTATGGCCACAGTTTAGAATCGCTTCAAGGTGGAGAAATAACGACACACGCCTATGCGCGCGTGTGGCTGCAGTCGCAACACGACTTATTGATGCGCAGCTTATTCAAGAACAACCGCGCCGATTGCCTGCTCGGCGCGGTCAGAATGAGGCGATGCCTACCACCACTTCGCCGGCGTGAACTTGCCGGCGGCCTGTTCGATGACGTGGGCGGTCTTGAACAAGGTCTCTTCTTCGAACGGCTTGCCGATGAGCTGCAGGCCGAGCGGCAGGCCCTTCGGGTCGAGGCCGGCGGGGACGGCGATGCCGGGGAGACCGGCCATGTTGACCGTCACCGTGAAGATGTCGTTGAGGTACATCTTCACCGGATCGGAAGCAAGGTTCTCGTCGGCTATGCCGAAGGCCGAGGACGGCGTTGCGGGCGTCAGGATGGCGTCGACGCCCGCATTGAAGGCCAGCTCGAAGTCACGCTTGATCAGCGTGCGAACCTTCTGGGCGCGCAGATAGTAGGCGTCGTAATAGCCGGCCGACAGAACGTAGGTTCCGATCATGATGCGGCGCTTCACTTCCTGGCCAAAGCCGGCAGCGCGCGTCTTTTCGTACATGTCGACGATATCCTTGCCATCGACGCGCAGGCCGTAGCGAACGCCGTCGTAGCGGGCAAGGTTCGAGGAAGCTTCAGCGGGCGCGACGATGTAGTAAGCCGGCAGCGCATATTTCGTGTGCGGCAGGGAGATATTGACGATCTCGGCGCCGGCATCCTTCAGCCAGGCGATGCCCTGCTGCCAGAGCGTTTCGATCTCGTCCGGCATGCCGTCGACGCGATATTCGTTGGGGATGCCGATCTTCATGCCCTTCAGCGACTGGCCGAGCGAGGCTTCGTAATCCGGCACCGGCAGGTCGACGGAGGTCGTGTCCTTCGCATCGACGCTTGCCATCGACTTCAGCAGGATGGCGGCATCGCGCACGTCGCGGGCGATCGGGCCGGCCTGGTCGAGCGACGAGGCGAAGGCGGCGATGCCCCAGCGCGAGCAGCGGCCATAGGTCGGCTTGATGCCGACGGTGCCGGTGAAGGCGGCGGGCTGGCGGATGGAGCCGCCCGTATCGGTCGCGGTGGCGCCGGCGCAGAGATGCGCGGCAACGGCAGCGGCCGAACCGCCGGACGAGCCGCCCGGAACGAGCTGCTGGTTGGACCCTTCGGCACGCCAGGGGTTGATGACCGGGCCGTAATAGGAGGTCTCGTTGGAGGAGCCCATGGCGAACTCGTCCATGTTGAGCTTGCCCAGCATGACGGCGCCGTCGTTCCAGAGGTTCTGCGTCACCGTCGATTCATAGCGCGGCTTGAAGCCGTCGAGGATGTGGCTGCAGGCCTGGGTATGGATGCCTTCGGTGCCGAACAGGTCCTTGATGCCGAGCGGGATGCCTTCGAGCGCGCCGGCCTGGCCGCTGGCCAGGCGCGCATCCGAGGCCTTGGCCATCTCGCGGGCTTTATCGGGCGTCACGGCGATATAGGCGTTAATCTGACCGTTGGCCGCGTCGATCGCCGAGATATAGGCCTCGGTCAGCTCGGTGGCGGTGATCTGCTTGGCGCGCAGCTTGTCGCGGGCTTCGGCAATGGTCAGGCTGGTCAATTCGCTCATTTTGTTTCGCTTCAGATCTGGAATTGGGCAATGGGTCGGAACGGGCTCGAAGCGAGCCGTTATTCGACGACTTTGGGCACCAGGAAGAAATTCTGATCGGTATTCGGCGCATTGGCGACGATATCGGCGGCCTTGTTACCGTCGGTCACTTCGTCGGTGCGCTTCTTCATCGCCATCGGCGTGACCGAGGTCATGGCCTCGACGCCATCGACATTCACTTCGGAAAGCTGCTCGACGAAGCCCAGAATGCCGTTCAGCTCGCCCATCATCCGCTGCGCTTCGTCTTCGTTGACGGCGATGCGGGCAAGATGGGCGACGCGTTTGACAGTGGCGAGATCGACGGACATGGCATTCTCCGAGGTAGGTTTTACCTACATTGCAAGTAGGTATTTTTCACACTCGCTATAAAGGCCATGCCCGCCATACGCAACGGGTATCGTTAGGCAGAAACGCTCTCGCCCGCCTTCGGTGCCGCAACCGCGGTCTTCGAGCCTTCCATGCCGGCGATGAACTTTTCCGGCGTCTGGTCGATGATCGGGAAAGTGCCGTAGTGGCAGGGAATGGCGGTCTTGAAGTTGAAGAAGCGCTGGCAGGCGAGCGCGGCCACCGCGCCGCCCATGGTGAAGCGGTCGCCGATCGGCAGGATGCCGATATCGGGCTGATGCAGTTCGTTGATGAGGCCCATATCCGAGAAGATGTCGGTATCGCCCATATGGAACAGCGTCGGCTCGTCATCGAAATGCAGCATCAGGCCGTTCGGATTGCCAAGCGCGTGGGAGACGCCATCCTCGGTGATCTGTGCGGAGGAATGCAGAGCGTTGGTAAAGGTGGCCGAGAAACCGCCGAGGCCGACGGTGCCGCCGGTATTGCCCATTTCCAGCTTCTCCACGCCCTTGGTGCCGAGCCAGGAAGCGAGATCAGCATTGGCGAGAACGACCGCGCCAGTGTCCTTGGCGATCTGAACCGCATCGCCGACATGGTCGGCATGACCGTGCGTCAAGAGGATGTGGGTCACGCCGGCGGCAACGTCCTTGAGGTTGAGACCGGCGGCGGCAAAGGAAGAATTGTAGCTGAGAAAAGGATCGATCAGTATTTTTGCCTTGCCCGTTTCGATGCGAAACGCGGAATGGCCGAGCCAGGTGATCTTCATTGGATTTCTCCTTAATGCTTGATTTGAAAAGGAAGGCCGATGTCCAGAGCGTTTCCGGTTGGAGCCAAGCCGGTGGAAACGCCCTATCTGTTTGTTCTTCCGCATCTCCGGACGCAAAACCGCTGTGCGCTTTTGCTGGAAATGCTCTAGGAGATATCTCAAACCGCTGCAAAGAAAAGCGGCTTTGACTTCAATTTGTTTTGACGAGAGCGAGACCCCGATGACGACGCTGACCATCGAAGACCTAGCCGTGATGCTTCTGCCCGGCCAGCCGATTGCCGGCCTCGACCTCGGCACGAAGACCATCGGGCTTGCCATGTCCGATCTCGGACGGCGTTTTGCGACCCCGCGCCCGGTGATCAAGCGGGTGAAGTTCACTCAGGATGCGGAAACGCTGCTCGCCTTTGCCGGGAAGGAAAAGGTCGCGGCCTTCGTCATAGGGTTGCCCGTCAACATGGATGGTTCATCGGGGCCGCGCGTCCAGGCGACCCGCGCCTTCGTGCGCAGCATGTCGGAAAAGACCGCCCTGCCCTTCGTCTTCTGGGACGAGCGGCTGTCGACCGTTGCGGCCGAGCGGGCTCTGCTGGAAATGGACGTCTCGCGGGCCAAACGCGCCGAGCGCATCGACTCGGCCGCCGCCAGCTTCATTCTTCAGGGAGCCTTGGACAGGCTGTCGGCGCTCGGCAGGGAGACCTTGCCCGATCTCGATGCCTGACGGCGGCGCCACCAGCCCATGATGGCGGCACGGCGGCGAAAACCGAAGATCGCGAATACCAGCAGGCTGTCGAAGGCAATGGCGCGCGCGACGAGCGGTGGGATGATTTCCGGCGGAATGCCGAGGACCTTGCCGTAGATGGCAAACACCAGATCATGCATCTGCCGCGTCAGCATGAAGATGCCGAAGCTCATGTCGTAGTACGACAAATAGTACCATGCCCCGAGAAACGAGACGGGGGCGGCCCAGCAAATCAACAACCACTTCATGCGGTACCTCTTCGACGCGGATATTGCGTCGTGCCAGCCGACAGGACGAGCCAGTTCGACAATGCCATGGCGCTCAACACCACAGCGGGCAGCGTTATATCTAGTGCGAGCACGGCGAAGAACATCATCGCCGTGACAAGAAACACCAATTTTGCGGGTCTCAACCCCATGGCTGCACGCTTGATGGTTAACTATTCGTCTTTTCACAGTGACGAGTTAACCGTTGCGGCGCAATGTAAACCATTTGTTAAGGTTAACGGCCGAGCAGGCTTGTGGATATCCCCTGCCGAAGCGCCGCCGTCAGCCGTAGACGCCGCGCACGATGCGCTTCAAAGCCGTTGCCGCCTTCTCCCAGTCCTTTGAGTTTTTCAAGGCAAGACCGGCGCATTGGTCGCTGACGGCCGAAGCCAGCACGATATGCTGGATGGCCGCAAAAATCATGGCGTTGACCGCCTGCGCATCGACGCCCTTGGGGGGCACCAGCGAGCCCCGCATGCGCTCGATCCAGCCGGCCAGCGCCTTGGAGCGCGCCTCCGACAGCCGGCGAACCTGCTCGCTGCTTTCGGAAACCTCCCAGGCGACGATGCGGCGCATCAGGGGATCGGCACGCAGCGCATCGAGAAACAGAAGCGAGAGCCTCTCCATCAGGTCGCCGTAGGTCAGCAGGAACATGCCGCCGGTATCGTCGGGAATGCGATCCGCCACCCAGCTGCCGAGATCCGTGCCGATCGCTTCCACGAGGCCGTCGAGACCGCCGTAGTAGCGGTAGATCAGCTGCTTGTCGCAGCCGGCGCCGCGGGCGACCGCATTGATACCGAAATTCTGGAACCCCTCCTCCGCCAGAAGCCGCTTGGCGGCATCCAGGATCGCCTGCTGGGTTGCGGCGCGATTGCGCACGCGCTTTTCCACGACAGGCACGTCCAAGGGGATTTTCACGGCAGCGTTTGCGACGGCCATCGACTCGACTCCAATCTGTCACCGGGCGGTGAATAGCAAGCCAGGCGGCCTCAAACAACAAAGATGCCAGGATGCGAGCCCGTCAAAACCCGCGAATCCACAGATTAGAGAAACCGACCAAACCACACAGTGGTTTCGGACACCAGACCCGCAGGGAGTTCCACGGGCACGAAACCGCGCGACGACCAGAATCGGACGGCACCGCGGTTGCCGGCGTTGGCGCCGAGATGGATGCCTGTGACACCGTTGGTCCGGGCGTTGGCGATCCATCGATCGAGGAGTGCGGTGCCGATACCCTTGCCCTGTGCTCGCGGCAGCAGGTTCATATGAATATGTGCGGGGAACCGCTCGATCAGGAACGCGGGCGCCTGCTTCGGATGATGGATCGCCGATATCCGCTTCTGGTCCGCATCCCAGAGCGCCGGATCGCCTTGCGGATCGGCATAGAGCCGACGCAGCCGCGGCCACCATTCGCGCTCCAGCCGCTCATCGAAGGCAATCGTGTCGAAGGCACCGGAAATATAGCCAGTGACGCCCTCGTCATCCTCGGCGACGAAAACCAGCTCGGGATGAAGCGTGGCGTAAGGCGCGGAATAGATATGCCCGATCAGGCGGCCGTCGCGATGCAACGGCGCCGCATCCTTGCCGGCATCGCCCGTTGCCAGCGAAATGGCGTAGAGCTGGTCGATGTCTTTCGAGCGCACTTGGCGAAGATTGATCATGACGGCCTCTGGATACAGGCCTTTCAGCCGATTGAACTTCGAACGTCTTTTCAGAGGTTTCGATTTACATCCATCCGCTTGTGCAGCACACGGATGATAGCGATCTGCGAATCCTGCAAGAGATAGTAAATGACATGGGAACCAACGATATATTTGAAATAGCCTTCACGAACATCAGCGTGACGGCCGATATTTAGACCGGATGCCAATCCTTCGAATGCCCTAATGACCTCTGCATGATAGGTTTCCGCCTGTTTTACCGACCAGCGCTCGACGGTATATCGCCAAATGTCCTCAAGGTCTCTCTCGGCAAGCGGAGATAAGGCGTAGCGGCGCTGCTTATTCGCCATATGTCGCACGCATCCGCTTCACGAACGCAGCATTGTCGAAGGAAGCCGGCTGCCCGGACGCCTCGCCGGCAATCAGCGCGTCCTGGAGAGACTTTACCTTGGCTTCGTGCTCTTCCAGAAGACGCAAACCCGCACGGACAACGTCACTAGCGGAACCATATCGGCCTGTCTGAATCTGAGCTTCAATGAAGGCGCTAAAATGGTCGCCAAGCGAAACGGACGTGTTACGAGCCATCGAAACCTCCTGCGTCGATACCAATATATAATATCTGTTGGTATCACATCAATGCGGCCAAAATCTGCGGAAACCGCGCAACCTAGGTCGCTGGCGGATAAAGCAGATCGACGATGTAGCTGGCGTCGAAGCGCGAATCGAGCATGCCATAGGTCGCGCGCCAGCCGCCGGCCAGACGCGTTTCGATGAAGGCGTCGGCGATCTTGCCGGCTCCGAGGCGATAGAGCTCGGCGGCGCCGGCCGCGAGCGCCATCTGTTCGACCAGCAGACGGGCGGCGCCCTCATCCTGCTCGCAAAGCGCCATGGCGGCACGCAGCACATCGATGGTCTTCTTGCCGGCCGGACCGAGATCGCGGGCAAGACCGGCAAAGACGGTCTCGAACAGGTCCTTGCCCCGGTTCAGCACGCGCAGCACATCCAGCGCCATGACATTGCCGGAGCCTTCCCAGATCGCGTTGACGGGCGCTTCCCGATAATGGCGGGCGATCGGGCGTTCCTCGATGTAACCGCTGCCGCCGATGCACTCCATGGCTTCATAGATCAGCGCCGGCGCGATCTTGCAGCACCAGTATTTGGCAACAGGCGTCATGACGCGGGCATAAGCCGCATCCTCGCTGCTGCCGCTGGCCTTGTCGAAGGCTTCGGCGAGACGGAAGGCAAGCGCCGTCGCCGCGGCGACATCGAGCGCCATGTCGGCGAGCACGCGCGTCATGATCGGCTGGTTGACCAGCATCTTGCCGAAAACGCTGCGGCCGCGCGCATGATGCACGGCTTCGGCCAGCGACGCGCGCATGATACCGGCAGAGGCCAGCGCGCAATCGAGCCGCGTCAGCGTCACCATGTCGAGAATGGTGCGGATGCCGGCATCGGGCGCGCCGAGCAGGAAGCCGAACGTGTCGGTGAACTCGACTTCCGAGGAGGCGTTCGAGCGGTTGCCGAGCTTGTCCTTCAGCCTCTGGAAATGCAGGCCGTTCGCCGAGCCATCCTCCAGCAGCCGCGGCACGAGGAAGCAGCCCATGCCGTCCTTGGTCTGGGCGAGCATGATGAAGGCATCGCTCATCGGCGCCGACATGAACCACTTGTGGCCCGAAAGCCGGTATATGCCCTCGCTGACCTTGTCGGCACTCGTCCTGTTGGCGCGGACATCCGTGCCGCCCTGCTTTTCCGTCATGCCCATGCCGATGGTGACGGCGCTCTTCTGCATGGCGGGCTTGTTGGACGAATCGTACTTGCGCGAGAGAATTTTCGGCGCCCAGTCCTTCTGCACGGCCGGCGAGGCCATCATCGCCGCCACCGAAGCGCTGGTCATGGTCAACGGGCAGAGATGGCCGCATTCGAGCTGGGCCGTCAGATAGAAGCGGGCGGCGCGCACTTTGTGCGACTGGCCTTTCGCTTCCGGATCGGCCTGCGCATCCCAGATCGAGGAATGCAGGCCCATCGCCATGGAGCGGCGCATCAGCGCATGCCAGGCCGGGTGAAATTCGACGACATCCAGGCGCTCGCCACGCGGGCCGTGGGTGCGAAGCTGCGGCGCGCCCTGGTTCGCCATGCGCGCCAGTTCCTGTGCCTCGTGCGAGGTGACGAAACGACCATGCTGCTCCAGCTCTTCACGCGTCGAACGCGGCAGGCCGGAGGTGAGATCGACGATCAGCGGATCGGAACGATAGGCATTGATGCCGGTCCAGAGGCTCGGCTGGTTCAGGTCGGCAAAAGGGTCGTCAGTCCGGGTCGCTTGGGTCATGAATCGCTTGTAGAGCAAGAAGGTAGCAAAGGGAAACTGGAAGTTATATCTCCCAACAGCATAGCTCCTGTAGCGGGATTCGGGCGAAATTGCATGGGGAACAAACGGGCTCGGCGCACGCCCCCGCTTGCCCCGTGGGCGCTCCCTCTTTATAGACCGCCTGACGAAATCCAGAGGGCAGGTCCATGGTCTTCTTTCCCCACCGCCACCTCATCGGCATCAAAGGCCTCACCGAACAAGATATCACCTATCTTCTCGACAAGGCCGACGAGGCGGTCAAGATCAGCCGCCAGCGCGAAAAAAAGACATCCACGCTTCGCGGGCTGACGCAAATCAACCTTTTCTTCGAGGCCTCGACGCGCACGCAATCCTCCTTCGAGCTGGCCGGCAAACGGCTCGGCGCCGATGTGATGAACATGTCGGTCGGCAATTCCTCGGTCAAAAAGGGCGAGACGCTGATCGATACGGCGATGACGCTGAATGCCATGCGGCCGGACGTGCTTGTCATTCGCCATTCGAGCGCCGGCGCTGCCGCGCTGCTGGCGCAGAAGGTCTCCTGCTCCGTGGTCAATGCCGGCGACGGCCAGCACGAGCATCCGACGCAGGCCCTGCTCGACGCGCTGACGATCCGCCGCGCCAAGGGCAAGCTTTCGCGCATCATCGTCGCCATCTGCGGCGATGTGCTGCATTCGCGCGTTGCCCGCTCCAACATCCTGCTTCTGAACGCCATGGGCGCGCGCGTCCGCGTCGTCGCCCCCGCCACGCTGCTGCCGGCCGGCATCGCCGACATGGGCGTCGAAGTCTTCCATTCGATGAAGGAAGGGCTGAAGGACGCCGACGTCGTCATGATGCTGCGGCTGCAACGCGAGCGCATGTCCGGCGCCTTCGTGCCCTCGGTCCGCGAATACTATCACTTCTACGGGCTCGACGCAGAAACGCTCAAGGTCGCCAAGGAGGATGCGCTCGTCATGCATCCGGGTCCGATGAACCGTGGGGTGGAAATCGCCTCCGAAGTGGCGGATGGCCCGCAAAGCGTCATCGCCGAACAGGTGGAGATGGGTGTCGCCGTGCGCATGGCCGTGATGGAGACCCTGCTCGTTTCGCAGAACCAGGGACCTCGCACCGAGGGAGTGGGCGCATGACCAACTCGATCGTCCTCCAGAACGTCCGCATCATCGATCCCTCGCGCGATCTCGATGAGGTCGGCAGCATCGTCGTGGAAGACGGCGTGATCGTTGCCTGCGGCAAGGATGCCAAGAGCCACGGCGTTCCCAAGGGCGCGACCGTTCGCGATTGCAGCGGCCTCGTTGCCATCCCCGGCCTCGTCGATGCGCGCGTCCATGTCGGCGAGCCCGGCGGCGAGCATCGCGAAACGATCGCCTCCGCCAGCCGTGCGGCAGCGGCCGGCGGCGTCACCTCCTTCATCATGATGCCGGACACGGATCCGGTCATCGACGATATCGCGCTGGTCGAGTTCGTCAGCAAGACGGCGCGCGATACGGCGGTCGTCAATGTCTATCCGGCGGCGGCCCTCACCAAGGGCCTCGCGGGCGAAGAGATGACCGAAATCGGCCTGCTGCGGGAAGCCGGCGCCGTGGTCTTCACCGATGCCCATTCCAGCGTCCACGACACGCAGGTCCTGCGTCGCATCATGACCTATGCGCGGGAATTCGGCGCGGTGATCTCCTGCGAGACGCGCGACAAATATCTCGGCGCAAACGGCGTCATGCACGAAGGCCTGCTGGCGAGCTGGCTCGGCCTGTCGGGCATTCCGAAGGAAGCCGAGCTCATTCCGCTCGAGCGTGACCTGCGCATAGCCGCACTGACGCGCAGCCACTATCACGCCGCGATGATTTCGGTGCCGGAATCGGCTGAAGCCATCCGCCTCGCCCGCTCGCGCGGCGCCAAGGTCACCTGCGGCATCTCGATCAACAATCTCGCGCTCAACGAGAACGACATCGGCGAGTACCGGACCTTCTTCAAGCTCTATCCGCCGCTGCGCTCCGAGGACGACCGCATGGGCATGATCGAAGCGCTGGCGGACGGCACGATCGACATCATCGTCTCCTCGCACGATCCGCAGGACGTCGACACGAAACGCCTGCCGTTCGGGGAGGCAGAAGACGGTGCCGTGGGGCTCGAAACACTACTTCCGGCGGCACTCCGGCTCTATCACAGCGGCCAGGTCGGCTTGATGCGCCTTGTCGATGCGCTTTCGACGCGGCCGGCGCAGATCTTCGGGCTCGCCGCCGGTACGCTGAAGCCCGGCGCCAAGGCGGATATCGCCCTTGTCGATCTTGACGAGCCTTGGCTTGTCGCCAAAGACATGCTTCTGTCGCGCTCGAAGAATACGCCCTTCGAAGATGCGAGAATGAGCGGCCGCGCGGTTGCAACCTATGTCGCCGGCAAGCTGGTTCACAGCCTCTAGGGCGAGCCCGGAGTTTATGGAGAATAAGACGTGATGGCGGACTTCTGGACTTGGCAGCTTACCCCGCAGACCGTGCTGGCCGCCCTCGTCATCGGCTACCTGCTCGGCTCCATTCCATTCGGCCTCTTGCTGACGCGCATGGCCGGGCTCGGAGATGTGCGCAACATCGGCTCCGGCAACATCGGCGCGACCAACGTGCTGCGCACCGGCCATAAGGGCCTCGCTGCGGCGACGCTGCTGCTCGATGCCTTCAAGGGCACGGCCGCCGTCCTGATCGTCGCGCATTTCTTCGGCGAGGATGCCGGCGTGCTGGCCGGTTTCGCCGCCTTCATCGGCCACATCTTCCCGGTCTGGATCGGCTTCAAGGGCGGCAAGGGTGTTGCGACCTATCTCGGCATCCTGCTCGGCCTGGCGCCGCTGATGGCGCTGATTTTCGCCATCATCTGGCTGGTCATCGCCTTCACCACCCGCTACTCCTCGCTTTCCGCACTGGTTGCAACTCTTGTCATCCCGGTTGTATTGTGGATATTGGGCGTCGACAAGATCGCCGCCGTCATGGCGCTGATGACCGTCATCTCCTGGTACAAGCACAGGGCCAATATTGCCCGGCTGACCGCCGGAACGGAAGGCAAGATCGGAGCGAAGGGATAATGGACACAGGCAGCGCAAGACGGACCGGAGTTGCGCTGACCGAAAAACAAAGGATCGCCTGGCTCAGGCTCATCCGCTCCGACAATGTCGGCCCGTTCACCTTTCGCGATCTCATCCATCACTACGGTTCGGCTGAAGCGGCCCTTGCCATGCTGCCGGAGCTTTCGCAGCGCGGCGGCTCGACGCGCGCGGTCCGCATCGCCGATGAACGCGACGCTCTTCGGGAACTGGAGACGGCACATCGCTTCGGAGCACGCTTCGTCGGCATCGGCGAGCCGGATTATCCGCCGGCCTTGCGGGAGATCGACGGTGCCCCGCCACTCCTCGCCGTCAAGGGCAACATGCCGACAGCGACACGCCCGGCCATCGGCATGGTCGGCTCGCGCAACGCGTCGATCAGCGGCGTCAAATTCACCGCTATGATCGCGCGCATCTGTGGCGAGGCCGGTTATGCCGTGGTCTCCGGCCTGGCACGCGGCATCGATACCGCGGCCCATCGCGCCAGCCTTGCGACGGGTACGATTGCCGCCATGGCCGGCGGGCTCGACAAGCCTTATCCGCCTGAAAATATCGGACTGCTCAACGAAATCTGGGACGGCAGCGGGCTCGCCGTCAGCGAAATGCCGTTCGGCTGGGAGCCCAGGGCGCGCGACTTTCCGCGCCGCAACCGGCTGATCGCCGGTATCTCGCTCGGTGTCGTGGTCGTCGAAGCGGCGACCCGCTCCGGCTCGCTGATAACGGCGCGCCTTGCCGGAGAATTCGGCAGGCTCGTTTTCGCCGTTCCCGGCTCACCACTCGATCCGCGCTGCGAAGGCACCAACGGCCTGCTCAAGGACGGCGCGATGATCGTGACGAGGCCGGACGATATCGTCGAGGCGCTGCGACCGCTCGCCGAACCGGACCTCTTTCGTCCGCGCCCGGCCGAAGCACCCGTCGAAAGGAGCAAGCCGCTTTCCACGCCGCCGGACGACGCAGAGCGCGACCATATCGTCGAAGCGCTCGGGCCGACGCCGGTCGAGATCGACGATATCGTGCGTCACACCGGCCTGCCGATATCGGCTGTTCATTCCATCCTTCTCGAATTGGACATGGCCGGCCGGCTGCATCGCCATCCCGGCGGACTTGTGTCGATCTCCATGCTGGATTGAAAACTGTGACACGCATACCAATTCTAAGCATCGCATCGTCGCGCCAAGCGCAAAAATTGCCATCGCCTCTTGACCGCGACGAATTCCCTGTCCATGTCGGAAGGCCGGGAAGCCGGAAAAACCGGTATCTCCCGCGCCTTTATCTCGGCGCGACCTCGTATTCAGAGACTTAATGATGAACGTTGTAGTGGTGGAATCGCCTGCCAAGGCCAAGACAATCAATAAATATCTGGGACCCGGATATAAGGTTCTTGCTTCCTTTGGCCATGTGCGCGACCTGCCCGCCAAAGATGGCTCGGTGCTGCCGGACCAGGATTTCGAAATGCTGTGGGAAGTCGACGGCGCTTCGCAAAAGCGCATGAAGGACATCGCCGACGCGGTGAAATCCTCCGACGGCCTGTTTCTCGCAACCGACCCGGATCGCGAGGGTGAAGCGATCTCCTGGCATGTGCTCGACCTGCTCAACAAGAAGCGCGTCATCAACGGCAAGCCGGTGAAGCGCGTCGTCTTCAACGCCATTACCAAGAAGGCCGTGCTCGACGCCATGGCCGACCCGCGCGACATCGACGTGCCGCTGGTCGATGCCTACCTCGCCCGCCGCGCCCTCGATTATCTCGTCGGCTTCAACCTGTCGCCGGTGCTGTGGCGCAAGCTGCCGGGCGCCCGCTCGGCCGGCCGCGTGCAGTCCGTCGCGCTCCGTCTGGTCTGCGACCGCGAATCCGAGATCGAGCGCTTCATCTCGGAAGAATACTGGAATCTTTCGGCAATCCTGAAGACGCCGCGCGGCGATGAATTCGAGGCGCGCCTCGTATCGGCCGACGGCAAGCGCCTGCAGCCACGCGCGATCGGCAACGGCGAAGATGCCGGCAAGCTGAAGGCGTTGCTGGAAGGCGCCGCCTATGTCGTCGACAGCGTCGAGGCGAAGCCGGTCAAGCGCAATCCAAGCCCGCCCTTCACCACGTCGACCCTGCAGCAGGCCGCCTCCTCCAAGCTCGGCTTCTCGGCTTCGCGCACCATGCAGGTGGCGCAGAAGCTCTATGAAGGCGTCGACATCGGCGGCGAGACCGTCGGTCTCATCACCTATATGCGTACAGACGGCGTGCAGATGGCGCCCGAAGCGATCGATGCGGCACGGCATGCCATCGCCGACCAGTTCGGCAACCGCTACCTGCCGGAGAAGGCCCGCTTCTATTCGACCAAGGCGAAGAACGCCCAGGAAGCGCACGAAGCGATTCGCCCGACGGATTTCGATCGCACGCCGGACCGTGTCCGCAAATTCCTCGATGCCGATCAGCTGAGACTCTACGACCTGATCTGGAAGCGCGGCATCGCCAGCCAGATGGCCTCCGCCGAGATAGAGCGCACCACCGTCGAGATTCTTGCCGACAATGCCGGCCAGAAGGCCGGCCTGCGCGCCGTCGGCTCCGTGATCCGCTTCGATGGCTTCATTGCCGCCTATACCGACCAGAAGGAAGACGGCGAGCAGAGCGACGATGCCGACGACGAAGATGGCCGCCTGCCGGAGATCAACGCACGCGAAAATCTCGCCAAGCAGAAGATCAATTCGACGCAGCATTTCACCGAACCGCCGCCGCGCTATTCGGAAGCGTCACTCATCAAGAAGATGGAAGAACTCGGCATCGGCCGTCCGTCGACCTATGCTGCGACGCTCGCGACGCTGCGTGACCGCGATTATGTGACGATCGACAAGCGCAAGCTGTTGCCGCAGGCCAAGGGCCGGCTGGTAACGGCCTTCCTCGAAAGCTTCTTCACCAAATACGTGGAATATGATTTCACGGCCGATCTGGAAGAAAAGCTCGACCGCATCTCCGCCGGCGAGCTGAACTGGAAGGACGTGCTGCGCGATTTCTGGCGCGACTTCTTCGCCCAGATCGAGGACACCAAGGAGCTGCGCGTCACCAACGTTCTCGACGCGCTGAACGAGACGCTCGCCCCGCTCGTCTTCCCGAAGCGTGAAGACGGCAGCGACCCGCGCATCTGCCAGGTGTGCGGCACCGGCAACCTCTCGCTGAAGCTCGGCAAATACGGCGCGTTCGTCGGCTGCTCGAACTATCCGGAATGCAACTATACCCGCCAGCTTTCTTCCGAGGGCGGCGCGGAGGCCGAATCCAACGGATTGAACGAGCCGAAGGCGCTCGGCGCCGATCCGGTGACCGGCGAAGAACTGACGCTACGCTCCGGCCGCTTCGGGCCTTATATCCAGCGCGGCGACGGCAAGGAGGCCAAGCGTGCCTCGCTGCCGAAGGGCTGGAAGCCGGAGGATATCGATTATGAGAAGGCAATGGCGCTGATCTCGCTGCCTCGCGACATCGGCAAGCATCCGGAAAGCGGCAAGATGATCTCGTCCGGCATCGGACGCTACGGTCCGTTCCTGCTGCATGACGGCAGCTATGCCAATCTCGAGACCGTCGAAGACGTGTTCACCGTCGGCCTGAACCGGGCCGTGACCGTGCTTGCCGAAAAGCAGAGCAAGGCGGGTGGCGGAGCACGCGGCGGCACGCCGGCGGCGCTGAAGGATCTCGGCGCGCATCCGGATGGCGGCGGCTCGATCACCGTTCGCGACGGCAAATACGGCCCCTATGTCAACTGGGGCAAGGTCAACGCCACTCTGCCGAAGGGCACGGACCCGCAGGCGATCACGGTCGAGGAAGCTCTGGTTCTGATCGCGGCAAAGGCCGGCAAGAGCGGCGGCACGACCAAGAAGGCACCCGCCAAGGCAAAGGCCGCGGCAGCCGGTGCGAAAGCAACGAAGACGACCGCCAAGCCCAAGGCTGCTGCAAAGAAGCCCGCGGCCAAGGCGACAGCGAAAAAGAAGAGTGCAGAGTGAGCAGAGAACCGCGCGGCAGGAATCCATCGTCGGAACGACGTTCCGGCAAGCCCGGCCGCGCCGGTAAGCCCGGCGGCGACGCCGAACCGATGATGGCAATCGTTCACGGCACGCTGCCGCCACGCGAAGTCATCCTGCGCTTCATTGCCGATCATCCGGAGCAGGCTTCCAAACGCGAGCTTGCAAGGGCCTTCGGTTTGAAGGGCGAGAGCCGCGTCGCGCTCAAGAACCTGCTGCGCGAACTCGAAGAAGACGGCATGGTGCAGAAGAGCCGCAAATCGCTCATCCGCCCGGGCGCACTGCCGCCGATCGCCGTTCTCGATATCACGACACGCGACAAGGACGGCATGCTGATCGGCCGCCCGGCCGAATGGGCTGAGGAAAGTGGCGTCGCGCCGGCCGTGATGATCAAGCAATCCTCTTCCTCCGCCGGCCGCAACGGCAAGGGCAAGGCGCCCGTCGCCGGCATGGGCGACCGCATCCTTGCCAAGATATTTCCGGCGGTCGATCGCGGCGGCCCGGCCTACACCGCGCGCATCATCAAGGTCATCGACAAGCGGCAGGGCGCCTCCATGGGCGTCTTTCGCGAGACCCCGGGTGGTGGCGGCCGCCTGATGCCGATCGAGCGGCGCGGCGAAGAGATGGTGATCGATCCCGACTATACCGGCGGCGCCAAGGACGGCGATCTGGTCGAGGTCGAGGTGGCCCGCCTCGGTCGCTTCGGACTGGCGCGCGCCAAGGTTCTCTCCGTCGTCGGCTCTGTCGCGTCCGAAAAGGCGATCTCGATGATCGCCATCTACGCCCATGGCATTCCGCACGTCTTTCCTGCCGCCGTGATCGCAGAGGCCGACGCGGCCAAGCCCGCGACGATGTCGCATCGCGAGGACTGGCGCAGCCTGCCGCTGATCACCATCGATCCGGCCGACGCCAAGGACCATGACGACGCGGTCTACGCCGAAATGGACCCCTCGCCCGACAATCCGGACGGCGTGATCGTCACCGTCGCCATCGCCGACGTTTCCTGGTATGTGCGCCCGAACTCGCCGCTCGACCGCGAGGCACTGAAGCGCGGCAATTCGGTCTATTTTCCGGATCGCGTCGTACCGATGCTACCCGAGCGCATCTCCAACGACCTCTGCTCGCTGAAGGAAGGCGTCGATCGCCCTGCCCTCGCCGTGCGGATGATCTTTTCCCGTGAGGGACGCAAGGCCGGCCATACCTTCCATCGCGTGATGATGAAGAGCGCGGCCAAGCTTTCCTATCAGCAGGCGCAGGCGGCCATCGACGGCAAACCCGACGACAAGACCGGGCCGATGCTGGAACCGATTCTGAAGCCTCTCTGGCACGCCTACGAGATCCTGAAGAAGGGCCGCGAGCGGCGCCAGCCACTCGAGCTCGACATGCCGGAACGCAAGATCCTGCTGAAGCCGGACGGCACGGTCGACACTGTTATCGTGCCGCCGCGGCTCGATGCGCACAAGCTCATCGAAGAGATGATGATCCAGGCGAACGTCGCCGCCGCCGAGACACTGGAAAAGAAAAAGCAGGCTCTCATCTATCGCATCCATGATGGCCCCACGCTCGCCAAGCAGGAAGTGCTGCGCGAATTCCTGGCGACGCTCGGCATATCGCTCGCCAAGGGCGGCAATGTCCGCGCCAACAGCTTCAACGGCATCCTGGCGAAGGCCGAGGGCACGCCGCATCAGACCATGGTCAACGAGATGGTGCTGCGCTCGCAGAGCCAGGCGATCTACAGCCCCGACAATATCGGGCATTTCGGCCTGAACCTGATGAAGTATGCCCATTTCACCTCGCCGATCCGCCGCTACGCCGATCTGATCGTGCATCGCGCGCTCGTGGGCTCGCTCGGCCTCGGCGAAGGCGGAATCACGCCGGACGAAGAGGCATCGCTCGACGATATCGCCGCTGAAATCTCGACCTTCGAACGTCGCGCCATGGCGGCTGAACGCGAGACGGTGGACCGGCTGATCGCCCACCATCTTGCCGGTCGCGTCGGTGCGGAATTCGAGGCGCGCGTCGGCGGTGTCACCAAGTCGGGACTTTTTGTCACTCTTCCGGACTATGGTGCAGACGGTTTCATCCCTATATCTACGCTCGGTACTGATTATTTCATCTATGACGAGGCGCATCAGGCGCTGACGGGCGAAAGAACGGGGCTCGGCTATCGTCTCGGCGACGATGTGACCGTGAGGCTGGCGGAAGCCGTGCCGCTTGCCGGGGCGCTGCGCTTCGAAATGCTGAGCGAGGGAAAGCCCATGCCGACGGCGGTGCGCTCCTTCCACAAGGCGACCCGCCGCAACAAGAACCAGGCCCGCAAGACGCCGGGCACGAGACCGCCACGCGGCCGCAGGTAAAAGGGCGACTGCCGGCAGGGAGGAAGAGCATTCATGACGGGCAACCCATCCGACTCCCCCATCCGCTTCGGTGACGCCGACGAAAGCGAGCGTCCGGTCGGGCGCTCCATTGCCCGTGGCATGTTGAATCGCTGCCCGCGCTGCGGCACCGGCAGGCTTTTCCAGGCCTTCCTGAAGCCGGTCGATCACTGTGCCGTATGCGGCGAGGATATTTCCCATCAACGAGCCGACGATCTGCCCCCCTATCTGGTGATCCTGGTTCTCGGGCACATTATCGTTGGCGGCTACATGCTGACGGACATGACCTTCAAACTGCCGCTCTGGGCGCATTTCGTCATCTGGGCGCCCCTCACCGTCATCGCAGCGCTTGCGATCATCCAGCCGATCAAGGGCGGTGTCATCGGCCTGCAATGGGCTCTGCGCATGCATGGCTTCGGTGGTCACGACGACAGCCCGGAGGAGTGGGATCAGGGAAATGGCCGTTCGTGACCATGCTTTCAGCCGTATGCTGCCTGCCTCAGTCGAGGACGGAAAGTGCCTCGGCGCATTACGCCCTCATATCGGGAGTTGATGTCGATTTATTGCTTATTCGTGCTTCCGGCGCGCTGCTTCGGCGGCAACCGCTTGACATAAGCAGCATTTCTTGTCTGAACATCCCCGCATCAAAGGGACCATTCCGGAAGGTGTGACTGTTCACATGAAAGCCGACCCGTCACCAGAATTTGGCCGTGCCGTGCCTTTCTATGTTGCGCATCCGGATCGATTCGCCCGCCTCATGCTCCAGGAATTAGTTTATGCTTGAACCGACGAACGACAAGGCCGGCCATGTCGAAGCAATTCACTGGCCTTCGCTCGTCGCAGCCATCGCGTCCGTATCCGCCGTCGGCATCGCCATCGGACTGGGCCTGCCTCTTCTCAGCATCATTCTGGAGAAGCGCGGTGTTTCCTCGAGCCTGATCGGGCTCAACACGGCGATGATGGGAGTTGCGTCGATGCTGGCCGCGGTCATCACGACCAAGCTCGCCCATCGTTTCGGCGTCGTGCAGACGATGATCTGGGCGGTCGTTCTGTCGGCGCTGAGTTCGCTCGGCTTCTATTATGCGGAGAACCTGCTCCTATGGTTCCCCCTGCGCCTCGTCTTCCATGGGGCAACGACCACGCTTTTCATCCTGTCGGAATTCTGGATCAATGCAGCCTCGCCGCCTTCCAAGCGCGGCTTCGTGCTCGGCCTCTACTCCACGGTTTTCTCCCTCGGCTTTGCCGCCGGCCCCCTGCTCTTCTCCGCCGTCGGCAGCGAGGGCCTGATGCCCTTCGTCATCGGCGCCTGCATCATCCTGGCGGCCGCCATTCCGATCTTCATTGCGCGTAACGAGAGCCCGCTCGTCGACGAGAAGCCGGAACTGCATTTCGTTCGCTATATCTTCCTCGTGCCGACGGCGACGGCGGCGGTCTTCGTGTTCGGCGCGGTCACGGTCGGCGGCGGATCGCTGTTCACCAGCTACGCGACGCGCCTCGGGTTCAACGAATCACAGGCCGCGCTGCTGCTGACGGTCATGGGCGTGGGCAACTTCGTCTTCCAGATCCCGCTGGGGCTGCTTGCCGACCGCATGCGCGACAAGCGGCCATTGCTGTCGATCATGGCCACCATAGGCCTTGTCGGCGCGCTTCTACTGCCGTCGCTGGCGTCGAACTGGGTCATTCTCGCCATCATTCTGCTCTTCTGGGGCGGCTGCGTTTCGGGCATGTACACGGTCGGCCTCAGCCACCTCGGCACGCGGCTGACCGGCGTGGATCTCGTCGCGGCCAACGCAGCCTTCGTGTTCTGCTATGCCGTCGGCATGGTCCTGGGGCCGCCGACGATCGGCACCGCCATGGATTTCGTCAATCCCAGCGGTTTTGCCTGGGCTGTTGCCTTTTTCTTTGGGCTTTATGTCCTGCTTTCGGGGATACGACTGCTTTTCATGGGCAACAGGGGTTGACTTTTCGGGCGCTATTTGTAGTTTCGCGCCAGAATTCGCCGTGGACCTCCGCACTGGCCGTCCACGGCGTTCATTTTTATTAAAGGCAGGACGACTATGGCCAAGGCTACCACCATCAAGATCAAGCTGCTGTCGACGGCCGACACCGGTTTCTTCTACGTCACGACGAAGAACAGCCGTACGATGACGGACAAGATGACGAAGACGAAGTACGACCCGATTGCTAAGAAGCACGTCGAGTTCAAGGAAACGAAGATCAAGTAAGTTTCCTAAACTTCAGGTTACAAAAAGGCGCAACCTCCGGGTTAGCGCCTTTTTTGTTCTTCGGAGACGTTTTCCGCGAACCGTCCGGTTTTGCTACATCATCCGGGACAATACTCGACCGCCCCGCCAGAAAGAAAAAACGCCGCCTTCGGCAACGAAGAGCGGCGTTTGAATTGGGGGTCGGCTGACCTGCAAAACGGCACGAGGAACCGTTCTTTTTTGCCTGTCAGCCGACCGACCCCACGACCCAGGAGATGCGGCGGACCTGAGCATCATGGGGTATTCCTGAACCCTTGCGGGCTGTCTGTGTATGGGACTAAATTCGCGCGAAATCGAAAGGAAATCAACAAATTCTTAATGATAAAAAATACTTGTCTGTTGGGATGGTTAAAATTCATGACTTCGGCGAAGAGAAATCATCGATAGTTTTAATCAGCTAATTCTCCGGAAGTACCAAGAATAAAGAAACATCTCCTCCGACGACAGCAAAGTTCGAATACAGATATTCAAGAATATTTGAATATATAAATTACCGCCAGTTGAGCTCGCATCTCCCAATTGGCTCATTACAAGAAAATAAAAATCAAAACAAAACTATATAATAAAATAACAGAAATATTTCAAAGTTATTCCAAAACCGAACAAAATCTTCCAAATCAAAAGTAAAGATCCGATCCTTTTCTTTAAACGACGCCAAACTTCTTCCAAGCTCGGAACAATGAGCAAAAACCTTTCAGCATTGTTCAAAACCTGTGAAATACCCCCAATATTCGCGGATGATACCCGTCTCCTGAGAGCGGCAGCTTCAGGCTGCCGAAGCGACGACCCGGTTGCGGCCTGCTCTTTTGGCCTCGTAGAGCGCAAGGTCGGCTTGTTTCATAAGCTGCTCCGGCGTCTCGATCGTCTCCAAACGGCACGAAATCCCGAAGGACGCCGTGATGTTGAGCGCAACGCCACTATCGCGCAGCTTCACCGGCATATTTTCTACCGCAGCGCGCAAGCGCTCCGCGACGGCGGCGGCGATATCGGCTGGCGTGTCCGGCATGACCACCACGAATTCCTCGCCGCCGTAGCGGCAGGCAAGGTCGGCGCCGCGCACCGTGGAGCGGATGCGTGCGGCAAACTCCTTCAACACTTCATCGCCGGCATCGTGACCGTGGGTGTCGTTGACGCTCTTGAATCTGTCGATGTCGGTTATCAGCACCGAGAGCGGGCGCCCCCGCGCCAGCGACCGGTCGAAAAGCACCTTGAGGTGATTGTCCAGATAGCGCCTGTTGTTGAGGCCCGTCAGCGCATCGGTGACGGCCAGCTCGATGGTCTGCTGCACGCTGGCGCGCAGGCGGTCGTTGTAGCGCTTGCGGCGGATCTGCGTCAGGCAGCGGGCCACCAGCTCGTTCGGATCGATCGGCCGGACGATGTAGTCGTTGACGCCGAGGTCGAGCGCGCGGACGATCATCTCGTCGGCCCCCTGCTCCGTCACCAATAGCACCGGCAGGAAACGCGTCCGCTCCAGCGAGCGGAGCTGCGAGCAAAGCCGCAACGGATCGTAATCCTCGAAATTCGAATTCACGATCACCAGTTCGAACGGACGCTCGGCCGCCTCGAACAGAGCCGCCTGCGGATCGGACATGGCGATAACCTGGGCGATCGGCTTGAGGGCGCGGATGATTCGCTCCTGCGAATTGGCGCGGCCATCGACCAGAAGCACCTGGCCGGCTTCGTCGGCGCGGCCATCGCCGATCCGCAACAAATCCTCAATGCCGAAATTGCGCGCGGTCTCATTGCGCATGCGCAGTTCGTCACTCAGCGTCTTCAGGCGAAGCAGGCTCTTGACGCGGGAAATGAGCTGCAGATCGTTGACCGGCTTGGTCAGGAAATCGTCGGCACCGGCCTTCAGGCCGCGCACGCGGTCGGCGGGTTGATCGAGCGCCGTCACCATGACCACCGGGATGTGCGCCGTGCGGGGATCCGACTTCAGATGCTCGCACACCTCGAAGCCGTCCATGCCAGGCATCATGATGTCGAGAAGGATGAGATCGACCTGGGTATTCGCGCAGATGGCGAGCGCCTTCAACCCATCCTCGGCCGTCAGCACTTCGAAGTATTCCGCCAACAGCCGGGCTTCCAGGAGCTTCACATTGGCCGGAATATCGTCGACTACGAGGATGCGTGCGGTCATCAGCTCTTCCCCATCATCAGGCGTCGCCCAGATAGGTCTTGATCGTCTCTATGAATTTCGGCACGGAGATCGGCTTCGAGACATAGGCTTCGCATCCGCCCTGACGAATGCGCTCCTCGTCACCCTTCATGGCGAATGCCGTGACGGCGATCACGGGGATGACGTGGAGATCGTCGTCCTCCTTCAGCCATTTGGTGACTTCCAGGCCGGAAACCTCCGGAAGCTGGATATCCATGAGAATCAGATCCGGACGGTGCTTGCGCGCGAGGTCGAGCGCCTCCATGCCATTTCGGGTCTGGATCGTCGTATAGCCGGAAGCCTCGATCAGGTCGCGAAAGAGCTTCATATTCAGCTCATTGTCTTCTACAATCATTACCTGCTTAGGCATGGAAAGATGTCCCTGCATCCGGTACTGTATCCATTCTCTCGAAATATAGGGTCGCGAGGAACCGATTCCAGAAATACTTGAATCGCAAACTACCGGCATTTGGTTGAAAAATAGGTAACTCCCCCTTCAAAATGCAAAGTAACTTCAAGAACCCGAAGAAGAATGCGGCCGACCCGCACGAGACTGCGATCGCGGTACTCGGCTGGCTGGCGAACGAACCGGATATGTTCGGCCGATTCTTGGCGCTGACCGGCGTAGAACCGGCGCAAGTGCGCAACGCCATCAACGAGCCTGCCTTCCTTGCCGGGATGCTCGATTTCCTGATGAACCACGAACCGACATTGCTGGCCTTTTGCGAAGCCAGCGGTATTTCGCCGGAGGCCGTCGCTGCCGCATCGGTGCATTTGTCGCCGCCCGGCCTCGCCTCTGGAGAATATTGACCATGGATGCCCCGCTCGAATTCGACGTTTCGCATATCCAGCTGCAGGAGCGGCCGCTGATCGTTTGCGATGTCGACGATGTCGTCTTGCATTTCTTTGCGCCTTTCCTGACCTTCATTGACGGCGAAGGCTATGAATTCCTGCCGCGTTCCTTCCGGCTGACGGGCAATCTCGTCTCCAAGGCTACCGGCTCGGCGCTGGAGGAAAAGGATGTTCACCGGCTGATCGAAACCTTCTTCGAAGCGCAGGAACACTGGCAAACGCCTTTCGATCGCGTCGTCGATACGCTCGGCGAATTCTCGAAGGATGCCGACATCGTCTTCCTCACGGCCATGCCGCCGCAATTCTGGGCGCAGAGACGACGGCTGCTCGACAGGCTCGAGCTTGCCTATCCTCTGCTGGCATCGCTGCAGCCGAAGGGGCCGATCGTGCGCTCGCTGCACCGACAGCGCACGATGCCCGTCGCCTTCGTCGACGACATGGCCCATAATCTGCATTCGGTCAGCGAGCATGTTCCGGAATGCCTCCTGATCAATCTGAAACCCGATTCCATCGTCCATCGCATGGCGCCGGCAGCCCCCGCGGGCATCCCGCAAGCAAACGAATGGGGCCAGGCAGCAACGCTGATCCAGGCCCATATCGTGCGCTGACGCGACCCGATCCGATCTCAAAGAGCGAGGCGCATCAAAGGCCGGCCATCCTTGCGCTTCGCCACTTCAGAAAATCCGGCCGCCTCGAATATACGTCGCGAACCGACATAGAGGCCGACGGATTTTGATTGTTTCGTGCGTTCGATCGGACAGCCTTCCAGAAGTCGCGCCCCGGAAGCCCGGGCGAAATTCACGGCCTCCGACAGCATGCGATGGCTATGGCCCTTGCCGCGATCCCGCGAGTTCATGAAGAAACAGCTCACGGCCCAGACCGAGCGATCTTCCGCATCTGCCGGATCGAGCGGGCGCGATACGGTCTTCGGCGAATTCCATTGCGGCAGATCGGCGCGTGGACCGACCTGCACCCAGGCGATCACCTGACCGCCGATATAGCCGAGGAGGCCGGGCGGCGGCCCTTCCGCAACGCGCTCCTGAATGAACTGCTTCTTTGCCGTCGCGTCCATCGTCTTGCGCTGCGATGTCGGAACGCGAAAGTAAGTGCACCAGCATCCATAGCAGGCGCCACTCGGCCCGAACAGCGTTTCAAAATCGTCCCATCGATCGGGCGTCAACGGCTGCACGCTTAAATTCTGCACCTCTCCTCCCCCTGCAGTTTTCCGGCTTGAGACTCGCAAGCTTAGAACATAAAGTGGCAATGTTCAATTTTTGTTCTCATCCGATGACCAATGCACCAGACAAGATCTCCGGCTTCTGTCGCGATTGCCTGAGCGAGCAATCGGCAGCACGACCGCGTTGCCGGAGCTGTGGCAGCCCTCGCCTCGTCTATCATCGCGAACTCTACGCGCTGACGCTCGCGCACATCGATTGCGATGCCTTCTATGCCTCGATCGAGAAACGCGACAATCCGGAGCTGGCTGACAAGCCGGTCATCATCGGCGGCGGCAAACGCGGCGTCGTCTCAACCGCCTGCTATATCGCCCGCATCCACGGGGTACGGTCCGCCATGCCGATGTTCAAGGCGCTGGAAGCCTGCCCGCAGGCTGTCGTCATCCATCCCAACATGGAAAAATACGTCCGCGTCGGCCGTGAGGTCCGAGCCATGATGCAGGAACTGACGCCACTGGTGCAACCGCTTTCGATCGATGAGGCCTTTCTCGAACTCGACGGCACGCAGCGGCTCCACCACGATCCGCCGGCCCGCATCCTGGCCAAGTTCGTCAAGCGGGTGGAGCAGGAAATCGGCATCACCATCTCGGTCGGCCTTTCCTATTGCAAGTTCCTCGCCAAGGTGGCTTCCGACCTGCAGAAGCCGCGCGGCTTTTCCGTCATCGGCCGAGAAGAGGCGCTCTCCTTCCTGGAGCCGCGATCCGTCACAACGATATGGGGTGTCGGCAAGGCCTTTGCCGCGACGCTGGAAAACGACGGCATCCGAACCATCGGGCAATTGCAGGCCATGGAGGAAGGCGATCTCATGCGCCGCTACGGTGTCATCGGGCAACGGCTCTTCCGCCTTTCGCGAGGGATCGACGACCGCACCGTCCATCCGAACGAAGCAGCAAAGAGCGTCTCCGCCGAAACCACCTTCTTCGAAGATATCTCCCGCCATGACGATCTCGTGCCGATCCTGCGCGATCTTTCGGAGAAGGTTTCGCGACGTCTGAAGCGCAGCGGCATTGCCGGCCAGACGGTGGTGCTGAAGCTGAAGACAGCCGATTTCAAGACCCGCACGCGCAACCGCCGCCTGGAAGATCCGACCCAGCTTGCGGACCGGATTTTCCGGACCGGTCTGCGCCTGCTCGAACACGAAACGGACGGCACGAAATTCCGTCTCATCGGTATCGGCGTTTCCGATCTTGGCGATGCCGCACGCGCCGACCCGCCAGATCTCATCGACGAACAGGCCACCCGGCGCGCGGCTGCGGAAGCCGCCATGGACAAGCTTCGAGAAAAATTCGGAAACAAGACCGTCGAGACCGGTTATACATTCGGCGATAAACGCCATAAATAACAATGGCTTAAAATAAAGTCACCGCACGGCGACAAAAGTCTGCGCGCGCAGATGATCGTGCTACGCGCGTGAATCTTCGCGCCGAAAAGCTCGGATTCAAACTTTTTTGGTAAATTTCCATTAGGACTTGGAATCTGTAACTTCCGAACGGCGCGGATCCGCCGTCGATTGTGTTTTGCGTACGGGTTCCTATGCGTCTATCGGCTGTATCGACTATTCTTCTCGCCTGCCTGACGATCTCAGGCTGCGCCGCCCGAGGTGAGCGCGAAGCCGCGCAAGCCAGCCCGCCTTCGAAGGAATTGACCAGCTCCATCGCAAAGACCGGCAGGCCCGTGCCGTCGGTCGAAATCGGCGAAACGGTTTCGCGCGTCGAACAGCAGCAGGCTCTCGCGGTTGCTATGCCGACGGATATCCGGCCGGAAGGATTGCTGCCCTCCGACCAAGAGGGCAACGACACGCCCGTACCGCTTCAACGGCCGCTTGCCATGCTCGCGCCCTCAAACCCGATCCCTCGCGCCCTGCGCCAGCAGCCGATGCAGATCTACACGCACCGCTTCCGCGACGCCAAGCCGATCAACTTCGGCTCCTCCACCTCGCCCCGAACCCTCGCCGTCCACGGCGTCGATGTCTCGCGATGGCAGGGCGAGATAGACTGGGATACGCTGCGCACGCAGGGAGCGAACTTCGTCTATATCAAGGCGACGGATGGCGGCGATCATCTCGATCCGATGTTCAGGAAGAACTGGCGGGCTGCTCAACAGGCCGGCCTGAAGCACGGCGCCTATCACTTCTTCTATTGGTGCCGGACAGCCGGGGAACAGGCCGACTGGTTCATTCGCAACGTTCCGAAGGAAGCCGGCGCCCTGCCGCCGGTGATCGATGTGGAGTGGAATGGCGAATCGAGCTGCAAGCGCCGGCCTTCGCGCGAGCAGGTGCTCGCCAAGATGCAGGTCTTCATGGACAAGCTGGAAAAGCACTACGGCCAGCGCCCGATCGTCTACACCGCTCCGGATTTCTATCGCGACAATCTGCGGGGCGAGTTGCTCAACTATCCCTTCTGGCTGCGCTCCGTGGCTGCCCATCCTTCCAAGGTCTATCCCGGCCGCAACTGGCTGTTCTGGCAGTATTCGGGCTCGGGCGTTTCCCACGGTGTCGATGGCAGGATCGACCTCAATGCCTTCCACGGCACCGAGCGGGATTGGCATAACTGGGTAGCGTCCAGCGCGCACTGAACCTTTCCGCCTTCGTTGACGGAATAGCGCCGAGACAGAGCCGAACGCTCCGTCTCGGCGTTGTTGTATAGTTCATGGCTGCAGAGGCCCGCCTCATGGCGACAAGAAGCGTCTCGTCGGCAAGTCTTCCTTAAACTTCGATCTCTAACCTTGGGCGCTACGAGTATTGCGTTTTGGTTTGTGTCTATGAAGCCGTTTTTATTGCTTGGGCTCGGGCTGCTCTCAGCCACGGCCCTTTCTCATCCCGCTCTTGCCGCGCAGGATGCCCGCACCCTGCAGATCGTGGTGTCGAAGGACAGGCAATCGCTTGCGGTCTATGATGGCGATACAGTGGTTGCGACCTCGAAGGTTTCGACCGGCAAGCGCGGGCATACGACGCCGAGCGGCATCTTCTCCATTCTGGAAAAGAAGGTCTATCACGAGTCCAATCTCTATTCGGCCTCGCCGATGCCATTCATGCAACGGCTGACATGGTCTGGAATCGCGTTGCACGAATCCAATTCGGTTCCGAATTATCCGGCTTCCCACGGCTGCGTGCGCATGCCGAAGGCCTTTGCAAAGACGCTTTACCAGATGACCGAGCGCGGCGTGCATGTGGTCATCGCCGATCAGCCGCTGGTGCCGCAGCCCTTCGACAATTCCATGCTGTTCCAGCCGCAGGCCGCTCCACCGCCGGCGCTGTTCTCCGGCATCGAACTTCGCCCCATGACCGCGAGCTTTCTGCCACAGGGGCAATCGCTGCAGGTCGCGACGAACGATGTCACTTCGATCCAGATCCCGAAAGCGCAGGAAATCATCGCCCCGCCTGCCGATCCCGCACCGCTCAGCATCCTGATTACCCGGCGCGGCCTGCGTGAGAACGTACGCGACCTCCAGGGCCTGCTGAACGGCATGGGTTTCATCACCGGAACGCCCGACGGCATGCTCGGGCCCGCGACGGTGCAGGCCATCGAAGACTTCAAGAAGGCGCATGACATCAAGGCGGCAGGCAGTCTCGTCAGTCAGGATCTGATGAAGGCGGTCTATGCCGCCGCCGGCAAGGGCGAGCCTCCGAACGGCGCGATCATGGTTCGGCAGAATTTCGCGCCGCTCTTCGAGGGCCCTGCCATCATCGCCGAACCGCAAGAGGCGCTCGGCGTGCATTTCTTCACCGCCAATGCGATCGACCGCATCAGCGGCAAGGCCGACTGGTTCGGCATGACGCTGGAAGAAGATCTCAGCAAGCAGGCGAAAAAGCGCTACGGCATCACCAGCGAGGAGCAATCGCAATCGCTCGACGCCGCAGGGCAAGCGCTTGGCCGCATCACCATCCCCGATGATGTCCGCCATCGCATCGAGGATCTGTTGACGGCCGGATCGTCGCTGACGATTTCCGACACCGGCATCGGGCCCGAAACCGGCAACGAGACCGATTTCATCACCATCACCAACAATGGCGCGCTCGGGAAGAAGGGCTAAAGCCTTTTGTCTTCACGTAATTCCGGACGGAAGCCGCCATGCGCTTTTCCCGGGATTGCTCTAAACCAGCTCCACATCGATCACGCCAGGCGCCGTGCGCAATGCGGCGGCGATTTCCGGCGTGATGCGATATTTCTCCGGCAAAGCCACCTCGACCTCGCGCATCCCTTCTTCCTTGATGACGATGAAGGAAACGAGGCCGTCGCCCCTGGCGTTGAGATGCGCGGCCACTGCCTTCAGCGGCCCGGAATCGCGAACATAGACGCGCAGGGCCTTCTGCATCTGCAGCGATTTCTCCTCCAGCGATTGCGCGGTCTGCAGACGCAGGCTGATGCCTTCCGGGCGCTCATCCGCCTGGGCGGTGATGACGAAGGATTTCCCGACTTCGAGAACGTCGCGATACTGGTTGAGCGTCTCCGAGAAGAGCACGGCCTCGAACTGGCCCGAAGCATCGGAAAACACGAAGATACCCATCTTGTTGCCGGTGCGCGTCTTGCGCTCCTGCTTCGAGATGACTGTGCCGGCCAGGCGACCGTTGCTGGCCCCTTGCTTCACCGCAGCGGAAAAGTCGGCGAAGGGCTGGACGCGCATCTTGTCGAGCACGCTCTTGTAGGTGTCGAGCGGATGCGCCGTCAGATAGAAGCCGAGCACCTGGAATTCGCGCAGCAGCCGCTCCGAGGCGAGCCAGGGCGTGTAGGTCGGGAAGACGATCTTTTCCGGCCCTGACGCCGCGCTTCCGAACATGTCGTGCTGGCCGCTGCGCTTGTTTTCCTGCGCCACCTGGGCATAGCCCATGATGCGGTCGATACCGGCGATCAGCTGCGCGCGGTCGATCTCGAAGCAATCGAAGGCGCCGGCGCAGATCAGGCTTTCCAGAACGCGGCGGTTGATCTGCTTGGGATCGATGCGCAGGCAGAAATCCTCGATGCCGGCAAAGGGCTGCTCGCCGCGCACCTCGACGATATGGTCCACGGCGGATTCGCCGACGCCCTTGATGGCAGCAAGCGCATAGTAGATCCGGTTGTCGCCCGTCTCGAAATGACGGAACGAGGTCTGAACGGAAGGCGCGATGACCTCGATGCCCAGGCGCTTGGCATCCTGGCGAAAGTCGTTGACCTTCTCGGTATTGGACATATCGAGCGTCATCGACGCCGCAAGGAACTCCACCGGATAGTGCGCCTTCATATAGGCGGTCTGGTAGGAGACGATGGCATAGGCGGCGGCGTGCGACTTGTTGAAGCCATAGTTGGCGAATTTCGCCAGAAGATCGAAGATGACGTCGGCCTGGCCCTTGGAAACTTCGTTCCTGATGGCACCATCGACGAAGCGCTCGCGCTGCTGGTCCATCTCCGCCTTGATCTTCTTGCCCATGGCGCGGCGCAGAAGGTCGGCCTCGCCGAGCGAATAGCCCGAGAGCACCTGGGCGACCTGCATCACCTGCTCCTGGTAGACGATGACGCCCTGCGTTTCCTTCAGAAGATAATCGATCTTCGGATGGATCGACTCGATTTCTTCCTCGCCATGCTTGCGGGCATTATAGACCGGGATATTTTCCATCGGGCCGGGACGGTAGAGCGCCACCAGCGCGATGATGTCCTCGATGCAGTCCGGGCGCATGCCGATCAGCGCCTTGCGCATACCCGCGCTTTCCACCTGGAACACGCCGACCGTCTCGCCGCGCGAGAGCATGTCATAAGTCTTCTTGTCGTCGAGCGGGATGCTGGCAAGATCGATGCTGATACCCCGCTTGGCGACGAAATCGACGGCCGTCTTCAGGACTGTCAGGGTCTTGAGCCCGAGGAAGTCGAACTTCACGAGGCCGGCCTGCTCCACCCATTTCATGTTGAACTGGGTGACCGGCATGTCGGAACGCGGATCGCGATACATCGGCACCAGCTTCGACAGCGGGCGGTCGCCGATGACGATACCGGCGGCGTGCGTCGAGGCGTGGCGATAAAGGCCCTCGATCTTCTGAGCGATATCGAGAAGGCGGGCGACGACCGGCTCCTTGTCCGCCTCCTCCTGCAGGCGCGGCTCCTCTTCGATCGCCTTGCTGAGCGGCGTCGGATTGGCAGGATTGTTCGGCACGAGCTTGCAGATCTTGTCGACCTGGCCATAGGGCATTTCCAGCACGCGGCCCACGTCGCGCAGGGCAGCACGCGCCTGCAGCGAACCGAAGGTAATGATCTGCGCCACCTGCTCGCGGCCATATTTGGCCTGCACGTAGCGGATCACCTCTTCGCGCCGGTCCTGGCAGAAGTCGATATCGAAGTCCGGCATCGAGACGCGTTCCGGATTGAGGAAGCGCTCGAACAGCAGCGAGAAACGCAGCGGATCGACATCGGTGATGGTCAGCGCGTAGGCGACCAGCGAGCCCGCGCCCGAGCCGCGGCCGGGGCCAACCGGAATATCATGCCGCTTCGCCCATTTGATGAAGTCGGCAACGATCAGGAAGTAGCCGGGGAACTTCATGCGCTCGATGACGCTCAGTTCGAATTCCAGCCGCTCGCGATAGTCCTTTTCCTCATAGCCCGGCGCCATGCCGAGCGAGGCGAGACGCTGGTCCAGTCCCTCGATAGCCTGGGCACGCAGCTCCGCCGTCTCGGCACGTTCGGCTTCCTCGGCATCGTCGGTGGCGCCGGTGAAGCGCGGCAGGATCGGCTTGCGCGTCTTCAGCACGAAAGAGCAGCGGCGAGCGATCTCGACGGTGCTGTCCAGCGCCTCCGGAAGATTGGCGAAGAGTTTCGCCATGTCGGCGCGGCTCTTGAGATAATGATCCGGCGTCAGGCGGAAACGCGTGTCGTCGGAGACGATGGCGTTGTGGGCAACCGCCATCAGCGCGTCGTGCGCATCGTAGTCGTCGCGCGTCGGGAAAAAGGCTTCGTTGGTGGCCACGAGCGGAAGCTCGTGCTCATAGGCCATCGCGATCATCTTCTGCTCGTGGCGACGATCGTAGGTGCCGTGACGCTGCAGCTCGACATAGAGCCGGTCGCCGAACAACCGCTTCAACGTCAACAGCCGGGAGAGCGCCTGCGGCGCATGGCCTTCCTTCAGCGCCATATCGACCGGGCCTGTGAGCGAGCCGGTGAGCGCGATCATGCCTTCCGTGCCGATCTCCTCAAGCCAGGAGGCGGTGATGTGGACGGCGCTATTGCCTTCGCCGCCGAGATAAGCGCGGCTGACCAGATCGACGAGGCGCTCATAGCCCTGCTCCGTGGCGGCAAGCAGCACGATGGACGGCAGCTTGGCCAGTGCCTGCTGCGGCCCGCGCTTCTCGCCCTCGCCGCCATCTTCCATGTCGATCGATACCTGGCAGCCGATAATCGGCTGCAGCCCCTCGTCCATTGCCTTCTGTGAGAATTCGAGGGCAACGAAAAGATTGTTGGTATCGGTGATGGCGATGGCCGGCTGGCTGTCGCCGGCAGCCTTGGCCAGTATCTTCTTGAGCGGCAGCGCTCCCTCCAGCAGGGAGTAGGCGGAATGAACCCGGAGGTGCACGAATTCCGGCATTTCGCCGACCGGCACAACCGCGCCGCCGCCACTCACATCCGCCATCTCAAACCCTTCCGCATGCCCAAATGAATCGGCGGCATTGTCGGCATTACGGATCATAAAGTCCAGAAGTTGCTCCCATCAAATACGGGAGCACCATATGCATCTGGGGATAAGACTCACATCGCCATCATGATGAGGGAAAAGCTGGCAACGAACATGACGATGGAGGTGAATGCTGCAACGTCTCGAATGATATCGGTCATTTACGCGCTCCTTACTCGTTATGTTTCTTTTTTGTTCTATTTTTGTTCGAGAGTCAATAGAAGCATCAATAAATTTCATCACCGGACTTTTTTGGGCCTCCGATAGACGCGGAAACGGCGTGACGCTATGCAAAGGCAACCGGGAGATCACCATGAAAACACCTGCCTGCGCTCTCATTCTTCTTTCGCTCGCAACCGCAGCCCATGCCGGGGATCCCGTCCCGCCCGGGCGCATCATCGATGCCGCGATCGGCGACTGGAACAAGGACGGCAAGCCGGATCTCGCCCTTCTAGCGGCGTCTTCCCCTGACGATCAGGCGGACAATCCGATCGGCATCTACATCTACCTGCGCGACGACGAGCATTCCTTGCTGAAGCTGACAGCAAGCGTTCCAGACAAGATATGGGGCAGCGTCGAGCCCGGCGGCGTTGTCGGCCAGGAACCGTCCATCTCCGCGCTGCCGAACGGTTCGATCGCAATCGTCTCGCAGAATGACAGCATCGGCCGAGACCGCTGGGAACAGACGCTGACCCTTGCCTATCGCAACAGCGGCTTCGTGGTCGCCGGCTATACATACGACTCCCGCGACACGCTCGAACCGGATAACAGCCACAGCTGCGACTACAACGTGCTGACCGGCAAGGTGACGAAGGACGGCAAGACGCTGAAGGCCGATGCCAAGACCGTCAGCATCCAGGACTGGCAGGACGATATCGGTCAGAAGGCGTGCGAGAGCGGCCAATAGTTATCTTTGTTCTCTTTTTGTTCTTTACAATCCGCCCAACTAATGGCATTGTCGTTGCTCACCAAAATTGGAGAGCGTCATGCCGGGCCTTGCCGAGCTGAACGATTTCATTGTCACCGCCAAGGCGGAAACCTATGTCGGCGACGGCGAGAGGTTGCCGTCCTGCCGCAGCGGCTCGCATGACATCGGCTACGTCAACGGCCGCTGGCGCTACCTCGACAGCTATTTCGGCGGCACGGATTTTGCCGGGCAGGAGCTCGTCTGGTACGATGACGAGCCGGTCTGGGCGATGAATTACTTCGGCCATATCATAGAGCCGGATCTGATCGACGGCAGGCGCGCCGGCATGGTCATCAAGGCAGCGCTGCTGCGGCTCTATCTGGACGAAAACCGCTTTCTCGGGGGCTTCGAGTTCGAGCACGCGTACGGTCGCTATATCGACCGCAGCAACGGAACTTGCGACCATTTCACCGGCCACGAGGCCATCATGGTGAGGGATAGCAAGGCCTATGAGCTGGACTATCGCGGCGGCCTGATCGTCCCCTGATGGAGCCGATCAGACTTCGACCACCTTGCCGTCGCTCAACGTCACGCGGCGGTCCATGCGGATGGCAAGCTCGTGATTGTGAGTGGCGATCAGGGCCGCAAGGCCCGATTGACGCACCAGCGCCTCCAGCGCATCGAAGACATAGTGGGCGGTTGCGGGGTCGAGGTTGCCGGTAGGCTCGTCGGCCAGCAGCACCAGCGGGGCGTTGGCGACGGCGCGGGCGATGGCGACACGTTGCTGCTCGCCGCCGGAGAGCTCGGCCGGGCGATGATCGGCGCGATGGCCGATGCGCATGTAGTCGAGAAGCTGGGCAGCCCGCTCGCTTGCATCCTTGCGCGAGAGGCCGGAAATGAGCTGCGGCATCATGATGTTTTCAAGAGCCGAGAATTCCGGCAGGAGGTGATGGAACTGATAGACGAAGCCGATCTCGCTCCGGCGCACGGCCGTACGCTTGTCATCGGACAAGCCTTCGCAAGCCTGGCCGTTGATCAGCACCTCGCCGGCATCCGGGTGTTCAAGCAGGCCGGCGACATGCAGCAGCGTCGACTTGCCCGTACCGGACGGTGCGACAAGTGCGACGATCTCCCCGCTGTGCAGGGCGAAATCCGCGCCTTTCAGGATCGACAGGCTCGTCTCACCCTGCCCGTAATGACGCTCCACGCCCGAGAGCTGGAGAACGACCTTGCGTTTCATCAAATGCGAATTCCTTATTCGTAGCGCAGCGCCTGCACCGGATCGAGCCTCGAGGCACGCCAGGCCGGAAAGATCGTAGCAAGGAAGGAAAGCGTGAGCGCCATCACGATAACGGAGATGGTTTCACTGAAATTCATCTGGGCCGGCAGTTTGCTCAGGAAATAGACTTCCGGATTGAAGATCACCGTGCCCGAAATCCAGGAGAAGAACTGGCGGATGGACTCGATGTTCAGGCAGACCACGACGCCGAGTATCACGCCCGCAAGCGTGCCGACGACGCCGATAGCGGCCCCCGTCATGAAGAATATGCGCATGATCGCGCCGGACGTCGCGCCCATGGTGCGCAGGATGGCGATGTCGCTGCCCTTGTCCTTCACCAGCATGATCAGGCCTGAAATGATGTTCAATGCGGCGACAAGGACGATCAATGTCAGGATCATGAACATCGTATTGCGCTCGACCTGCAAGGCCGAGAAGAAAGTGGCGTTGACCTGCCGCCAGTCGGTCAGGAAGATCTGCCGCCCGGCCGCGTCCTCGATCTTCGGCCGCAACTGATCGATGTCATCCGGGTTGGTGACGAAAAGCTCTATCTTCTCGACGATGCCCTCGGCGTTGAAAAAGACCTGCGCCTCCTCCAGCGGCATGAAGACAACGGAGGAATCATATTCCGACATGCCGACCTCGAAGAGACCGGAGATCGTATATGCCTTGACGCGCGGATTGACGCCGAAAGGCGTGACGTCGCCATCCGGCGCCGTGAGCGTGATCTGATCGCCCACCGTCAGACCCAGTTGCCGCGCGAGGCGGCTTCCGACCAGCACGCCCTGCCCTGAGGCGAAACCGACCATGTCGCCGGAAACGATGTGATCGGAAACTGTCTTCAGCTTGGTCAGATCCTCCGAGCGGATGCCGCGCACCAGCGCCCCGGTTCCGGAGCCGCCGCGGCCGGAGGCAAGCGTCTCGCCCTCGACCAGCGGCAGCGCCATGGTGACACCGGGCACCGCGGAAAACTTCTTGGCCAGCTCCGCATAGTCGTTCAAAGGCGAATCGATCGGCTGCACGACCACATGGCCGTTGAAGCCGAGGATCTGCTTGAAGAGCTCGGCGCGGAAACCGTTCATGACGGCCATGACGATGATCAGCGCCGCAACGCCCAGCATGATGCCGACCAGCGAAAAGCCGGCGATGACCGAAATGGACGCTTCCTTGCGCCTTGAGCGCAGATAGCGCCAGGCAACAAGCCGCTCAAATCCGGAAAACGGACGAGACGATGGGCTGGCCTTGAACGAATTTTCCTGCTGTTCCACTGCCGCGCTCACCGCCATCCGCCTTCCATCCCATCTATCGTCAATCAGCCCGCCAGCCGCTTTATTGCTGCCTCGACCGTCATCGTCTCGCGAGCGCTGGTCTTGCGGTTCTTCAATTCCACTTCGCCGCTCGCGATCGAACGCGGGCCGACAATAAGCTGTACCGGCACGCCGATAAGGTCGGCCGTCGCAAACTTCGTTCCGGCGCGTTCATCGCGATCGTCGAACAGCACGTCCTTGCCGGCTTTCGACAGCGCGGCATAAACCGTTTCGCAAGCCTCGTCACACGCTTGATCCCCGGCCTTCATGTTAATCACCACGACATCAAACGGCGCGACCGAATCCGGCCAGATGATTCCGTTCTCGTCATGCGATGCTTCGATGATGGCGGGAACAAGGCGGGTCGGGCCGATACCGTAAGATCCCATGTGGACAGGATGTTCCTTGCCGTCCGGACCCTGCACTTTCGCGCCCATCGGCTCGGAATATTTCGTGCCGAAATAGAAGATGTGACCAACCTCGATGCCGCGCGCGGACAGGCGCTCGCCTTCGGGAATGGCGTTGAACGCGGCTTCGTCGTGCATTTCCGACGTGGCGGCATAGACCGAAGTCCACTTGTCGAAGATAGCCTTCAGGCCGGCGACCTCGTCGAAATTCGTGTCGTCGCCAGGGATGTCGAAATTGACGAAATCCTTGTGGCAGAACACTTCGGACTCACCGGTATCGGCGAGGATGATGAATTCATGGCTGAGCTTGCCGCCGATGGGGCCGGTGTCGGCGCGCATCGGAATCGCCCTCAGACCGAGGCGATTGAAGGTGCGTAGATAGGCCGTGAACATCTTGTTATAGGCATGCACGGCGCCTTCGAGCGTCAGATCGAAGGAATAGGCGTCCTTCATCATGAACTCGCGCGAACGCATGGTGCCGAAACGGGGGCGAATCTCGTCACGGAACTTCAGCTGGATATGATAGAGGTTCAGCGGCAGGTCCTTGTAGGACTTGACGTAGGACCGGAAGATGTCGGTGACCATTTCCTCATTGGTCGGGCCATAGAGCATAGGCCGGTCCTGCCGGTCCTTGATGCGCAGCATTTCCTTGCCGTAGGCGTCGTAGCGGCCGCTTTCCTGCCAGAGCTCGGCCGACTGCAGCGTCGGCATCAGCAGCTCGATGGCGCCGGAACGGTTCTGCTCCTCGCGGATGATGGCATTGACCTTGTCGAGCACGCGCTTGCCCAATGGCAGCCAGGAATAGATGCCCTGCGACTGCTGACGGATCATGCCGGTTCGCAGCATGAGCCGATGGGAGACGATTTCAGCCTCTTTAGGATTTTCCTTCAGAATGGGCATGAAGTAACGAGACAGACGCATGACGCTTGTTCCAGATGGTTTGATATTCCGCGCCCCGCGGAATCGTTAGCAAATTATGTACTGGAGGCAGTTCATAACTGCTTCGGCGGAGGAAGGAAACCCGCATTCTGCAATGGAAGATTTTGGCAAACACCTGAGAATACAGGCGATACAGCCTATTTTCGATGTTTCGAAAAAGCGCACGTTTATAAGGATTTAAGACGAAAATCTGTCAACAGAAAAATTCTGCTCGACTGTAGCAAAAAAGCAAAAAAAAGGATGACAAAGCTCAATCTTTGAGCTAATTTTAGCTCACAAAAGAGGCAAGAAGGCTAAATTCTTGCCGTTTCGCGGTCAAGTCTTGGGAGGATCAGATCTTAGGCGCGCTCGCTCGCTGCCCCGGTAACGGATAAGGATCACGCGATACTTTAAAACAAGGCTTACAGCCTTGTTTTTTTTTGCTTTCTCGGCCCGCTCTTCAATCACCCGGAAGTATTGGACCGGTCTTCAGCCGAAATAATATACACAAGCTGTAAATTCTTTGCTCTACGCTCATGACAGGCGTGTGACAAATTGATGGCGATCGCAAGGCGCCGCCATTCCGGGCGCCGTCAATCTACGGTTTTCATGGATCACTTGTAGCTTGGAACGATCTGGGGAATGGAATCTATACTCAGCCCGAAATAATGCGAAGCGACATACCAGGTGCCATAGATGAGGGCCGACACCAGCGTCGTGGTGAAAACCACGCGCCACGCGCGAAACTTCGCCGGCGCGCTTTCGACGGTACCGAGGATCACATGCTCGTCTTCGGCCTGGGTTCGCAGGCCGAAGGGCAGGACGGCGAAAAGCGTAATCCACCAGATGACGAAATAGACGGCTAAACCGGCGGCGATCTGCTGTGCCATTATGCTCCCTTCGAGACGAGCCTGCCCGTCTCCTCCTCTTCCAAGCTGCTTATAGGGGCAAAGCAGTCGTCTTTCAAAGCGCCGATCAGCGTTTTAATGTCACACTTGCTCAAGCTCGATGAGCGTACCGAAGAAATCCTTCGGGTGCAGGAAGAGCACCGGCTTGCCATGCGCGCCGATCTTCGGTTCGCCATTTCCGAGCACCCGCGCGCCCTTGGCGACCAATTGATCGCGGGCCGCCAGGATATCCGCGACCTCGTAGCAGATATGGTGCATGCCGCCATCCGGGTTCTTGGCGAGGAAGGACGCGATGGGCGAGGTTTCGCCCAGCGGCTCCAGCAGTTCCACCTTGGTATTGGGCAGTTCCACGAAAACGACGGTAACGCCGTGCTCCGGCAATAGCTGCGGAGCGGACACCTTGGCGCCGAGCGTTTCACGATAGGCTTCGGAAGCCGCCGCGATATCGGGGACGGCTATCGCGATGTGATTGATGCGTCCCAGCACGGCACTCTCCTCCCCGACCGGATCGCCGACCTCAATTGGCCGTGCGCGTGACGAATACGGTTACAATCGGCTTTTTGCCCCAGCCCTGGTTGGCGGCGGAACGCACCGCGCGACGAGCGGCCTCCTGCAGCATGTCCAGATCCTTGCGGCGTGCTCTGGGGATGCTTTCGATGGCGCTGACGATGGCGTCGAAGAGCGTATCTTCCATCTCCTCGCCTTCGTCGTCATAGGCCGGCAAGCCGATGGGTACGACATCCGGATCGCCGACGATATCGTAACGGGCATCCAGCACGACGTTGACGGCGACATGGCCGACATAGGACAGCTTCTTGCGCTCGCCGATGCCCATCTCGTCGAAATCGCCGATGAGCGTACCGTCCTTGAAGATACGCCCATGCGGCGCCTCACCGATGACTTCGACCGGTCCGGGCGCGAGGCGCAATATATCGCCGTTGCGCACGCGCGGTACGGTGGAAATGCCGCTCTGTTCGGCCAGTTCCTTATGGGCGGTCAGATGCGTCGCCTCGCCGTGCACAGGCACGACGACGGCCGGACGCGTCCACTCATACATCTTCTGCAGCTCGTTGCGTCTCGGATGGCCGGAGACATGCACGAGCGCTTCGGCATCGGTCACGACATGCACGCCCTGCTCGATCAGGCCGTTCTTGATATCCTGGATCGCCTTTTCGTTGCCGGGAATGGCGCGCGATGAAAAGACGACGATATCGCCGGCAGCCAGCGCAACATTGCGCATCTCGTCGCGGGAGAGCTTGGCAAGAGCCGCGCGCGGCTCTCCCTGACTGCCAGTCAGGATGACCACGACCTTGTCGCGCGGGATATAGCCATATTCGTCTTCCGCGATGAAAGGCTTGATGCCCTCCATCAGGCCGATGTCACGGGCAACATCGACGACCCGCTTAAGCGAGCTGCCCAATAGCAGCACTTCGCGGCCGGCAGCCTCGGCGGCCTCGGCGACCGTGCGGATACGGCCGACATTGGATGAGAAGGTGGTGATCGCAACCCGGCCCTCGGCGTTCTCGATGATCTTGCGCAGGCTTTCCGAAACATCCTTTTCGGAAGGCGAAACGCCATCGCGGAGCGCATTGGTGGAATCGCACATCAGCGCCAGCACGCCTTCGTCGCCGATCTGGCGGAACCGGGTCTCGTCCGTCAACGGCCCCAGCGAGGGCTCATGATCGATCTTCCAGTCGCCCGTATGGACGACGTTGCCGAGCGGCGTGCGGATCACCAGCGACATCGGCTCGGGGATCGAATGGTTGACGGCCACGCCTTCGATATTGAAGGGGCCGACATTGATGCGGTCACCGGCCTTGAAGAGCGTCACGGGAATCTCGCCCATCGACTTCTCATAATCGCGCTTGGCTTCCAGAAGGCCTGCGGTGAAAGCCGAGGCATAGATGGGAACATTCAGCCCGGGCCAAAGATCGTTCAGCGCGCCGTAGTGATCTTCGTGCGCATGAGTGATGATGATGCCCTTGAGGTTCTTGCGCTCCTTGGCGAGGAAACGGATATCCGGCAACACCAGATCGACGCCCGGCAGATCCGGCCCCGGGAACGTTACGCCGCAATCGACCATGATCCACTGGCGCTGCTCGGGCGGGCCATAGCCGTACAGCGCGAGATTCATGCCGATTTCGCCAACGCCGCCGAGGGGCAGAAACACCAATTCGTCTTGCTTCGCCATCTGATCCCCAACTATCATCTAAAGAAAACGTCGCCCGCGGCGATCGGCATGATCCTGCCGTCCTCCGTCTCGAGCATCAACAAGCCATTATCATCGATTCCGGTGAAATGGCCCAAAATCGAGCGATCCGGCAGGTTCACCGTGATCTTTTCGCCGATACCGCAAGCGACCTCGCGCCAGCGCGCGGTGATTTCCCGAATGCCCTTGCCGCGATTCCAGGCGCCGAGCGCCTCGGACATGGTCGCATAGAGATGGGCAAACAACTCGTCCGGCGAAACCATCGAACCCTGCTGCCTGAGGCAGGTGACCGGATACATCGGATTGTCAGGCATGACCGCAATATTGATGCCGATGCCGATGACAAGCGCATAACGCCCGTCCGGCATGGCTTCGCCTTCAATCAGGATGCCGCAAGTCTTCTTTCGGCCGATCAGGATGTCATTCGGCCACTTGATCTCTACCGGTTCTGCAGCCAGCGGCAGCACGCTGCGCACAGCCTGATGCACGGCAACCGCGACCGCTAGCGGCAATGAGCCGATGCGGTCCATGGGAGCGGGGTCGATCAGAAGGAGAGATGCATAGAGATTGCCGGGCTCCGACACCCAGGGGCGACCGCGGCGACCGCGTCCACCCGTCTGGCGTTCGGCGGTCACCCACAGGTTCCCGTGATCGCCGGCGCGTGCGCGATCGAGGCACACGCTGTTTGTGGATGACGTTTCCTGAAGGGCATCATGCCGGAAGTCGGCGAGCGACTTCCGGTTATTCATGTCAGAGGCCATCAAAACAGCGTCGCAGCGGCCAGATCGGCAGCCCCGCCGATCGCGCCGCCAAAGAAGACGTAGGCAACGACGAAGAGGCCGGAAAGACCGAAGACGAGGCGCAGCGAACCGGCCGTGCGCGCAAATTCGTCCTTGGCTTCATCGAACCACATCACCTTGATGACGCGCAGATAGTAGTAAGCGCCGACGACCGAGGCCAGAACGCCGATGATGGCGAGCGCATAGAGATGCGCCTGGATGGCCGCGACGAAGACGAAGTACTTTCCGAAGAAGCCTGCAAGCGGCGGAATACCGGCCAGCGAGAACATCAGCGCCGTCAGCACGACCGCCATGAACGGGTTGGTGGTGGAAAGGCCGGCGAGGTCCTCGATGGTCTCGACCTGACGTCCGTCCTTGCGGCGCATCGCCATGATGATGGCGAAGGAGCCGAGCGTCATGGCCATGTAGATGACCATGTAGAGCATGACGCCGGACACGCCGGTCTTGGTGCCGGCGGCAAGGCCCACCAGCGCATAACCCATGTGACCGATCGACGAATAGGCCATCAGTCGCTTGAAGTTGCGCTGTCCGATCGCGGCGAAGGAACCGAGCAGCATCGACGCGATCGAGATGAACACGATGATCTGCTGCCAGTCGGCGAGCACCGGATGGAAGGCCGTGACGACGATGCGCGTCAGGATCGCCATGGCGGCAACCTTCGGCGCGCCTGCGAAGAAGGCGGTAACCGGGGTCGGAGCGCCTTCGTAAACGTCCGGCGTCCACATATGGAACGGCACGGCGGAGATCTTGAAGGCAAGACCGGCAAGAACGAAAACCAGGCCGAAAACGAGACCGAGCGAGCGGGTCTCGGCGCTCAGCGCCGCGGCGATGGCGTCGAAGCTCGTGTGGCCGGTGAAGCCGTAGACCAGCGACATGCCGTAAAGCAGCATACCGGAGGAAAGCGCGCCGAGGACGAAGTACTTCAGGCCCGCCTCAGTCGACTTCAGGCTGTCGCGGTTGATGGCGGCCACGACGTAGAGCGCCAGCGATTGCAATTCCAGCGAGAGGTAGAGCGAGATCAGGTCGTGCGCGGAGATCATCAGCAGGATGCCGAGGGTCGCGAGCACCAGCAGAACCGGAAACTCGAAGCGATCGAGCTGCTGCTCGCGCGCCTGCCCCATGCTGAGGAACATGGCGACGATCGAGCCGATAAGGGCGACGACCTTCATGAAGCGCGAGAAGCCGTCGGCGAGATAGGCGCCGCCATAAGCGAGCCCGTCACCCGGCACGAAGATGATCCACAGGCCGGCCACCGCAAGAAGCGCGATGGCAAGACCGGTAACCATGGGTCCCGACCGCTCGCCCGAGAAGACGCCGATCATGAGCAACGCAAGCGCACCGACCGCGAGGATGAGCTCCGGAATGGAAAGATGCAGGCTTGCAAGAATTGTGTCAGCAGTCATGTCGAATAGGTCCCGTCATCAATTCATCGACAGCGCAACATTCTGCGCAGCGTGCAGGGCAGCGGTATAGTTGTTCACCAACAGATCCACCGAGGCGGCCGTGGCGTCGAAGATCGGAGCCGGATAGACGCCGAACAGGATCGTGAGTGCGATCAGCGGATAAAGGATCAGCTGTTCACGCGGCGACAGATCCAGGAGCTTCTTCAGGTTCTCCTTGTCCAGCACGCCGAAAATGACACGGCGGTAGAGCCAGAGCGCATAGGCGGCCGACAGGATGACGCCGGTGGCGGCAAAGAGCGCAACCCAGGTGTTGGCGCGGAAGACGCCGATCAGGGTCAGGAACTCGCCGATGAAGCCGGAGGTGCCAGGCAGGCCGACATTGGCCATGGTGAAGACCATCATCGCAACGGCGTATTTCGGCATGTTATTGACCAGGCCGCCGTATGCCGCGATTTCGCGGGTATGGGTGCGGTCGTAGATCACGCCGACGCAAAGGAAGAGCGCGCCCGAAACGATACCGTGCGACAGCATCTGGAAGATCGCACCCTGCACGCCCTGCTGGTTCGCCGCGAAGATACCCATCGTCACGTAACCCATGTGGGCGACCGACGAATAGGCGATCAGCTTCTTGATGTCTTCCTGCATCAGCGCCACCAGCGAGGTGTAGATGATGGCGATGACCGACAGCGCGAAGACGAGCGGCGCGAAATATTCCGACGCATTCGGGAACATGCCGAGCGAGAAGCGGATGAGACCATAGCCGCCGAGCTTCAGCAGCACGCCTGCCAGGATGACCGAGCCGGCCGTCGGCGCCTGAACGTGCGCGTCGGGCAGCCACGTGTGGACCGGCCACATCGGCATCTTCACCGCGAAGGAGGCGAAGAAGGCCAGCCATAGCCATGTCTGCAGCTGCGGCGGGAACTTGTACTGCAGGAGCGCCTGGATGTCCGTCGTGCCTGCCTGCCAGTACATCGCCATGATGGCGAGCAGCATCAGCACCGAGCCGAGCAGCGTGTAGAGGAAGAACTTGTAGCTGGCGTAGACGCGATCCTTGCCGCCCCAGACGCCGATGATCAGGAACATCGGGATGAGGCCGGCTTCGAAGAAGACGTAGAACAGCACGATATCCAGCGAGACGAACACGCCGATCATCATCGTCTCGAGGACGAGGAAGGCGATCATGTAGTCCTTCAGCCGCTTTTCGACCGAGAGCCAGCTTGCCAGGACACAGAAGGGCATCAGGAAGGTCGACAGGATGACGAACAGCATGGAAATGCCGTCGACGCCCATGTGATAGCTGATGCCGCTGGTCAGCCACTCATGCTTCTCGACCATCTGGAAGCCCGGATTGGCGTTGTCGAACCAGATCCAGACGAACAGCGATACGATGAAGGTGAAGACCGTCGTCGCCAGCGAAATGTTCAGGATGTTGCGGCGGCCGTTGGGGCCGTCGTCCTGCGTGAACAGCAGGAGCAGGACACCCACCAGCGGCAGGAACGTGACCGTTGAAAGAATGGGCCAATCGGTCATCAGAGGGAACTCCCGAGCATCATCCAGGTAACGAGGGCTGCAATGCCGAGCAGCATCGCGAAGGCATAGTGATAGAGGTAGCCGGTCTGCAGGCGCACGACGCGGTTGGTGACATCGACGACACGCGCGGCAATGCCGTTCGGGCCGTAGGTATCGATCACTCCGACGTCGCCCTTCTTCCAGAGGAAGCGGCCAAGCGCCTTTGCGGAGCGAACGAAGATGAAGTCATAGAGTTCGTCGAAGTACCACTTGTTCAACAGGAACTCGTAGAGCGGGCGCTGCTGCTGAGCGAGGCGGCGCGGCGTTTCCGGCGACTTGATGTAGAAATACCAGGCGACCACGAAACCGACGACCATCGCGATGAACGGGCTGAGCTCGACCCAGTGCGGGGCATGCTCCATTTCCTCGAGGATCTTGTTGTCGGGCAGCGTGAAGAGTGCCTGCTTCCAGAATTCCTCGTAGGCGTGACCGACGAAATAGTCATGGAAATACCAGCCGGCGAAGACGGCGCCGATCGCCAGCAGGTAGAGCGGGATCAGCATGACATTCGGCGATTCATGCACATGATGCATGACCTCGTGCGAGGCGCGCGGCTTGCCGAAGAAGGTCATGAAGATCAGGCGCCAGGAATAGAAGCTGGTGAACAGCGCGGCGATGACCAGCAGCGTGAAGGCGAAGCCCGAGGCCGGATTGTGCGACGTGTACGAAGCCTCGATGATCGCGTCCTTCGAGAAGAAGCCGGCGAAGCCGATCGGCGAGAACGGAATGCCGACGCCGGTGATGGCCAGCGTGCCGATGATCATCATCCAGTAGGTCTTCTTGATATGGGTGCGCAGGCCGCCCATATGGCGCATGTCCTGCTCGCCATCGACGGCGTGGATGACCGAGCCGGCGCAGAGGAAGAGCAGCGCCTTGAAGAAGGCATGCGTGAACAGATGGAAGATCGCAGCGCCGTAAGCGCCGACGCCGAGAGCGACGAACATGTAGCCAAGCTGCGAACAGGTCGAGTAGGCGATGACGCGCTTGATGTCGTTCTGTACGAGGCCGACGGTCGCGGCGAAGAAGGCCGTGATCGCGCCAATGATGGTGACGAAGGTCAGCGCATCCGGAGACAGTTCGAAGATCGGCGACATGCGGGCGACGAGGAAGACGCCGGCGGTGACCATGGTTGCGGCATGGATGAGCGCGGAGACCGGCGTCGGGCCTTCCATGGCGTCCGGCAGCCAGGTGTGCAGCAGGAACTGCGCCGACTTGCCCATCGCGCCCATGAAGAGCAGCAGGCAGACGGCCGTCAGGGCGTGGCCGCGATCGAGGTGCATGCCCAGGAAATTGAGCACGATGTCACCCGGCTGGCCGCCCTGCCCTGCGGCAAAGCTCTGGGCATTGCCGAAGATCACGTCGAAATTGATCGAACCGAACAGGACGAAGACGCCTGCAATGCCGAGCACGAAGCCGAAGTCGCCGACGCGGTTGACGATGAAGGCCTTCATGGCGGCTGCCGACGCGGACGGCTTCTTGAACCAGAAGCCGATCAGCAGGTACGAGGCCAGACCGACGCCTTCCCAGCCGAAGAACATCTGCGCGAGGTTGTCCGACGTCACCAGCATGAGCATGGCGAAGGTGAAGAGCGAGAGATAGGCGAAGAAGCGCGGACGATGCGGATCGTGATGCATGTATCCGATCGAGTAGACGTGAACGAGGGTCGAGACCGAGTTCACGACGATCAGCATCACCGATGTCAGCGTGTCCACGCGCAGCGACCACGATACGTCGATGCCGCCGGACTGAATCCAGCGCAGGACTTCAACCTTGATCGGGCCGTCGGTATGGCCGAGCGCCACCGTGAAGAAGACGACCCAGGACAGGATCGCGGCAATGATCATCAAGCCGGTGGTGACGTATTCCGAAGCCTTGGCACCGATGGCGCGGCCGAAAAGGCCGGCGATGATGGCGCCGATAAGGGGAAGAAAGACGATAGCCTTATATAAAAACATAGCTGTATCAGCCCTTCATCACGTTGACGTCTTCAACCGCGATGGAGCCGCGGTTACGGTAGAAGACGACGAGAATTGCAAGACCGATCGCAGCCTCGGCGGCAGCAACGGTCAAAATGAACAGAGCGAAGACCTGGCCGACAATGTCGTTAAGGAACGACGAGAAGGCGACCATGTTGATGTTGACCGCGAGCAGTATGAGTTCGACGGACATCAGGATGATGATGACGTTCTTGCGGTTGAGAAAGATACCGAAGACGCCGAGCACGAAGAGGATGGCGCTAACCGTGAGGTAGTGGGAAAGTCCGATGACCATGTTCTTGTTCCTTTGATCCTCGTGCCTCGCCTCAGACGCCCTGCCCCGGCTTGACCTTGACCACCTCGACGGCGGTCGCGGGCGTGCGGGCGACCTGTTGGGGAATGTTCTGGCGCTTGATGTGCGTGCGATGCTTCAAGGTCAGCACGATCGCGCCGATCATCGCCACCAGCAGCACGAGACCGGCGATCTCGAAGAAATAAACGTAGTTGGTGTAGAGCACGTCGCCGAGGGCGGCCGTGTTCGTTCGGGTCGCCGGCGCCGGGATCGGCATGGCGACCGATTTGGCGATCTCGGGCGAAATCACGCTGCCGCCGATAACGACGATCAGCTCGGCGGCGAGAATGACACCGATCAATGCGCCGATCGGTGCATATTCCAGAATACCCGCCCTGAGCTCGGAGAAGTCGATATCGAGCATCATCACGACGAAGAGGAAGAGGACCGCCACCGCGCCGACATAGACGACCAGCAGGATCATCGCCAGGAATTCAGCCCCCATCAGCAGGAAGAGGCCGGCCGCGTTGAAGAAAACCAGGATGAGGAACAGGACCGAATGGACCGGATTCCGCGCCGAGATGACCATGAACGCCGACGCCACAGCGACAAAGGCGAAGATATAGAAAAAAAGAGCCTGCAGACCCATGTTGGTGCCTTTTTCGTCTTCCCCCGGGCAGCCGGGAGTTTCCCTGCCCGATGGAGCTCGACCGGACTAACGTCCGGCAAAGCCCCGGTCTAGATTCGACCGCGGCGGCGACACTTGTGGCCGCCTGCCACGGCATATTCAAAACTCCGCTCAGCGGTATGGCGAATCCAGCGCAATGTTGTGCGCGATTTCGCGTTCCCAGCGGTCGCCGTTGTCCAAAAGCCGCGCCTTGTCGAAGTAGAGTTCTTCGCGGGTTTCGGTGGCGAATTCGAAGTTGGGCCCCTCGACGATGGCGTCGACCGGGCAGGCTTCCTGGCAGAAGCCGCAATAGATGCACTTCACCATGTCGATGTCGTAACGCACCGTACGGCGGGTGCCGTCATTGCGGCGCGGCCCGGCCTCGATGGTGATGGCCTGGGCAGGACAGATGGCTTCGCAGAGCTTGCATGCGATGCAGCGCTCTTCACCGTTCGGATAACGGCGCAGCGCATGCTCGCCGCGGAAGCGCGGGCTGACCGGCCCCTTTTCGAACGGATAATTGATCGTCGCCTTCTGTTTGAAGAAGTAACGCATCGACAAAAAGAATGCGCCGACGAATTCCTTGAGGAACAGCGAGCTGACGGCGTTGGAAATTCCGGCCATCTTCAACCTCCAAATCTGCTTGAAGCGAGGATCGACATCATCATGCCCATCCCGTCAGCTTCAGCACGAATGCAACGATAACGACCATGGCGAGCGACAGCGGCAGGAAAACCTTCCAGCCGAGACGCATGAGCTGGTCATAGCGGTAGCGCGGCACGAAAGCCTTCACCATCGCGAACATGAAGAATACCAGGCACGACTTCAGCAGGAACCAGATGATGCCCGGAACCCAGTTCAGGATCCAGATATCGACCGGAGGCAGCCAGCCGCCGAGGAAAAGGATCGTCGTCAGCGAGCACATCAGGACGACGGCGGCATATTCGCCGAGCATGAACATCATGTAGGGCGAAGAACCGTATTCGACCATGAAACCGGCAACCAGCTCCGATTCCGCTTCCGGAAGGTCGAACGGCGGGCGGTTGGTTTCAGCCAGCGCCGAAATGAAGAACACGATGAACATCGGGAACAGCGACAGCCAGTGCCAGTCGAGGAACGACGCCGGCAGGCCGAGCTTGGTGCCGAGACCGGTCTGCTGCGAGAGCACGATGTCCGTCAGGTTCAGCGAACCGACGCACAGCAGCACGGTGACGATGACGAGGCCGATCGAGACTTCGTAGGACACCATCTGCGCCGCCGAGCGCAGCGCACCGAGGAACGGATACTTCGAGTTTGAAGCCCAGCCGCCCATGATGATGCCGTAAACTTCCAGCGACGAGATCGCCAGAATGTAGAGGATGCCGACGTTGATGTCGGCGACGACCCAGTTCTGCGCCACCGGCACGACGGCCCAGGTGGAGAGCGCCAGCACCACGGAAACCAGAGGAGCCAGCAGGAACACGGTCTTGTTGGCGCCGGCCGGGATGATCGGCTCCTTGAACATGAACTTGAGCAAGTCGGCGAAGGACTGGAACAGGCCGAAGGGGCCGACGACGTTCGGGCCGCGGCGCAGCTGGACGGCAGCCCAGATCTTGCGGTCGGCAAGCAGAATGTAGGCGATGAAAATCAGCAGGCAGACCAGGAGCAGCAGGGACTGGCCGATCATGATCAGCGCGGGCCAGAGATAGGTCGAAACGAATGAGTCCATAGTCCTGTGCCCTTACTCTGCCGCAACGCGGAAATTGTTGCGGGCCAATGCCGAGCACTCGGCCATGACAGCCGATGCGCGCGTTATCGGGTTCGTCAAATAGAAGTCTTTGATCGGCGAAGCAAATGCCGATTTGGCCATAGCGCCGGCTTTTTTCGCAAGTGCGGCAATTTGGGCGCTATCGGCTTCGGCAATCTCGTCGATGCCGGCGAAATGCGGGAAGGCTGCATAGAGCTTCGCGCGCAATTCCCTCAGCGAATCAAAGGGAAGCTTCTTGCCGAGTACGTCGGAAAGGGCGCGGATGATGGCCCAGTCCTCGCGGGCGTCGCCCGGTGCGAAACCGGCGCGGTTGCCCATCTGGACGCGGCCCTCGGTGTTGACCCAGGTGCCCGACTTTTCGGTGTAGGCGGCTGCCGGAAGGATGACGTCGGCGCTCTGTGCGCCGTTGTCGCCGTGCGAGCCGATATAGACCGTGAACTTCGCGCCCTTGCGGCTGAAATCCAGTTCATCGGCACCCAGCAGGAAGAGAACGTCCATCGAAGACAGCATGGCAGCGGCGTTGACGCCCTTTTCGCCCGGCACGAAGCCGAGATCGAGGCCGCCGACACGCGAAGCCGCCGTGTGCAGCACGGCAAAGCCGTTCCAGTCTTCCTTGACGACGCCAACGGCTGCGGCGAGCTTGGCGGCGTTCGCCAGCACTTCCGCACCGTCTTCGCGGATCAAGGCGCCCTGCCCGATGATGATCATCGGCTTCTGGGCATTCTTCAGGACATCGGCAAAGCTGTGCGAACCGTTGACGATATCAGCCAAGGTATCCGGGCCGGCACCGAGATAGTCATAAGAATAGCGGAGGTCGGCAGCTTCGCCGATCACGCCGATCGGGAACTTGCCACGACGCCAGCGCTTGCGGATGCGCGAATTCAGCACGGCAGCCTCGAAGCGCGGATTGGCGCCGACGATCAGCAGCGCATCGGCGGCTTCGATGCCCTGGATGCTCGGGTTGAAGATGTAGCTTGCGCGGCCGAGCGACGGATCAAGCGCCGTCCCGTCCTGGCGACAGTCGAGGTTTTCCGATCCGAGCGATCGCAGCAGTTCGCCGAGAGCGTACATTTCCTCAACCGAGCCAAGGTCGCCGGCGATTGCGCCGATCTTGTCTCCGCTGGTGGCCGAAACCGCCGACTTGATGGCGGCGAAGGCGTCGCTCCAGCTTGCCGGCTGCAGGCGGCCGTCCTTGCGGACATAGGGCTTGTCTAGGCGCTGCGTCTTCAGACCATCCCAGATGAAGCGCGTCTTATCGGAGATCCACTCTTCGTTGATCTGCTCGTTGACCCTGGGCAGCACGCGCATAACTTCGCGGCCGCGGGTATCGACACGGATGGCAGAGCCGAGCGCGTCCATGACGTCGATCGATTCGGTCTTGTTCAGTTCCCACGGGCGAGCCGTGAAGGCAAAGGGCTTCGAGGTCAGCGCGCCGACCGGGCAAAGATCAACGATGTTGCCCTGCAGCTCGGAGGTCATTGCCTGCTCGAGATAGGTGGTGATTTCGGCGTCTTCGCCGCGGCCGATCAGGCCGAGCTCGGAGATGCCGGCAACTTCCGTCGTGAAGCGAACGCAACGCGTGCAGTGGATGCAGCGGTTCATGACCGTCTTGACGAGCGGGCCGATATACTTGTCTTCGACGGCGCGCTTGTCTTCCTGATAGCGCGAACTATCGATGCCGAAGGCCATCGCCTGGTCCTGCAGGTCGCATTCACCGCCCTGGTCGCAGATCGGGCAATCCAGCGGGTGGTTGATCAGCAGGAATTCCATCACGCCTTCGCGGGCCTTCTTGACCATCGGCGTGTTGGTGAAAACTTCCGGAAGCTCGCCGTTCGGGCCGCCGCGGATATCGCGAACGCCCATGGCGCAGGATGCCTGCGGCTTCGGCGGGCCACCCTTCACTTCGACGAGGCACATGCGGCAATTGCCGGCCACCGACAGTCGTTCATGGAAGCAGAAGCGCGGGACTTCGGCGCCGGCTTCCTCGCACGCCTGGATAAGCGTGTAGTGATCCGGAACTTCGATCTCTTTACCGTCAATCTTCAGTTTAGCCATCGTCCACTCAGTCCTATGTCACGTCTTCAGCCCAACCTGGCCGGAGACAATTTCATGATCGCAAGCCAGGTTTCCATCGGGACGGCTCAAATGCCCGATGGCACCGGTTCGCTCACAATAAGCTTTGCCGATACTTGTCCCCGCAAGACCAGCTTTACGATCGAACCGTGCGGATCGCGCCCGCACCGTCCCCATCGCCTTCATTCACCCTCCCCGGCCGTCGGATACAGCCGAGGAAATTCTCAACTCCGGCCTTTCGGCAGCAGCGCCTTCGCCTGGCCAACCCAGTCGTCGCGCCTTATGCGGCCGTCGAAGCCGAGTTCGGCGTCGATCCGCTCGATATCCGCATCGCTCCAGGCGGCGATATCGGCAAATCGCTTGACGCCGCGTCCGTTCAGCACCTGCTCCAGCTTGGGACCGATGCCGGAAATCCGCTTCAGATCGTCAGCCTTTGCCGCAGCTTTGCGACCGCGCGAGGGAGCCGGGTCTGTCGAAACCGGTTTCGCCGCTTCGACCTTGGCCTTGGCCTTGCCCCGGGCGGCTGCCGCCACCGGCGTTGCAGGCACAACCGGTTTTGGCTCGACCTTCTTGGCACCCGCAGGTTTTGCGACCGCGGGCTTCGGCTTTGCAGCCACCGGCTTCGAGACGACCGGCTTGACAGCGGGCGATGCCTTTACCGGCTTCGCTTCCCCTGCCTCGTCCTTCTTTACCGCCGGCTCCTCCTTGGAGACGACAGCATCCCTTGCGTCCGTCTCGGCCGCGCGCTTGCCGGAAGCCTCGACCGCCCCTTGAAGCGCACCGAAGAAGGCACCGGCGATCTGCGATGTAACGCTGAAGCCTATGGCCGCCGCCGCGGCAAACGCCGCCGCCTGATGGGCAACCAACGGATGGATCGGCATCATGGGCGCGTTCCGCAGCATATCGGCGGCGACGCGACCGAAACCGGCCGATGCATCATCGGCCGCTCCGCTGTCCTGCCTGATATCCGTGGTCTTCGCCATGACAATCCCTACTCGGCTGCTTCCAGAACCGCGCCGTGGCTAGTCGCGTTGGCGGTGTACTGGTCTATACGCTTTTCGATCTCGGGACGGAAATTGCGGATCAGACCCTGAACCGGCCATGCGGCTGCGTCACCGAGCGCACAGATAGTATGACCTTCGATCTGCTTCGTCACCTGGAACAGCATGTCGATCTCGCGCTTCTGGGCGTTGCCGCGAGCCATACGCTCAAGAACGCGCCACATCCAGCCCGTGCCTTCGCGGCAAGGCGTACACTGGCCGCAGCTTTCATGCTTGAAGAAGGCCGAGATGCGGGCAATCGCCTTGATGATGTCGGTCGACTTGTCCATGACGATCGCCGCAGCCGTACCGAAGGACGACTTGACTTCGCGCAGACCGTCGAAATCCATCGGGCAATCGATGATGTCGGCAGCCGGAACGACCGGGCACGACGCGCCGCCGGGAATGACGGCAAGCAGATTGTCCCAACCGCCGCGAATACCGCCGCCGTGCTTTTCGACCAGCTCGCGGAAGGTGATGCCCATCGTCTCTTCGACCGTGCAAGGACGATTGACGTGGCCGGACAGCATGAACAGCTTGGTGCCGACATTGTTCGGGCGGCCGAAGGAGGAGAACCAGCCTGCGCCACGGCGCAGGATCGTCGGCGCTACGGCGATGGATTCGACGTTGTTGACCGTGGTCGGGCAGCCGTAGAGACCCATGTTGGCCGGGAACGGCGGCTTCAGGCGCGGCTGGCCCTTCTTGCCTTCGAGGCTTTCGAGCAGCGCGGTTTCTTCGCCGCAGATGTAAGCGCCGGCGCCATGATGAACGTAAACATCATAATCCCAGCCGAGCTTGTTGTTTTTGCCCAGAAGTCCGGCATCGTAGCATTCGTCGATCGCAGCCTGAAGGGCTTCGCGTTCGCGCATGTATTCGCCTCGGACGTAGATGTACGCGGCGTTTGCACCCATGGCAAAACCGGCAATGACGCAGCCTTCGATCAGCGTATGCGGATCGTGGCGCATGATGTCGCGGTCCTTGCAGGTGCCCGGCTCGGATTCGTCGGCGTTGACGACGAGATAGTGCGGACGGCCATCGCTTTCCTTCGGCATGAAGGACCACTTCAGGCCCGTCGGGAAGCCGGCGCCGCCACGACCGCGAAGGCCGGAAGCCTTCATCTCGTTGATGATCCAGTCACGACCCTTTTCGAGGATTTGCTTCGTGCCATCCCAGTGGCCGCGCGACATCGCGCCCTTCAGGGATTTGTCCTTGAGGCCGTAGATATTGGTAAAGATGCGATCCTGATCCTGTAACATGCTTCACCTCTTACCGCGGCTTCTTGCCGAAGACCTTGATATATTCCGCTTCGCCACCCTTAGCGAGTGCCTCTGCCTGCCTGACCCAGTCGTCGCGCTCGATCCGGCCCTTGAAATTCAGATAACCGTCGACCCAGTGGCGTTCGGCCTCATGCCAGCTCGCAATCTGCGCGAAGGTAAAGATGCCGAGCTCGTGCAAGGTGCCCTCGATCTTCGGACCGACGCCTGAAATGAGCTGCAAATCGTCCGGCTGTGCGGGTCTTTCGATACCGGCAGGGCGATTCTTGTCGTCAAGCGAAGGCTTTCCGGCAACGGGCTCCGCAGCCGCAGTTCCCGAAAGCGGCTGCGTTTCGGCTGCCTTGGCATTCTTGGCCGCTTCCGCCGGAGCCGTTGCCGGCGTCTTCAGGCTCTGATTGGTTTCAGCATCCGTGCTCTTGGCACGGCCGGCCTCGGACGGCGGTATCGAAACAGCCTCGGCAGTGGCCTTGGCCACCTTGCCTGCGGTGCTCTTTGCCTGCGCCTCGTCCGACAGGAGGGACGTCAAGCCACCTTCCGGAGCGGAGAAAACGCGGTCGATCTGCGGACCGGTCGGAATTTCATGGCCCTTGCCTGCGGCGAACGCATCGATGATCTCTTCGAGACGTGTCGGGGTCAGATCCTCATAGGTATCCTTGCCGATCACGACCATCGGTGCGTTGACGCAGGCGCCCTGACACTCGACCTCTTCCCAGGAGAGCGTGCCGTCGGCGGTGCGCTCGAAAGCATGGTCGCTGATCCGGCTCTTACAGATCTTGATCAGCCCTTCGGCGCCGCGCAGCATGCAGGGCGTCGTGCCGCAAACCTGAACGTGAGCGCGCGTGCCGACCGGATGCAACTGAAACTGCGTGTAGAAGGTCGCGACTTCGAGCGCGCGGATATAGGCCATATCCAGCATGTCGGCGATCTTTTCGATAGCGGCCTTGGTGACCCAGCCTTCCTGCTCCTGCGCGCGCATCATCAGCGGGATGATCGCGGACTGCTGGCGGCCCTCGGGATATTTATTGATCGTCTTTTCCGCCCAGACCGCATTCTCCTTGCTGAAGGCGAAGGCGGCAGGCTGGAATTGATCTTCGGCTAGTCGACGAACGGACATCTTTCACGCCTTATCTCAGTTTAAGGACCCACACCGCGTATTCGTCAGAGACGAGAATTCGCAGGCATAGGCCGACTGGTCTTTCTGCATAAACACAACAAACTTGCCGCCGTTCGGCACAGCGGCCTTGATCTGATAACCGCGGGAAAGAAGGTCGGTCATGGTCGAATCCCCCTCGCCCGACGTCACCTCATTTCCGCCCTTCGCAGAATTCGCGCCGATCGCATTCGAACCCTGCGTGGTGATGTTCGGCAGGGTCTGCGTCTTGCCGGCCTGCTGCGCCGAAGCGCCGCAGGCGACGAGGATCACAGGAATGACGACCTGCCAGGCTCGCATCAGCGATCCACCTCACCGAACACGATATCGAGCGAACCGAGCACCGCTGCCACGTCGGCGAGCTGATGGCCGCGGCACATGAAGTCCATGGCCTGCAGATGCGCATAGCCCGGCGCACGGATCTTGCAGCGATAAGGCTTGTTGGAGCCGTCGGAGACGAGATAGACGCCGAACTCGCCCTTCGGCGCTTCGACGGCCGCATAAACCTCGCCGGCCGGTACGTGATAGCCTTCGGTGTAAAGCTTGAAATGGTGGATCAGCGCTTCCATCGAGCGCTTCATCTCGCCGCGCTTCGGCGGAACGACCTTGCCGTCCAGCGACGAAACCGGCCCCGTCTTGGCGTCACCCAGCAGGCGATTGACGCACTGCTTCATGATGCGGACGGATTCGCGCATTTCGATCATGCGGATGAGATAACGGTCGTAGCAGTCGCCGTTCTTGCCGATCGGAATGTCGAATTCCAGATCCGAATAGCATTCATAGGGCTGCGCCTTGCGCAGGTCCCATGCGGCGCCGGAGCCGCGGACCATGACGCCGGAGAAGCCCCAGGCCCAACAGTCTTCCAGCGAAACCACGCCGATATCGACGTTGCGCTGCTTGAAGATACGGTTGCCGGTCAAAAGGTCGTCGATATCGTCGAGCGCCTTCAGGAAAGGATCGCACCAGTCGCCGATATCCTGCACGAGCTTCTCGGGAAGGTCCTGGTGAACGCCGCCCGGACGAACGTAAGCGGCGTGCATGCGCGAGCCGGAGGCGCGCTCATAGAACACCATCAGCTTCTCGCGCTCTTCAAAGCCCCAAAGCGGCGGCGTCAGCGCGCCGACGTCCATGGCCTGCGTCGTGACGTTGAGCAGATGCGACAGGATACGGCCGATTTCCGAGTAGAGAACACGGATCAGCTGGCCACGGATCGGGATATCGATGCCGAGCAGCTTCTCGACGGCCAGCGCATAGGCATGCTCCTGGTTCATCGGCGCCACGTAGTCGAGGCGGTCGAAATAAGGAACGGCCTGCAGATAGGTCTTCGTCTCGATCAGCTTTTCAGTGCCGCGATGCAGCAGGCCGATATGGGGATCGACGCGTTCCACAATTTCGCCGTCCAATTCGAGGACAAGACGCAAAACGCCGTGCGCAGCCGGATGCTGCGGACCGAAATTGATGTTGAAGTTGCGAACGTTATGTTCTGTCATGGCGGCGATGCTCGCGTTGTCAGATATTCAGAGAATGGCAGGCTCGAGCCCGCCACACGCCATAAATTAGGCCTTCGCCTTCTCATCGCCCGGGAGCACGTAGTCGGTGCCCTCCCACGGCGACAGGAAGTCGAAATTGCGGAATTCCTGCTTCAGCTCCACCGGCTCGTAGACGACGCGCTTGGCGGCGTCGTCATAGCGAACCTCGACGAAACCGGTCGTCGGGAAATCCTTGCGCAGCGGATGGCCTTCGAAACCGTAGTCGGTGAGGATACGGCGCAGATCCGGGTGTCCGGTGAAGAGAACGCCGTACATGTCCCAGGTTTCACGCTCGAACCAATCGGCGCCGGGATAGATGCCGCAAACGGACGGAACGGCCTGATCTTCGCCGACGGGAACCTTGACGCGGATGCGAATGTTCTTTTTCGGCGACAGGAGATGGTAGACGACGTCGAAACGCTCGGCGCGCTGCGGCCAGTCGACACCGCAAATGTCCGTTATGTTGACGAAACCGCACTTGGCATCGTCACGCAGGAAGGTCAGCAGGGCGATAACGTTTTCGGCCGTCGTCGTCACGTTCAGCTCGCCGTACTTGATCTCGCTCGAGGAGATCAGGGCGCTGCGAACTTCCGTGAGATAAGCGGCGAGCTCGTTCAGGGCTTCACTCATGATACCTTGTCCCCTGCCTTACCGTTCGATCGTGCCGGTGCGCCGGATCTTCTTCTGCAGCAGAAGCACGCCGTAAAGCAGCGCCTCTGCCGTGGGAGGACAGCCCGGAATATAAATGTCGATGGGAACGACACGGTCGCATCCGCGCACGACGGAATAGGAATAGTGATAGTAGCCGCCACCGTTCGCGCAGGAACCCATGGAGATGACGTAGCGCGGCTCGGGCATCTGGTCGTAGACCTTGCGCAGGGCGGGCGCCATCTTGTTGGTCAGCGTGCCGGCGACGATCATGACGTCGGACTGGCGCGGCGAAGCGCGCGGCGCAAAGCCGAAGCGCTCGACGTCGTAGCGCGGCATGGAAACCTGCATCATCTCGACGGCGCAGCATGCGAGACCGAAGGTCATCCACATCAGGGAGCCGGTGCGGGCCCAATTGATCAGCTCATCGGTGGAGGTGACCAGAAAGCCCTTGTCGGCGAGTTCGTTGTTGATCTCGCCGAAGAACGGATCGTTGCTGCCAACCGGCCGGCCGGTCGCGGGATCGATAATCCCCTTCGGCTGCGGCGCTACGAGCGTCGTGTTGCTTGGGGCTACTCCCATTCCAGGGCTCCCTTCTTCCATTCATAGATAAAGCCGATGGTCAGCACCGCGAGGAATACCATCATCGACCAGAACCCGAACCAGCCGATCGCACCGAACGACACGGCCCACGGGAAAAGGAAGGCGACTTCCAGGTCGAAGATGATGAAGAGAATCGATACCAGGTAGAAACGGATATCGAACTTCATGCGGGCGTCATCGAATGCGTTGAAGCCGCATTCATAAGCCGAGAGCTTTTCCGAGTCAGGCGCCTTGAAGGCGACGGCGAACGGCGTGATCAACAGCGCCAGGCCAATCACCAAGGAAATACCTATGAAAATCGCTATCGGAATATAGGAACTGAGCAGTCCAGTCATCATGTCCATCCCTGCTTGCGGTGAGCGCCGGGGCGGGCGCTTTTGAGCAATTGCCCAGCAAGCGAAAGAGCGTTGCAACAAAGCCGTGGTTAGCGCAGCCGGAGCGCGCGCGCAAGCCTTTTGAATCGGTCCGTTAGCGTACTATCGAGCGGGATTTATCAATGTGTTGCGACGGTATCGCGACAAATGGGCGCAAACGCGAAAAGGCTTCTTCGCAATCGCAACAAATTGATGTTTGATTGTAATGGCTTGGGAAGAATGGCGCGAGTGACGGGGCTCGAACCCGCGACCTCCGGCGTGACAGGCCGGCACTCTAACCGACTGAGCTACACCCGCGCATTGTTTGGCCTTTCAGCCGAGTGCCCGAACCGGAATTGACCCTGAAATGGCGCGAGTGACGGGGCTCGAACCCGCGACCTCCGGCGTGACAGGCCGGCACTCTAACCGACTGAGCTACACCCGCATTTCATTTCAAGCATTCCGGATGCTTTCGCACCCATCAAAGCGGCCCTCGCCGTTCGATGAGCGGCTAACTACGGGGTTCGCGTTTGGGTGTCAAGCAGGTTTGAATACAAATCGATGACAGAGTGCGAATTGTTTTGGACAAGCTCGCCCGCAAATTTCCGTCCCGGCGATTTAGCATGGCAGGTTCCCGCCTCACGCATTTCATCCGGGCCGGATATGCACAGGGTCGAGCGAACCGGAGCCGGATCGGTCCATGTGGATGAGCGCGGTTGGGATGTGTAAAAATCAAAAAAATCAAAAATTCTTCACAAACACTCTTGCGGTTTTTCCTCGTTCCGCATAGATCACGGCCACCGAACGCGGCGGGCCAATGACCCGCTTCGCTGAAGGGCGATTAGCTCAGTTGGTAGAGCGCCTCGTTTACACCGAGGATGTCGGGAGTTCGAGTCTCTCATCGCCCACCACTCTTCAAGAACTCAATTGTCAGCTTGATGGATATGAGCGGCTTAACGCGCTCACGGTATGCGGCCGCGCGCCGTTCAGTAATTACCGAAAATAACGACAGTCAGAAGCACGCCGGAAACAAGCACGAGAGCCGCTATGATCATGAGCAGCTCCTTCAACATGAATCGTTCCATACTGCTGTCATCCATGATGTTTGCTCCCTGCAAACCGCTATCCGCTTTTTGTTCCCGGCGTCGAATCACGGCGCCAAGATGAACTCCAGTCCGCATATAAGTAGCCATGTTGTCAATTTCAGGGGCAACAGCATCGCGGCCGCCTGACCGCGGCGGCCAGTTGGCAGCCATCCATAGACGCACCTCGGCGGCCATTCCCCTTCTTTTCGCTCAAGGGACATGAACCTTCACCGGTCGCTGCCTCGGCGGTGACCGGATGTAGCCGCCTGGCAAGTTGACCGTGCGCGACAGCAACCTTTCCGCAATCTGCGCGGCGGCGGCGCGGGCGCCCTCCCCGGAACAGAAATTGCCGCGCACCTGCACGGCCGCCGCAAGCAAGCGGAAGAATGCATCGCGAAGTTTCGGCGACGGCGGCATCGGGTCCCGCCAGAATCGATCCAAATCCTTTCGATCGCTCAAGCCCTCGATATCGTAGATCGCCGCTCCAAGCGCCTTGACCGGCTTGCCCGCCTGCAGGGCCGAGAGGGCGGCGGTCGAATTGACCGTCACCATGCCCAGGCTGGCGGCGTTCAAACGGTCGAGGTTGCCGCCGTCTATGACATGGACGCGGGCAGACAATCCGCACGAGGCGCCGATATGATCGACATAGGCTCGCCAGTCCACAAGGCCGTTGTCGAGCGGATGTATCTTGAGAACCAGATACGCCTCCGGACCGGCATTTTCCGCAAAGGAGCGGAGAATCAGTCTGATGGCATCCTGCTGCAGATGGAAGGGCGAGTGAGCACGAAGCTGAAAATCGGTCTGAAGCTGCAGCGGATAGACGAAGAATCGTTTGCCGCTGGCGATCAGATCCTCGATCACGCCTTCCGCCTGACGCGTCCTTCCGCCGCTTGATGGAAGCTTCCTCAGCCAGCCGGCATATTCCAGCAGCGGATGGTAGATCCCGTGCCGCCTATAGCCCGGATACAGAAACCACAGAAAAGTAGTCGGAAGATAGTAAGCGAGATCATAGAGCGCTTCCGCGAGGAAAGTCTGGCTGAAGCGGCGCGTCCAGTCCGGCTCCGGCAGATCGGACGCTGATTCGAGGATATAGTCGGGATCGGCGGGAAAATGGGAGTTGGAAGACAGGCCGTCTCGCTCAAGCGTTACCCAGTCCGGCCGCAAATATCCCATCTCCACGACGTTGACGCGGACGCCGGCGCGATGTGCCTCCTCGATGGCGACACGGTGATAGGGGCGCTCCTCGCCGTGCAGAATCATGTCGCTGACGCCTTCGGCCTCGATTCGCCGCCTGACATAGGCGCGCCAGTCGCCAAAGCCGCCGCGATAATTGAAGGCATTGTTCCGGCGCCACGAAATCCGGTCCCCGGCGTTCAGGTTGATGCGGATGCAGCGGCCGCCGGCCCTTTCCAGTATCCCGGCGATCTCGGCGAACAGCGGCGACGACGGCCCCTGCAAGAACAGGAATACACGCGGGGAAACGGCTCCTTCCCCGACAGCCCTCACTCCGAGACCTCGGTGCTAAGGCCGGCATAGCGCAGCAATGTACCGATCAGGTTCCAGGGAGCCTCTTCCTGCGACGGTTGCGGCTTCTGCGAATGGGCCCGCGCGCGGCCCAGGGGAACGATGATATAATCGGTCCGCGGATCCGGGAACGGATCGGCGAAGGCCTTCAGCAAGGGCGCGTGATCGCCGTAGAAAAGCAGCCATACCGGGCGATCCAGCTTGTCGAGGTGATGGGCCAGATTGCCGAGCGCATGATCGGCGCGCATCAGGAGTTCGCCGTATATATCCACCGGATTGACCAGGTCGCCGCAGCGGCCCGGCTCCCAGGGGCCGTGATTCGCCATGGACGCCACGAAGACGAAATTCTTGCTCGTGCCGTCGTCATCGATCGTTCGAATCACGCTCTTCGTCAGCGACAGGTCGCTGACATAGGGGCCATCGCGCTCGGAATTGTGATCGAACTCGTCCAGCATCATCATCCGGTCGAAGCCAAGCTGCGGCATGGCCTTGTGACGCAGGAAGAAGGTCTTGTCATAGGGATGGATGAACTGCGTCTTCCAGCCCGCCTTCTTGAGCCGCGCCGGCCAGACGACGTCCTTGTAATGGCTGGCTCGCAGATAGGGATAGCTGGCATCGATGTGCACATTCTCGGGCAGCAACCCGCTCAGCACCGCAAATTCAGTGCGCAGCGTATAACCACCCTCGAAGACGCTGGTCATGCGGCCCCACTGCGCGGCCTGCTCACGCAGTCGATCGAGATTCGGCAGCTTGATCTTCTCGACACCGAAATGCCGGAGATCGATAAAGGATTCGGATTGCCAGATGACGATGAGCGGCTCGTCTTCACCGTGCTCCCAGAGTTCCTGAAGCGCCGAGATCAAGCGCCCCGACAGCTCCGAGACGATTGCCTCGCGCCGGACACCGACCCAAATGACGAAATGAAACACGACGGAAGCAAAGGTGCCGAATCGCACGGTATCTATCTTGACGTCGACCCTGCCCAAAAACCTCTGCGTGAAACGGCAGACCGGCTCGCTGACGATCCGGCTGAACAATGCAAGCCAGGGTGCAAAGGCGAGAACCAGCACCAAGAGTACCCAAAGCACGCCGTTCGACGCCGGAAGCACCGATGGCTCCAGGTACATGTAGAGGCCGCTGATGCCGAACACATAGGCGAAGGCGATGACCCAGAAAACAATGTTCAGCGATGTCGCGTAGAAGATCTCCTTGTATTTGAAGACATCGACCACAAGCGCAATGTCCGAAAATACCAGGGGCTCCCGGATGAATTCAAATTTCGCCCTCGAAATCCCCGTGAAAATGACGAAGAAGCTGATAACCGCCTGCGTGCTGTAGAGCGGACGCCAGGAAATCGCGAAGAAGGCGATATAGATCAACGCGATGACCGGAATTCTTACAGCCCAGTCGCAAACCAGGCGCAGCCAGCGCCGCTGCGTGCGATTCTGCGCGTTGACTGCCAGTGGCATCGCAAAAGGATCGGTCAGAAATACGATGACGCAGGAAAACGCGAAGCAGGCAAGCGTCAAAAGAACTGGAAAATCATGCAGCTTCAAGATTGCGCCATCCAAATGCCCACTGCCTGCCGCAGCGCTTTCCAAATCCGCGAGGAACTGGCCACCAATTCCCTAACACCTTCTTGTCCCTGCGCCGTCGATAGCGCAACAACGACAATTGCTTCGTATTACTTACCATCATCAAAGCCGCGGGCCGACCCATCGGCAAGACTTTAACTTGCTTCTTTACCAGTTATTTTTCGCGTTTTCCGAGAAAACCACCACATAAGAAACGGCTTTATCAGCGAACCGAAATAGGCGAGCGCCATCAGCGAGAATCCGAAATGGATTCTCGGCTTGCCGCGATCGAGCCCACGCACGATTCGTGCGGCCACCGCCTCGGCGCTCCAGGGCCTGACGGACCCCATCAATATCTCCGCTTCGGGAGGTCTCCGAGAGATTTCCCGCCGATATTGCGGCGTCAGCGTATCGGGCGGGAAGCAGATGGAAACATCTACGCCACAGGCATCCGCCTCGGCGCTCAGGGCTTCGGCAAAGCCGGTGAGCGCCGACTTTGATGCACAGTACGCGGTGTAGCCGAAGATGCCGATCAAGGCCGCGCCCGAGGAAACCATCAGGATTCGGCCGCGACGCCGGCTCTTCATGCCGTGGTAGACGGCGCGCACGGCATTTGCCGTTCCGAGAAAATTGGTGATGACCTGCTCGTCGAAAACCGACACCGGCATCGCATCGAAGGCCAGCGGTTCGACGATCCCTGCGGAAGTGACAAGGATATCGCAGGGACCGAGGGATGCCTCGCAAAGCTCCACGGCTTCCGCCGTCCGTTCGGCCGAGGCGACATCGACGGAGACCGTCCGAATAAGGGATCCGTCGACACCTTGAAGTGCTGCGATCTCGGCTTTCGCCTCGTCAAGCCGCCCGGAATGGCGGGCAAGAAGCGAAACCCGGTCGCCTCTGGCCGCATAGAGCTTCGCTATCGCCAGACCAATTCCGCTTGAACCTCCCGTGACGATAACGTGCATGAGACGATCGTCCTGATTTCAAGGGCCGCCGGGAACGACACCCGCGGGCAACAACTGCATCATCTTGTCCATGTCAAGCGATGCGAGACCGAAGTTCCGATCCAGCAGGCTCCTGAGCTTTTCCGCCGTGACCGCGACGGCCCGCCGGATTTGCTCTTCGGTGTGATTGCAGGTGATGAAGAAGCGCAGGCGCGCCATGCCTTCCGGCACGGCCGGATGGATAATGGGAAGTACGTTGATGCCTTCGGCCAGCAGATCGTTCGACAGCTGCGCCGCCCGAAGCGAATCGCCGACGATGACGGGCACGACCGAGTGGCCCATGCTGATGCCGGTATCGAGGCCGGCGGCCTTGGCCTGCTCGAGGAACAGCTGGCCGTTGCGCCTGAGACGCTCGGTTCGCTCCGGCTCGGATCGAAGGATATCGAGGCCGGCAATGGCGGCGGCGGCCAGAACGGGCGAGAGCCCGACGCTATAGACGAAACCGCCGGCTTCCGCTTTCAGAATGTCGGCGAGCGCGCTGCTGCCTGCGATATAACCGCCGCAGCTCGAGGTCGTCTTCGACAGCGTGCCCATCCAGATATCGACGTCTCGCGGATCGAGACCGAAATGCTCGAAACTGCCGCGGCCCGTCTTGCCGAGAATGCCGAGCGCATGCGCCTCGTCGACCATGAGCCAGAAGCCATAGCGCGATTTCAGCTCCAGCAGAGCCGGCAGGTCGGCGATATCGCCATCCATCGAATAGATGCCTTCGACGATCACAAGGATGCGCCGGAATTCCGACGACAGAGACTTCAGGATGTTCTCGAGATTCTCGACGTCGTTATGCTGGAAAAGGCGCCGCGCCGCGCCGGAAAGCTTGATGCCCGCGAGCGCGCTGTTGTGAATGAATTCGTCGTGAATCACCAGATCCTGCGGGCCCATGAGGCAACTGATCGCCGCGACATTGGTCAGGTAGCCGCTGACGAAACAGACGGCGGCATCCACGCCGTAGACTGCCGCAAGCTTGCGTTCCAACTCGACATGGCCTGGCCTCTCCCCCGCCACCAGACGACTGGCGGAAGCCGATATTCCGAAGCGGTCGATCGCCTGCTTGGCGCTTTCGGCGACATGCGGGTCCGTATTGGTGCCCAGGTAATCGTAAGAGGCAAAATTGATGAACTCGCGTCCGCCGATGCGCGTGGTAGCGCCGGCAGCGACATCGTGCGAGCGATAGAAGGGATTGGCAACCCCGAGCAGTTCCCCTGCGATCCGCTGCGTTGCAACGCGTTTGTATTCCGGCAGATCCTCGAAACGGACCGCCTGGCGCTGCTGCTGCGGCGGCGGCCTGTTCAGACGTTCGGCCCGGTTACGCCCGGAGGATTCGCCGACGTGGCGCATCTGTTCGAGCAGCTTGTTTTTCTTCTGCTCTGCCGGGCCGCCGCCATTGGCATCATGCGTAGTCACTGAACCGCCCTTCTTTCCTGTTCCGCGGCGTGGCTGCGCGCCAGACGCTCGACCAGCTGGTCGTCGCCTGCGGTGTCCTTCGCATCGCCGCCGCGATTCATCACCCGATCGCGCAAACGGCTGACGACATCGCCCACGGTCGTACCGTCGCCTACGCCGCTCAAGGGAATATCAAAGCCGGTCTTCTGCTGGAAGCTCATTCCGAGCTCCATGGCCATCAGGCTGTCGAGGCCGATATCCTTCAATACCTTGTCGGGCGTCACGGTATCCTCCGTTACGCGCAGAATGGCGGCGATCTCGGCGGCGACGAGCGCATGCAAGGCGGCCTGGGCTTCCTCTTCCGATTTGCCTTTGATCAGCTCCTGGAGGTCGATGCTGTCCCCTTCGTTCAAGGCCTGATGGCTGCCGGCGTGCCGCATCAGCGGCTCGAACAGCGACTTGCCGGCGATCGGCAGCAGGCGAACGGCGTTCCAATCGATCTCGGCGATCATGACCGCTGCCGCATCGACGGCACCTTTATCCGCCAGCATGTAGCGCTCGACCTGCTCCAGCGCATCGCGCGCCTTCAGGGCGGCCTTGCCGATGCGCTTGGACAGGAGATCATTGACCTCGCTGTTGCGGGCCAGGAAGCCCTTATCGGCGATGGCGCCGAAGCCCACCGCGAGCGCAGGCTTGCCGGCAGCTCGACGCGCCCGCGCCAGGCCTTCCAGATAGCCGTTCGCGATCACGTAGTTGGCCTGACCCGGATTGCCGAGCATGGTCGTCGCCGAAGAGAAGAGCAGGAAGAGCTCGAGTTTGTCGTCTCGCGTCAGGCGATCCAGGTTTTCCGCGCCACGGATCTTGACCTCGAGAACGGGACGGTTGCGCTCCGGCGTCAGATTGGCAAGCAGCGCGTCGTCCAGAACCATGGCGGCGTGAACGACACCCTTGAGCACGCCTTCGACGCGAAGCGAGACAAGCAGCGTCTCGACTGCGGCCGCATCGGTGATGTCGCAGGCATGCAGCGTCGTTACCACGCCCCGCTTTGCCCAATCGCCGATCGCCTTCTTCGTTTCCGCGTCGGCGATGCCTCGACGCGAGCACAGCGCTATGCGGCGCGCGCCCCTGGAAACGAGCCAATCGGCAGCGGAAAGTCCGAAGCCGCCGATACCGCCCGCCACAAGGAAAACGCCCTTGGCATCGAAGCGCAAGGATTTCGCCGGAGCCCGCAAGACGCTATCGACGCCGGCAACGGGCGGCCGCACCACGATCTTGCCGATATGACCGGCGTTCTGCATCAATCGGAATGCATTGCCGATCTCATCGTAAGCGAAGGCGCGATACGGCAGCGGCGTCAACTTTTCCTCTGCGAAGAGCTGGCCGATTTCCGTGAAAATGCGCCGCGTAAGGTCGGGTACGTTGACCAGAAGCTGATCGGCATCGATGCCGAAATAGCTGACATTGCGCCGGAACGGGCGCAGACCGATCTTGCGGTCGGCATAGTAGTCGCGCTTGCCCAACTCCAGGAAGCGACCGAAGGGTTTGACCAGTTCGATGCTGCGTTCCATCGCTTCGGCAAAGAGCGAATTGAGAACGAGATCCACCCCCTCGCCATCCGTAAGACGCTGCACGCCGGAGACGAAATCCAGAGAGCGCGAATCGAGCACATGATCGGCGCCCAGCATATCGAGGAAGCTGCGCTTCTCGACCGTGCCGGCAGTGGCGATCACCCTGGCGCCCTTGAGCTTGGCGATCTGGAGCGCAGCAAGACCGACACCGCCGGCAGCCCCATGGATGAGAATGGTTTCGCCCGGCTGAATTCGTCCGAGTTCGACCATCGCATAATAGGCGGTCAGGAAGGCAACCGGCACAGTCGCAGCGGCGACGGTTTCCATCTGCTCCGGCAGCTTGGTCACGCCATCGCGGCGAACCTGCACATGGGTCGAGAATGCAGCGGGCCCGATACCCATGACCTTGTCGCCGGGCCTCAGGTCATCGACCTTATCGCCTACGGCAAGAATTCGCCCGGCGAATTCCATTCCGATCGTGGCGCCGGCAAAACCGTCCTCCAGGGCCTCTTCGGGCAAAAGGCCCATCGCCCACATGACATCCCGGAAATTGAGACCGGTGGCTTCGACGGAGACGACAACCTCTCCTTCGTCGGGCACGGGAAGACGCGTCTCCTCCCAGCCCAGGCTATCCAGCCGGCCGCCCGCATGCTGGCGGATCGTTGCCGCAGCAAAATCGCGGCGGCTTGCTTCGACGGCATCGAAGGGACCGGCGGCGGCCCTGATCTCGCGGACCGTTTCGGTCGCGCGGTCCAGGAACCACTCCCGGTTGTCGGTCTGCGCCGTCATCAGGGTGTCGACGATGGAAAGCGTTCGCTTGCCATCCGCATCGGCATCCAGCAGGTGAACGTCAAAGGCGTCATACTCGTTCTGAAGGACACGTCCGAAGGCCCAGAGGCCTGCATTGGCGTCATTGACGGAGCCAGCAGCCAGCGGAGAACCGCCCGGGGCGACAATGACCAGCCGGGGCCTTGCTCCATCACCGTTCTGCGACAACAGATTGGCCAGTTCGGTGAAGATCGAGAGACGCGACAGCGAGCGTTCCGTCGCATCGCCACGTTGCGCGTCCGCAATGTATACGATCCGCCGCGTATCGGGATCGATCGTATCGAGGGCGCCGGCAAGATCCGTAGACAGCGCGCCGAGATCGATGACCGTCACTCCCTTGCCCGGCTTGCCGAGGCCTTTCCTGCCCCGCTCCGACACGATCAGACGCGGCTCTGCAGCCTCCACCGTGATGCCGGTATCCGGTTGCCGCCCCGCCACGGCCGACACCGCGATCAACGAACCTTCCGGGAAGGTCAATTCTTGGATCCGGGGCTTGGCAAAACCCAACGTGCCGAGGATATCCTCGATCTGTTTCGGTGTGCCAAGCCGCCCGACCGGGAATTCCGGCGATTGGCTGCCGGCAAACCAGCCTTCGGTAAGGCCGAAGACGAAATCATTGAAGGCGCTCGGCGCGCGATCCGCCAGGAGCAGCTGGCCGCCGCCGGCGGCGACCGATCGGACAATCCGCTTGATGTCATCGCTATGCCGCATCAGATGCTGGCTCTGTTCGCCGGAGGCAACGGCGATATCGGCGACAGTGCGATCCGCCAGTTTGGCCGGGTCCGCCACGATGACATGCGCATCGCGCTCGAAAGCGATCTCCAATGCCCGGCGCGTCTGCTCGCGCGGTTCGGCAATGATGAGGCATGCATCCGCGGCAGCGGCAACCGCCGCCAACTTTCGGCTGAAAGCGGCCGATACGGAACCAATCTCGAGAATTCGCCCAATCGCTCCGGCATTGGCTTCGAGGGACGAGGCCAATGCCTCCACCAGCATCGAAAGCCGCCTCCTGCTCAAGGGAGAATGAACAAGCACATGCTCCAGCGTCGCCGCGCTCGGCGAACCCGCTCCCCGGGTCGCAGGCTCATCCTCCAGGACGTGCGGTCGGATCATCGCCAGATGCTCCAGCGTCTCGCGATAGGCATTGCCGACGAGAACGCTCTCCGCCACGCGACCGGCGTCCTCGCGATAGATTTCCTGCAGCAACTCAGCCACCGGCGGCAGGGTCGGCTCCGGGGGAATTTCCCACTTGCCATCCCTTGCAGTCGCTATGCCGGCATCCTCGATAATATACAGGCAATTGACGAGGAAAGACCTGAACTCGGAATCGCCGGGAAGGTTCGAAAATGCGACGGTGCCGCTACGACCGGCAACCTTCAACGCTATATCGTGGCAGGCGCGATAGATCGCGGCATCGAGAAGAAGGCTCGCATTGTTCGCCTCATGGCTCTCCTCGGAGTGGGACTGCGGTGCAATTTGCAGTGCAGTCGCATCCGATTTTCCAAGGGCCGTGAAAATGGCCGAGGGCGTGCTCTCGTAATGGAAGGCGACGGAATCGAGAGTCGCCCGACGTCGTAACTGGGTGCGGCGGAAGCGGCAATCATCGAGAACGGCAACGGGCTTGCCGCTTGCGTCAAACAAGCTGAAACGCGCTTTGACCGAATTTGCACTGAACCTGCCGATCTCGATCCGCGCCTTTACAATCGACCTACCCTTTCCGAACGCCTTCACGGTGCCGAAGTGAACGGGAATATAGGGCGCCCCGGTGTCGTCACCCGAGAACTGATCGAACAAGGCGACGAGACCGTGAAACGCGGCATCGACCGACATAGGGTTGAGATTATAGGTTCCGAAGGGATGCGAAGACGGAGCCGCCGGCTTCAGATCCACCTCAATCACCTCATGACCGAAGGCCACGGCCTTGGAGAGAAGCTGGAAATGCGGGCCGTAGTGCAACCCGAAACGCTCCGCCGTTTCGTAGGTCGCTTCAGCGGTCAAAACGGATTTGCGATCCTTGCCCGATCGACGGGCCGGCTCGCCGAGCCCTTCGCCGCCAAGCGGCCTGCGGCAGCGCCCGACGGCATGAACCGTCCATTCATCATGGCTGAGGCGCTCGCGCGACCGGATCTCTATATCTCCGGTCTCGGCCGACAGGACGGTCGACAGCTCGACGATGCGATCCTGGAGCAATTCGAGCGGCCGGATGATTTCGAGGTTGCCGATTTCAACCTCGTCCGTTTGGTAATGCTGCTGTGCGGCGGTAACCGCGATTTCGACGAAACCGCTGCCGGGCATGATTGCCTTGCCATCGACCACATGTTCGGCGATGTCCGGGAAGAGACGGGCATCCAGGTGGTTTTTCCAGTTCGTGCCGTTCAGGTCGGTCCGCCAGCCGAGCAGCGTATAGTGGCTCTCTCGGTCACGACCGAAAATATCGATCTCGTCGGTCGTCCTTTGCGTGCGAAGCTCCACCGGCTCGAACGGCAGAGGCGGCAGCGTGACGAAGGCGTTGCGCGTCGCGCTTCCACGCGCGCGCAACGCAGGCGCGCCATTGGCGACAGCCCGGGCGAACGATTGCGAAACCGGATCATGACCGGCAACGGCGGCTTCCCGCAGCAAGGTCGGTATGGCGATGACCTGAACCGATGCGTGCTTTGCAATCTCCGCCACGTAGTTGGACAGGATCGGGCGCGGCGAAATTTCGATGAACAGATTGCACCCCATGGCGATAGCCGCCTGGCAGCCAGCCTTGAAGAGCACGGGATCGCGCACATTGCGCCACCAGTATTGCGTGTCCAGCAGGCGCCCGTCCCGCAATTCGCCGGTCACCGTCGAAATGAAGGTCCCTGCCCCGCTATCCGGCGCCAAATCGGGCAGGTCCGCGAAGAAGGCGTCCCTGGCACGATCGATGATGGGATGGTGGAACGGATAGTTGATGTCGAGGACATGGGCGACGATCTGGAATTTGCGCGCCGTGTCCCGATACGCCTCTATCTCACCAGCCGGGCCGGAAATCGTCACTGAATTCGGCGCATTGATGGCTGCGATATGGATGTTGTCGAGGCCATGCGATTTCGCGAAGGCCAGCGCGGCATCCTCGCCGAGGACCACCGCGGCCATCTTGCCTTCGCCGGCCAGAAGATCCTGATGCAGCGAACGCTTGGCGACGATCGCGACGGCGTCGGCGGCCGTCAACGCCTTGGCGGCATAGGCCGCGGCGATTTCGCCGACCGAATGGCCGAAGACGGCATCCGGCTTGACGCCCATGGACCAGAAGCAGTCCGAAAGGGACGCCTGAATCGCAAACAGCAGCGGTTGCGCGATCTTGGTGTCGGCCAACCGCGCGGCAAGGTCCGGCGCGACGAGAATATCGGTCAGCTTCTCGTCGAGGTAATATTCGAAAAGCGCGCTGAAGGACTGAAAGCATTGCCGGAAATGACGGTTTTCCTGATAGGCGCTGACGCCCATGCCCGCCCACTGAGAACCGTTGCCGGAAAAAACGAAAGCGATCTTGGCTGCTTGTGCCGGCGCCTCGCCCACCTCGCCGACCGATTGCTTGCCGGCCAGATGTGCGTCTATCGCGGCCAGAATGGCGGCATTGTCCCTGGCGCGCGCGGCGAAGCGATGGCGCATCGGTTCGCGATTGGCCGCGGCCGAAGCAACGATCTGGCGAGCCTCCTTGGGCTCCGCACTTTGGAGACGCGCCTTGTATCCCTCAAGCAGCGCCGAAAGAGCGGACGCCGTATGGGCGCTTGCGGCGAAAACCACTCCCTCGCCTCGGATCTGCGGTTCGGGCGGGGCTACCGGATCGGGGTCGCTGATTACAACGTGAGCGTTCGTGCCGCCGAAGCCGAAGGAGTTGACGCCGGCAAAGCGCGGCTGCTTCGCAGGAAGAAGTTCGATCGCCGACGTGTTGACCCGGACGTTCAAACCCTCGAAATCGATCGACTCGTTCGGGTGGTCGAAGTGCAGCGAGGCCGGGAGGAAATTGTTCTCCAGCGCTATGACGGCCTTCAGCAGCCCGAAAAGGCCGGATGCGGGTTCGGTATGGCCGATATTGGTCTTGATCGACCCGATCGGCACCGGCGCCCGCCGATTGCGTCCGATGATTTCGCCGATCGCCCAGATTTCGGCGGGATCGCCGACCTTCGTCCCCGTTCCATGGCCCTCGATGAAGGCGATGCGATTGACGTCGATGCCCCGCCCTTCATAAATCGACTGCAGCAGCGCTGCCTGCGCTTCGCGGGAGGGCATGGAAATGCCGTTGGTGCGCCCCGAGGAATTGACCCCGACGGCATGGATCCGGCCGTGGCTGCGGTCCTTCTCACGCAAGGCGACATCCGTCCGGCGCAGCACGATCGCTGCGCCACCTTCCGCGCGGACATACCCGCGACCATTGTCGTCGTAGGCGCGGCAAAGCCCCTCCGGCGACAACATGCGCGCCTGCGCGAAACCCACGAAGGACATGGGGTTAAGCAGGATATTGATGCCGCCGACGATTGCCGTGTCGATCTCGCCGCCTTCCAACGCCCTGACGGCCTGGTCGAGTGCGACCAACGACGACGAACAGGCCGTATCGATCGTCATGCTCGGGCCGCGCAGCCCGAATATGTGCGAGATGCGGTTGGAAACGATGGAAAGCGTATTGCCCGTCATGAAATACGGGCCGCCCGATGCCGGATCTTCGAGCGTGAGGTTGCCGTGCTCAAGCGAGGATGCGCCGACATAGACGCCGACCCGCTGCCCCTCGAAGCCGTCGATCGGCAGATTTGCGTCCTCTAGCGCTCGCCAGACGACATTCAGAAGGATGCGCTGCTGCGGATCCATCTGCATCGCCTCGCGCTGGGAGAGACCGAAAACCGCGGGATCAAAGGCGTAGACATCATCGAGAACGCCGGCCGCATAGGTGTAGGTCTTGCCCGGAATACCCACAGCCGGATGCCAAAAGCGCGCAAGATCCCAACGCTCTTCAGGAATCCGGCTTATCGTGCAGCGCCCTTCCTTGAGGACAAGTTGCAATTCTTCAATCGAACTCGCCCCGGGGGCGACGCTTGCGCGTCCGATAATTTCAACCGTCATGATCTCTCAGCAATAGTTCACAAAGTGCACCAAATTGGCCAATTTCAATATTAACGGCTTGCACCATAAATATCAGTGGTTGTTAACGACGAAAAATCTGCGTGTACGGCCAATATGCGGCAGCGCAATAGCCGATGCAATATGCGATCTCTCGCACCCCCGGCTCCCGTCGAAAATCACAGCATCTGCTCGCATCATCGGCGTCGTCTCTGCAAATCGCTCCGCGATGAATTTCCCTCGCTTTCAGCGCATGATCCGCCACGATCAGAAACGGTCGTCACGAACCGACGTATGGAGGCGAAACAACCTCGTCGCAAACAACCAGGGCCACGCGGGCGCTGGTTTAAATCCAGTCGCCCCGCCACGCACAGCCTCAGGCTTCCACTTTCCGGTCTATTGCCCCAGGTTCGCTGCCGTTGCCGCCCCTTGAGATGCAATGCCCAACGGCGTGCCGATAAGGCTCAGGAACTTGCGAATATCGACGGAAGGATGACGCGAGACATAGATGACATCGCGGCTCTTGACCGGGAAGGTCTGCCCAACGATCAAGCTGTCCGGATGGGACATGTCGAAGCGATAGACGATCGGATAGCGTCCCTTGTCATCCGGCGCCATCCCCTTGCGCAGCAGGTCCTGGAAACGGGCCGGACCCAGCAGGCTCCTGGCGATTTCGGGCTCTTCGTAGCGGAACAGGAAGAAGCCTGTGGCATTGCTTGCCGCATCGACCGCGCCATGCCCCAGGGCAACGGCTTCGAGCAGATTGAGGTCGTTGGCGCCAAATTCGATGCGTCCGCTTCCGCGAACGGAACCAAGCAAGGTGAAGGTTCTCGGATCACGCATGAGGAAAATCTGATCGCCGGGCTGGACATAGATGTCTTCCGTGGGATGCTCGATGATCGATTTCAGCAGAACCGTTCCGGTCCGGTTACCACGAACCAGCGTGACGTAGGTTTCATAAGGCTGCGTTACGGGCCCACCGGCCTTGGCAACGACCTCCGTGATCTTTTCCTTGGTCAGGTCCAACGGAACCAGCGAAGGGCGCCCGACCGCGCCTGAAACGGTGACGGTCCGCGACGCCGTACCCGTGCTCGTGACGATGACATCCGGTTCGACGGCCTTGGTCGCCAGAGCCGCGAGGATAGCCTTGCGCGCTTGCTCAAGCGTCTTGCCGACGAAACGCACCGAGCCGGCGTAGGGAATTGCGGCCGTGCCATCCGGCTGCACAACGATATCCAGCGACACCTGCTTCGACTGTGCCGTCGAAAACAGACCATCGACACCCGCTTCGAAAATCGTGACCTTCAGCGCATCGCCGACGCCGATAACGACAGGCCCGACGCCACCGCCTATGCCGAAACGGCGATTGAGGGTGGAGGAAACATAATCGGAAACGAGGCGCGCGCTACGGCTGTCTATATCGACGACATCGAAAACCGCAGCATTCCTGCGACCGAGCTCGGCGCCGGACTGACCGGCGTCGTCTACGATGGTACCTGCCAGCGGGCCTTCGCTTGAGACCGAATTACAACCCGCCAGAACTACGCAACAAAGTACGGCGCCAATACGAATCAATTGCAAAACCTCAAACTTATTAGCTGCCGCGATACCTGATGGCATGCACCGACATGGAATGCATCAAATCTATCGACGCCTTGAAAAGCATAACGGGCGCGCATCAACAAGCCCGTATACTCGGAATACAATCAAAAAAATCGGATGCGATCATTGGGTGACACCTGATTTTCTACGACTGCCCGAGCTCCAGGCTCAAGCAGAAGGGCAAAAACGCAACGGTACTGTTACGAATTGAAGTATTTAAATTAAAATTCACTGAATCGGACAAGATGTCATCCAAGCAAGCAGCCTCCGATATATCGAGATATCCGGAAATGATATCAACTTCAGGTTTTCGAAAAGCGATTTCCTATTTGGAGAAACGAACGCCCGGGTCATCTTATAAGGAGTTTTTGACGGTTTGATCTAACGCATTCCAGCGTTTCAAGCTTTAGGATCGACAACGCCGCCGCCTGAAAAAGATTTCGATTTCCAGAGGTAACGCAGATTTTGCTTGCGACACCGCTGCGATAATGATTTGCAAGCTAATGATTGGTTTCTGTAGTTTATATCAACTTGATGCAGAGAATTGCCATCTCGGTGAATAATGGATGATTATAATCGTATCTGTTGGAATCTCTCCAGTAATTCGTCTTCTTGGCACCAATATCTGTTGAAATGAAGGTTGAGTCGATGCTCGGTTTTTCAAGGCTATTGCAAAAAAAGAAGCCGAAAGAACCCTTGGAAATATTCGATCAATACGAGCAAGGTGTGCCAAGCCACCAAAATGCTATCGATGCCCTTTCCGGCTGGAACTGCGCTTTTCCGAAGAATCTCAATCTCAATGCAGGAAATCTGCCTCTCTACGCGGACGACCGTATCGAATGGGCTTTGAAGACCTTCGGCTCTATCGAAGGAAAAAAGATCCTGGAAGTCGGGCCGCTGGAAGGGATGCATACCTACATGCTGCACAGCCGACGCCCGGCACATATCGACTCGATCGAGGCGAATCGTCTCTGTTTTCTCAGATGCCTCGTCACGAAGCAGATTTTGAATATCGGCAGTGCTTCGTTCATGCTGGGCGACATACAAAAATGGCTGATAGAGCAAGAAGACGCGTATGATTTCGCGCTGGCATCCGGCGTGCTCTACCATATGGCCGATCCCGGCGAATTTCTCCGCTTGCTGGCCGCCCGCGCGAACGCCGTGTTCATCTGGACGCATTTTTTTCTGGAAGAGGCGATGCCCGAGGGCGACGTACGCCGAATCCCTTTCAGCGGCAAAGTGGAAACAAAGATAATCGACGGCGTTCCGCTTCGCTACTATGAGCGGAGCTACCAGCACGCCAACGCCAATGCATCGTTCTGCGGCGGCATGAAAGATCGCCATTTCTGGATGCATCGTGACGACATATTGATGCTGCTGGAGAAACTCGGCTATAGCGAAATCACCATCAGGGACGAGAACCTCAAGCACGCTGGCGGCCCGAGTTTTTCGCTTCTTGCCCGTAAAGCCTCTGCCACGCCTTGACGGAGGGAAGGCCATGCCGTGGATTGATCCCAGCAGCAACGCGATGCGCCTTGCCGTCTTGAGACCCATGCTTGCGAATTCTCCATCTTTCAACTGCGGCAGCACTGGCGGAACGAGCCGTGCCGAGATGCCGGAGGATCTGTTTGCTTTTTAATCTCGAATACGATCGCGGCACGGTTCTCGAAGGCTACCTTATTCCCGATGGCTTTTCCGACCTCCCGTCCATCAGAGTATCGGATGCCGACGGCGAACTGATGGTCCTTCCCTGCGACCAGATCAAGCAGGCGGTCATCGATTCCGGCAGGCATGAGAACGGGCGAGTGGGATTCAAGCTGGATACGAAGATCATTCCCGATCTTGCGAGCCGCACCACGCTCATGATCCACGACGCAAAATCCGGCTTGCTGATATATCGGCGCCCCCAGGTGCCGAAAGTGGTGCCGATGAAAGTCGTGCGGCTCGAGACCCAGCTTCTGCCCATGGTGAAATTCGACTACCATTGCGGCCGCCAGTTCCAGTATGAACTCTCGTCCGTCGAACGCTTCGGCCATGAGACCGCGCTCCAAGCCTTTCACCTGAACGCGATCCAGTCGATCTACATCAGCGGGCGCCTGCTGATGCGCAATTACGAGGAGTTTCTGGATAAGGGCTTCAAGGCGTTCGTCCTGCTCACCGACCCTTACTACGAAATGGCCTTGCGCATCTTCCTTCTCAAGCGGATGGCGACGACCCAGATTTCGTTTTTTGGCGATCGAGACAAGATCATCCTGGCTCCGGCTGCCGAGCACTTTGCGGACATCGATCTCGTCAGCGAAACCGCACTAAAGATGGCGCTGAAAAAGGCGTCGCAAAATGTAAGAAATGTTCTGGTATCCCCGGTGACACGACAGCTGGTCACAACGACACCGGAACAACACATCACACGCGGCGATGTTGCTGCCGCGATAGACCTATTGTCCCGATTTGCTATTGTCGGTCATGACACCGATAGCATCCGGTTTCAGAATGCGCTCGGGGAATTACTTGGAATTTCGATCGGAGATCTTCCGCTACATGCAAGACATAGTACGCTGGAGGAGATTGCAGCGAGGTTGCGTTCATTGCATATTGCCGAATTGATGCTTGAAGAGGATCTGATTTTCGATCACTACGTGCGGGAGGCGATCAAACCGACTACGCCCGGATTGCGATAGACGGATGTAAGCCAACATGCCTAAAGCAGCGATTGAAGATAAGACGAAAGAATCGTTTACGAAAGCGGTCTCAGGCAGGCATCTGCTGCCGTCGCTGTTTCGCCGTCGCACGCCTGCCAGCCGCGACCGCAACGACATCGAAGAGATTGAATATATCCCGGTTCTTGACGGACCGGCGCCCAAGACGCAATCCGGAGGAAAGCCGCCGCTCAGGCTGTTGGGCTTCCTGTTGCTCGTTGTTCTGCCGTTCCTGGCCTGCTCCGTCTATTATGCCTTCATCGCTTCGGACCAATATGTTGCCGAGGCCCGCTTTGCCGTTCGCTCGGTCTCGGGTTCCGGTTCCGATGCGGATGACAAATCGGACAATAACGACACCGCACAGAATACCGGTTCGGGCGTCGGTGCTCTTTCCATGCGCTCCGCCACCCAGGACGCCTATGTCGTCACCAGCTTTATCCACTCCTCAGAGATCCTAAAGAGGATCAGTGGCGAGATCGACTACAAGGCGATATTCACGAAAGGCGATACGGATTTTCTTTCCCGCTTCTCCGCGTCCGAGCCTGACGAGGAATTCCTGAAGTATTGGAACGATCATGTCAGCGCCTATATCGACGTCTCCTCCGGCATCATAACGCTGAAGATCAGGGCATTCTCTCCCGAGGATTCGGTGAGGCTCGCGAATGCGGTCATTCAGGAAAGCGAAAAGCTTATCAATGAGCTGTCCGAACGAGCACGCAACGATATCGTGCAGAGCATGAAGGCCGACCTTGAGAAGAGCGGAAAGACCTACAGCGACGCGCTACTGGCGTTGAACCAGTTTCAGCACACATCGGGCCTGCTCAGCCCCGAAGCGCAGGCCAAGGACAGCGGCGCAATTCTCACGGGCCTTCTGGCGCAGAAGCTGGACTTCGAAACGCGCCTTTTCGTCATGCGGCAATCCAACGCCGACGGCTCTCCGACCTATCAACAGCTGAGTCTCGCCAAAGACAGCTTGGATGCCCAGATCGACAAGATGAAATCGGGACTGACCGGTCCTGAGAACGCAAGCCTTGCAAAGGCTTTGCTGGAATATTCCAGGCTCGATACCGATCGCATGATAGCGCAAAAGCTATACGAGAGTTCGCAGAAGAACTACGACACCGTGCTCGCGGAAGCCTTGCGCAAGACGCTGTATCTCGCAGTCTTCGTCAGGCCGACGCTACCGGAAGAAGCAATGTTCCCCAGGCGCATCAGCACGCCGCTGATCATATTGCTCGCCCTCACGGTTGCCTGGGCGACCCTCTCGCTCATCTGGGCGTCCGTGGAGGATCACCGAGTATGAGCGGCGATGCACCATGATCCGCTTCAAGAACGTCTCCAAGTTCTTCAAGACCCCAAACGGCAGGAAGATCATTCTGGACCGGGTGAGCTGTGAATTTGCGTCCGGCTACTCTTACGGCCTTCTCGGCGTGAACGGCGCGGGAAAATCGACGACGATCCGAATGATCGCGGGCACCATCCTGGCCAACTCCGGAAAGATTTCAAAGGATGTGCGGGTATCCTGGCCCCTGGGGCTCAGCAGCGGCTTCAATCCCTACATGACCGGCCGGGCCAATCTGCATTTCGTCGCCCGGGCTTACGGCGAAGACGTGCGACGCGTCTCCCGTTTTGTGGAGGAGTTCGCCGAGCTTGGCGATTATATTGATGCGCCGGTGCGCACTTACTCTTCGGGGATGAGCGCGCGACTGGCCTTCGGGCTCTCGATGGCGATCGAGTTCGAATGCTATCTGGTCGACGAGGTGCTGGCCGTCGGCGACGCCCGGTTTCAAGAGCGCTGTCGGGCGGCATTCGAAAGTCGACGCAAGACTTCCGACATCATCATGGTCTCGCACAGCATGAACATGATTAAGAAGCACTGCGATAAAGGCATGGTGCTCGTGGACGGCAGGCTTGTTGTTTTCGACAAGGTCGAGCAAGCTATTGAAGCCTATTACAGATTGAACCGATAACGTTAGAAGGATTGCCGGTACGGCCCAATATGGCTCAAGATAGCGGAAACACGTCCAAGGCCGTTGAGCTCACGGCGACCAAGCAAAGCCGCGAGGTTGCGGCGAGGCTGTCGGTTACTGCGCGCAAACTGCGTTTCTCGACGTCGAGAAGGAGTCAGCTGTTCAAGGCTGTCGGCCTCAGACCGCGCCCGCTAGAGCAAGTCATTCAAAAAGTGTCGCTGCTTTCGGCTGTTCTTTTGCTTGTCGTGCCCAACCTGGCTTCCATCTATTATTTTACGTGCGTGGCTTCCGATCAATATCAATCCGAAGCACGCTTCACGGTCCGTTCATCGAGCCCGGCGCTCGGCAAGAACCAGTTGGCGAAGGTCACCGGCTTGCCGACCACGCAAATCGTCCAGGATACCCAGATCGTCACGAACTTCATTCAAAGCAAGGACATGCTGACGGCTCTTGAGGGCAAGATCGATCTGCGGAAAATCTATGGCGATTCATCGATCGATCCGATCGCGCGGCTGAAAAAGGATGCCAGCTCGGAAAAGCTGCTCGACTACTGGGAAGATATCGTATCGGTGAAAGTCGACGCGAACAGCGGTATCGTAACGGTCAAGCTACGCGCTTTTTCGGCGGCCGATTCCCAGCGGGTTTTAGAGGCGGTCGTCGAGGCTTCCGAAGGGGCGGTCAACGAGGTCAACAATCGCATCTGGCGGGATGTCATCACCACGGCGCAAACCAACCTGGACAACGCAAAAAATCAATTGCAGACGGCGCGAGAACATCTTTTGAGCGCCCGCAATCAATCGGGCGTTCTCAGCGTCGAAGGGTCGTCGACCATCTTGTCGACGTTGATATCGACGGTGCAAACCGAGAGAATAGGCCTCCAACAAAAATATGATGCGATGCTGGGCACGGTGTCCGCCGATGCTCCTCAGATGCGCATTCTCAAACGCGAAATCGATAGCAAGCAGAAGCAGCTGGATCAATTGAACAGCCAGATTGCCGGGCAGAACAAATCGGAACAGAACCTCGCGGATGTGTCGGTGGATCTGTCCCAGCGGGAGCTCGAGCAAAGTCTTGCGGAGCAGCAGTTCGCAACGAGCATGAAGACGCTGGAACAGGTTCAGTTCGTAAGCAAGCAGCAGCTTCTTTACCTCGACACATTTCTCGCACCCAGCCTGCCGGACGAGGCCGAATATCCCAAGCGAGCGCTTTGGATCGGCGTCATTCTTGCGGCGAGCCTGGCGATCTGGGGCATCGTCGTCGGCGTGCTGTCGAATATCCGAAGTCGTTTGACGTAAGTTGCGCAGGCGGCCCCATGCAGATTCTACGCAACGTCATCTACAAACTGCTTCCCCGGCCCCGGTCGCTGGGAAGGCCGGCGGAGAATAGGCATCGTATCGCGAAACGGCTTCTTATCCTGTCGCGATATCCCAATCCCAGCGTCAGCTATTATCTTGACGAGCGAACCAAAACGCTGGGCGAGATCCCTGTGATCATGAAAGGCCTCGACGACCCCCTGGATGGGATCGAAAGCGACGGGCTTTTTGTGATTATTTGCCGTTACATCAAGCCGCCGCATATTCGCTGGCTGGAGCAGCGGCGCGAACGTCTCGCCGGAGTGGCGTACTTCGTTGACGACGATATCGCCGCCGTGGTCGCCGGCAACGAGGCAAACTGGGACTATAAGTTCAGATTGCTGAGATTGGCCATTCGCCCGTTGCCCCGGGTCAACCGGCTCCTGACGGACATCTGGTCCTCCACCGAAACCCTGGCGGATTCCCTCGCTACTGCGGGCCACCGGATCGATGTTCTCGCCCCGCTGCCGGCGGAGCCGGCTCACGGCGCGGCATCTGCCGAAGACCAGGCTGCTGCCCCGCTGCAGATGGTCTATCACGCCACCGGCGTTCATCGCCGCGAGCATGAGTTCCTGATGCCCGTCGTCAGAACCGCGATGGAAAAGCACGTCAACCTGCATTTTGAAGTGTTCGCCGGGGGCGGCCTCGCGCGCCGATGGAGCCGGCAGGGAATCGATGCCACGCGGATTGCGATCAGGCCACCCCTGTCGTGGCCGGCCTATCTTGCCAAGACAACGCATCATGCCGCCGACATCGCCCTGGCGCCCCTCCTGGCGGGAAAGACGAATGCGAGCCGTTCCGACACCAAGCGGATCGACATCAGCCGCCTGCAGGCGGCCGCGATCTTCTCCCGATGCCCGACGTTCGCGCGTTGCGCCGTCGCCGGAGAGTTTCACATCGACAATACTCCGGAGGCGTGGCTGACAGCCATAGACCAGCTGGTGGGCAACCGGGAGCGTCGGCTCGCCGCTCGCGATGCCACAAGAAATTCGATCGAGAAAATGCGCCTGCATGCGAACCCGGCATTTCCCGGCATATGTTTCGAGCCGCTCAGCGGCGTAGCCCAGATCTGAAATCTCATAAACGACGCCTCAAGGCGTCCGGATAAACAATATTTCGATGACACTCAAAATCGTACCGAACGCCGACCTCGAACGCGAAATATCCGCCGATGCTCCTCCCGACCTATGGACGTCCGTGGGCGACGATCCCGCGTTCGAGATCAGGTTTTCGCCGGTACGCAAAAGGCTGCTGGTCATTCATATTGCCGCGGTTGACGAGCCCATAGACCCGAAGTTCTATATCAACCGCGGTTATGGCTTCCGTGAAAAGGATGCCGTCTCATTCCCGGAGGGCCGTCGCTTCATCGTCACGGCAGATATCGGTTCGGTCGGCACCATCTGCTCATTGCGCGCCGATCCAGCGACGTTTCCAACGCGTTTCCAGTTCGATGCCAGGACCTTTGCATCCGCCAAGTCGGCCGAGAGATATATTTCCGAGGTCCTCGGCGCGGACGAAACAACCAGACGCATCGATCTCGGCAAGCTGCCGCGGCACTGGATGAAGCTGCCCAGGCTGCGCTTTGGCCGGCGCGGAGCAAGCCTGACCGTGCAATATGCCGACGCGAACTATCGGCTCGCCGCCGAGTTGGCCGCGCCACCGGTATCGGCAACCGCCGGGAACTGGCTGAGCATCGTCGTTCCCGTCTACAACGCGCCGCCTCGCTATCTGGACGACCTCGTCAAATCCTTCGAAGCACAAAGCGAGCAAGGGACCGAACTTATCCTGAGCGACGATGGTTCGACCTCATCGGAAACGCGGCAATGGTATGAAAGCCAGCAATCGAAGGATAACATCCGCTTCGTACTGAACGAGCGCAACGGTGGGATCGCTGCTGCCACCAATGCCGGATTGGCGCATGCGCAAGGACAATGGATCGCCTTTCTCGACCATGACGATGTCATCGCGCCCCATGCCTTCAGGCTCATCCGGCATACGCTGGAGCGAAATCCGGAGGCGAACTTCCTCTATACGGACGAACTGGTGGTGGACGACACCCTGAAGCCGACCGGCGTCATGCTGAAGCCGGCCTATGATTCCGTACTGCTGACGGGCGTGAACTACATCAATCATTTCTCCATCTATCGCCACAGCCGGCTTCGCGAGATCGGCTATCTGCGCACCGGCTACGACGGCTCGCAGGATTATGATCTGCTGCTGCGCTATCTGGAGAGCCTTCCCGAGGAGAGCATTCTCCACTTGCCCTATCCCGCCTACTGGTGGCGCCGGAACGGCAAAACCTACTCGCGCAAATTCATGGATGCCGCCACCAGCAATGCCAGGAAGGCGTTGACCGAGAGGTTCGAGCGGCTGCAGCAGGCGATCGATGTGGAAGGCGCTCTCACCAAGACGCTCCATCGCGTCATTTTTGAAGCGCCGCGCGAGTGGCCGAAGATTTCGATCGTCATTCCGAGCAAGGATAATTTGGATCTGATCTCGCGCATCCTCGGCGATATCTTCACAAAGACCGACTATCCCAACTTCGAAGTTCTGGTCATCGACAACGGCTCCACGGATCAATCGGTTCTCGATCTCTACGATCGTTACCGCCAGACCGAGCCGCGATTCTCCGCATCCGTTACGGCGGAGGCCTTCAATTTCTCCCGCTCGATCAATCGTGGCCTGCAGGCGGCGACCGGGGAACACTGCCTCATCCTCAACAACGATGTCGAAGTCATAGAACCAGGCTGGTTGAAGGAAATGGTCTCCTGCCTCGCTTACGACAGAACCGGCATCGTCGGCGCCAAGCTGCTATTCTCGAATGACAAGATGCAGCACGCCGGCGTGGTGATCGGCTTCGGCGGGCTGGCCGGCCACTGGTACATGAACAAGCCGAAGGAGTTCGGCGGGCCGATGAACCGGCTGCATGTGCGCAACACCATGACCTGCGTGACCGGGGCGGTGATGCTGATTTCGGGCGATTGCCTCCGGAAGATCGGCCTGTTCGACGAGGAGAATTTCGCGGTGGCCTACAACGACGTCGACTATTGCCTGCGCGCGCACAAGGCTGGCTATCGCATCGTCTGGACACCGTTTGCCTGCCTATATCATCACGAATCGCTGTCGCGCGGGTCCGACAAATCCGGCGAGCGCAAGAAGCGGTTCGAGCAGGAGAAGCAGAACCTGCGACGGCTGCACGCCACGCAGAATTTCATCGACCGCTCGCTCAATCCGGCCTACAGCCGGGACAAGTCAGATCCAAGGATCGTGATACCGACACGACTGCACATCCCGTCGGCCTCGTAGAAACCCCGGGGCCGCAGCCGGCCCCGATCAGAGCTGGATCAGGTCGAGCCCCTTGCCGATCTCGCTTTCAGCGATCTCGACCACGCTCTTCTCGTGGGTAAACAGGATCGTCTGGAAGCGGTCGGCCGTTGCGGCCAGAACCTGCAGTCCGGCGCGCGCGCGTTCGTCGTCGAACGTCTGGAATATATCGTCGACGATCAGCGGCGCCGGCTCGTTGCGGGCGGAATAATCCTCGAGAAACGCCAGACGCAAGGCGAGATAGAGCTGGTCGCCCGTACCCTCGCTCAAGCCATCCAGCGGCACGCGTTCGCCGGCGGCGCGTTCCGCCAGCAGCTGCAGCGCATCGCTTTCGTCGTGCGCCTCCACGAGACGGGAGAAGCGGCCGCCGGTCAACTGCGAGAATAGCTCGCCGGCCCGCCTGACGACGGGATCGGCCTGCTTCTCGCGATAGGCCTCCATCGAGCCTGCCAGCATGCGGGCCGCAATCCTCAGCACCACCCATTGCCGCGCGAGGTCCTTTGCCTCCTGCTCGGCCGAGAGCTTTTCGAAGACCGCGTATTCGGCGCTGACGCCCGTTTCCAAGGACTGCCGCTGACGGCGGTTCTCCGCCAGTCGCGCCGAAAGCTCGCCATGCATGGCGAACTGACGCTGATCCTCTTCGGTCAGGCGCTCGATTTCGAGATCGGCAGCGACCCGTTCGAAGCCGGCAAGCTCGGCACGAAGGTCGTCTTCGGCCTTGCCGTCGGCCTGCTGACGGAAGCGGTCGCGACTTTCGGCAAGCCGTCCGGAGAGACGCAGGCGCTCGCGCAGTCGCGATAGCAAGGCCGGCAGGTCCTCCACGCCGCCCAGATCGCCAGTCAGAAGGTCGAGATCGGTCGCGATGGCGGCAAGCGCTGCTTCCTGGCGCGCCACCAGCCCTTCCCCGCGCTGCCGTTCCTCTTCGAGGCTGTCGCGCTTCTTCAATTCGCCGCGCATGGCGTTGATGCGGGTGTGCAGCGCCTCGGCAGCACCATCCGGCGGCAGATGGTCCAGTTCGTAACCGCTGGTGGCAGCAAGCGTCGCCAGCCGCCGCTCGAAATCCGCCATGTCACGCCGCATGCCATTGACCCGGCGCAAACGGTTTTCTCGCTCCGCCAGAAGATCGGGCAGCTCCTCCCATGCCTTCAGCGCAGCATTCGCCATGTCCAGCGTCGTATCGGATGGCAGGCCCAAAAGCTCCACGGCCTTGCCGAACGCGCCGCGCCAGTCGGCATGCCGCCGTTCCAATATCTGTTGCTGATCGTCGAACCGGGCCAGCCGGTCGCGCGCAGCACCGATCTCTCCTTCGCGTGTCCGGCTTTCGCTCCAGCGTTCCGAAAGAAGGCGCAGATGCTTGCGCAGCCCTTCGGCAATCGCAGCGGGCGGAAGGCGGCCGCTCCTGTAGCCGGTCGCTTCGACGATGTCCTGCAAGGCAGGCAGGACGCGGCCTTCCGCCAGCGCATTCTCATCGCGCTCGTCGAGCAGATCCCGCAACGCCTTGCGCTCGCGGCGCAGCAATTCCACTCCGCGTCGCCACTCCAGCATCGTCGAAGGGTCGAGGGCATTGATACCGCAGGGCTCGAAAAGGGCAGCGAAGGTCGCCTGAGCGTCCTTGAAAGACTTCTCGCAGATCTTGAGGCGGCGAGAGGCCTCTTCCCGCTCCTGCAGCAAGCGCGCCTGACGCAGGCGGTAATCGGCGTGGCGCGCAACACGATCCGCATCGCTCAAGGCGGCATCGGCGAGACGGTCGGCCTCGGCTAGGCTCATGGTCAGGGCGGCAAGCAGCTTGGCCTCGGGAGCGGCGCCATCCGACCATCTTTGCTGGATCGAAACCCATTGCCCGTCACGGCCCTCGCGTGCCGCTGCGATCTGCTCGCGCGTGACGATCGGCCCGGTACGTTCCGCGTCGGCAAGCGTGCGTTCTATCTCCGCCAGCTGTTCATCATAGCTCTGCAGTTTTCCGGCCGCCTCGCGCATCTTCGAACGAGCGTCATCGATGACGTCGCGATGTCCCGTAATCTCCGTCGCTTCCGGAAGCGGCACCGAAAAAAGGGCATCGATGTCACCAACCGGTGGCTGCAGCCGCCGGGCCGCTTCATCGAGATCGACCTCGATGCGCCGTATCTGCGTTTCCAAGCCGTCAAGCCTGCTCAAGGCCGAGAGATCGCCAGCCAATGCCTCAAGCTGATCGATATAGGGTCTGGGATCGATCAACCGGCCCGCAAGGCTGTCCCTCTCCAAAGCAGCCAGCTGTCTGCGCTCGTTCTCGGATTGCTCGGCAAGAGATTGCATCTGCCGCGCAAGCTGCCTGCCCTGCTCCACCAGCTCGGACAGGCGTACACGATCGATATCGCTCGGTTGCTGCCGCTCCAGCTCGATCTCGGCAAGACCGAGGCGGCGGGCGAGCTGCGAAAGCGTCGTGTCATAACCGGCAAGCTCCTGATCGACGCGCGGCAGGTCGTGACGCTGGGCGCGGTAGTTGCCTGTATCGGCAAAGAGCTGGGTTACATCGCCTGATATCTGCAACAGCGCGTCATCGACTTGTATGCGCGAGAGATCCTCTTCCGCGCGCGCAACGGCCTGCCGGGCCCGGCGCAGCTCTTCTTCGCTCGCTTGCCGGTCGCGCAGCCTCTGTTCAAGCGTATCGGCGAAACTGTCCGGTATGGCGGCGAGATCGGCAAGGCGATCGAGCGCCATGCTTTCCGCATCGATTTCGGCGAGCAAGGGCTGCAAGGTTTTGAGCCTCTTCAACCGGTCCAGTGCCTCCCGCGTGCCGCGACGTTCCGTCCGCAGGCGCTCCAGCTCAGTCTCCAGCTCGGCCACTTCTGCGAGGAGCTTCTTCCAATCGCCGGACTTCAGCTCGTTGTCCCGCTCGGCCTTGCGCGCATCCTCGTAGCGATCGAGAGCCTGGTAGAAACCGCGATCCTTCGAACGCCTGGCGGCATAGATGCCGTCGGCCTCCGTTTCCAGCGACTGACGCAGCCGGGACAGGCCGGTCAGACCGGACGCCGCCGAAAACAGCAGGCTGCCGATCTCGCCGCCGCTGCGCAGCATCGCGGTCGCGCCCTGCCGAAGTCGTTGCGAGTCCAGCCCGAAGGCGCGTTCGAAGACGTCACGGCTCAAATTGCCGAGGAAGGGTGCAAGCGCATCCTCGGCCAGCGGCGTCTCCTTGTCGTCAGGGGCGAGAAGCGTTCCCTTCCGGCCACGGCGGCGGCGGAAGCTCAGCCGCGCGCCGTCGCGTGCATTGATATCGGCTCCGATCCGCAATGTATTGGGTTCGTGCAGGAAACTCTGTTCGGCGGCGGTCGGGAAGCCGAAAAGAAGATCGGAGATCGCGCTCAGCGCCGAGGATTTCCCCGCCTCGTTCGGGCCATAGATGACATGCAGCCTTGCACCGGCCCGGAAATCGAGCGTGCGATCGGTCAGCGCGCCATAGCGGAGAATATCGAGCCGGGTAAAGCGCATCAGGCTGCCCCCTGCCCGCGGGCAAGCAGCAATTGCCGCGCCTCTTCGATGAGGGCTTCCATGCTGTCGTCCAGCGGCTGCTCCGTCGCACCAAGGCCGCCCGGCAGGCGCACCGCGATCTCATCGATCAGGCGGCCCGCTTCCACCGCGATATCGGTATCGCCGGCATGTTCGGCCAGGAGCTGACGCAGATCCAGCGCACCGTCCGCATCCGCAGCTCTCTCCGCTGGCGGTTCCAGCCTCAGTTCCAGCTTTTCGAGCCAGATATCCTCATGTACGCGATGGCAGGCGGCCTCCACCTCGTCGCGCCATTGCTGGCGGTTGGCGGCTATCGCGCCGTGCAGCGGCGTTTCGCCGGAAAGCCGGACGCGCAGCGCGGTCATCCGTCCAGCCATGTCGTCAGCCATGGGCTGCACCGCATGCTCGACACGGCGCAGGATCGCCGTCTGATCGTCCTCCGGACCGATGACGATATCGACCTGTGCAAAGCGCGCCTCATCGACGATCAGGCGCTCGTGCTCGATCCGTCCGTCTTCGACCGTCACCAGCACAGCACCCTTGGCACCGCGCTCGCGGATATTGCGCCCCTGCAGGTTGCCGGGAAAGATAACGAGCGGATCCTGCGCCACGACTTCATAGTCATGAACGTGGCCAAGCGCCCAGTAATCATAACCGCGCGAGCGCAGATCATCGACCGAGCACGGCGCATAGGGCGCATGCGGCTCTCGGCCGGTGAGCGAGGTGTGGAGAATGCCCAGGTTGAACCAGCCGGCGACGGGTGCCGGATAGGAAAGCGCCAGATTGTCGTTGGCGGAGCGCTCGGCGAAGCCCTGGCCGTGCAGCGCCACCCGGAGCGCTTCGAGCTTGAAGCTGCCCGGCTTGGCGGTCGGAAACTCATGGACGTTCGGCGGCAAGGTGATGGTCTTGGTGATGACGCTTGCCGCGTCGTGATTGCCGCGCAGCAGATAAACGGGAATTCCCGCCCGCTCCAGCCGCGCCATTTCACGATTGAAGAACAGGCCGATCTTGTTGTCCTTCCAATCGCCGTCATAGACATCGCCGGCGATCACGAAGAAATCGACGCGCTTTTCGATCGCCAAGCCGACGAGCGTCGAGAAGGCCTTGCGGCTGGCCTCGACGAAGACGGCAGCGACGGCGGCGTCCTTCAGGGCCAAGCCCTGGAAGGGGCTGCCAAGATGCAGATCGGCGGCATGGATGAAGCTGAAAGAGGACATGGGTTCCGATGGCGTCAGATATGCGATCTTTCCTTCTTAAGGAAACGGAGGCGCGATGAATACCGCGCCGGCGACGTCATCCAACGGTTTCGTCGGGGAAGCCGGGCTGTCATACGCCTGGTTCACGCGATTGCGATCCTTCATTGCGGATGCGCGCTTGTGGCATGCCCGGGCGGCTGCTACTGCGCTGTTATCCAGCGATCAAAAGAGAGGAGACATCTCATGAGACATCATGCTTTCGGACGCACGCCCTTTATCGTTACGGATGTAGGTTTTGGCGCCTGGCAGATCGGCGGCGCATGGGGCGATGTCAGCGAGGCCGATGGCCGTGCGGCCCTCAACGCCGCTCTCGATGCCGGCATGACCTTCATCGATACGGCCGACGTCTACGGCGACGGCCGCTCGGAAAAGATCATTGCCGACGTCTTGAAGGCCCGTGGCGGCGAGCGCCCGATGGTGGCGACCAAGGCCGGCCGCCGGTTGAGCCCGCATGTAGCCGATGGCTACACCAAGGCCAATCTCGAAGGCTTCATCGACCGCAGCCTGAAGAACCTCGGCGTGGAAAGCCTGGACCTGGTGCAGCTTCACTGCCCGCCGACCGAGGTTCTCTATCGGCCGGAGGTTTTCGCCGGTCTCGACGAATTGCAGAAGGCCGGCAAGATCAAGGGATACGGCGTCAGCGTCGAGAAGGTCGAAGAGGCGCTGAAAGCGATCGAATATCCGGGCGTGCTCAGCATCCAGATCATCTACAACATCTTCCGCCAGCGGCCCGACCATCTGTTCTTCAAGGAAGCGAAGCGGAAGAACGTGGCGGTCATCGCCCGCGTGCCTCTCGCCTCCGGCCTGCTCTCCGGCAAGATTACCCGCGATACGCAGTTTGCCAGCGACGATCACCGCAACTTCAACCGTCATGGCGAGGCCTTCGATGTCGGCGAGACCTTTGCGGGCGTTCCCTTCGACGTGGGCCTCCAGGCCGTGGAAGAAGTGCGCAAGCTGGTGCCGGCCGGCGCCAGCATGGCGGCCTTCGCCCTGCGCTGGATCCTGATGAACGAGGCCGTTACCGTCGTTATCCCCGGCGCGCGTAATGCCGAGCAGGCAAAGGCCAATGCGGCCGCGGCCGGCCTGGCTCCGCTTTCCGCCGACGTCATGGCGGCGATGCGCGAAATCTACGAACGCCTGATCGCGCCGCACGTTCATCACCGCTGGTAGCAGCCGGTTCGAAACGGGTGGCCGGGGGCACGCCTTCGGCCACCCTGACGATGTCTTTCGGTCGGCTCGGCCTTACCGATGCACGGGGCCCGCCCGGTCGGGAGACATATGGGAGAAGAGGTCCGCGTTAGGAGCGGACATGGAGGAGGATGCAATGAAGGTAGCGCTGGTAACGGGCGCCTCTCGCGGCCTGGGCGCGGTGATTGCGCTGGAGCTTGCCGAGGCCGGCTGGGCGGTCGCCGTCAATTACGCAAGCGACACGCAGCGAGCCGAGAGGGTCGTCGACACCATTCGGCAGCGCGGCGGACAGGCTTATGCCGCTCAATTCAGCGTGATCGACAAGGACCAGATCGTTGGCGGCATCGAGAAGATCAAGGCGTCGCTCGGGCCGGTCGACCTGATCGTCAACAATGCGACCGGCCAGCAGCCGGAAATGCCTCTCATGGAGCAATCCTGGCGGACCTATCTCGATCAGCTCGAGTTCTTCGTCAAGGCGCCGCTGGAACTGCTGCAGGCGGTTCTGCCGGATTGGCGGGCGCGCAAGTCGGGCCGCGTCATCAACATCGGCTCGGAAGTCGCGGAGCTCGGCAATCCCAATTTCGGCAACTATGCCTCCGCCAAGGGCGCCATGCTGGCGATGACGCGCTCCTGGGCAAGAGAGCTGGCGCCGGAAGGGATCACCGTCAACCTCGTGGCTCCGGGGTGGATTCCGGTGGAGCGCCATGCCGACGCTTCGCAGCAGGCAAAGGACGGCTATCTCGCCCACACGCCGCTGGCCCACTTCGGCAGGCCTGAAGATATCGCCAATGCGGTGGCGTTCCTTGCCTCGAGTAAGGCGGATTTCATCACGGGACAGAAGCTCGCCGTCAACGGTGGCCGGACGCTGCTCTGACGGCACGAAGGCAATAAAAAAGGGCCCGCTTAGGCGGGCCCCAATGTATCCACCCGCAAGGCAAAAGCCTCGCGGCGGGTGAAAACGAATTAGCTGTTGACCGAGTCCTTCAGGCCCTTGCCGGGCGTGAACTTCGGTACGTTGCGGGCCGGAATATCGACCTCAGCGCCGGTGGACGGGTTACGGCCCTTCGTGGCTGCACGGTGGGAAACGGTGAAGCTGCCGAAACCAGCGAGGCGAATGTCGCCGCCCTTTTTCAGTTCAGCCTGGACGGTCTCGAAAACAGCGTCAACAGCGGAAGCAGCGTCAGCCTTCGTGATACCGGCCTTCTCAGCCACTGCGGACACGAGCTCATTCTTGTTCATGTTTCCACCCCTTTCTTTGGTATGAAACGACTTATCAGTAAGCGGGGCGCAAATAGGAATGCTCTTACCCGCCGCACCCCCAAAAACCCTGCAAATCAAGGAAAAGCAAGCGTTGCCATACGCTTTTCACAAAAAAAGACCGGCAAAATTGCCGGTCTTTTCGCCTTTTAGGTCAATTCGACGGAATTGAGGCAAAGGGCCTCAATGAGCGATGGTCGAACCCACTTCGTCAACGCCCTCAACCGTAGCAATTACAGGCGTTTCCACGGTGCCATCCCACTCGATCGGCTCGGGCCGGCGAACAAGCGCGTGCTTGATAACCTCGCCCATGCGCGACACGGGGATGATTTCCATGCTGTTCTTCACGTTGTCCGGAATCTCCGCCAGATCCTTGGCGTTTTCTTCCGGGATCAGCACCTTCTTGATGCCGCCGCGCATTGCTGCCAGCAGCTTTTCCTTCAGGCCGCCGATCGGCAGCACGCGACCGCGCAGCGTGATTTCGCCGGTCATCGCGACATCCTTGGAAACCGGGATGCCGGTCATGATCGAAACGATCGCGGTTGCCATGGCGACACCAGCAGACGGACCATCCTTCGGCGTCGCACCTTCCGGCACGTGCACATGGATGTCGCTCTTGTCGAAGAGCGGCGGCTGGATGCCGAAATCGACAGCACGCGAACGGACGTAGGAGGCCGCCGCGGAGATCGATTCCTTCATGACTTCCTTCAGATTGCCGGTGACCGTCATGCGGCCCTTGCCCGGCATCATCACGCCTTCGATCGTCAGCAGCTCGCCGCCGACCTCAGTCCAGGCGAGACCGGTAACAACACCGACCTGATCGTCGCGTTCGGCTTCGCCGTGACGGAAGCGCGGTACGCCGAGATAGTCGGAAATGTTCTCGGCGGTTACGGCAACCGACTTGGTCTTGCCCTTGATGATCTCGGTGACCGCCTTGCGGGCGAGCTTCATCAATTCGCGTTCGAAGTTACGAACACCGGCTTCGCGGGTGTACTGCTGGCTGATCGCCATCAGGGCATCGTCGCTGACCGAGAATTCCTGCGGCTGCAACGCATGTTCCTTGATGGCCTTCGGCAGCAGGTGCCGCTTGGCGATCTCGCGCTTTTCATCCTCGGTGTAGCCGGCGATACGAATGACTTCCATGCGGTCCATCAGCGGCGCAGGGATATTCAGCGTATTCGCCGTCGTGATGAACATCACGTCCGACAGATCGTATTCGACTTCCAGGTAGTGATCCATGAAGGTCGAGTTCTGCGCGGGATCCAGCACCTCCAGCAGGGCCGAAGACGGATCGCCGCGATAGTCCATGCCCAGCTTGTCGATTTCATCGAGCAGGAAGAGCGGATTGGACTTCTTTGCCTTCTTCATCGACTGGATGACCTTGCCGGGCATCGAGCCGATATAGGTACGGCGATGACCGCGGATCTCGGCTTCGTCACGAACGCCACCGAGCGCCATGCGGACATACTCACGGCCGGTCGCCTTGGCGATCGACTGGGCAAGCGAGGTCTTGCCGACGCCCGGAGGGCCGACAAGGCACAGGATCGGGCCCTTGATCTTCGTCGCGCGAGCCTGGACGGCCAGATATTCGACGATGCGCTCCTTGACCTTTTCCAGGCCGAAATGATCCTGTTCGAGGATCTTCTCGGCGTTGTTCAGGTCAGCCTTGATCTTCGACTTCTTGTGCCACGGGATGCCCAGCAGCCAGTCGAGATAGTTGCGCACCACCGTCGCTTCGGCCGACATCGGGCTCATCTGCCGGAGCTTCTTCAGCTCGGCATCGGCCTTTTCCTTGGCTTCCTTCGACAGCTTGGTCTTGGAGATGCGCTCTTCCAGTTCGGCCATCTCGTCGCGGCCTTCCTCGCCGTCGCCGAGCTCCTTCTGGATCGCCTTCATCTGCTCATTCAGGTAGTATTCGCGCTGGGTCTTCTCCATCTGGCGCTTGACGCGCGAGCGGATGCGCTTTTCGACCTGCAGAACCGAAATCTCGCCTTCCATGAAGCCGAGCGCCTTTTCCAGGCGAGCCTTGACGCTGGTGGTTTCCAGCATTTCCTGCTTTTCGGTGATCTTGATCGACAGATGCGACGCAACGGTATCGGCCAGCTTCGAATAGTCGTCGATCTGGCTAGCAGCGCCAACCACTTCCGGCGAAATCTTCTTGTTGAGCTTTACATAGCTCTCGAACTCGGAAACAACCGAACGGCTCAGCGCTTCCAGTTCGACCTGGTCTTCCTCGGGTTCACTCAGGACATGGCCGAGGGCCTCGTAGAAATCCTCACGGCCGGTATATTCATCGATCTCCGCGCGCGCACGGCCTTCGACCAGCACCTTCACGGTGCCGTCAGGCAGTTTCAGCAGCTGCAGAACATTTGCAACGGTACCGACCTTGTGGATGGCGTCCGGCGCGGGATCATCATCGCTGGCGTTGATCTGGGTGACCAGCATGATCTGCTTGTCCGAACCCATGACTTCTTCCAGCGCCCGAATGGATTTTTCCCGTCCGACGAACAGAGGCACGATCATGTGGGGGAAAACCACGATGTCGCGCAACGGCAGTACCGGATAGGCAATGCTCTCATGTGCCGCAGACGTTTTCTTACTCATGTCATTTCCTTTCCGTCGTCCCGTTTCCGGGCTCATCGCCGGCTTGGGGGGATTAGCCGGCTCTCTCACTTGGTAAACAAGTGGAGCTTCACACTACCTATTTCAAGTCATGCGGGACGCTCCGTCGCCAGACAGAAGCCCCGCTTGTTCACGAGGAGGAACGCAACAACAAACACAGAGGCCCGGCTACTCGAACACGGCCGGCGAGGCAAAATCCGAAGATAAAACGCCGGGCTCGAGCCCCATCCGCCGAATGCTCCAGAATCATGCCATCATGGCTGCAGCGGGCACTCTTCACAACCGGTTTCAACGGCGTTCCCACGAGCTTATCCAAGACTTTATCAGCAAAGTGCACGATTTTTCAAATAGAAAGGGGCCCGTCGATGACGAGCCCCCGATTCGTGATCGCTGATGCTGGGATCAGGCCGTTGCGTTGGCCTTTTCCTCCTGGCGATCGGCATAGATATAGAGCGGACGGGCCGAGCCGCGAACCACTTCCTCGGAAATGACCACCTCGCGAACGCCTTCCAGAGCCGGCAGTTCGAACATGGTGTCGAGCAGGATCTTTTCCATGATCGAGCGCAGACCGCGAGCGCCCGTCTTGCGGACGATCGCCCGGCGGGCAATCTCGCGCAGAGCGTCTTCGTGGAAGGTCAGCTCGACATCTTCCATCTCGAACAGGCGCTGATACTGCTTGACGAGAGCGTTCTTCGGCTCCGACAGGATCTGGATCAACGCATCCGCATCCAGGTCTTCCAGCGTCGCCAGCACAGGCAGGCGGCCGATGAATTCCGGAATGAGGCCGAACTTCACCAGATCTTCCGGCTCCAGTTCGCGCAGGACTTCGCCGACGCGGCGATCATCCGGGGCCTTGACCGTAGCGCCGAAGCCGATCGACGTCTTCTCGCCGCGAGCGGAGATGATCTTGTCGAGGCCGGCAAAAGCACCGCCGCAGATGAAGAGGATGTTGGTCGTATCCACCTGCAGGAATTCCTGCTGCGGATGCTTGCGGCCGCCCTGCGGGGGAACCGACGCGACCGTGCCTTCCATGATCTTCAGAAGCGCCTGCTGCACGCCCTCGCCCGAGACGTCGCGTGTGATCGACGGATTGTCCGACTTGCGGGAAATCTTGTCGACTTCGTCGATATAGACGATGCCGCGCTGCGCGCGCTCGACGTTGTAGTCGGCAGCCTGGAGCAGCTTCAGAATGATGTTTTCGACGTCTTCGCCGACGTAGCCTGCTTCGGTCAATGTCGTCGCATCGGCCATGGTGAAGGGCACATCGATGATGCGGGCGAGCGTCTGAGCGAGATAGGTCTTGCCGCAGCCGGTCGGGCCGACGAGCATGATGTTCGACTTCGCCAGCTCGACGTCGCCGTTCTTCGATGCGTGTGCGAGACGCTTGTAATGGTTATGAACGGCAACGGAGAGGATCTTCTTCGCCTGCCGCTGGCCGATGACGTATTCGTCGAGAACCTTGATGATGTCCTGCGGAGTCGGAACACCGTCACGGGATTTCACCATCGAGGATTTGTTTTCCTCGCGGATGATGTCCATGCATAGTTCGACGCACTCGTCGCAGATGAAGACGGTCGGCCCGGCAATCAACTTCCGGACTTCATGCTGGCTCTTACCGCAGAACGAACAATAAAGTGTGTTCTTCGAGTCGCCGCCGTTGCTGCCGCTGACTTTGCTCATATCACTTTCCTTCCAGCACGCCGCCAATTTCCAAACTGAAATCGCGGTCCACTCAATGCGCCCGCCGGACCTGCCCCTCGTTTGCAGATCGCGGCGCCCTTCAGGGTACTGAACGCAGGTCAGGCAACCGACCCGAACTGCGTGGCAACGATCCCCCGTCGAATGCCGAATGCTATGTCACAAAAACGCTACATAGCATTAATGCCTACTATTAGCGCGTTCCGTTCCACATTAAACCCCTATTCAATCACAAATGGGATAGAACTGTGGCGTAGAAGTCACCGCCTCGCGGATAAATCACGAGGCGCTTTCACCTTCAATTTCGGTACGCGACGTCAGCACCTTGTCGATAAGACCCCATTCCTTAGCCTCATCCGAGGACATGAAATGGTCACGATCGAGCGTCTGCTCGACTTCTTCGTAGGTCCGGCCGCAATGCTTGACATAAACTTCGTTGAGGCGGCGCTTCATCTTGATGATGTCGCGTGCGTGACGCTCGATATCCGAAGCCTGCCCCTGGAAACCGCCCGACGGCTGGTGAACCATGATGCGAGAGTTCGGCGTGGCGAAACGCATATCCTTGTCGCCGGCGGCGAGCAGGAGCGAACCCATGGACGCAGCCTGACCGATGCACAGCGTCGAAACCGCCGGCTTGATGAACTGCATCGTGTCGTAGATCGCCATGCCCGCGGTCACGACGCCGCCCGGCGAATTGATATAGAGCGCGATTTCCTTCTTCGGGTTTTCGGCCTCGAGGAAGAGAAGCTGGGCGCATACCAAGGTCGCCATATGATCCTCGACCGGCCCGGTCAGGAAAATGATGCGTTCCTTCAGGAGGCGGGAATAGATATCGTAGGAACGTTCCCCACGGTTGGTCTGCTCAACAACCATTGGCACCAGAGCCATAGCTGTATCGACTGGATTTCTCATGTGCGTCCTTTACCAAACTTGCCCCGGCGACGAAGGCGCCGGGAATCGGAGTAAAAATCCTTTACTCCTACATAGAGTGTCCCTGCCATGCACTTCAAGACGCCCAAAAGCATAACGTCAAAAAGCTGTAATGCGCCAGGAAGCGTTGACAAAGCATTTCTAAACACCGCGCCTCGAATGCCAAGGCGCTCCAGCGCCGCCTCTTTCGCTACCCACGGTATTTCCCATCTGCAAGGTGAAGGAAGCATGAAGGTCCCTGCCGATACGGCTTGGAAAATCCACATAGGCAAAATTTACCAACTCATTTAAGGAACTTACCATCTTCTTCGGCAAGGATGGGCCATCGCAGAAATCGTTGTGCCTTTGCGCCGACGGGGACGAGGCAGCGGAGAAGTAGCAATCGTGCTCAACATGACGACAGGCCTGACCATCTGGTGTTCGGAAGCCATAACCCTGGCGACCGTGCTCCTTCTTGCCTGGCGGCACGACCGCAAATCGCCCGCCTATCTGATATGGGCCATGGGCTTCACCGTCAGCGCGGTGGGGTTTGCTCTGGTTGCGGCTCGCGGCATCCTTCCCGACATCTGGACGATCCAGATCGGCAATGCCGTTGCATTGCTCGGCGAAAGCGCATGGATCTTCGGCTTCCGGCTCATGGACAAGCGCAAGCTCGAATGGTCCGCGCTCTTGCCGCCAGTCATCTGGCTGATAGGCGTCAGCTTGCCGTGGGTCAGCGAGAGCTTCGTCAATCGCGTCATCCTCTATGACCTCGCGGGCGCGGCCGGTGCGACATTGCTCGCATTCGCCGTTCATCCGTCCGACGGCCGGCGCGAGCCGGCGCGCGGGCAGCTCGGTGTCGTCTTCATGACGCTTGCCTGTTTCTGCTTCGGTTCCGCCATCTGGATGGCGCTTCTGGCCCCGGCGCTCGAAGACGCCATGATCTATCGCGGCTACATGGCGCTCGGCTACGGGCTGCTCGTCATCGTCGCCATTGTTCTCAACGGCAAATTGCTGATGGAACGCTCCGAACGCCGCTGGCGCGCAATTTCCATCACCGACACGTTGACGGGGGTTCTGAACCGGCGCGGACTTCAGGAAAGCTACGATATCCTGGCCGGGGATGGGCAGCAACGGACGCAGAAACTCGCCGCGCTGCTGTTCGATCTCGATCACTTCAAGAAGATCAACGATCGCCACGGTCATCAGGCCGGCGATACGGTGCTGGTCGAATTTGCCCGCGTCGCCCGCCAGTTCGTCCCGCGCAGCGGCGCGTTCGGTCGGATGGGCGGTGAGGAATTCGTCGCCTTCGTTCCCATAGACGATCAATCGCAGGCGGAAGCGCTGGCCGAGACCATCCGTGCCGATTTCTGCCGCGTGCCATTGCTGGCCGGGCGCTCGCTGGTGCCGGCGACCGTCAGCATCGGCGTTGCGATCATGACGCTCGATACCGTCAGCTGGGACCGGCTGGTATCCTCCGCGGACCGCGCGCTCTACGCAGCCAAGTACGCGGGCCGCAATTGCACCATCGTCTTCAACGAAATGGAATCGGCGAAAGAAGCGGATGATGCGCCTGCCGCCGACGAAGGCGAGCTGGTGCCGACCCTCGACGACCAGATCCATGCGTTGCGACGCATGGGCACGATCGCCAGAATGTGACCGCGCTTTCCCGACACCCGATAATCCGATAGTCGTTTCGGCATGACCAGATCCGCACTTTTCTCCATCGACGCGGCAACCCGCCGCCTTTCACTCAACGGCCGCGACCCTGCCTTCTACGGTAATCCCAACGCCGTCTATGCTGCCTTGCATGCCCAATGTCCCACATTCTACTGGGAGGAGCAGAAGCAATGGTTCTTCATCGGCTACGACCATGTGAACGGCCTGCTGCGCGATCGCCGCTTCGGCCGGCAGATTCTGCATGTCGCCACCCGCGAAGAACTCGGCCTGCCCCAGCCTCTGCCGCATTTGAAGAATTTCGACCTTGCCGAGCAATATTCCCTGCTTGAACTCGAGCCGCCCGAGCACACCCGTCTGCGCACCCTCGTCAACCGTGCCTTCGTCTCGCGCCATGTCGAAAGGATGAAGCCGGAAATTGCCGAGCTTGCGAACCGCCTGATCGACGGCTTCGAGAAAGACGGCGAAGTCGAGCTTCTGTCGGCCTTTGCCGATGTCATCCCCGTCACCATGATCGCGCGGATGATCGGCATTCCCGAAGAGATGGGGCCGCAATTGCTGAAGTGGTCGCACGCCTATGTGCGCATGTATATGTTCGGTCGAACCGAGGCGGACGAGTATGCGGCCGATCAGGCCGCCAGGGAATTCTCCGACTACGTGAAAACCGTCATCCGCGAGCGCCGCGCCAATCCGCGGGACGATCTCCTGACGCATATGATCACGACGGAACACAAGGGCCAGTTTCTGTCGGAGGACGAGCTGGTGTCGACGACGATCGTGCTGCTCAATGCCGGCCACGAGGCGACGGTGCATCAGATCGGCAATTCCGTGCGCGTCATTCTGGAGAGCGGCTATCCGCCCGCAGAGCTCTTCAGGGACGAGAGCGCGACGGAACGCACGGTGGAAGAAACGCTGCGCATCTGCGCGCCGGTACACATTTTCGACCGCTGGTGCCTGGAGCCCGCGGAAATCGACGGGATCTCCTTCCAGCGCGGCGACAAGGTGGCAATGATCCTCGCGGCCGCCAATCTGGACCCGAAGAAATTTTCCGATCCCCTCGCCTTCAAGCCGGACCGCAACGAGGCGCCCAACCTTTCATTCGGCGCGGGCATCCACTTCTGCATCGGCGCGCCGCTGGCACGGCTGGAGCTGAACCTTGTGCTGCCGATCCTGTTCCGGCGTCTCCCCGGGCTGAAGCTCAAGCGGACGCCCGAGGTCAAGGACGTCTACCATTTCCACGGCCTCGACAAGCTCGAACTGACCTGGTGACGACGAGCCGCCTGGCGCGCTCCTGCCCTCGCGGACACAGCCGCACCCTTCAACGCAAAATGGCGCACCTGAGCGGCGCGCCATTGCGAACTGTCGGCTCGAAAACGAAGCCGTGGCAAATCAGCCGTAACGGCCGGTGATGTAGTCTTCCGTGCGCTTGACCTTCGGTGCCTGGAAGATCTGCTCGGTCGCGCCGTATTCGATCAGCTCGCCAAGATACATGAAGGCGGTACTATCGGAGATACGGCTGGCCTGCTGCATGTTGTGCGTCACGATGACGATGGTGAACTCGCCCTTCAACTGCGAAACCAGTTCCTCGATCTTGGCGGTCGAGATCGGGTCGAGAGCAGAGGTCGGCTCGTCGAGAAGCAGCACGGACGGCTTGACCGCTATGGCGCGGGCGATACAGAGACGCTGCTGCTGGCCGCCGGAAAGGCCAAGTCCGCTCTGGTGCAGCTTTTCCTTCACTTCGCTCCACAACGCCGTTTCCGTCAGCGCCGCTTCGACGCGGACGTCCATTTCGGCCTTGGAAATCTTCTCGTAGAGCCGGATGCCGAAAGCGACGTTTTCATAGATCGACATCGGGAACGGCGTGGGCTTCTGGAACACCATGCCGACCTTGGCGCGCAGATCGTTCAGATCGACGTCCTTGGTGAGAATATTGCGTCCATCGAGCAGGATCTCGCCCCCTACCGTCTGGCCCGGGTAGAGATCGTACATGCGGTTGAAGGTGCGCAGCAGCGTGGACTTGCCGCACCCCGAGGGGCCGATGAAGGCGGTGACCGCATTCTTGCGGATGTTCATGTTCACACCCTTCAGAACGCGATGGCCGTTCTGATAGGTGAAGTCGAGGTTCTTCACCTCGAGCTTCGCGAGCGCGCCGAGATCCGACGGGGAAACGGCGTCCTTCCCCGATTGGGTGTTGACGCTCTGGAAATTGTTGTCGCTCATGTTCATGGTCTCATTCCTATCGTTCGGCAGCTGCGTCACTGGCGGCGCCCACTCAAGACACGGGCAAGAATGTTGAGGGCAAGGATGGCGACGGTGACGATCAGCGCGCCGGCCCAGGCCAACTGTTTCAGATCCTCGCCTGGATCGGCGGCAAGCGTGTTGATGGCAACTGGCAGCGTGGCCATCGGACCGGTCAGACCCAGATTGGTGAATTTACTATAACCAGCGGTAAAGAGAAGAGGCGCGGTTTCGCCGCTGATACGGGCAACGGCAAGCAGGATGCCGGTGAGGATACCCGTCCAGGCGGAACGATAGATCACCATCGTCATGGACTTCCAGCGCGGCGCGCCAAGCGCGGCAGTCGCCTCGCGCAACGCATTCGGCACTAGCAACAGCATATCCTGCGTCGTGCGGTTGACGACCGGAAGCGCGATCAGCGCCAGTGCGAGGATGCCGGCGATGGCAGAGCTACCGTGCATGGGCACGACCACGGCGCCATAGACGAATACGCCGATGATGATCGAGGGTGCGGATAGCAGTATGTCGTTGATGAACTTGGCAGCCTCGGCAAGCTTGGTGCCGTTGGCATATTCCACCAGATAGGTACCCGCGAGAATGCCGATCGGCGCAGCGATCAGGATGGCGATCCCCGTAATCACCAGGGTGCCGTAGATTGCGTTGATAAGGCCGCCGCGCGAGCCCTGAGCCGGGATCGACATGGTGAAGACGTCGAGGCTGAGCGCCGATACGCCACGATACAGCAGGGTCACAAGGATCACGCTGAGAAAGAATATGCCGAGGGCGGCCGCGAAGAAGCACAAGGCCATCATCACCCGGTTCTTCCCATAACGCCTCGACACGAGGTTCTGACGAATTGCATTTTCCATGGGTTTTTTCCTCAATGCGCGTCGCCGCGGCCGATCATCCATCTCGCCAGCGCAAGCACGCAGAAGGAAAGGACGAACAGGAGCAAGCCGAGCGCAATCAGGCTCGACAATTGCAGACCGTCGGCATCGCCGAAATTGTTCGCGATCTGAGCGGAAATGGTGGTGGACGGCGAAATGATCGACGACTGCAGGCGGCTGACCGAGCCGACGACGAAGGTGACGGCCATGGTTTCGCCCAGCGCGCGGCCAAGGCCGAGCATGACGCCGCCGACGAGGCCGCGGCGCGTGTAGGGGATCAGGATGTTGCGAGCCACTTCCCATGTGGTCATGCCCATGCCGTAAGCGGATTCACGCAGCATCGGCGGCACGGTGCTGAACACGTCGCGCGCGATTGCGGTGATGAACGGCAGGATCATGACAGCCAGCACGAGGCTTGCGGTCAGCAGGCCGACGCCCGGCGCCGGCGGCTGGAACAGCAGGCCGATCAACGGCACCTGGCCGATCGTCATGATAAGGAAGGGCAGGATATAGCTCTGCATGATCGGCACGAGAATGAAGAGACCGACGATGCCATAGATAATGGAGGGAACACCGGCCAGAAGCTCGATCGCCGTACTGATAGGGCGGCGCAGGCTGCCGGGGCAAAGTTCCGTGAGGAAGATGGCGATGCCGATGCCCATGGGAACGGCAATCAGCATGGCGATGAACGAACTCACCAACGTACCGACCATGGCAGGCACGGCGCCATAGATATCGGAGGGAGCGCTCCATCGCGTGCCCCAGAGGAACGAGAACCCGAAGGTCTCGAAAGTCGGCAGCGCATTGATGACAAGAGTCGCAAGGATTGCCAAAAGCAGAAGCACGACAAGAGCAGCCGAGCCAAGCGTCATGAAATAGAAAATCCGATCCTGTGTCCGGAATTTCCTGGTCGCGGCGGCCATATCCACTGCCTGGAAGCCAGCCGTCTGAGTCGCGTCAGCCATCGATTTCCCCTCATCCTGTGATGAAAGGCGGACAGGGCTTTACCCTGTCCGCCGCAACTTCTCACTCAGCACAAATTACTTCGCGCCGAAGTCCTTTTTCCAGGACTTTTCAACAATCGCAGCAACATCGTCCGGGATCGCGAGATAGGACAGGTCGGTGGCGTCCTTCTGACCCTTTTCGTAGGACCACTTGAAGAACTTCAGCGCTTCTTCGTTGAGGGCGGCGTCGACCGGCTTCTTGTAGAGCAGAACCCAGGTCGAAGCAGCAATCGGCCAGCTCTTGTCGCCCGGCTGATTGGTGATGATCAGGTTGAAGTTCTTGGCATGCGCCCAATCGGCGTTGGAAGCGGCAGCCTTGAAGGTGTCGAGGCTCGGCTCGATAACCTTGCCGGCAGCGTTCTTCATCTTCGCGAAGCCGATATGGTTGGCGACGACGTAGGAGTATTCAACGTAGGAGATCGAACCAGCCGTCTGGTTGACGGTGGTGGAAACGCCTTCGGAGCCCTTGGCGCCGAAGCCGACCGGCCATTCAACAGCCGTGTCCGAACCAACCTTATCCTTCCACTCCGGCGAAACCTTCGACAGGTAGTTGGTGAAGTTGAAGGTCGTGCCCGAGCTGTCGGCGCGGTAGACAACGGAGATCGCGGTGGAAGGCAGCTTCACATCGGGGTTGAGAGCCTTGATCGCGGCATCGTCCCACTTGGCGATCTTGCCAAGGAAGATATCGGCCAGAACCTTGCCGTCGAGAACGAGTTCGCCCGGCTTTACGCCGTCGATGTTATAGGAAACGACGATACCGCCGGAGATCATCGGGAACTGGGCAATGCCGTTCTTCTCGAGATCAGCGTCGCTCATCGGCTTGTCCGAAGCGCCGAACACGATGGTCTTGTCGAGGAGCTGCTTGATGCCGGCGCCCGAACCGACCGACTGGTAGTTGACGACATTGTTCGTCGCAGCCTTGTAGCCTTCGGCCCACTTCGACAGAACCGGTGCGATGAAGCTCGAGCCGGCGCCCGAGACGTCGGCAGCCGAAGCCGAAACGGACATGGCCGCGATGAAGCCTGCGGTCAGGCAGAGCGAACGAAATTTCTGATTCAACATGATTGAACTCACTTCCCAGAGTGATGAAAGGATGGCGAGCAGAAGATCGGCGCGAGGCATCCAAGGTCATGAACCTCCCCACCACGATCTCCTGGCGACAAGGATGGCTCTAATGCCGCATTGTTTCAGTTTGATGACAGTTTAATGAAGCGGGAGTGACACAACCTGCGGCAAGCATGACGACCGTTGTGGAACCTCCTGAAAAGGCCGCTTCCGCCCGTATGGAGCCGTGATCTTCATGTTTTGATTCAAGAGCGCCCTCAAAGGCGGATTACATAGTCCTTGCGAGTCGTTTCAACGACTTCCCAGCTTCCCTTGAAGCCCGGCTTCAGGATCATGCGGTCGCCCGCACGCAGGTGAAACGTCTCTCCGTCATCGGCGGTGACGATGGAGTAGCCCGAGAGGATGTGGAAGTACTCCCATTCGTCATAGGCGATCCTCCATTTTCCGGGCGTCGCCTCCCATATGCCGGCGTAAAGGCCGCCGTCGGCCTCATCGAGGTTCCAGGTGCGAAAGGCCGGAGCGCCGGAAACCAGACGATCTGCGGCGGGCGATCCCGCTTCCGGCTCGATGCCGTCGATAGTCAACCGCAGATAGGTCGGCATAAGAATCTCCCGTCGATCGTGCCTCGCATGCAACGCAAAAAGTCCGCGGTCGCCATTGGGCGGCCGCGGACGGACAAAAGCATGAAATGGCATGTCATCAAAGATGGCCAGCCGCCTTTTCCGGCGTTCGGCCCGGGCAATCCTCAGACTTTTGCCAGCGCCTGCTCCAGGTCGGCTATGATGTCCTTGACGTCCTCGATGCCGATGGACAGACGCACCACATCGGGACCGGCGCCGGCCGATACCTTCTGTTCGTCGGTCAGCTGCTTGTGCGTCGTCGAGGCGGGATGAATGACGAGCGAGCGCGTGTCGCCGATATTGGCAAGATGCGAGAAGAGCTCCAGCCCTTCCACCAGCCCCTTGCCCGCCTCGTAGCCACCCTTCAGCCCGAAGGTGAAGACAGACCCTGCCCCCTTCGGCGAATAGCGCTGTTGCAGGGCGTGGTTCGGATCATCCTCCAGGCCGGAATAGTTGACCCAGGCCACCTTATCCTGCGCCTTCAGCCAGCGTGCGACGGCAATCGCATTGTCGGAATGGCGCTGCATGCGCAGCGGCAGCGTTTCGATCCCCGTCAGGATCAAAAAGGCGTTGAACGGCGAGATGGCGGGACCAAGATCGCGCAGGCCGAGAACGCGGCAGGCGATGGCGAAGGCGAAATTACCGAAGGTCGCGTGCAGCACGACGCCGTTATATTCCGGCCGCGGCGCGGACAGCATGGGATAGTTGCCGGATGCCGACCAATCGAAGGTGCCCCCGTCGACAATGATACCGCCCATGGAATTGCCGTGGCCGCCGAGGAACTTCGTCAGAGAGTGCACGACGATATCCGCGCCATGCTCCAGCGGCCGGATGAGATAGGGGCTGGCCATGGTGTTGTCGACGATCAGCGGCAGGCCGTGCTTGTGCGCAATGGCGGCGATCGCGGCGATATCGACGAAGGTGCCGCCCGGATTGGCAAGGCTTTCGATGAAGATGGCGCGGGTGCGGTCGTCGATCTGTCCCTCGAACGTGGAAAGATCGGCCGGATCGGCCCAGCGGACCCGCCAGTCGAAATTCTTGAAGGACTGCCCGAACTGATTGACCGAGCCGCCATAGAGCCGCTTGGCGGCAATGAAATTATCGCCCGGGCGCATGATGGTATGGAAGACGAGCAGTTGGGCCGCATGGCCCGAAGCGACCGCGAGTGCAGCGGTTCCGCCTTCCAGTGCAGCGACCCGCTCCTCGAGCACGGCCTGCGTGGGGTTCATGATACGGGTATAGATATTGCCGAACTGCTGCAGTCCGAACAGGGCGGCGGCGTGATCCGCATCCTGGAATACGAAGGATGTCGTCTGGTAGATCGGCGTCGCACGGGCGCCTGTGGTTGGATCCGGCTGCGCGCCCGCATGGATCGCAAGCGTGTCGAAACCAGGATTGTTCGTTGGCATGATTTTCTCCTCCCGCCGATTCTGTTGTAGCGCGGCGATCATAGCGACCGGCCCGCGAAAGTTAACCGCGAACTTTGCAGCGCGTTTCGCCGGATGGAAAAAACTTGCCTTCTTTCAGCCATATCGCGCGATAAACGCGCGCCGCGCCGCTCAGGCAACCAGCCGCGGATATTCTATGGCCGGGCAGCGGTTCATGACGACCCTCACCCCTGCAGCTTCCGCCCTCGCCGCGGCAGCATCGTCGCGCACGCCGAGCTGGCCCCATATGACCGGCGGCCGCGGGTCGATCATGATGGTCTCCTCGACCACCGATCGCAGATATTCGGGCGCCCTGAAGACATCGACCATATCCACTGGCTCGGGGATGTCGGCCAGCCGGGCATAGACCCACTGCCCGAGAATTTCCTTGCCGGCCTGCCCGGGATTGATGGGAATGACGCGATATCCCCTGTTCAGGAGATAGGCCATCACGCCGTTGCTTGGACGCGCGGGATTGGGCGAGGCGCCGACGAGCGCGATGGTCCTTACGGACAAGAGGATATCGGCAATATAGGAATCATCATAACTGTCGTGGTTCATCACGAAGCCTCCCACCTCGATCACACTTGCGTTCTGCCGCAAATATGGAAACCGCAATCACGAACTCCACGTATATACAGTATTATAACAATTTCAGGGAGGATCACCCCGATGAAAAACATCGTCCTGCTGGGGCTGCTGATTGCATCGGCTGCAACGCCCGCGCTCGCCATTTCCCGATATAATTCCATGTCCATGACCTGCGCCGAAGCGAAAGCCGTCATCAACCGCGAGCGCGCGGTCATCATGCGCTACCCGGCCAAGAGAACGCCGAACATGACGCTCTATGACCGTTATGTCGCCGATAGCAACGCATGCGATAACGGCTATTATGCCGAGCAGGATTATCTGCCCACGAAGGATCGGGCCTCCTGTCCGGTATACATATGCCGGCCGACGACCGATCTCGATGACGACGAGTTGATTTTCCGGCGCTGAACAGGATGCGCTACACTTGACAAATTCGGACGATTGAGATCGTCCAGCGCTACCGTTGATTGTTCCGGGCATGGCACGCCGTGATATGGCGGCCGTGGATATGAGCCGCGCACTGCCACGTAAGCGGCCCCTTCAAGGCGCGTTCTGAACTTTATCGAAGCGAGGGAATTGCGTTCTCGGGAAATGCAATCTTTGTTCTCTATTTATTCCCATGCAAATTAGAATGGCCTCATTAAAGGCCATTTGAAATGAGAACCGACTGCGAACGGCAAATATGTGCCGCTTCATACATCTCCCACAGAATAATTTCTACATTCGCGGACAGATATACGCGGCGATTCGCCCGATTTCGGCTCCTATACTTAAGGTGTTAATAATTTTTCGCCGTAACTTTTAGCGTCGCCGGGAAATGCGTACTGAAATATTTTTCAATACTTGCATATTTATACACTGCTTTTCGTGGACAAGCAAAGACTATGGGCAGGCGACGCCTTGATTTTACCTCATATGACGCCCGACGGCGAGGTGCGGCTTTTTCAGCTTCCGTGGCAGGCTGTGGTTTTTAAGTAAGAGATGCCTAACTCTACCATCGCGTTCACAGGACATGCGATGTTTGTTCGCGCTTCATACTCCAATAAATTAGTCATTTATGATATTCAACACAGGAAACCGGAACAGATCCAAAACGATACACTACCACCTCATCGGCCGCACAAAGCTGGACAGGCAAGCCTGCATAACCGGGGATATTTCGTTGCTTTTTGATGCATTGAGGCTCATATGGGAGCCAAACTCCCACAAAATGCCAAGCATCCGCATCTCGCCAGCCAATTTCCGAGGTTTTCCGTGTCTCTCGACGTTATCGCGCTCGTCCTTTTCGGCGCATTGCTGCATGCGACATGGAATGCGATCATCAAGGCCGGGACCGATAAATCGCTCGATGCCGCGCTCGTCTCGGCCGGCGGCGCGGTCGCTGCCCTCCCCTTGCTGCCGTTCCTGCCATTGCCGGCTTCCGCAGCCTGGCCGTTCATCGGCGCATCGGCGATCCTGCAGTTCGCCTACTTCCAGCTCGTTGCAGCCGCCTATCGAGCCGGAGACATCGGGCTGGTCTATCCGCTGATGCGAGGCGTGGCGCCGCTCATCATCGTCTCCACCAGCAGCTTCATCCTCAAGGAAACGCTTTCGGGCGGCGCGCTGATCGGTACGATGACCATTTGCGCCGGCATATTGACGCTGGCCTTCGAGGCGCGAAAGGGTAGCCGGCGGGCAATCGTTCTGGCCCTTGCCAATGCGGTGGTGATTGCGACCTACACCTATGTCGACGGCATCGGGGCGCGCGAATCCGGCAATTCCATCTCCTATACGCTCTGGATGGCCCTCCTGCCGCCTGTCCTTCTGTTCGCCTGGGCGATCTCGCAGCGCGGCGTCAATGCCGTCGCGGCCCACGTCCGCTATAATTGGTGGCGCGGGCTTATCGGCGGTGGCGGCTCGATCGTCTCCTACGGACTGGCTCTGTGGGCCATGACCAAGGCGCCGGTCGCGATGGTCGCCGCTCTTCGCGAAACGTCGATCCTTTTCGCGATGGTCATATCCGTCGTCGTGCTGAAGGAGCGATCCAGCATCTGGCGCTATATTGCCGGCGGCATTATCGCCGCCGGAGTGCTGGTTTTGCGGCTGGGGTGACATCGAAATGTGTGGTTACAAAATACCACACATATAACATATTGATTTTTAATGATATTTTTTACAGCCATCCAATGCGACGATATTGACCCAACCGCTCAATCACTTTATAAGCCGCCACAGATCGCAGCCTTTCCGGGCTGCTTTCTTTTTGGCGGGCGTCAAGCTGGCCAAATCAAGCAACAAGAAACGCCCAGGTGCCTTCGGGCCAAGGGTCCTAAAAGAGAGTATGCAACATGGCAACCTTCTCCCAGAAGCCTGCAGAGGTGGAGAAGAAGTGGATTCTCATCGACGCCGAAGGGCTCGTCGTTGGTCGTCTCGCTTCTATCATCGCAATGCGTCTGCGCGGCAAGCATAAGGCTACCTTTACGCCCCACGTCGACGACGGCGACAACGTCATCGTCATCAATGCCGACAAGGTCGTCCTCACCGGCAAGAAGTACGAAGACAAGGTTTACTACTGGCACACCGGTTATGCCGGTGGCATCAAGGAGCGCACCGCTCGTCAGATCATCGAAGGCCGCTTCCCGGAGCGCGTCGTCGAAAAGGCTGTCGAACGCATGGTTCCGCGCGGCCCGCTCGGCCGTCGCCAGATGAAGAACCTGCGCGTCTACGCCGGCTCGAACCATCCCCATGAAGCCCAGCAGCCGGTCGTCCTCGACGTCGCCAAGCTGAACAAGAAGAACGTAAGGAGCGCCTGATAATGGCTGATCTCTCTTCCCTGAAGGATCTCGGCACGGTATCGGAAGCAGCTGCTCCGGTTCACGTCCGCAAGGTCGATTCGCTCGGTCGCTCCTACGCGACCGGCAAGCGCAAGGACGCTGTCGCCCGCGTCTGGATCAAGGCCGGCTCCGGCAAGATCATCGTCAACGGCAAGGACTATACGGCCTATTTCGCCCGTCCGGTCCTGCAGATGGTTCTGCGTCAGCCGATCGTCGCTGCTGCTCGTGACGGCCAGTTCGACATCATCGCTACCGTTGCCGGCGGCGGTCTTTCCGGCCAGGCCGGTGCGGTTCGCCACGGTCTGTCCAAGGCGCTCACCTACTTCGAACCGGGCCTGCGCTCGGTCCTGAAGAAGGGCGGCTTCCTGACCCGCGACAGCCGCGTCGTCGAACGCAAGAAGTACGGCCGTGCGAAGGCACGTCGTTCCTTCCAGTTCTCCAAGCGTTAATCGCTTATCCGAGACGGGATTTTGGAAAGGCCGGGTTTTACCCGGCCTTTTTCTTTTGCGGCCTCTGAAAAAGATGCAGATCCGCCGAGGCAAGGGCCGTGTTTTGTGGCAGAGTGCCGCCACAAGCATCGGGAGAGTTCAATGGGTCGATTCATCTTTTCGCTTCTGCTCTTGATTGGCAGCGTCTCGCCGGCTCTTTGCGACGACACCCAGCAGCCCGCGCCCACCGAAAACGCAGCCGAGATGCAGAGCATGAAGGATTTCCTGCAGGCGAACCCCGATTGCCGCCAGTTTACGGACAGCTGCTCCTACTGTGTCGTCACCGAGGGGAGCGCCGAATGCTCGACACCGCAGATCGCCTGCGTCAAAAAAGCATATCAATGCACGGCCAGATCGGGCCAATAATCACCAAACGCTAATTATTTGCGATTCTACCGAGTCACAATTCCGCTCGCTCTCCCGAGGCCCATCATGAGCACGAACACAGCATCCCGCTTTGCAGCCACCCCCGAGCCGCCCTACGTCCTCGTCTCCTTCGCGTCGATCCGAACGAAAGGCGACAATGGCTATGACGCCATGAGCGAACGCATGGAAACGCTGGCACTGGCGCAGGAGGGCTGTCTTGGCGTCGAGAGTGCAAGAGATGCCGAGGGGTTCGGCATCACCAATTCCTTCTGGCGGGACGAGGACAGCGTCCGCGGCTGGAAGAACGTCGTTGCGCATCTTGCCGCCCAGAAAATCGGCCGCGAGCGCTGGTACGAGCAATATAAGGTTCGCGTGGCGCGGGTAGAACGGGCCTATGATTTCCAGGCAAGCACAGGAGATGACCTTGCCGAGCACGTCGATTGACCATGCCTTCACGGCCGGTAGCCTGACCTCGGCGGCCGGCGACCCGACCTTCGCAGGTGCCCTCTCCTTCATGCGCCGCCGCTTTACGAAATCGCTGGAGGGTGCGGACGCCGTGGTGTGGGGCATTCCCTTCGATGCCGCGACCTCCAACCGCCCGGGAACGCGCTTCGGGCCGCAGGCCATCCGCCGCGCCTCGGCTATCTTCGACAACGATCCGCAATATCCCTTCAACCGCGATCTCTTTGCCGGGATGGCCGTCATCGACTACGGCGACTGCCTGCTCGACTACGGCAACCATCAGGAGACGCCTGCCGCGATCGAGCGACAGGCAACAGCGCTCCTCGACAGCGGTGCCTTCCTGCTGACGCTCGGCGGCGATCATTTCATTACGTGGCCGCTATTAAAGGCTCATGCCGCCCGGCATGGCCCGCTGGCCCTCGTGCAGTTCGACGCCCATCAGGATACCTGGTTCGACGACGGCAAGCGTATCGACCACGGTTCCTTCGTCGCCCGCGCCGTGCGCGATGGGCTGATCGACCCGGATCGCTCCATCCAGATCGGCATTCGCACGCATGCGCCGGAGGATTTCGGCATACAAATTCTCTATGGTCATCAGGTCGAGGAGATGAGCGCGGGCGATATCGCTTCGACGATCATCTCCCACACCAAGGGCGCCCCCACCTACCTGACCTTCGACATCGATTGCCTCGATCCCGCCCATGCGCCGGGCACGGGAACGCCGGTGGCGGGCGGCCCCTCCAGCGCCAAGATCCTCTCGGTGCTGCAGCGACTGCACCAGCTTGACATCCGGGGCGCCGACGTCGTCGAAGTCTCCCCCGCCTACGACCATGCCGACATCACCGCCATTGCAGGGGCGACCGTGGCGATGTATATGCTCGGTCTTCACGCCGAACGACGTGAGAGCGGTCGCTGAGACACGATTTCGGGACATGCGCGGCGGCTTTCGAAGACCGTCCTGCTGCTTCCGTAGCGGCTGTTATGAAATTGAATCAACTGCATGGCAAACTGAATCCGGAAACACTGTCAACCTATTGAAAGAGCAGGAATAAGATGGCACCGAAGATCTTCATCGATGGCGAACACGGAACCACGGGCTTGCAGATCCGCACGCGCATGGCCGACCGCCGCGATGTCGAGCTCCTGTCCATCCCGGAAGCGGAGCGGCGCAACGCCGCCATCCGCGAGGATATGCTGAACAGCGCTGATATCGCTATTCTCTGCCTGCCCGACGATGCGTCGAAGGAAGCGGTGAAGATGGTGGCGGCCAACAACAACGTCCGCATCATCGACACCTCGACGGCCTTCCGCATCCATCCCGACTGGGCCTACGGCTTTGCCGAAATGGACAGGGAACAGGGCAACCGGATCAGGAGCTCGCGTTTTGTCGCCAATCCGGGCTGCTATCCCACAGGCGCGATCGGCCTCATCCGGCCGCTGCGCGCCGCCGGCATCCTTTCGGCAGGCTATCCCGTCACGGTCAATGCCGTTTCCGGCTATACCGGCGGCGGCAAGCAGATGATCGCGCAGATGGAAAACCCGGATCATCCGGATGCGATCAGCGCGCCGCATTTCCTTTACGGGCTGCCGCTCACTCACAAGCATGTGCCCGAGATGACGACACACGGCCTGCTCGACCGCGCGCCTATTTTCTCGCCCTCCGTCGGACGCTTCCCGCAGGGCATGATCGTGCAGGTGCCGCTGCATCTCGACGATCTGGCGGAAGGCGCGACGCTCGAAAGCATTCATGCCGCTCTTTCCGAGCACTATGCCGGCCAGGACATCGTTCAGGTCATCCCGATTGAGGAAAGCCGCTCCCTGCCCCGCATCAATGCCGTCGAGCTCGCCGGCAAGGATACGATGAAGCTGTTCGTCTTCGGCACACCGGGCGCCGCTCAGGTCAATCTGGTCGCGCTGCTCGACAATCTCGGCAAGGGCGCATCGGGCGCCGCCGTACAGAACATGGATCTGATGCTGAGCGCCTAAATCGCCCGGCGCGAACGGAAGCCTTATCGCCCGGCCCGGTCATCCACAGAGGATAGACCGGGCCGGGCTTTTTCGTGCCATTGACGGAATTTCGTGATTTCGAGACCGTCTTCGGCCTTATTTCCGCCTTCCCGCTAAATTAGCTGGCACTACACGGAAATTTGATTGACCGTGAGCCTCCGCGACCAATTGTCGGCCGGATTTGCTCTTTAACGGCTTCACTGGCCCGGGCGAATAGCCTCACAGAGGCATCCATTTTTTCAATGAATATCCAAGAATGAGCCATCGTAAAGGAATTGGTTACCATAATTCGGCATGCTTCCAGACAGTCGGCAAGGTGTTGGCCGGACGCGGTTTCAGCGTCGAGGCGCGTGTGCATTTGTGAGCCGGCGCAGTGTCTGTGTAGTTTGGATAACGAGTATCATGGCGTTTGTGACCGAAACGTTCGGTAACTTCAGTTCGCGTTCTGGCTATGCCTCGCGATCGAAAAAATCCCTCAGCATTCGTCCCGGCACCTTGGCCACCGGCGTCGCCGTGGCTGCCTTCGCCTGGGTTACGGCGACGCTGATCACGACGCAGTCGATGGTGCTGTCGCTTCCCGGCGCGGCGACATCGGACGACAACTTCCTCACGCCGCGCGCATCCGCCTTCATCGTACCGCAAACCCCTATGGCGCATTCCACCCGTTACGCCTCCCACACCACCTCGCTGAACGGCCAGAGCCGCTTCGGCAGCGCCGCCGCGACCGACACGGAACTTCAAGCGAAAGCCACCGGCGCGGATGCTGTTCGCCTGCAACTGGCGAACGCGCTCGCGCAACAGACCACCGACATGCGGCAGGCACAGAACGCAGCCGCGAGCATCAAGAGCGGCCGCGTCGAAATGGCCGCCGCGTCGCCGGAGACGATCGACCATCTGCGCAAGGTGATCGCCATAAACTTCGCCACTGCGGTCCAACAGCTGAACCAGGTCAAGTATACCGCCGCCCTCATGCCGGCTGCCGGCCCCGTCAAGACGACCGCGCAGCCGGCTGCGGTTGCCTCGGCAGCGCCTGAGGTGAGCCTGCCCGCCATCGCGGAAGCGAAGCCCTTGCCCGCCAAGGATGCCGACATCGCGGTGGCCGAAGCCGTGCTCAACGTCATTCCCGTGGCCCGCCCTGCCCGCGAAACACCCGTGCAGCGCGCCAACGCCACGAGCGCTATCGCCAGGGCGACCGCCAGTGACACGACCGCGCAGCCGCCGTCACGCCTCATGGCCTATGCCGATCCGGACGACAGCTCCGTCCGCAAGACGAAGCCTTTTATCAATCCCTTTGCGGCGATCAGCCCCGGCGAAGGCACGGCGATCTACGACATCGAGGCGAAGACGGTTTATCTTCCGAGCGGCGAGCGCCTCGAGGCCCATTCCGGCCTCGGCCAGATGCGTGACAATCCCCGCTATGTCGACCGCAAGAACACCGGCCCGACGCCGCCTGAGACTTATAGCCTGACATACAGGGAAAGCCTGTTCCATGGTGTGCAGGCGCTGCGCCTGACACCCTCAAATGGCGCCCGCATCTATGGCCGCAACGGCTTGCTGGCTCACACCTACATGCTCAGAGGCGGCCGTGGCGAATCGAATGGCTGCGTGGTCTTTAAGGACTACAACCGCTTCCTCGCGGCCTTCAAGCGCGGTGAAATAAAGCGGCTGAAGGTCGTCACGCGCGTATCGTCGGCGGCGAGCGTCGCCTCATCGCGCTAGGAGAATCGAGACTGAGGCGCTGCGCGCCTCAGTCTCCCACAACGATCGACGTCTGGCGCGGCAGTTCTCCATAGAAACCGCGCCAATTGGCAATTGCGAAGCCGAAAACGATCAGGGCGCCGGCCTGATGCGCCAAGGCCAGATCAAGCGGCACATGCAGCAGCAATGTCGAAATGCCCAGGATCGCCTGTATCAGCACAAGCACGAACAGCACGACGGACCGGCGCGCATGCGTCGTTTGCGGAGCGGCGCGCAGCGAGACGACCATGTTGATGGCGACGACGACGAAGATCGCATAGGCGCCGAGGCGGTGGACGAACTGGACCGTCTTCGGATTCTCGAAGAAATTGATCCAGGCCGGCGACTGTATAAAAAGATCGCTCGGAACGACGGCGCCATCCATCAGCGGCCAGGTATTGTAGGAGAGGCCCGCGTCCAGGCCGGCGACGAGCGCACCGAGATAGATCTGGAACAGCGCCATGAAGGCGATGAGACCGGCGACCTTCGCCGAATGGCGCGTCGGCGGCGGTTCGTTCGAATGCGGCGACAGGGCGCGCATGAACCACATGCAGGCGGCAAAGATCAGACAGGCCGTCACGAGATGCGTGGCAAGACGATACTGGCTGACATCGGTGCGCGCTTCCAGGCCCGACGAGACCATCCACCAGCCGATCGCTCCCTGAAGTCCGCCAAGCACGAAAATGCCGGCCAGCGGCAGCCAGAGCTTCCGCTCGACGCGGCCGGTGAGGACGAAGAACAGCAGCGGCAGGCCGAAGATGATGCCGATGGTGCGCGCAAGCAGGCGATGCGCCCACTCCCACCAGAATATGCCCTTGAACTCCTCGACGGTCATATCCTTGTTCAGCAGCTGAAATTGCGGAATGCGCTTGTAGAGGTTGAACTCCTCGTCCCATTCCTGGGCATTCAGCGGCGGGATGACGCCGTGGATCGGCTGCCATTGCGTGATCGACAGGCCGGAATTGGTAAGGCGCGTCGCCCCGCCCACCAGCACGAGGCCGAAGAGCACCAGCAGCACGCAGGCAAGCCAGATGCGGATGGCGCGACGATTTCGGTCCTGGCGAGCCACTTCCTTCAAAATCGCCTGCTCGGTCATAAAATTAGTGGCAGCCATGGCTTCTCCCTTCGATCAGGCTGTTGATTTGCCTGATAGGGGCGTGCAAAACAAGTCCCGGGAGTTTGCGGCATGCCGTCGCGGCATGCTGTCGTAATGAGGAGAAAAACCCCGTGCCCCTTCGCCTGCGCAAATTCATAGGCATGATCCTGCTCGTGCTGTTGGTTGCAATCTATGCGATCGTTGCCATGATCGTTGCAGTGCGGACGCTTGCAGATCAACCCGGCTGGGTTCATTTCCTATACTTCCTTTTCAGCGGCGTCGTCTGGGTGCTGCCGGCGATGGGCATCATCAAGTGGATGGCCGGACCGCGCCCGCAATGACGCGCGCTGTCACAATTTACACAAGGCTAACCCTGATCCGCGCCATATTGGGTGCGGTTGTCCCATCTTAAGCCAAAAATAAGCCGTTACCCGACAGACTGCATTCGAACGCCGCCGGAGCGGAGAAGATCGGATGCAGACCCAGACGCGAGATATCGCCGGTATCGCCGCCGCCGCGACGGCGGATGAGCCGACTGCATCCAACCGGATGCGGCCCGCCGCCGCCGACCAGTTGCGGATCGACATCTTCGACAGCATGATCCCGCTCGAAGCGGAATGGCGTGAACTGGAGCAAGACAACCTCGCTTCGGTACACCAGAGCTATGACTGGTGTGCGGCCTGGGTGGAGAGCTTCCGATACCCTCTCGCGATCCTTCGCGGCTCGATTGGCGATCGCATCGCCTTCATCCTGCCGCTGGAGATCATCCGCAGTCGCGGAATACGGCGGGCCGAGTTTATCGGCGCCCGCCACAGCAACATCAACACAGGCTTGTTTTCAGCCGAATTTCTGGCGAACGAGGAACTTGCGCCGGCACTGACGACGGCCATCGCAACGGCATTGCGCGGCAAGGCAGATCTCGCGATCTTGCGCAACGTGCCTCTCGAATGGCGCGGTCGACGCAGCCCGCTTGCATCTTTGCCGGCCGTCGAAAACCAGAACCATGCCTTCCAGCTGCCTTTCCTCGACAGTTTCGAAGCGAGCCTGAAGCAGGTGAACGCCAAGCGGCGGCGCAAGAAGTTCAAGCATCAGAGCAGAATCCTCGAAGCCACGGGCGGCTACGAGTACATGATTGCCGATCCGGATCAGCAGGACGCCCTTCTCGACCTCTTCTTTCACCAGAAGGCGGTCCGCTTCCGGGAGGCCAGCCTGCCGGACGTCTTCGATGATGTCCCGACCCAAGCCACGTTTCACCGACTGCTGCGGCGAAATGCGGAACGTGGCTTCGACGCGACGCTGCAGATGCATGCGCTCCGCCTCAAGGGAGAGCACGAAGGGCATATTGCTGCGGTTGCGGCGCTGTCCCGCAAGGGAGATCACGTCATATGCCAGTTTGCCTCAATCGACGAGGCTCTGGTCGCGGAGGCAAGCCCCGGCGAATTTCTATTCTGGTTGATGATCGAGCGGCTGCACCGCGAAGGCGTCGCCCTCTTCGATTTCGGCATCGGCGACCAGACCTACAAGCGCTCCTGGTGTCCCGTGGAAACCGTGCAGCACGATCTGCTCCTGCCGATTTCGAGCATGGGTCGCATGGCTGCGATGGCACAAAGGGGCATTACGCACACAAAGACGGCGATCAAGTCCAATCGCAAGCTCTATGCGTTCATTCAGCGGCTGCGAGCACGGCGCGGAACCGGCGCCGTCGCAGTGGGGAGCGATGGCGAAGGGGATTAATCAGGCTGCATCCCGGCGCGCATCCGGATCATGCTTTTCGCGCCAGCCGGACATCAGAATGATGTGTTCGTAGCCGGCCTTCTGGAATTCCGTCATCGCGGCGATAAACTGGCCTTCCTCGGGCTCCGGCATGGAAAGGATGATTTCCGTATCCTTGCTGCGCGTCAGCCGCGCGACGCCGGAGACCTCTGCCGCACCACATTCGACAAGAACGATATCATAGGCCGAGCCGAGCGCATCGAGGATCAGCGACAGGCGATCCGCGCCGCGCATGGCGCGGGCAAGGTCGCTCGTGCCCTGCGGTACGAGATGGGCATCCGACAGTCGATCCGGATGGATCGTATCGCCAAAGGCGGCCTCGCCGCATAGCAAGTCGGTCACGCCGGCAAGCTCGTCGTGCTCGGCCATCAGCCTCGAGGGGCATCCGGTGCCGGTCATGTCCACCAGCACGATACGGCTTCCCGCATCGGCGATGGTGCGCGCCAGCATGACCGTTGCCGTGGAACCGTTATCACCGGTTGGTGATATGGTGATAGCCAGCCGCGAGCCGCTGTCGATCAGATAATCGGCAACGGATTGAATGGAGAAATCCTCTTCTTCCTCCTCCGCATGAACCGCGTCCTCGGGCTCATGCTCGTGTTCGAGCGCGGCATCCGCCACATGAACCGGAACCTCGTCCGCCGGAATCGAGAGCGCGCTTGCGGGCGCCTCGACGGTGCCGGCCGTAACCGCTGCCAAGGTGGGCGCCGGCTCGAAGTCGGGTTGCCCGCGCTCGGGCGTTTCCACCAGCACGGTCTCTTCCTCCTTGCGGACAGGACCGACGGGCCGCAAGGCGCGGCCGCTGAACAACTCCGCGAGCATGATGACGATGGCTGTCAGGATAAAGGTCGCCAGCGTTGCGACGACGACGATAGGGCCGACTTTCGGGAAGGACGGATCGACCGGCTCGACCGCCGTGGAGACCACGCGCGCATCGGCGGGGCTGGAATTCTTGTCCGCGCGCGAGGCTGCCTCGCGATAACGGGCAAGATAGGTTTCAAGCAGCTGCCGCTCGGCGGTGGCTTCACGCTCCAGGGCATTGAGGCCGACTTCGTCTTCCCCTGCCCGGGCGCTGTCGGCTTTCAAGGTATTCGACTGCGCCACGAGCTGCTGCTCGCGCAGCTGCGCGACATTGGCTTCGTTCTCGATGCTTGCCAGGATCCTCTGCGTCTCGCGATTGATCTGCTGGCGGATGTCGACGAGCTGCGCCCGCAGGCTCTTCAACCGCGGATGCCCTTCCATCAGTGTCGTGGACAGATCCGAGATCTGCGACTCCAGGCCGGACTCCGTCGCCTTCAGCCGCTGGATGGTCTGCGACCCGGAGACATCGGTCAGGGTGTCGGTGGAACGGCCGCTGGACAGCGCGCTGCGCACCGCCTGCGCCCTTGCGTCGGCATTCGCCTTGTCTCCACGCACCTGCGCGAGCTGCGCGGAGATATCGGCAAGCTGCTGCGTGGCGAAATTGCTGTTCTGGCTGGTCTGGAGCAGCCCGTTGGCGGACCGATAATCCGCGACCTTCTTTTCGGCTTCGCTGACCTTGTCGCGCAGCTTGGCGATCTCCGGCTCGAGCCAACGTGTCGCCTCGCTGTTGGAATCGAGCTTGGCGCCGCTCTGCATCGACAGGTAGACCTGCGCCATCGCATTCGGAACGCTGGCGGCAAGATCGGGATCGCGGGAGGTAAAGCTTATGCCGATCACGCGCGAACTGTTGATCTGGTAAACCTGCAGCCGGCCATTGAAGGCGTCCAGCATCCGCTCCTCCGGCGCCTTGTCGGCGGCTGCGTGCTTCAGATGCAGCTTGACGAGAATATCGGAGAGCGCCGAGCCGTTGTTGCCGGGCGCAAATTCCGGGCGGTCATAAAGCTTGAGATTGGTAATGACCTGCTTCACCAGATCCGCCGACTGGAGAATCTGCACCTGGCTGGCAATATTAAGCTCGTCCAGCAGCGGACCGGAACTGGAGTCGTTGTTGGATGTCGTCGTCGCGAAGGCAGGTGCGCGCTGCTCGATCAGGATACGAGCTTCGCTGCGGTATTCCGGCGAAACGACCTTGGCGATGACAAGTGCCGCGCAGGCGCCCGCCAGCGTGATGGCAACGACACGCACACGCCGCTTCCACACGGCGCGGAAGAGCTGTGCGAGATCGATGTCCACATCCTGCTGGGTGTTGTTGACACCGGACATATGCAAGAACTCCGTAATAGAAAGCCAAAATTAATCGTAAACGACTATGGTAACCCAAGCGTTAATAGTATTTCGCTCGCGTTATTTTTGGCATTGCTAAATTTTTCCCGAATTCCCCCTGCTCTTTACCGACCGTTAACCCTAACGGATTGATAACGACCATAGTGTTTTCCCTTTTCCAATGAGCGCGAAATGCCCTTCGCAAAGTCAAAGATTGTCCTTGCACTTGGCATGGCTGCCGTGAGCGCCACCCTTTCCGGCTGCAATACTTATCAGCCCGCGCCAAAGGCCTTCAACGAGGCCACTATCCAACCCTATGCCCTGGATAGCGGCGACCGGTTGCGTATAACGGTGTTCGACCAGCCTGGATTGACCAATACCTATACGATCGACCAGGCGGGCTATATTGCCTTCCCGCTGGTCGGCCAGGTCGCTGCCCGCGGCCGAACCCTGCAGCAACTCTCCGGGCAGATCGCCCAGAAGCTGCGCCAGGGCTACATTCGCGACCCGGACGTCACCATCGACATCGACCGCTATCGCTCGGTCTACATCATGGGCGAAGTCGGCCAGCCGGGCCAATATTCCTACGTGCCCGGCATGACCATTCAGAATGCCATCGCAGTCGCCGGCGGCTTCACCAGCCGGGCCAACCAGTCCAATGCCGACGTCACCCGCAAGATCAACGGTCACGTCATGACGGGGCGGGTCGGCATTTCGGATCCGGTGCTGGCAGGCGACACCATCTATGTCAGAGAGCGGTTGTTCTAACCGCGACCGTTCATGGCCAGACCGCTCCGCATCCTCCATTGCTTCAGATCGCCGGTCGGCGGAGTCTTCCGCCATGTCCGGGATCTGGCGGAGGAACAGAGCAAGGCCGGACACGAAGTCGGAATCCTGTGCGACAGCCTGACGGGCGGAGAGCATGAGGATCGCCTGTTCGACGACATTGCGCCTTTCCTGACGCTTGGCATAATCCGCCTGCCGATCCGGCGGCAGATCACATTGTCGGATACGGCCACGCTTTGGAAGAGCTACAAGGAAATCAAGAGTTTGCGGCCGGACGTGCTGCATGGGCATGGCGCCAAGGGCGGCCTGCTTGCGCGCGTTCTCGGCTCGGCCCTGCGGGTAAACAGGTATCGCGTAGCCCGCCTCTATACCGCGCATGGGGGAAGCCTGCACTTTCCCCGCGCCTCGCTGCAAGGCATGCTGGTGCACAGCATGGAGCGGATGCTGGAATTTCTGACGGATGGCCTGATCTTCATCTGCGATTTCGAGCGCCGCACCTATGAGAGAAAGATCGGCAAGCCGCGCACGCGCTCGGTGATGATCTATAACGGCATCAGCGAACGGGACTTCCGCGGCATACCGACACGATCGGACTCGGTGCATTTCGTCTATATCGGCATGCTGCGGGACCTCAAAGGCCCCGATCTCTTTGTCGACGCCTTCGCCAAGACCGAACGCCTGATCGGCAGGCCGCTTTCGGCACTGATGATCGGCGACGGGCCCGACAGGGACAAATACCACAGGATGATGGTCGAGCGGGGCCTCGGCCACCGTATCGGCATGCTGCCGGCCATGCGCGTGCACGAGGCTTTCGCCGTGTCGCAGAATGTCGTCGTCCCCTCTCGCGCCGAGGCCATGCCCTACATCGTTCTGGAGGCGCTGGCGGCCGAGAAGACGGTCATCGCCTCGCGTGTCGGCGGCATTCCGGAAGCGCTCGGCGAAAACAGTGCCGCGCTCGCAAAACCGGAAGACGCGGACGACCTTTCCCGCGTCATGGCGGAAGCGATCACCGAGCCGCAATGGGGACGCCGCAACATGCCCGATATCGGCACGATACGATCGAATTTCTCGGCTTCAGTGATGGCGCGGGATACTTTGCACCTGTATCGAAATATACTTGGCATGGACACTGACGGTTAGAATACCAGCAAGTGTTGTAAGTGTTTCTTAGCTGATTTCTGATAGCCCTTTTCCGGTAACGACCGGATAAATTGCCATGAACACGAGTGAAAAGTCCGAGCAATTTAACTTGGACAATATTCGCAAGCAGGTTTCGGAAATCCGCACCCGCGGCGCCGGGGAAGCTCACGGCGATAACCCGGACGGCATTAATGCCTATGCCCGGCAAGTCGCGGAGCAGTTGCGCGAAACGAACCAATCCCCGGCGATCGTCGTCGGGCAATATAGGTTGTTCGAATTTCTGTCGCTGCTCGCGCTCGGACTTGCAATCCTCTTCTTCGGAACGCCGGCGGACAATCATCCGTTCGTGTCCAAGGCGGTCGTGACGATCGCCCTCTGCGGCCTTGCCATCGCGTTTCTGCAGATTGCCGATGCCTATCAGATACCGGTACTGCGCTCGCCTCAGCGCTTCCTGCACCGGGTGCTCGGATCATGGGTTGCCGCCTTTGCGGTCATGGCCATCGCCCTCGTGCCGTTCGACATCAACAATATCTATTCGATCCGCCTTCTCGGCCTGTGGCTCATGGCGGGTGCGGGCTTCCTTCTCGTCGCCCGCTTTCTCTTTGCCTATGGCATCCGCCATTGGGCGCGCAACGGCATCATGGAACGGCGTGCGGTTATCATCGGCGGCGGCGAACCGGCCAAGGAACTCATCCGCGCGCTCGAACACCAGCCCGATAACGATATCCGGATCTGCGGCATCTTCGATGATCGTGGCGAAAAACGCTCCCCCGTCATGGTCGCCGGCTATCCGAAGCTCGGCACGGTCGCGGAACTCGTCGAATTCGCCCGTCTCGTGCGCGTGGATATGCTGATCATCTCGCTTCCGATCAGCGCCGAGGATCGCATTCTGCAATTGCTCAAGATGCTTTGGGTGCTGCCCGTCGACATTCGTCTGGCGGCACATGCCAACAAGCTGCGCTTCCGACCCCGCTCCTATTCGCATGTCGGCGCCGTGCCGATGCTCGACATCTTCAACAAGCCGATCCGGGACTGGGACGGCGTTGCAAAGCGCATCTTCGATGTCTTCTTCAGCCTGCTGGCGCTGGTGCTGCTCTGGCCGATCATGCTGGGAGCTGCGATTGCCGTGAAGGCGACATCGAGAGGGCCGGTTCTCTTCATGCAGAAGCGTCACGGCTTCAACAACGAGATCATCAACGTCTTCAAGTTCCGCTCGATGTATACGCATATGAGCGATCCGTCGGCGCGCAATGCCGTGACGAAGAACGATCCGCGCGTCACGCCCGTCGGCCGCTTCATCCGCAAGACGTCGATCGACGAACTGCCGCAGCTTTTCAACGTGCTCCTCGGCAACCTCTCTCTGGTAGGGCCACGGCCGCATGCGGTTCTCGCCGCCAGCCACAACCGCACCTATGCCGATGTCGTCGAAGGCTATTTCGCGCGCCATCGCGTCAAGCCGGGCGTGACGGGCTGGGCGCAGATCAACGGCTGGCGCGGCGAGATCGACAGCGACGACAAGATCAAGTTCCGTACCGCCTATGACCTCTACTATATCGAGAACTGGTCGCTGCTCTTCGATCTGAAGATCCTCTTCCTGACGCCTTTCCGCCTGCTCAATACGGAAAACGCCTATTGACCGCGTTCGACCTTCCAGCGTCCCGGGTCGCGCAGCCGCAACTGGCCACATTGCGGATGCTCGGCACGGCCAGCGTCGCCATCGGCGTGTTCCTGTCGGGCTTCGTGATCGCAGAGCCGGCACCCTACGAACTGTGGCTCGCCTTTCTCATCGGCAGCTGGTTCATCCTCGGGCTGAAGATATCGCGCAGTGTCGCGCCGCTTCTGGCCTTGTTCCTGGCATTCAACGTCGGCGGCATGCTGTCGATCACACAGATGCACGACCTCGCCGCGGGAAATCATCTCGACGGCCCGATCTATATCGCCGTCTCCACCTTTCTGGCGCTGAGCTCCGTCTTCTATGCCGCCATTACCGAAGACAATGAAAAGCGGCTGAAGCTGATCTTCAATACCTGGGTGGTGGCGGCGCTGATTACGGCAAGCCTCGGCATTCTCGGCTATTTCCACGCCGTTCCGGGCTTCGATATCTTCACCCGCTACGACCGTGCCATGGGCGCTTTTCAGGATCCGAACGTCTTCGGCCCCTATCTGGTGGCACCGAGCCTCTACCTCATGCACGGCCTGCTGATCGGCGATTTGAAGAAGGCGCCGATCAAGGCCATCTGCCTGTTCGTTCTGGCCTTCGGGGTGTTTCTGTCCTTTTCCCGCGCGGCCTGGGCCCTGTTTGCCTTCGCCTCGGTGATGCTGATCTTCTGCATGCTGCTGAAGCACCGCAGCAACGCCTTCCGGCTGCGCATCCTGGTGATGTCGCTGGCGGCGATCCTCCTGATGGTCGTCCTGCTGGTCGTCGCGCTGCAGTTTCCGCAGGTCAGCGATCTTTTTTCCACGCGCCTGCAGCTGGTGCAGAGCTATGACGGTGGGCATCTCGGCCGCTTCGAGCGCCACAGCATCGGCTTTCAGATGTCCATGGAACGGCCTCTCGGCATCGGGCCATTGGTCTTCGGTCAGATCTTCCGCGAAGACGAGCACAATACCTGGCTGAAGACGCTGACCACCTATGGCTGGCTTGGCTTCGTGACGTGGATCAGCATGATCTGCTGGACCGTTTATATCGGCTTTCGCAACCTTCTGAGGGAGCGGCCCTGGCAGCCTTTCGTGATGATCGCCTGGATCGTCATTCTCGGCCATGTCGGTATCGGCAATGTCATCGATACAGATCATTGGCGCCATCTTTACATGCTGATCGGCATCGTCTGGGGCTGCGGCGCTCTCGAGCAAAAGCATCAGCGCGCCTTGAGCAAAGGGGAAGCAGCGCCTTGAATATTCGCACCAGCGTCAAGCGCCTGTCGTTGCTGCAGGTTCTCGAACCAAGCGGCGGCGGCTCGGGGCGGCACTTCCTCGATCTGTGCCGGGCGATGCAACATCGCGGTCATTCCGTCACCGCCATCTATTCGCCGGTGCGTGCCGAGCCTGCCTTTGTTGCCGAGCTGCAAAGCATCGGCCTGGACAATGTCGTTCCACTCGACATGCGGCGGGCGCCCGGTCCCTGGGACCTGTCGGCGTGGTGGCATCTCCGCAAGATCGCGGCACGGCACGGGCCGTTCGACCTGATCCACGGCCATAGTTCGAAGGCCGGCGCGCTGACACGACTGCGGCTGCCGGGCCGACACGTCCCGGTCCTTTATACGCCGCATGCCTTCCGCACCATGGATCCGACGCTGGGCGCCAAGGGCCGCATGGTCTATGGCGGCATCGAGCGGTTCCTCGGCACCTGGCTGACGGATCGGCTGGTCTGCGTTTCGCAGGATGAGTACAATCATGCCCTGTCGCTCGGCATTCCCGAAGCGCGCCTGCGGGTCGTGGTCAACGGCGTCAACGCGCCGCCCCTCAGCCAGCGCGCCGCCATTCGCAAGCGATATGGCATTCCCCAGGATGCCCTGCTCTTTGGCTTCGTCGGCCGGATGACCCGGCAAAAGGCGCCTGAACGCCTTGTTCAAGCCTTTGCACGCATGGCGGCGGCAGTACCGCAAGCCTATCTGCTGATGATCGGCGTCGGCGAACTGGCCGATACCGTCAAGGAAACGATCAGGGCATGCGGACTTGAAGATCGTGCTCGCCTGGACGGCAGCGTGCCGGGCGTGACGGCCATCGATGCCTTCGATGTCGTCGTCATGCCAAGCCGCTACGAGGCGATGTCCTATGTGATGCTGGAGGCTGCGGCTGCGGGAAAGCCGCTCGTGCTGGCCGATGTCGGTGGGGCGCGCACGGTGCTGGAGCACGGCAAGAACGGCTATATCGTTCCCAACAGCAACGATCCGGAGGCGCTGGCGGCCGCGATGGCGAGCTTTGCCGATCCGACGCTGCTTGCCAGTTTCACCGCTGAAGCGCGCCGCCGCAAGGATGGTTATACGCTGGCAGGCATGGCGGATGCGACCGAGAAAATCTATCAGGAGCTGCTCGGCTACCCCGTCCCCGCTCAGCTGGATCTGACCGGAAATGGAGACTTGCGCGATGCGGTCGACGGTCGGCAAAAGAGCGCGGCCGCCCTTTGAGTTCGCGCGTGATTTTTGTCCGAAACCGGTTCCGCTTCCTGAGCCGATGCGATAGAGTTAACTCATGATTACTTCAGCACAATTACGTGGCGCGCGCGCCATGCTCGGACTGACGGTGGAAACGCTGGCAAGCGAGAGCAAGCTTGCGGTTTCGACAATCGAAGCACTGGAAACGGACATCGGCTCGAGCGACATCAAGGCGCTTGCGACGGTTCGGTCCGTCCTCGAAAGCCGTGGCGTGCTTTTCCTCGCCGGTGGCAGCGACGGAACAGGCGGTCCCGGCATACGCTTCAAGCATTGGTCAGACAATGATGGCATCAGGCCGGAAAACCTGAATGCCACCAATGATGACTGACGTTAAGGCGCATCGCCATCGCAAAATCGCCGCACACTTCGGTGCGGCATTCTTCAGTGTGCCAGCTTCCAGCTTTTGACCAGCTCCTCGGGAGCCGAGATGGCGGCGGGCAGGATGAAGCGCTCGGTGTCGTTGGCCGGCTCCCAGCCCTCGACCACCTGGCCGACAGGCAGGCCATGGCCGAAATCCGTCAGCGTCACGAGCTCCAGGATCATATGACCGTAGTCGTCGCGCCATTCGCGGCGCTCGCCACCTTCGAACAGCCGCAGGCGACCTTTGGTCCGCGGGCGTCCGCGTGCGGCCAGCCATTGCGCGACGGAAGCTTCCGCATTGGCAAAGGACACGACCTCGTCGGCATCGCCGTGCCAGATGGAAATGGCCGGATAGCGGGTCGCCTCGGGAGACACTTCGCGAACGAGCTCTCCCCATTTTTCAGCCGGGCGGCTTGAACCCCGCTTCATGACGTCAAGCGCCGCCATGGCATCGCGGGCGGCTCCGAAAGGCAGGCCCCCGATGATGGCGCCGGCGGCAAACAGCTCCGGATAGGTTGCGAGCAAGGCGGCAGCCAAGGCGCCACCGGCGGACAGGCCCATGATAAAGATCCTGCTATCGTCGATATCGTGCACCTTGCGGCTGAAATCGATCATCTCGCGAACTGAGCCAAGCTCGCCGCGATCACGGGTGACCAGGCTCGGGCGAAACCAGTTGAAACACAGGTTGGGATTGTTCGATGCCTTCTGTTCTGCGTAAAGCACGGCGAAGCCATGCTGGCGCGCGAGCGCGCTCCAGCCGCTGGCGCGATCGAAATCCTCGGCATTCTGATGACAGCCGTGCAGCACGACGACAAGCGGCATCGGGCCTTTGACGCCCGGAGGCACGTATTCAACCATACGCAGGTCGCCGGGATTGCGGCCGAACCACAAAATTTCCGTCAGCCGCTGCGGCACTGGGCGCGTGGGAACGCGACGGCGCGCGGGCTGCGATTGCGGCTGCGCCATCGGAAACTTGAGCTGCGGCAGCTCGACGGAATCAACGAGCAAGCGGCGAAGCCGGCTCGGAACTTTAAAATTCATCATGGACCTTTCTATCCACGCCAGCCGCAATCGGTTTTCCTCCGCGGCGGCAGGCGCGCACTGTTTCTTTCAAGAAGCAGTGAGCATCGAGAAATCGAATCTCTTTTTGCAACGCAGCAAATATAAGGATGGGGGTTCGCTTCGAACAGGCACAAAGCATCATTGCTGCTATGTGAAATCAGCCTGAATCGATTGAATTTCCGGCTAGAAAAAAACGCAGTTGCGTCAGAAATAAGCCCTTGCGAGCGCAAGAAGTTTTGCGTCGTCCTTCACGCCCTGGCGATAGAGCTGGATGATCAGCGCACCGAGGCGCTCGGCTTCCGGGCTGCGGGGGTTCATGCCGCGATCCGTGCAAACGGCGTCGAGCACTTTTTCCAAACGATCCAGATCGTCTGAAAACAGCGGCAAATCCCGGGGATGAATAGGAGTTTCCAACATTCGTGCGTCTCGTCATCCTTCGGGTAGAAGCACGCGGAACCTCGCCGGCACCCGCTGCATACCCGACGACATGGCCCAAACTATGCGCTTTGCTCGCCGTCTTGGCAAGGAAGCAATTCAGCAATCGCGCCCTTCGAGTTCCGTCTGATTCGCAAACACAGCGGCAAATCCCGACACGGGTACAATTTTAAGTTACCGCATCATCAAGCATTTATCCGCGTCTGCGATAAGAAGGGAAACGGAGACATGACGATGACCAGATTTTTGATCCGGGCCGCGTTCGGGCTTGCGCTTGTCAGCGCCGCCTCGCCGGCTCTTGCGCAGAACTTTTCGAATCTCCCCCTGCGCAACCCTCGCCAGCCGCCAGAGGGATATATCTCCGTGCAATCCGGAATATCGATTTCCTATCCGGTGGCGGATGGCGATAGCGAGGCGCAGCAGGAGAAGGCGTTGAAATCCTTCTACAAGATCGCCGCGAGCAGCTGCGCGACCCTTCTCGACACCATCGCCGATGCCTGCGAGATCAGCGCCATGTCGAGCAGCAGCTCGGTCACCAATCTCGACAATCGCGGCACGAGACTTTCGATCAGCGGACAGGTGACGATGTCGGTCAAGCTCAAGCCGTCGGCTGCCGCCGCGAAGTAGCCCTCCACCATTGCGGTCGGCAAATCGGTTCCAAGCCAACGGATCGGTAAGAAATCGCGGCGATAATCCCCTCGCAATCGAGGGATGATACCATGGCGAAAGCGAAACGACGCACGCGGCGCAAGCCGCAACCCAAGGCGGGCAATTCGATGTGGCTGTGGGGCATCGTCGGTGTCGCGACCGTGGCGGGCATCTATGCCTATCAGAATCGCAAGGACATGCCGTCGATGCTCGCCCGCGCCGGCGCGGTCGCCGGTATGCAGCATGTGGCACGGGAAGCGCCGGTGCCGGCAGCCAAGCCGCAGATCAGGACAGCCGCAATCGCTCCCGAGCCGCGCGCGACATCGGCCCTGCCCGTACCGCCGGCCGCCATTCCGGTGGCGATGCCGGTCGGCAGGATACCGATCGAGCGGCCCTCGCCCTCCCCTGGCCTGCGCGCGCAGACCGGCGGAAAGTTCGTGCTTTGCGGTCCCGGCTCAGGCACCAATTGCGTCATTGACGGCAATACCTTCTGGCAGGATGGGATGCGGATCCGGTTGGCGGATATCGATGTGCCGGACGCGGATGCTGCGCGCTGCCCCAGCGAAAAGCAAAAGGCGGTGGCCGCGAAGCTGCGCCTGCAGGCAATCCTCAACGACGGAACCTTCGTGCTTTCCGGCAGTAACCGCCGCGACGACGAGAATGGCGGCAAGCTGCGCATCGCCATGCGCGCCGGCCGCTCGCTCGGCGACCAGTTGGTCAGCGAAGGCTTTGCGCATCGCTGGACGGGCCAGGTGTCATCCTGGTGTAGCTGATTTTCAGAAATTCGATTGGGAGTTCAAGGAGATAAATGGTCGGGGCGACTGGACTCGAACCAGCGACCCCTTGACCCCCAGTCAAGTGCGCTACCGGGCTGCGCTACGCCCCGACCTGCCGAAACGGCTTGTTTCGTTTAGAGTTTAGAGTTTCCCGACGCAAGCGAAAAGTGGTGGCTTGCTCAGAAAAAAGTTGCGGCTCAGCGACAAGCCTGCCTTGGTCCATGGCTCGGCTGATAGGTGTTGTCCGAGGGGCGGTAGGAGCGATAGCGGCTGGCGCAGTTGCGCGCGTGGCTATCGTAGTAGCTCTCCGTGTGCTGCCTGTTGAACAGCGTGCCGGTTACGAAGGATTTGAACAGCACGCCGCTGTCGGAATTATCGTCGTAATAGCTGTCCGAGCCGTGATGCTGATGGCCGCGGCCCCAATGGCTGTGATGACCATGCCAATGGCCGTGGCCGTGATCATGCACCTGGATGACATCAGACTGTTCGGGCACCGACAGGGCCGGCATGGTGATGGCGCCCGCCGGCACGGCGGCGCCTGCCGCCAGCAACAAACCAAAGCCCGCTGCAGTTATCGACCTGGCAATCGTAAACATATGCGACTCCTTCGAAATCCGGCGGCGGCGCCTCGCAAATTTGCGTGAAAAAACCTTGCTGCCGTGCACGCCGTTATTATCTGTATATAGTGATTTGGAGCCACACTCATAGATGCCCTCCGTCTTTATTGTGCGGCAGATTTAGCAGAAACGAAGGGGGCACGGAAAGTTACGGCAATGAAGCCTCTGATAGCCCTTATGCTATGTGCCCCCCTGCTTGCCGCATGCGCGGCAGCCGAGCCCTTGCAGCCCATTCCCGGCAGCATCACCTATGGCGGCCAACCGCGTATGAAGCTGACGCAATCGCCTCCCGGCTCGCAACTGCAGCATCATTTCACCAACCAATGGGGCCAGGATGTCTATGAGACCTACATCATCCAGCCGGACCGGAGCCTGAAGCTCGTCAGCCGTGAGGAAGTAAGCCCGCCATTCTGAGCGGCGTGTTACCCCACAAACGAAAACTCCGCCGGGATGAGCCGACGGAGCCTGCATTTCGGTATCTTGGGAAATGGATTACCAGCAGCGATAGCAACGGCGATAATAGGGCCGGCCGTAATAGCCACGATGATGGTGGTTGTCGCTGACAGCCGCACCGACGAGAACGCCGCCGATGATGCCGGCCGCAGCCAGCGCGGCCGCCTGATTTTCAGCCTGCTGCGCCTGGACGCGATTGGACTGATAGGTCGCGCCGACGCAGCGATTGTAGCGTTGCGTTCCGGGACGGAATCCTTGCGACTGGCAGGTCATTTCGGCATTCATCGCAGATTCCTGCGGCGTCTGGCAGCTTGATAGAATGGTGGTTACGGCGACGAGACTCGCCGCCACGGTGGCACGTATGCGCATGTTCTCTCCGGCAATGTTGATACAACCCCGGGGAAGCGAAATACAGCCAAAGGTAAGCTTTAGCAAGCCAAGCCGGCCAGCAATGCGCGAGAATCGATCCAGGCGCCTGAAATCACTCGCCAGGATGGCATTTCGCTCGATGGCGCTTTGGCGAAAAACGAAAGGCCCCGTCAAACGACGGGGTCTTTGCACATTACGCCTGTGCCCATGGCGATATTCGCAGGCCAGTGCAGGTTATCCAGCTCGGATCAGAAATTCCGCTCGAAGCGAAGGATGCCGGCGAGCGTATCGTCCTTGATGAAGTCGTAGTGGACGTAGGTCAATTCCGGCTCGACCAGGAGATCCTTCACCGGGTTGAACTTCAGGTTCGTGGTGGCTTCGAAGATCTTCGAGTCGGTATAGGCGAGCTGGAGGTTCCACTTCAGCTTTTCGTTGATCGGAACGCCAACGCCACCCCAGACAGCCCAGTCACCCCAGCCGCATTTGGCTGCATTGACCGTGCCGTTCGACGCGGTGCAGGCTGAAACATCCTGGTTCGTGCCTGCGTACTTGTTGAGCTTGTCGCCATCGGTGTTCCAGCCGCCCATCAGGAAGGCTTCCACGCCGCCGAACTTGGCGTCGAGGCGAGCCTTGATGGCACCTTCTTCGACGATCGAGTCGTAACCGCCGACGACCTTGAAGCCCCAGTTGTCCGTCTTGTAACCGAGACCGGCAACGACATCGGGCGCATAATGATCGGACTTGTCGTCCGTCCACCAGCCGGCGCCATAGGATGCCTCGCCGTCGGAGGTGGAGTAGCTGTCTTCGAGCGAGATCACGGCCGAGAAGCCGTTGCCTGCATCGTAGTTGTAGGTCAACTGGTTGAGTTCGTAGGGGCCGTCGTAGATCACGTCGTCGTTGATGACGTCGCCGGCGTAACCGACATACAGATTGTACTGCGAGTCGAGCTTGCCGACCGTGAAGCCGCCGAGGCTGATGTTTGCGAACAGCAGCTTTGCGGAGGTTGCGTTGCCATCGTTCCATTCCCAGCGGAAGATGGTGTTGGTCTTCAGCGGACCGTATTCCGTATCTGTGGCCGTATCGACATTGAGTTCGACGCGCTCGTGCCAGAGCGTACCGACCCTGCTGCGCGGATTATAGGCGTCATACCACTCGCCTTCCGTGCGAACCTTTCCACCAACTTTCAGGCAGGTTTCCGTACCGGGAATAAAGAAATAGCCAGTGCCATACGCGTCGCAGATACGAACATACTCAAGTGGTTCGGGTTCGGCGGCAACAATGGCGTCGGCGGCATGGGCAGCGCTGGCTGCGACGATGGCAGCAGCGGAGCCAAGAAGAAGGCTCTTGATGTTCATGGTGTCTCCATTCGACTAATCCGTCAGGGATGGAGTCTCCCGGCAGACACAGCGTGCCCCTCCATAGCCTGACTGTTCCCCTCATACAGGGCGAAGCAACAAAGCTTCGCCGTCAAAACTGAACCCATGGTCCCGCTGCGGCAAGTTAATAAGTCTACCTTAGTAATTTTCACAACGCAGAAGGGTGGCGAGTGTCACAAAAATATCACTCCCCCGCATAAACAATACGCAAGCGATACGCAGCTAAAACATGCACAAGCCGGAATTGCGCACATAATAGTTGTATATTCCTGAAATTCAATATGCTTTGGCTATGATCGCCGTTGCGGAGAGGATCGCTAACGCACCTGGTCGAGCAGGCGCTTGCATTCCAGAAGGTCGTAGAGCGTTTCCTGAAGCAAGGCACGATCTTCCTTGCCGACGCTGGATTTGCCGATGGAAACATCCGGCGCGCCGTCATCGCCGCTGACGAAATTGAAGAAACGACGGCTGATGGGCGCCTTGGCGCGGCCGACGAGCTGGTCCTCATCGGAATTGACGGAATTGATGCGCGGCTCGACTGCCGGCGGCTCCTGCGCAGCGGCGAGCGCTTCCACGCTTGCCAGATCGCCATGACCGACGGCAATGACAAATTTGTTGCCATTGGTCTTCAGAAGCTTCTGGACACCCTTGATCGTATAGCCGTGATCGTAGAGCAGATGGCGGATGCCGTTCAGCAGGTCGACATCTTCAGGACGATAGTAACGCCTGCCGCCGCCACGCTTCATCGGCTTTATCTGGGGGAACCTGGTCTCCCAGAACCGTAGGACATGCTGCGGCAGATCAAGGTCTTCCGCGACTTCGCTGATCGTGCGAAATGCATCCGGGCTCTTGTCCATCATCGTACTCCTACAGTGCGCATGCGGCGCCGTTCGGGCCGGATCGCACGGGTAGGGATATGATATCCGCGTTTCCCGGCGATGCGACTCACCATATTTCAACGGTTTGGCGGCGGAAATTCAAGTCACATCTTCAGCTGTTGCACAAGCTGGCAACAAACAGCAAGGAAAGACAGCACAAATCGGCCGCAGGACGAGCCATCCGGCCGAACGAATAAACGTCAAAATGGAATCAGGAGGCAGGATTTGCCGGCTTGGCCTTCGCCTTGCGGCTCGCATGCGCTTTCAGAATGCGGGTCTTGAGAACGTTCGACGCCTTGAAGGTCATCACACGCCGCGGAGAGATCGGCACTTCCTCGCCGGTCTTCGGATTGCGCCCTATGCGTTCATTTTTGTCGCGCACCTGAAAGGTCGCAAACGAGGAGAGCTTTACGGTCTCCCCACGCACGATGGCGTTGCAAATTTCATCGATCACAGTCTCAACGAGTTCCGCCGACTCCGTTCGGGAGAGACCGACCTTCCGGAATACCGACTCCGCCAAATCTGCGCGCGTCACTGTCTTGCCTGTCATAGCTCCCCGCCCATATCGCTGCGTAATATTCTTTGAGTTTCGCGAGACTATTGCCCTTGCGCCGAGCGGTCAAGCTCTTGTTCGGACCGGCTTTTAGAGATGCGACACTACCAACGCAACAGGACGGCGCCCCAGGTGAAGCCACCACCCATGGCCTCCAGCATCACCAGATCGCCCTTCTTGATTCGACCGTCGCCTGCCGCGACGGCAAGTGCCAGGGGGATCGACGCGGCCGAGGTATTGCCATGGAGGTCGACGGTGACCACAACCTTCTCGGGAGCAATTCCGAGCTTCTTGGCCGAACCGTCGATAATGCGGCGATTGGCCTGATGCGGCACCAGCCAGTCGAGGTCGTCCGAGCTGGTTCCGGTCGCGTCGAAGGCAGCCTGGATGACATCGGTAATCATGCCGACGGCGTGCTTGAACACTTCGCGGCCCGCCATGTGCAGGACGCCGACCGTTCCCGTCGTGGAAGGGCCGCCGTCGACATAGAGCTTTTCCTTATGCGCACCATCGGAGCGCAGGCTTGCCGTCAGCACGCCACGGTCGGTATTGGCGCCGCTCCCCTCGCCTGCCTCGAGGATCAGCGCGCCCGCGCCGTCACCGAAAAGAACGCAGGTCGTGCGGTCCGTCCAGTCGAGAATGCGGGAAAAGGTCTCGGCGCCGATGACGAGAACACGCTTGGCAAGGCCGCCGCGAATATAGGCGTCCGCCGTCGTCACCGCATAGACGAAGCCGGTGCAAACGGCCTGCACGTCGAAGGCAAAGCCATGATGCATGCCGAGCCGGTTCTGGATGTTCACCGCGGTGGCGGGAAAGGTATTGTCCGGCGTCGAGGTGGCGACGATGATGAGATCGATGTCGTCCGGCGTCAAGCCGGCATTGGCAAGGGCGGCGCGGGCCGCCTGCTCGCCGAGAGAGGCCGTGGTTTCGCCCTCGCCGGCGATATAGCGCTGGCGGATACCGGAGCGCTGGACGATCCAGTCATCGCTGGTATCGACAATCTGCTCCATTTCGGCATTGGTCAGGACGCGCTTCGGGAGCGCCGCCCCGAAGCCGCGAACAATTGAACGGATCATTCTGCTTGTACCCCGTCGCTCATGCCGCTTCCGGCCCTATGGGAGGCAGCCGCTTGGCATGGTATCTTTTCAAATCATTCTCGATTTTCTGTGTAAGTCCATTCTTGGCCATGTCGTAGCCGACATCGATGGCTGCGGCGAAGGCTTCGGCATTCGCGCCGCCATGGCTCTTGATGACGATGCCGTTGAGGCCGAGGAAGACACCGCCATTGACCTTGCTCGGATCGAGCTTTTCACGCAGCAGGTCGAAAGCGCCCTTGGCAAGGACATAGCCGATGCGCGCGAGCAGCGTGCGCGACATGGCGGCACGGAGATAGGAGCCGATCTGCTTTGCCGTGCCTTCCGCCGCCTTCAGGGCGATATTGCCGGAAAAACCTTCCGTCACCACGACGTCGACAGTGCCCTTGCCGATGTCATCGCCTTCGACGAAACCAGAATATTCGAGCGACTCGAGGTTGGCCTCGCGAATGAGACGCCCGGCATCCTTGACCTCTTCCTGGCCCTTGATCTCCTCGACACCGACATTCAGCAAGCCGACGGTCGGCCGTTCGATCTCGAAGAGCGCGCGCGCCATGGCGCCGCCCATCAGGGCAAAATCGAGCAACTGCTGCGCGTCGGCGCCGATGGTGGCGCCGACATCGAGCACGATGCTTTCGCCGCGCAGCGTCGGCCAAATCGCCGCTATCGCCGGACGTTCGATATTGGCCATCGTGCGGAGGCAGAATTTCGCCATCGCCATCAGCGCGCCGGTATTGCCGGCGGATACGACGACATCGGCATCGCCTGACTTCACCGCATCGATCGAACGCCACATGCTGGAGACGTAGCGGCCGCGGCGAAGCGCCTGGCTCGGCTTCTCGTCCATGCTGATGGCGACTTCGCATTCATGAAAAACCGACTTTTCACGAAGCTTTGGATATTTTGCGAGGACCGCTTCGCAGCGATCCTTCTGTCCGTACAAGATGAACGTGATATCTGGATGCCTATCCAGCGCCTTGGCCGCGCCGGGAACAACAACCTCTGGGCCAAAGTCGCCACCCATTAGGTCAAGAGAAATTCTGATCACGCGTCCCTGGTCCTTTTTCTCCGCCTAGCATGGCGAATTTGGCGTCAAAATACCGTTTTCTCCCCCGGTTACAACTGAATTGTGCTCAATTGCCAAGCGGGTCTATTCCTTTTTCCAGTCTTTCAGAACCGCAAACGGCGAAGGTTTCCTGTCGTCTTCACCCGTGTCTTCTATATGCGCGTCGAACTCTACGCCGGGCTTGCGCGGATAGGGATCGATGGCGAGAGCGGCAAACTCCGCCACGACCTCCCCGGCATCGATCGTGTCGCCGGTAAAGGTCTCCGGAAGATCCGGACCATCCGGATCGAGCACCATTTCTCCCGCATCCACCGACGGCGCACGCGCCAGCTTCGAGTCCTCCGGTATGAAGATATGCTCGAAGTCCTCATCGATATCCGATTCGACCGGCTCGAGCGTGACGACGCAGGCCTGAACGATCTTCGCCTTCACATTGCCCTTGATGCGCAGCCCGTCGCGCTTCCAGCGCGAGATCTTGAGATCGGCCTCGAGCTTCTCCACGGAAAGCACGTCCCAGAGGGCGGCAAGCCCCACAAGCTCGCGCTTGTCCGCCTCGACATGCACGTCCACCGGATTGGCGGAAATATGGCCCACCTTCACGGGGTAGGAAAACGGTGTCTCGTCGGAGTCATGTCTTTTCATTTTTCTTCTCCTAGCCGACCTGCCGGTCGAGCCTTTCGGGCAACGGCAACGTCGCCGAACCCGTGGCGATATGGTCTTCGGTAACGGTCGCCAGATGTGCCTCGGCCGCGATCATCCAGCCGGCCAGCGCATCCATCGATGCCGCATTTTCGTCCGCCTTGGGATAGATGTTGCGCCGTAGCGCCACGGCAAGCGCTGCGCGATCATTGCCGTCCATGGCTGTCGCATAGCTTTCGAGCCGCCCATAAAACATGCCGGCCAGCTTCTTCATCCGCTTCGGAATGCTGTTGTCGCCGATTCCAAGTTCGCGGATCGAATAATCGATGTCCTCGAAGAAGGCGTCCACGATTTCCTGCGCGAGCTCCTGACCGCTGGTCGCGGAAGATCGCGTGCGGCGAAAGAACAGGATCATCATCACCGACAGCAACTCGAAGCGCCCCATCACCGTATCCGGCACGTCGTAATCGGTATAGAAAACCGCCTGTCGCGCCATGGATGTCAGGACTTCATACTGCCTGACGACGATGATCTGATTGTGATTTCTTTTGCGGAAGAGCCCAAAAATCATGAAAATTCCCGGAATTGGCTCCCTCAGAACGTGCCGTTTTTGCTTGGCCTTGTTGCATCCACGCAAAAGCTGGTTTACCGAAGCAGGCGCGAATTGCAATGCCGTTTGTGCCCGCTTCGTGGCTCCAGCCCTCACCGTCGTCACGTTGTGAATGATCGGTGATGAAGAATGCCCGAACAAGGTCATTGTGCCTTTTCAATCGCGGAAAGGCCACAATGATATGCACAGCAAGGTCACACCGGCCATTCGGCCATCGGATTGATTCATTAGGGGAGATGGGATGTCGTTGACCAGACGGTATTTCAAGTCTGACATAAATTTCAGCAGCAGTGCCGCCATCGCCCTGGTGATCGCGACCGTGGGACTTTCGGGTTGCAAGACCAGCGAGGTCATGAACAACGGCTACATCTTCGATCAGCAATCGCTCGCGCTTGCGCCGGTCGGCTCCAGCCGCGAGCAGGTTCTGCTGTCGCTCGGCACGCCGTCGACCACGGCAACCTTCGACGGCGAAGTCTTCTACTATATCTCCCAGAAGCGCACGCGTGCCGTCGCCTTCATGAAGCCGAAGCTGGTCGACCAGAACATCCTGGCGATCTATTTCGACAAGGACGGCATCGTGAAGCAGGAAGCCAACTACACGCTGAAGGACGGCAAGGTCTTCGACATGATCAGCCGCACGACGCCGACTGGCGGTCGCGACATCACCTTCTTGCAGCAGATCCTGCAGGGTGGCGCAGCCGGCGGCGTCAACGGTGCGAGGAACTTCCTCAACAACCTCAACCCGGGCCAATAAGCCGGGCAGGTTTCCAATGAAAAACCCGCGAGGCTCTGCCCCGCGGGTTTTCTTTATGCGTTCGGTTTGCTTTCCTTATCCAGCGAGAACGGCAAGCAGCAACAGCGCGACGATGTTGGTGATCTTGATCGCCGGATTGACCGCGGGACCTGCCGTGTCCTTGTAAGGGTCGCCGACGGTGTCGCCCGTCACGGATGCCTTGTGGGCTTCCGAACCCTTCATGTGGCGCGTCCCGTCCTTGTCTACGAACCCGTCCTCGAAGCTCTTCTTGGCATTGTCCCACGCACCGCCGCCCGATGTCATCGAGATGGCGACGAACAGGCCGTTGATGATGACGCCGAGCAGCGAGGCACCAAGAGCCGCAAAGGCCGAGGCCTTGGAGCCGGATATCAGCAGGACGCCGAAATAGACGACCACGGGGGCCAGGACCGGCAGCAACGACGGAATAATCATCTCGCGAATGGCGGCCTTGGTCAGAAGATCGACGGCGCGACCGTAGTCCGGCCGCTCCGTGCCTTGCATGATGCCCGGCTTTTCGCGGAACTGCTTGCGCACCTCTTCCACGATCGCACTTGCGGCGCGGCCGACAGCGGTCATGGCAATACCGCCGAAGAGATAAGGAATGAGGCCGCCGAACAACAGGCCGGCGACGACATAGGGGTTCGACAGTTCGAACGAGATCGTGCCGACATTGGCGAAATACGGGAACTTGTCGCCGTGAGCCGCAAAATACTGCAGATCGTTCGAATAGGCCGCAAACAGGACCAGCGCGCCGAGGCCGGCCGAGCCGATGGCATACCCCTTCGTGACGGCCTTGGTCGTGTTGCCGACCGCATCCAGCGCGTCGGTGGATTTACGCACTTCCGGCGGAAGATGCGCCATTTCCGCGATGCCGCCGGCATTGTCCGTGACCGGGCCGAAGGCGTCGAGTGCGACGATCATGCCGGCAAGGCCGAGCATGGCGGTGACCGCGATGCCGGTGCCGAACAGGCCGCCGAGCTGATAGGTGGCGATGATGCCGCCGACGATGACGAGCGCCGGCAGCGCCGTCGATTCGAGCGAGACGGCAAGGCCCTGGATGACGTTGGTGCCGTGCCCGGTCACCGATGCCTGGGCGATGGAGTTGACCGGCCGCTTGTTCGTGCCGGTGTAGTATTCGGTGATGACGACGATCAGCGCGGTGACGATGAGGCCGACGATACCGCAGGTAAACAGCCTCGAGCCGGTGATCTCGAAGCCTGCGACGGTGCCGATCGAGCCCCAGCCGATGGTCAGCGAGGTCGCAGCGGCCAGCCCGACGATCGACAGAAGTCCCGTTGCGATGAGGCCCTTGTAGAGCGCGCCCATGATCGAGCCATTGGCACCGAGCTTCACGAAGAAGGTGCCGATGATCGAGGTGATGATGCAGGCGCCGCAGATCGCCAGCGGATAGATCATGGCGGAGCCGAGGAGCGGCGAACCGGCAAAGAAGATCGAGGCGAGGACCATCGTCGCAACGACGGACACCGCATAGGTCTCGAACAGGTCGGCGGCCATCCCGGCGCAATCGCCAACGTTGTCCCCGACGTTGTCGGCGATGGTGGCCGGATTGCGCGGATCGTCTTCCGGAATGCCGGCTTCCACCTTGCCGACGAGGTCGCCGCCGACATCGGCACCCTTGGTAAAGATGCCGCCGCCAAGACGGGCGAAGATCGAAATCAGCGAAGCGCCGAATCCGAGGGCGACCAGCGCATCGATGACGTCGCGCGAGCCGGCTTCATGGCCCAGAATGCCCGTCAGCACGTAGAAATAAATGGACACGCCAAGCAGGGCGAGACCCGCGACCAGCATGCCGGTGATGGCACCCGACTTGAAGGCGATATCGAGGCCCGCGGACAGGCTCTGCGACGATGCTTGCGCCGTGCGGACATTGGCGCGCACGGAGACATGCATGCCGATGAAACCTGCGGCGCCTGAGAGGATTGCGCCGATCAGGAAGCCGAAAGCGGCTTCGGACGACAAAAGGAGCCAGGCCGCGATGAAAACAATGATCCCGACAATGGCGATGGTTCTATATTGGCGCGCCAGATAGGCTTGCGCTCCTTCACGAATATACCCGGCAATCTCCTGCATGCGGGCATTGCCCTGATCGGCAGCGAGCACCGACCGGGTTGCCCATACGGCATAAATGACCGAGAGCAGTCCGCATGCGATCACTCCTAAAAGAATCGACATTTCGCTTTTTCCCTCCAAAAAAGCCGGCGGTTCACTCCTCCCCCGGCCGCCTGCGACAACGGCCGGTCCCCTCCTCCAGAAGACCGGCTGATGTGCAGTGCGAGATTGCTGTCGGGAAAACGTCGCGTCAAGACCGCCCGCAGGTAAAACACCCGCAGGAGGTTCAAAAGAATATTCGAAGATCAAATCAGGTGCGAACGAAGGAAACGAAAGCGTCCCCTGCCGCCTTTGGAATGCCGGGCGAGCGCTATTTCTTCGCTTCGCCGCGAACCTGCTTGGCGATTCGGTCGAGCACGGCGTTCACGAGCTTCGGCTCATCCTCTTCGAAGAAGGCATGTGCGATCTCGACATATTCGGTGACGATGACCGGAACCGGAACGTCCTTGCGGTCGAGAAGCTCGAATGTGCCGGCACGCAGGATGGCGCGTACGGTGCTGTCGAGGCGCGACAGCGCCCAGTCGTCCTGAAGGGCGGAGCCGATCAGCGGATCGAGCCGGGTCTGCTCGCGCACGACGCCGGAAACGATGGAGCGGAACCAGGATGCGTCGGCCTTCAGATAGGTCTCGCCGTCCAGCTCCTGCCCGAGACGATGAGCCTCGTATTCGGCCACCACCTCCAGAACGCCGGTTCCGCCGATATCCATCTGATAGAGCGCCTGCACCGCCGCGAGACGCGCCGCGCCCCGCTGATTGGCGGTTTTTGCCGGTCGCTCGTTATCCTGATTGCTCATGTATTATGCACCCAACTTCTCTTTCAGCGCGATCATGGTCAGCGCTGCGCGAGCGGCAAAGCCGCCCTTGTCCTTGTCCGAACGGCGGGCGCGAGCCCAGGCCTGCTCATCGTTCTCGACGGTCAGGATGCCGTTGCCGATCGCCAGCGATTCACTGACGGCCAGATCCATCAGCGCCCGCGAGGATTCATTGGCGACGATATCGAAATGATAGGTCTCGCCGCGGATGACCATGCCGAGCGCCACGTAGCCGTCATAGACCACATTGCCATTATCCCCGCCATCGAGCGCCATGGCAATCGCCGCCGGGATCTCCAGAGCGCCCGGGACGGTCACGACGTCGTAGGTCGCACCAGCCGCGTCGAGGGCAGCCTTGGCGCCGTCGAGCAGGGCATCTGCCATATCGTCATAGAAGCGAGCTTCGACGATAAGGATGTGTGCATTGGAAGAGCTGGTCATACATCACCTGCGGATTGAGAGGGCGCGGCACCTTGTAAAGGCGGGACAAACCACGGCGGGCCGCCCTTGGCAAGTGTTTTTCAATGGCCGGCGCCGATTCCGGCCCTATTTGGAAATGATCGGGGCATCACGGAAATTGTAGCTTCCACGCGTGTAGCCGCTTCAGTAATAATTTCAGGCCTGCAGAGGGGGAGGTTCATGACGAAGAAATCCACACCCGCCGTCAATGTCGGCGAGCTTGAACTGGGTCATTGGCAGCAGGGCAGCTTCTTTGCCGGCAGCGACGCCTCGTTCGGGGCTATGCTGGGACTGAAGAACCTCGGGATCAGCTACAACGAAGTACCGCCCGGCAAGTCCGGCTGTCCGTTCCACAACCATCACGTCGAGGAAGAGCTTTTCGTCATCCTCGATGGCGAAGGCGAGTATCGCTTCGGCGACAAACGCGTCGCCGTCAGCAAGGGCGACGTGCTGGGTGCGCCGGCCGGCGGCCCGGAGACCGCGCATCAGCTGATCAACACAGGCCCCGCCGTGCTGGTCTATCTCGCCGTTTCCACCAAGGCGCGGACCGAAATCGTCGAATATCCCGATTCCGGCAAGTTCCTCGCCAAGACCAATCGCGACGACAAGACGACGTTCCATGTGATCGGCCGCGCCGCCGCCACCGATCTCGATTACTGGGATGGCGAACCTGGCGCCTCGAACGACTGAACGTCACCAAGGGTATTTTCAGCAAAGATCCAGATCTTATGACCAGTATTCCGACATTGACGACCGACCGGCTGCTGCTGCGCGGGCACAGGCTGGACGATTTCGACGAATTTCTTGCCCTCTGGAAACACAGGGATCTCGTGCGCTTCATCGGCGGCGAGATGCCGACGCGCGAGCAGGTCTGGGCGCGCCTCCTGCGTTATGCCGGCCTTTGGCACCATCTCGGCTTCGGTTTCTTCGCCGTCGAGGAACGCCAAAGCGGCCGACTGATCGGCGAAGTGGGCTTTCTCGATCTGCATCGCGACATGACGCCGATGACGGAAGGCACGCTGGAGGCCGGATGGGGCATCGCGCCGCCGATGCAGGGCAAGGGCTATGCGACGGAAGCCATGAGCGCGGCGATCACCTGGGCGGATGAACAATTCGCAGGACAGCGCATGACCTGCATCGTGGAGCTGGAAAACAAGCCATCGCTGCGGGTCGCCGAGAAGATCGGCTTTCGCCGCATCGGCGAATTGATCTTCAAGGGCAGGCCCAACGCGATGTTCGAGCGCTAGGTCGCGGCCGGGGGCGCATGATATGCCAGTTTCGCGAGAGAGATTTTCCATCAAGCCTTACGAGCTAGGTGATGCGCAGGCGACGATCGATATTTTCCTGCGGGCCATTCGAGAGGTGTCGTCCAAGGATTACAGCCCGGCGCAGATCGCGGCCTGGGCGAAGGTCGATGACACCGAAGTCTGGGCACGGTATCGGGCAAGCCGGCCGACCTGGCTTGCAATGGATGGTTCCTTGCCCATCGGCTTTACCGACCTCACGTCGGATGGCCTCCTGGATATGATGTTCGTCGCTCCCGACTATCAGGGAAAGGGCGTCGCCACCCTGTTGCTTGCCACCGTCGAAAGCGCCGCCCGCAGACAGGGTCTACAGCGGATTTTCACGGAGGCGAGCCTGACCGCCCGCCCCTTCTTCGAGCGCAAGGGCTTTGCAGTCCTGACCGCGCAACAAGTCGTAAAGCGCGGCCAGACACTGGCGAATTTTCTTATGGAGAAGATGCTCGCATAAAGCAGCCGGAGCGCCTATTCGCCCCGCCGTCAAACCGGCCCGACCTGTTCAGCTCAGCCTTCGCGGACGACCGGGAATTCGGCCAGCCGGGCCGCGTAGCGCGCCATGGTGTCGACTTCGAAATTGACGAAGTCACCGGCCTTGCGCTCGCCCCAGGTCGTGACCTCGAGCGAATGGCGGATCAGGAGCACGTCGAATTCCATACCGTCGACGGCATTGACCGTCAGCGAGGTGCCGTCGAGCGCAACCGAACCCTTCGGCGCGACGAATTTTGCGAGGTGTTCCGGCGCACGCAGGCGGAAGCGCGTGGCCTCGCCTTCGGCCGTCACGGAGAGAATTTCCGCCTTGCCGTCGATGTGGCCGGAGACGATGTGGCCGCCGAGCTCGTCGCCAATCTTGAGCGAACGCTCGAGGTTGATCTTGGCTCCGGCTTCCCAGGTGCCGATGGTCGTCAGGCGCAGCGCTTCTTCCCAGGCCTCGACCTCGAACCAGCGTCCGTTGCTGCCCTCTTCCGGCAGTTTGGTGACTGTCAGGCAAACGCCCGCATGCGAAATCGATGCGCCCAAGTCGATCGTCGCCGGATCGTAGTTGGTGGCGACCCGCAGCTTGATGCCTTCCTTGAGCGGAGAAACGGTTTCGACCGTGCCGACGTCGGTGACAATTCCGGTAAACATCAAAAACCTCTTTCGAATTCGTCGCAGCGATCGTCGCCGAAGCGGCTTTCGCCGATATGCATGAAACTGGGTGGGATATTGGATTTGAGGACGGGCGATTCAATACCGCCTTCGCCGATATCGGCCGGCCCCTGAAACAGCAGGATGCGGTCGACCATTCCGGCATCGAGGAAACGCCGTGCGGTCTTGGCCCCGCCTTCCACCAGCAGGGAGGAAATCCCGCGCGTGCCGAGCGCTTCCAGCAATTCTCCCGGCTCGGCCGAATTGGACTGCAATACCTCGACGCCAGCGGCATCGAGGGCGGCGCGGCGCCCCAAAAAGGCGTTATCCGTATTCTCGTCAAAGGGTGGCTGGTGGCCGGCAACGGCGATGACAGGATATTGCCGCGCCGTTTTCACCAGCTTGCTGCCGAGCGGCAGTTGAAGGTCTTCGTCGATAACGATGCGCAGGGGAGAGCGATCTTCCAGGCCCGGAAGGCGGCAGGTCAATTCCGGATCGTCTGCGATCGCCGTGCCGATTCCGACGAGAATGGCGTCGCTTTCGGCGCGCAGCATCTGCACCTGCGCGCGCGAGGCATCGCCGGTAATACGAATCTGCCCCTCGCCCGTCTTGCCGATCATGCCATCGGCGGAAACGGCAAGCTTGAGAGTCACATAGGGCCGGTTTCTCGTCTGGCGCATGAGATAACCCGCCAGGGACCGCCTGCCTTCCGTCTCCAGAATGCCGGTATCGACCTCGATGCCGGCGTCACGCAGCATGGCGATGCCGCGACCGGATACGCGCTGATCAGGATCGGTGACGCTGATGACGACGCGCGCCACGCCATAGGCGATCAAGGCTTCGGCGCAGGGCGGGGTCTTGCCGTAGTGAGAACAGGGCTCCAGCGTCACATAGGCGGTAGCGCCCCTCGCCCCTTCTCCCGCTTCGGCCAAAGCCTGCGGCTCGGCATGCGGGCGGCCGCCGACGGCCGTCACGCCGCTGCCGAGAACGACGCCATCCTTGACGATGAGGCAGCCGACGGACGGGTTGGTCGAGGTCAATCCGAGATGCCTGCGCGACAAACGGATGGCCTCGGCCATGAAACGTTCGTCCTCGGGCCGCGCTGCCATGGTCAAGGATCCAGCGGATCGCGGGCGATCTTCGCGTTGATCTCATCGATCACATGCTCGAAATCCTCGGCATGGGAAAAATCGCGATAGACGGACGCATAGCGCACGAAGGCAACGTCATCGAGGCTCTTCAGCGCCTCCAGCACCTGAAGGCCGATCTGCTCGGAACTGATCTCGGTTTCGCCGGAGCTTTCGAGGCGACGGACGATGCCGGAAACGGCCCGCTCGATCCGGTCCCGATCGACCGGACGCTTGCGCAGCGCGATCTCGAAGGAGCGCACCAGCTTGTCGCGATCGAACGGCACCTTGCGGCCGGTCTTCTTGATGACCATCAGCTCGCGCAGCTGCACGCGCTCGAAGGTGGTGAAGCGACCGCCGCAATCCGGACAGATGCGCCGCCGGCGGATGGAGGTATTGTCCTCCGCCGGGCGCGAGTCCTTGACCTGGGTATCTTCAGAGCCGCAGTAAGGGCAGCGCATGCGCCCTCCTCAGCCCATGTAGCCGTACATCGGGAAGCGGTCGGTGAGCTTGACCACCTTCTCGCGCACGGCGGCCTCGACGGCGGCATTGCCTTCGTCGGAATTGGCGACCTTCAGGCCATCGAGCACTTCGATGATCAGATTGCCGATTTCGCGGAACTCGGCTTCCTTGAAGCCGCGCGTCGTGCCGGCCGGCGTGCCGAGGCGAACGCCCGACGTGACGAAGGGCTTTTCGGGGTCGAACGGAATGCCGTTCTTGTTGCAGGTGACATAGGCGCGGCCGAGCGCTGCCTCGGCGCGCTTGCCGGTGGCATTCTTCTTGCGCAGGTCGACCAGCATCAGGTGGTTGTCGGTGCCGCCGGAGACGACATCGACACCGCCGGAGATCAGCGTTTCGGCGAGAGCCTTGGCGTTCTTGACGATCTGGGCGGCATAGTCCTTGAAATCAGGCTGCAGCGCTTCGCCGAGAGCAACGGCCTTGGCGGCGATGACATGCATCAGCGGGCCGCCCTGGAGGCCGGGGAAGACGGCCGAGTTGAACTTCTTGGCCAGATCCTCGTCATTGGTGAGGATCATGCCGCCGCGCGGGCCGCGCAGAGACTTGTGCGTGGTGGTGGTGGCGACGTGGCAATGCGGGAACGGCGACGGATGCTGGCCACCGGCAACGAGGCCGGCGATGTGGGCCATGTCGACCATCAGATAGGCGCCGACGCTGTCGGCGATCTCGCGGAAACGCTTCCAGTCCCAGATGCGTGAATAGGCGGTGCCGCCGGCGATGATGAGCTTCGGCCTGGTTTCTTCGGCCTTGCGCTGGACAGCGTCCATGTCGAGCAGGTTGTCGCCTTCACGAACGCCGTAGGAAACGACGTTGAACCATTTGCCGGACATGTTGACCGGCGAGCCGTGGGTCAGGTGACCGCCCGAATTCAGGTCGAGGCCCATGAAGGTGTCGCCCGGCTGCAGCAGCGCAAGGAAGACGGCCTGGTTCATCTGCGAACCGGAATTCGGCTGGACGTTGGCGAAGTTGACGCCGAACAGCTTCTTGGCGCGCTCGATGGCGAGTTCTTCGGCGATGTCGACATACTGGCAGCCGCCGTAATAGCGCTTGCCCGGATATCCCTCGGCATACTTGTTCGTCATGATCGAGCCCTGCGCTTCCAGCACGGCGCGCGAGACGATGTTTTCCGAGGCGATCAGTTCGATTTCGTGCCGCTGGCGACCCAGTTCCTTGCCGATCGCGCCAAAGATTTCCGGATCGGTATCGGCAAGCGAGCGATTGAAGAAGGGTTCGGTGGACGCATTGGTCATCGTGAAAGCTCCTGAACGGCCGGAAAGGCAATGCAGACGGTATTAGCGTCAGGGTGATCGGAGAGCAATACGATCAGCGACATTTGCTGGGCATTCTACGATGAGCGACGCCGGCAGACGAAAAAGCCGCATCCAGGGATGCGGCTTCGATAACAATCAAGCTCGAAATCTGCCGATTACTGAACCGGCTGTTCCATGCCCTGGGTCGTGTCGAGCGCCAGCTGGGAATTGCCGTCGAGATTATAGATGTCGTCACGGAACTGGACGATACCGTCGGCCGCGCTCCAGGCGGAGATATAGACGAAATAGACCGGCACTTCCGTCGCCAGGGTGATCGGCGTGTTGACGCGGGTGGAGATGACCTGCTCGATGTGCTGGCGCGGCCAGCCCGGAGTTTCGGCCAGCAGCCAGGTCGCCAGGTCGCGCACGTTCTGAACGCGCACGCAGCCCGAGCTGTCGAAACGCATCAGCTTGTTGAACAGGCCCTGCTCCGGCGTGTCGTGCATGTATTCGTTGTTGGGATTGTGGAAGTTGATCTTCGTGGACGCCATGGCGTTCGTCTTGCCCGGGTCCTGACGGAACATCAGGTCCGGCGCCTTGTCCGAATTCCAGTCGATCGTCTCGGGCGCTACTTCCTGGCCCTTGCCGTCGAGAAGGCGGATGTTGCTCTTCGTCAGGTAGGTCGGATCCTTCCGCATCAGCGGCATGATGTCCTTGATGATGATGGAGCGCGGCGCCGTCCAGTAGGGGTTGAGGATGACCTCGTAGATCTTCGAATTGATGATGTGCGTCGGGCGCGATTCACGACCGACGATCGCCTCGTGGCGCAACGCCACCTGACCGTCTTCCACGGCTTCAACGCGGGTCGCCGGGATGTTGACCATGACGTGACGGCGGCCAAGGTCGGACGGGAACGTCTGAAGGCGGACGAGATTGGTGTTCAGCTGCTGCAGGCGCACATTGGCGGGAATGTTCATCGCCTTCTGCGTGAAATCGCCGATCACACCATCCGGCGGCAGGCCATGACGGGCCTGGAAGCGCTTGACGGCGCCGTCCACGTAGGAGTCGAACGACGAGGAAATGCCCGCCTCGCGCGGCAGGTCGCCGGTGACCATCAGATGCTGGCGCAGGGACTGCACGGCGGGATCGGTAACGCCGATCTGCAGCGGCTGCTGGCTCGTGGGAGTGACTTGCGGCCAGCCGCCATTGGCAACGATGCTCTGATACTGGGCGATCGCCTGCTGAATGTTCGGTACGGAATCCGGCCCGAGAATCGGGGTGTTCGACTGCACGGCGGCGGCCGTGCGTGCCGCGGCCTTGGCGTCGAACTGGTCGTCCCAATTGCCGCGAGAACGGTCATTGATCAACGCTTCCAGTGGAGTCGCGTTTTGCGCGAGGGCCGGTGCGGCCAACGCGGCAGCGCCAAAAGTTACGGCCGACCGCAAAAAGGAGCGGCGCGAAAAGGGTTCAATTCCGTTTTTCTTCGACATATCCCAACCGTTCGACGCTACGATCTAATGACGCGCAGCCTAGAGAGGAAGCAGTAAATAGCGCAGCCTGCGCCAAGTAACGCCGCTCAATATCAATCCGTTCCCTTAATGCGCCATCAAAAACCCGGCCACGAACTATCACAATATCGCGAAGCCAAGACTTGGGGCTGGAAGATCGAAATTTGAGAACGCTGCCTGCCGTCAGTTTCCGCTGTCATAGCAATATGGCCAATTCGTGTCGCCCGGCATGAAACTTGCCCTGCCATGCGACGGCGAAAGAAAAGCCAAACTGCATTTGCTAAAATACCACAGCTGCGCGTGGTTCATAGCGTGTATTCACCCGCCGTCAATGGCTTAGCCGCACTACACGTTACATGTAGCGGAAGGTGACGCGTGGACGTGGCAAAAAACGCACAACTACCGGCTTTGCAACGCGTTCAAGCCGGACACGCAGGGAACGTGTCCAGCTTGCTTTTACTGGAAGGTCGCGTGATCGATCCGCGCCGTTACTTACAGGCGATAGAGGATCTGATCGTTCCAGAAGCGGTCCAGGCGCTGCAGCAGCTTGTTCATCTGGGTGAATTCGTCGGTGCCGATGCCGCCGACCTTGTCGATCGAGCCGATGTGACGCTCATAGAGCTTGGCAACGGTTTCGGCGATGTCCTGGCCCGTCTCCGTCAGGCTGATGCGGACCGAGCGACGGTCGATGCGCGAGCGCTGATGGTTGATGAAGCCGAGATCGACCAGCTTCTTGACGTTGTAGGAAACGTTGGAGCCGAGGTAGAAACCGCGGGAGCGCAGTTCGCCGGCCGTCAGTTCGGAATTGCCGATGTTGAAAAGGAGAAGTGCCTGTACGGCATTGACGTCGTCGCGACCCTGACGGTCGAACTCGTCCTTGATGACATCAAGCAGGCGGCGGTGCAAACGCTCGACCAGGTGAAGGGATTCCATGTAGAGGGCCCGGATGTCGTCAACCTGCTGATCCCGAGCGTTCGCAACTGCCTGCGGCTTGATTTTCGTGTTCATCATGACTTGGCCTCACTCTGTTTTGTTTGGCGGTGTCGTTTTCTTCCCGCCTTGAGTGAGACCCTATCGAATACACATAAAATTCTACTTAAACTGCAGGCTTAACAGCACCTTACCGTGAAGTCTTGGTGTCTCAGGGTAAATCAACCATTACCTGCTGCCGGCGGCGGCGCCGCTTTTCCTGCCAGAGCAGGACACGGAAAAGGCAATAAATCACGGCCACGCAGGCATGCAAGATCATAATCAAGGGATTGGATCCGAAGATCTCCGGCCAGACCCCATACATCAATGCCTGCCCGCCTGCGGCCAGCACCCACATGACCGGCCCCCAGGAGACGGTGAGCCACAATCCGAGCGCGGCAACCGGGAAGACGACGGCCAGTCCGGCGGCTGCGACCTTCCATGGCAGCGCGAGCAGGTCGAACCGCGCATGGCCTTCCAGCGAATAGCCGACCAGCATGGCCCAATATTGCAGGCCGAGCCAGAAGCAGGCGATCGCGATCAGCCGCAAGAACAGCACGAACAGGATGTCCGTCAGCGTATTCTTGGGTACGGTCGAAGAATCAGGTTCCATGCGCGAACAATACGTATGAGGCATCGGCCTCGCCAGAATATAATGGCTGCGGCCTTTCGTCTGGTTTTGAATCCTGGGGACAGCGTGGTAGGTACGCTGCCCATGGAATAAGGCCACAAATAGACGAAGAAGGATGGCGGCATCATGGAAAACAAGACGCATCTGGTCGACGAGATCACCGGACATCGCCGCATGCGACGCAACCGCAAGGCCGACTGGACGCGCCGCCTCGTGCAGGAGAACAGGCTGACCGTCGACGATCTGATCTGGCCGATCTTCCTCATTCCCGGCACCGGCATCCTGGAGCCGATCCCCGCCATGCCCGGCGTCAACCGCATGACCGTGGACAAGGCCGTCGAAGCGGCAAAGGAAGCAGCCGATCTCGGCATTCCCGCCCTCGCCACCTTCCCGAACATCGAGATGGAGCTGCGCGACGAAACTGGCTCCAACAGCCTCGAGAGAAACAATCTCATCAACCTTGCCAGCGCCGCGATCAAGAAGGCCGTGCCGAATATTGGCGTCATTACCGACGTCGCGCTCGATCCCTTCACCAGCCATGGCCATGACGGCATCCTGCGCGGCAACGAAATCGTCAACGACGAGACGGTCGAGCAGGTGGCGCGGGCTGCCGTCTACCAGGCCGATGCGGGCGCCGATATCATCGCGCCTTCGGAAATGATGGACGGGCGCATCGGCGCGATCCGTCAGGCGCTGGATGCAGCCGGCCACCAGAATGTCGGCATCATGAGCTATGCGACGAAGTTCAGCTCGGCCTTCTACGGCCCCTACCGCGAAGCCATTTCCACCGGCGGCCTGCTGAAGGGCGACAAGAAGACCTATTATATCGACCCGGCCAACGGCACCGAGGCCGTGCGCGACGCCACGCTCGACGTCGAGGAAGGCGCCGACATGCTGATGGTCAAGCCCGGCCTGCCCTATCTCGACATCTGTTGGCGGCTGAAGGAGGCGTTCGGCCTCCCGACCTTCGCCTACCAGGTCTCCGGCGAATACGCGATGATCAAGGCCGCAGCCGCAAACGGCTGGATCGACGGAGAGAGGGTGATGCTCGAGACCCTGCTCGCCTTCAAGCGCGCCGGATGCGACGGCATCCTCACCTATTTCGCGGTGGATGTGGCGAGACACCTGGCGAAGAAATAGCTTGCTGCCACCCACTTATTGTATTTGCTGATGCCGATACCATATGTTCGGCAAATGTTTCCCTGTTGCAGGGCGCCCCATTTCGGTCGTCATGCAACAGTATATCCGTAACCTGTGCTTGAATTCTTCCTCAGTCGGAATGATTGAAGAGGTCCTGCGCCAAGGAGAAAAGTCATGAGCCTGAACCCCAGCCCGCTCTATGCAGCACCGGACGACTGGCGCGCTTATAGCGGCGTGCTGAGCAGGCGCATCTTCGCGTTCATCGTCGATTACATCATCGTCGCGCTGCTCTGCATTCCCGCAGCCGTGCTTCTGTTTTTCGTTTCGATCGTGACGCTTGGGCTTGGTTTCTTCCTCTATCCGGTTCTGTTCATTCTCGTCGCCGGCTTTTATTTCGGCTGGACGCTCGGCGGACCTTATCAGGCTTCCCTTGGCATGCGCGCCATGGGCCTCACCATGGTCCGCGTCGATGGCCGCCGGATGGATTTCCTGACGGCGATCGTCCATCTGGCGCTGTTCTGGATCCTGAACTCGGTCCTGACGCCGCTGATCCTGCTGGTGGGCCTCTTTACCGACCGCAGCCGGCTGCTGCACGACCTGCTGCTGGGCACCGTCATCGCCCGTACGGCCTGAGAGCACGTCGCGATACCGAAACAACACGATCCCTCGCCGGGACAAAGGTCCGCGAGGCGGCACCCGAGCGCATCATCAATTAGGAAACTTCGATCTTTAACGAAGGACGTAGTTGACGTTTTCTAAACTTGGGCCATGCTTGTAGAAAACAGGTGCCGAAAGAAAGGGCAATCAACGGCAGATGAACACGCAGTCGACGCCTTCTCCGCAGTTTTATCTGACGGCACCGGCTGCCTGCCCGTACCTGCCGAACGAGATGGAGCGCAAGGTCTTCACACATCTCGTCGGTCCCCGAGCAGCCGAGATGAACGATATCCTAACCCAGGGCGGCTTCCGGCGTTCGCAGAACATCGCCTATCGGCCTGCCTGCGAATCCTGCCGCGCCTGCGTATCCGTACGCATCCTTGCCCAGGAGTTCGAGCCCACCCGGTCGATGCGGCGGGTACTGGCCTCCAATAGCGACGTCATCGCCACCGAATTTCCGGCGCAGCCTTCAAGCGAGCAATATTCGCTGTTCCGCCGCTATCTCGACTATCGTCACCAGCAAGGCGGCATGTCCGACATGACCGTGCTCGACTATGCGATCATGGTCGAGGATACGCATGTGAATACCCGCATCATCGAATATCGCCGCCGCGAGGAAGGCTCGGGGCTGGAACAGCGCCCGAAGGGCGAGTTGCTGGCGGCAGCGTTGACCGACGTCATGAGCGACGGGCTGTCGATGGTCTATTCCTATTTCAATCCCGATCTCGACGAGCGGTCGCTGGGGACCTTCATGATCCTTGACCATATCAGGCGGGCGAAAGCGCTCGGCCTGCCGCATGTCTATCTTGGCTACTGGGTCAAGGGTTCGCGCAAGATGGACTACAAGACCCGCTTCCAACCGCAGGAACATCTCACGCCGCGCGGCTGGGAACGTTTCGATCCCGCCGCAGACGGCGGCAAAGATACCTTCCGCTGAATGTTCTCCCATCTTTCGGATCATAAAAAGGGCCTGCTGCTGACGACGCTCGGCGGACTGGCCCTGTCGATGGACATACCCTTGATCCGGCTGTCCAGCGGCGAGGTCTGGTCGGTGCTGTCGGCACGCAGCCTTGCGACCATTGTCGTGGCGCTCGCCGTCCTTGTGGTCATCCGCCGCGTCACCGGTTCGCTGCAAAGCGTGCTGCCGGGCTGGCTCGGGCTTCCGGTCGGGTTCTTCTACGGGCTGACGACGATTACCTTTCTTCTCGCCGTCTATTACACGACGGCGGCGAATGTGGTGTTCATCATCGCACTCAACCCGATGTTCACCGCGCTGCTCTCCTGGATCTTCCTCAAGGAGCGCCCTGCCCTTTCGACATTCATCACCATGGCGGTGATGCTCCTCGGGGTCGGCCTGATCGTCGGAGGCGGCATGGAGAGCGGTCATCTGCTTGGCGATGCGCTTTCGGTGCTCGCCTCGTTTTCAATCGCCTGCGCCATCACCATAGGCCGCGCTTCGGGGCGAGACATGGGCTTCGCTTCCCTGCTGGCCGCCATCATTCCGGCCGCCGTCGGGCTCTACCATATAGCGCCCTCGGGCTTTTCCATCGAACATCCCGGCTGGATCCTCTTCGATGGCGCGGTGCTGATGCCGCTTTCCTTCTGGTGCCTTGCGACAGGCACGCGCTTCCTGTCGGCGCCGGAAGTGGCGATGTTCTATCTGCTGGAAACGATCCTGGCGCCGATCTGGGTCTGGCTGATCTTCGCCGAAGCGCCGACCACGCTGACCCTGGCCGGCGGCGCAATCCTGATCCTCGCGCTTGCCGCCCACTCGTTGTGGCAGGCGCGGGTGAAGGCAAGAGCGGCGCTCGCGGCGTAAGACCTTGTAAATTGAAATCATGATCGCCCAATGTTATAACTCGGTTATTACATTGGAGCTGAGACATGAACGTCACCATCCGAAAGATCGGCAATTCCGAAGGCGTTATTATCCCGAAAGAAGTTCTCCAGAGGCTTGGCCTGAAAAACGGCGACTCGCTGGAAATACGGGAAGTGAACGGCAACATCGAATTGGTTCCCGAGCGCGCCGACATTGCAGAGCAACTACGTGCGGCAAGGCTTGGTATGCAGAAATATCGCAGCGCCCTACGCGAACTCGCAAAATGAACGAGTATCAATGGCTATTACGTGAAGCCGTGGAGATTATGCATGAGGAGCAGATCGTCGAACATGGTGGATTGCCGGCCTTAAAAGACGAGAATGCCCTGGAAGCGGCACTGGCCCGTCCACTGAACAAGGCTGCATATGGTGAAAACGATTTATTCGCTCTAGCTGCGGCCTATCTTTACGGTCTGGTGCGAAACCATCCTTTTTCCGATGGGAACAAAAGAACCGGATACCTCGCAGCTTTCACATTTCTCTACATCAATGGCTATTTGATCGAAGCAGACGATGGGATGGTCGTTGCGTTAGTATTAGGTGTTGCTGCCGGAGAAATCGACGAGATCGGCGCCACGCACTTCTTCAAGGATTACTGCGTCCCGCTAGCCGGGTGACGGCCCGCTCTATCGGCCGCCCCTGCCCTTCGCTAAGGCTCAGGGCGCTTCTTGCGGCAATCGACCGTAACAGGCCGATTGCCTCAAACTCAGTTCAACCAAGCCTCACCCCGAGAACCGTCCGCTTCTGGGGAAGCCCTTGGGCACGGCGCGGCCGGCGCCGGCGCGATCGCCCAGCCATTCCACCAGTTCGTCCTTGGTCTTGGTGAAGGTGCGGCCGGCGCTGTCTTCCCATGTCAGGCCGTCTGCAATCACGAAGCACCGGATATCGGAAATGCCGCCATCCTTGTAGCGCTGCAGACGCACACCCTTGCCGCGCGACATTTCGGGCACCTGCGCAAGCGGGAAGATGGCCATCTTGCGGTTCTCGCCGACGACGGCGACGTGATCGCCGGACACCGGCACCAGAAGCTTGGTCTCGTCCGGATAGGAGACGTTCATGATCTGCTTGCCCTTGCGGGTGTTGGCGACCAGTTCCGCCTCGGCCACGATGAAGCCGTTGCCGACCGTCGAGGCGATCAGTTGCTTGCGCTGCGGATCGTGGACGAAAGCGGTCAGCACGTCCTGATCGTTCTCCATATCCACCATGATCCGCAGGGGCTCGCCATGACCACGGCCGCCGGGAAGCTTGTCGCCTCCGAGCGTATAGGCCTTGCCGCCCGTCGTGATGATGAGGATCTTGTCCGTCGTCTGCGCCGGGAAGGCGACCTTGAGACCGTCGCCTTCCTTGAAGGTCAGCGACGATGTATCGGAAATATGGCCCTTCAGGGCGCGGATCCAGCCCTTTTCCGAGACGACGACCGTGATCGGTTCTTTCTCGATCATCGCCTGCTGGATGGCGGCGTCGTCTGCCTCGGGCGCCTCGGCGAACTGCGTGCGGCGGCGGCCGATGTCTGTCGCCTTGGCGAACTTCTTCTTCACCTCGCCGATTTCCCAGGCAACCGTCTGCCACTGCTTTTCTTCCGAGGCCAGCAAAGTCTCGATATCGGCCTTCTCATTGGTCAGGCCATCGAATTCCTTGCGGATTTCGAACTCTTCCAGCTTGCGCAAGGAGCGCAGCCGCATGTTGAGGATCGCCTCGACCTGATTGTCCGTGAGCCCGAACCGCTCCATCATCACCGGCTTCGGCTCATCCTCCTCGCGGATGATGGCGATGACCTCGTCGATATTGAGGTAGGCGATCAGGAAACCGCCGAGGATTTCCAGGCGTTTCTCGATGGCGGCGAGCCGGAAGCGGGAACGGCGCAGAAGCACCTCGCGGCGATGGTCCAGCCACTCCTTCAGCACTTCGTTCAGCGCCATGACCTTGGGAATGCGGCCCATGGACAGGACGTTCATGTTGAGCGGAAAGCGGCTTTCCAGCTCCGTCAGCTTGAACATGGACTCCATGAGGATGGTCGCATCGACGGTGCGGCTCTTCGGTATCAGGACGACGCGGATATCTTCGGCGGACTCGTCGCGAATGTCCTCGAGCAGCGGCAGCTTGCGGGCCAGCAGCAGCTCGGCGATCTTCTCGATCAGCCGGGACTTCTGCACCTGGAAGGGAATTTCCGTAACGACGATCTGGTAGCCGCCACGGCCCAGATCCTCGATCTCCCATTTGGAGCGAACACGGAAGCCGCCGCGGCCGGTCTTGTAGCTCTCGATGATGCTCCGGCGATCATCGATGATGATGCCGCCGGTCGGAAAATCTGGGCCGGGAATATAGAGTTCCACGAGCTTCTCGACGGTGGCGTCGCGATCCTTGATCAGGTGCAGCGCGGCGTCGCAAAGCTCATGCGCGTTGTGCGAGGGGATGGAGGTCGCCATGCCCACGGCGATGCCGGAGGAACCGTTGGCAAGCAGGTTTGGAAAAGCGCCGGGCAGAACGATCGGCTCGGAGTTCGACTCGTCGTAGGTGTCGCGGAAATCGACCGCGTCCTGGTCGATGCCTTCGAGCAGCAGCTCGGAAACCGCCGTCATCTTGGATTCGGTGTAACGCATCGCGGCCGGGCTGTCGCCGTCGATATTGCCGAAATTACCCTGCCCGTTGACCAGCGTGTAGCGCTGCGAGAAGTCCTGCGCGAGGCGTGCCAGCGCGTCGTAGATCGATTGGTCGCCGTGCGGATGATAGTTACCCATCACCTCGCCGACGATCTTCGCGCATTTGCGGAAGGCGGAGTTGGGGCGCAGTCCCATCTCGCTCATCGCATAGACGATGCGGCGATGCACCGGCTTCAACCCGTCGCGAACGTCGGGAAGCGCGCGTTGCGTGATCGTCGACAATGCATAGGCCAGATAGCGCTCCTCGAGCGCGGCCTTCAGGTCGACCGGAAGGATATTGTCGTCGCCGTCACCGGACGGCGGTTTAAGATTTTGTCCCATGGCCCTTGACTATCGGAGATGACGATTCCCGGCAAGAAATCGGTGGAAAGCACCTGTGGATGAAGGTGTTTCACGGATCTTGACACGGGCTATCGATACATTTTTGCTGCACTTGCTCTCGACGTTCAATCTCATTGGATTTTTTGAGAAAGATCAATATAAGTCAGCGCAGTACACGCTCAATATGTACGTCCCCATCAATACTACGGGCTCAACGAGGAAACGCCATTATGACTTTCTATCGGACCACGCGGCTGATGCTTTGCAGCGCTGCCATCCTGTCTTTCGCCGGCTCCGCCTTCGCACTTGACGGTAACGATCTCCTGAAGAAGATCAACGACGTGTACGGCCAGCAGGGCGGTTCCATCGCCGCCGAAGGTATCGACATCGACGGCGACACGGTAACGCTGAAGGGCGCCACTCTCAAGGCGACCGGTCTGGAAGACGGCATTCCGCTTGGCGATATCACCCTGGATGGCGTCGAAGAGAACGACGGCGGCTATACGATCGAGGAAATCGACTTTGCGGATGTCGACTTCAACAAGGACGGCGCGGCTGTTTCCGCCACCGATCTGAAGCTGAACGGCGTCGAGATCCCGGCTGATGCGACCAAGGGCGACCTGAGCTCGCTTCTCTACTACAAGAGCGCCCATGCCGGCGCCGTGTCCGTTACCAAGGACGATGTCGAAGTGTTCTCGATCGAGGGCGCCGACGCCACGATGAACAAGCGCGACGACAAGTCTGGTCTCGATTTCGACGCCAAGATCAACGGCATCAAGGCCGACCTCAGCAAGGTCGACGATCCGAAGGCCAAGGACGCCATCGAAGCGCTCAAGCTGCAGCAGGTCGACGGCACCGTTGCCATGAAGGGCAGCTGGGAAATCGGCCCCGGCACGATCGACATCAGCGAATATTCCTTCGACTTCAAGGATATCGGCAAGCTGAACCTGGCCTTCAGCATTTCCGGCTATACCCCGGCATTTGCAAAATCGATGCAGGATGCACTGAAGACGGTTCGCTCCAACCCGAACCAGCAGGAAGCACAGCAGTCGGCCGGCCTCGCCATGCTGGGCCTGCTGCAGCAGCTGACCTTCAACAGCGCCCAGGTCCGCTTCGACGATGCGTCGATCACCGCACGCGCGCTCGACTTCGCCGGCAAGCAGCAGGGCGTTACCGGCAAGCAGCTCGGCGACACGCTGAAGGCAATGACGCCGATCATGATGGCACAGCTTAACGTTCCGGAACTGCAGAACGCCGTTTCGGCTGCCGTCAGCGCCTATCTCGACAACCCGAAGAGCCTGACGGTTACGGCTGCTCCCGGCAAGCCGGTTCCGGTGCCGATGATCATCGGCGCTGCCATGGGCGCACCGCAGACGATCCCGCAGGTGATCGGCCTCAAGGTTTCCTCGAACGACTAAGCTGCCGTTCCCTGAAGCATTTGGAAACCCGGCGATTTCGGTCGCCGGGTTTTTCTTTGCCGGCGACTAGGGCTCCTGCCGCACCTGATACTTCCTCAGCTCGCTGATCGCATGAGCCATCAGGGCGAGCAATTCTTCCGTCGTCGCGCCGTCGCGTGCCTGAACGGACATCCCCTGCACGATCGCGCCCAGAAAGCGCGCGAGCGAATGAGCGTCGGCATCCGGCCGCATGTCGCCCTCTGCAATGCCGCGTTCGATCCGCGTCACGAAAATCTCCAGCGTCTGGAGGCGCATGGACGCGACGTGATTGGCGATCGGCTCGTTTTCCTCGGCGCAGTTCAACACCGCCGTCGAGATCATGCAGCCTTTCGGATGCTCCGGCGCCGTGAAGATCGCGGCGGAATTCATCAGAAAGCGTTCGAAGGCCGTCACCGTGTCCACCTTGTCGAGAAACGGATTGCCGGGCTCGGGCCGCGGCATGCGGCGATACTGGTCGAGCGTCTCGCGATAGAGCTCTGCCTTGGAGCCGAACGCCGCGTAGAGGCTTTGCGGCGTGATGCCCATCGCCGCTGTCAGATCGGCGATGGAAGAACCGTCGTAGCCATGTTTCCAGAAAGTGTCCCGCGCCGAGGCGAGAACGGTTTCGCGATCGAACGCCGGCGGACGTCCACGCTTGCGCGGGGAAGAATTTTCCGTCTCTTCAATATTTTTCACAATGGTCACTCTAGAATTATTTCCCGATCTGGTTTATTCAGGAATGGTCATTGTGATTATAGAAGGTTTTGCCCCATGAGTCTTCCCCTGGAAAATTCCACGCGTCCAAGCGACGGCAGCCTTGCTGAAGGCGTCGATGCTGCGATTGACTCCGCTCTGGCGGACAAGAGACTGGTCGGGGCGGTAGTCCTGATTGCAAAGGACGGAGAGCTGGCCTATCACCGCGCCGCCGGGCTGGCGGATCGGGAAAACGACGTGGCGATGCAGGAAGATGCCATCTTCCGGCTAGCCTCCGTCACCAAGCCGATCGTCACCATCACCGCCATGCGGCTTGTCGAGCAGGGCCGCATCGGGCTCCAAGACCCGATCACCAAATGGCTTCCGGATTTCCGGCCGCGACTGCCGGATGGAAGCGAAGCCGTCATCCGTATCCGCCATCTCCTCACGCACACGTCCGGACTGGGTTATACCTTCGCGGAGGAGCAGGACGGTCCATATCATCGGGCCGGCGTATCCGATGGTCTGGACATACCGGGCCGATCAGTGGCTGACAACCTCCAGCGCCTTGCCAACGCGCCACTTCTCTTTACGCCGGGTGAGAACTGGCGTTATTCGCTGGCGATGGACGTGCTTGGCGGCATCATCGAAAAGGAAACCGGTCGCGCGCTCGGCGATGTGGTCGCAGAGCTCGTCATGAAGCCTCTCGGCCTTTCCGATACGGCATTCGCGGTTCGGGATCGCAGCCGCCTCTCGGCCAATTACGTGAATGGCGATCCCCAGCCGCAACGAATGGAAGACGGTACGCTTGTTCCGATACTCGATGGCGTGATCCGCTTTGCGCCCGACCGGATATTCGATCCCGCCTCTTACCACTCCGGCGGTGCGGGCATGGCGGGAACGGCAAGCGATGTGCTGGCTATTCTCGACGCCATCCGCAAGGGCGGTGCGCCGCTGCTCTCACCCGATACGGTGAAAACGATGATGACCGATCAGGCAGGCGGCCATATGCAGGCGTTGCAGGCCGGTTTGGGCTTTGGCTATGGCTGGTCCGTCGTCACCGACCCTGTTGCGGGCCAGGTTCCCTTCTCCGCCGGTACAATCAAATGGGGCGGGGTCTACGGCCACAGCTGGTTCGTGGACGCTGAAAAGGGCTTGACGGTGGTCGCCCTGACCAACACGGCACTGGAAGGCATGTGGGGGCAATTTACGATGGATCTGGCGAAAGCTGTTTACGCCGGGATCTAACTGACACAGTGGCTCCAAACAAAAACCCGGCGATTTCGGTCGCCGGGTTTTGCATTTCATCAAGCCTGAAGAAACTCAGTCCTTCTTGACCGGCGGCACCGGACGGATGGCGAGTTCCCGCAGCTGCGTCGGCGTTGCGGCCGAGGGAGCGCCCATCAACAGGTCCTGTGCCTGCTGGTTCATCGGGAACAGCGAGATCTCGCGCAGGTTCTTGGCGCCGACGAGCAGCATGACGATTCGGTCGATCCCGAAGGCGGCGCCGCCGTGCGGAGGCGCGCCGTACTGGAAGGCACGGTAGAGACCACCGAAACGCTCTTCGACGTCTGCCTGGCTGAGGCCGACCTTTTCGAAGGCGGCGACCATGGTTTCCGGCGACTGGTTACGGATCGAACCCGAGGCGATTTCGAAGCCGTTGCAGACGGCGTCGTACTGGAACGCCTTGATCGTGAGGGGATCCTGGTTCTGCAGCGCCTCAAGGCCGCCCTGCGGCATCGAGAACGGGTTATGGGCGAAATCGATCTTCTTTTCTTCCTCGCTCCATTCGAAGAACGGGAAGTCGACGATCCAGCACAGCTCGAAACGGTCGCGGTCGATCAGGTTCAGCTCGTCGGCGGCGCGGTTACGGGCCTCGCCGGCAAACTTGTAGAACTTGGAGGGATCGCCGGCGACGAAGAAGCAGGCGTCGCCGTCATCGAGGCCGAGCTGGGTGCGGATCGCATCCGTGCGCTCTTCGCCGATGTTCTTGGCGAGCGGGCCGGCGCCTTCGAGCTTTTCACCTTCCTTGCGCCAGAAGATGTATCCGAGGCCGGGTTGGCCCTGGCTCTGCGCCCAGGCGTTCATGCGGTCGCAGAAGGCGCGGGAGCCGCCGGTCTTGGCCGGAATGGCCCAGACTTCGACCTTCGGGTTGGAGGCGATCATGTTGGCGAAGACCTTGAAGCCGGAGCCGGCAAAATGCTCGGTGACGGCTTCCATGACGATCGGGTTGCGCAGGTCCGGCTTGTCGGAGCCATACTTGCGGATGGCGACGTCATAGGGGATGCGCGGCCATTCCTTGGTGACAGGCTTGCCTTCGGCAAATTCCTCGAACACCTGGGTCATCAGCGGGCCCATGGTGTTCCAGACGTCTTCCTGCGTCACGAAGCTCATTTCGAGGTCGAGCTGATAGAACTCGCCCGGCAGACGGTCGGCACGCGGGTCTTCGTCGCGGAAGCACGGCGCGATCTGGAAGTAGCGGTCGAAACCGGCAACCATCAGCAGCTGCTTGTACTGCTGCGGCGCCTGCGGCAGCGCGTAGAAGGTGCCGGGATGGATCCGGCTCGGCACGAGGAAGTCGCGCGCGCCTTCCGGCGACGAGGCCGTCAGGATCGGGGTCGTGTATTCGGTAAAGCCGACGTCGCCCATGTGGCGGCGCATCGAGGAGATGACCTGCGTGCGCTTGACGATGTTTCTGTGCAGCGTGTCGCGGCGCAGGTCGAGGAAGCGATACTTCAGGCGAACGTCTTCCGGATAATCCGGCTCGCCGAAGACCGGCAGCGGCAATTCCTTGGCCGCGGAGAGCACTTCGATCTCCTGAGCATAGAGCTCGATCTCGCCGGTCGGCATGGTCTTGTTGACGGTATCGTCCGTGCGAGCCTTGACGAGGCCGTCGATGCGGATGACCCATTCGCCGCGAACGGTTTCGGCGAGCTTGAAGGCCGGGGAATCGGGGTCGGCGACGACCTGGGTGATGCCGTAGTGATCGCGAAGGTCGATGAACAGCACGCCGCCATGATCTCGGACGCGATGAACCCAGCCGGAGATGCGGACGGTCGAACCGACGTCGGACTTGCGCAGGGCGGCGCATGTGTGGCTGCGATAGCGATGCATAGTATATATCCTGGACTTGGCGGGCCGCGGCGAAAGGACATGCAAGCCCCTCGCCTGCCGACGAGAAAATCGGGCGGAAAAGCGCACGGCGAGCCCGATTTGTCAAGGCTCGAACACCGCTTCTATCTGGCCCTGGGCGGGCGAGAAAGCAAAAACTTAGGCTTAGATGAGGGCTAGCCCCTTTTCTAAGTCTTAGTTTTTGCAAGAGAGGGGGTGGGCAGTGACGCACAGAACCCTTGAATTATATTGAACAAGAAACAGACCCCCGCTCTTGCAATTTCAATGGCTTAGAAATTGCGCCAAGCTTTAGAATGCCCTGCAAGCTCTGTTTCGCAATTCCTAAACCAATGAAATTGCTTTCTCGCCCGCCAAGGGCGAGATAGGGTCCGCATACGCCTCGCCTTCCGGTTCATTCTCCGCTATTTTTCAATTCCGCGAGAATCGTCGGGCAAACTCCCTCGAGATTCGTCGTTACCTCGTGGTTCCAGACCCGCACAGTACGAAAGCCCTGTTGCGAGAAATAGGCATCTCTCGTTGCATCCCTTGTGCTTTCGGCATGTTGCGCGCCATCGACCTCGACGATTAACCGAGCTTCGAAACACACGAAATCGAGAATGTAACCATCGATCGGAACCTGCCGCTTGAATTTGAAGCCCTCGAGCTGGCTCCGACGCACGGCTTGCCAAAGCATATTTTCGGCCCTGGTGGCATCGCTACGCATTGCTTTGGCGAATTGACGTAGCCGATCCGGAACATCGCGACGCATATAGTGCCTCCCCTTTCAGATGGCGTTACACAGAGAGCATACAGCTCCCTCGATATCCGGCATGACGGACATCCCGGCCCATATCGACATCCGCAAGTAGCCGCTGCGGCAGTTTGGCTACCTCAATGCTATTGCTGAACACGATGGTCAACTTTAAACAAGCATCGATATATCTTCGCTCCCGGAGCCTGACATGCCGATCCTCACCCGACGCAATCTCCTGAAAGCCTCAGCCGTTGCCGGTGCCTATGGCGTGGGCATCGGCATAGCGGGAAGGTTTACAGGCAAGGCGGCGGCGGCTGAGCCGCTCACGCTGAAGACGGCCAAGATCGAAGCCAGCCTCACGGACGGCGGCAAGACCAGGAGCGTGCTGACCTATGGGGAAGCCGGCATGCCGCCGGTCGTGCGCATGAAAAAGGGCGAAGCCTTCGCGGCCCGGCTCGTCAACGGCATAGACGACCCGACGACCATCCACTGGCACGGCATCCGCCTTCCGAACAACATGGACGGCGTGCCCTTCCTGACCCAACCTTACGTCTATACCGGCGATCATTTCGACTACGCCTTCACCCCGCCCGATGCCGGCACCTTCTGGTATCACCCGCATTGCAACACGCTGGAGCAGATGGGCCACGGCATGACCGGCGTCATCGTGGTCGAGAATCCCAAGGATCCGGCATTCGATTCGGAAGTGGTGCTCAATCTGCGCGACTGGCGGCTCGGCAGCGATGGACAGTTTATCGCCCAGTTCCGGCCGCGCGATGCCGCCAAGTCCGGCACCTACGGCACGGTGCGAACCGCGAACTGGCAGCAGCAGCCGCAATACGACGCCCCCGCCGGCGGTCTGGTGCGCCTGCGTGTTGCGATTACCGACGTCACGCGCATCTATTCCTTCCGCGTGGATGGCGGCGAGGCGACGGTGATCGCCATCGACGGCAATCCCGTGCCGCAGCGTTTCCCGCTCGACCTCCTGCAGCTCGGCCCCGGACAGCGGCTGGAGCTGGCCGTGCGCATGCCCGACAGCGAAGGCGCGATCGTCAAGCTTGAGGATATCAAGGGCACCGATCCGAAGGTGCTGGCGACCTTGCGCTCGGTCGGCAGTTCGCTGAAGCGGGATGTCCGCGACCTGGCGCCGCTGGAAGACAATCCCGTCCGGAAGGCCGATCTCGGCGCGGCAACCCATATTCCGCTGATTCTCAGTGCCACGGCGGAAAACACCGCCGACAACAGCATCTGCGGATCGCTCGGCTACAGTTTCTGGGCCATCAACAAGGTGCCGTGGCCGGGCGACACCCCCGATCCGACCGCGCCGCTCGCCGAACTCAAGCTCGGCAGGAGCTATGTCATCGACATGGAAAACGTCACCCCGCACAGCCATCCGATTCATCTGCATGGAATGAGCTTCACCGTCCTCTCCTCTTCGACGCGGCAGGTGCAGCCTTTCGTGTCCGACACCTATCTGATCCAGCCGGACGAAAAGGTGCAGCTCGCCTTCGTCGCCGACAACCCCGGCGACTGGCTGCTGCATTGCCATATCATCGAGCATCAGAAGACCGGCATGACGAGTTACGTGCGCGTGGCGTGAGCTGTCACGGCTCTAATGTGAGCGATCGCGCCCGAACCCGCCCCCGGTTTGCGAGAATTTCAGCCAAAAGCGAAACGCGGCTAAGGCTTTGTCCGCGAAAGTATTGACATATCCGCCTGAAAGGAGAAGGAAGTTAAAGAAGTATTTTACCGATGAATGTGTTGAGATGATCGAAACTACCGCCCAATTGGAGGCGGCCTGCCAAGAGCTGGCCAAGTCGGAATTCATTACCATCGATACGGAATTCCTGCGAGAAACGACCTTCTGGCCGGAACTGTGTTTGATACAGATGGCCAGTCCCACCACCGAAGTGCTGGTAGACCCACTGGCCAAGGGGCTGGATCTGGCGCCCTTCTTCGAACTGATGGCCAATCCATCGGTTCTGAAGGTGTTTCACGCTGCGCGTCAGGATATCGAAATCATTTTCCATCGCGGCAACCTCATTCCGCATCCGATCTTCGATACGCAGGTCGCGGCGATGGTCTGCGGTTTCGGCGATTCCGTTTCCTACGACCAGCTCGTCAGCCGAATCAAGAACGTCCACATCGACAAGTCCTCGCGCTTCACCGACTGGAGCCGACGCCCGCTGTCGGAAAAGCAGCTCGACTATGCGCTTGCCGACGTGACCCACCTGCGCGACGTTTATCTCTCGCTCAGCGAGCAGCTGAAGCGGGAAGGCCGCGCCTCCTGGCTGCAGGAAGAGATGGCGATCCTCGAAGCGCGCGAAACCTACGATCTTCACCCCGACGATGCCTGGCAGCGGCTGAAGATGCGGCTGCGCAAGCCGCAGGAGCTTGCCGTGCTGAAGTACGTGGCGGCGTGGCGCGAACGCGAGGCGCGTGCCCGCAACGTCCCGCGCGCTCGCGTGCTGAAGGATGATGCGATTTACGAAATCGCTCAGCAGCAGCCGAAGGACAGCGAGGCGCTTGCCCGGCTGCGGACCATCCCGAAAGGCTGGGAGCGCTCCGCCGCAGGTACGACGGTGCTCGAGGCGATCAATGCGGCGCTGGCATTGCCGAAGTCCGATATGCCGCATCCGCCGCGTCATCAGCAGGCCCCGGAGGGCACGGCCGCCGCTTCGGAGCTGCTGAAGGTGCTGCTGAAACTCATCGCCGAAAAACATGGAGTGGCACCGAAAGTCATCGCCAACAGCGACGACCTGGACAAGATCGCCGCCGAAGGCGAGAAAGCCGAAGTCGCCGCCTTGACCGGCTGGCGGCGCGATCTGTTCGGCGAGACGGCCCTGCAGCTGATCCAGGGTCAGGTGGCCCTGCGCTTCGTCGGCAAGCGAATCGAGACCGTCACTCTCTAGCCACGACATTGTTCTTTCCCAGCGCTTCGCGATTGCGTATGATTCGCGGATCGAGACGCTGGTCGCCATCACGATTGCGCCGCAAATCTCGTAGAATGAACGTCTTGTGTAGTCGTTATATTCGATGACGTTCCGGTTTGCCGGCGCAATCCCGCGTCGATGAAAGGCGTCGGTTCTTGGCGGAAAAAGTGAATGGGTATTCTCCATTCGATACGCAATTGGATCCTGACGTCGCTGTTTCTCGCTTCGACGGGCGTCATCTACGCCAAGGTGTTCTTTCCGCAATCGCCGGAGTATATCGGCGCGGTCTTCGCCCTGTTCTGCGGCATGCCGTTGCTGGCTTTCGAGCGCCGCATCATCCTGCCGCGGCTGAATGTCTGGATGCACCGCCTGCCGACGCCGGCCTTCATCCTCTCGGCCCTCGTCGTCGACTTTCTTCTGATGAGCGTCGGCTATGCCATGGCTGGCAGCCTTCTGAAGCTGCTGGGCCTGGTGCAGGCCTCCTGGGAAGACCTGACGGTATTGAAGGTCGATGTCTACATCTATGCCGTCGCGGTGACGGCCGTCGTCATCTTCGTCAGCCGCGTGCGCGAACTGCTCGGCCGCGACGTCTTCCTCAGCCTGCTGACCGGCAGATATCGCAATCCGGTACAGGAGGAGCGCGTATTTCTCTTCATCGATCTCGTTGGATCCACTGCCTTTGCGGAGGAACACGGCGACCTCAAGACACAGGAGTTTCTTGGCGCGGTGTTCGGCGCCATGGCCGAGCCGGTGCGACGGCATTACGGCGCGATCGACGACTATATCGGCGACGCCGCCATCATTACCTGGCCGCTTAAGCGTGGCGTCAAGAATGCCAACTGCGTGCGCTGCGTCTTCAGTATCCTCGACGACATCGAGGCGAATGCGGAAACCTGGCTGAAATCCTATGGCAGGGTGCCGCGCCTGCGCGCCGCCCTGCACGGCGGCAGCATCGTCACCGCAGAAATCGGCGTCGACCATCACAAGATCGCCTATTTCGGCGACTCGGTGAACACGACCGCAAGGCTGGAATCGCTGTGCAAGACACTCGAACGCCAGGTGCTGATTTCCAGCGACCTCGCCAGGCGGCTCGAACTTCCCGAAGCGATCATCAAGGAAGAGCTTGGCGACCATGCCGTTCGCGGTCGCGACCAGTCTCTTGGCGTCATCGCCCTTCACACGCAAGACCGGCAAGTGCTGATGACTGCCCGCAACAGATCGTAAGCAATACAAATCATCAGATGCATTTCTATGTCGATGCACGCCCTGGCTTCACACCCTATGGGTTGTCCACAGTCACCAAATCTTCACCTAAGCGTTAATTCGCCGACATGGCTCGCCTGTTAAGCGGGGTTGTTTTCGCCAATCCCACCAACAAGGTGACATGATGACAAGAATTCTTTCCGCCTCCACGGCACTCTTCATTTTGCTTGCCGCCTCGGCCCAGGCAGACGAACAGCAGTTCAAGGCAAAGCTCGCCGGACAGGCAATCCTGCCGGCCAACACGATCGTTGCCGCCCCTGGCGACGCACCCGATTTTCTGAAGACCTCCGGCAAGTTCACGACGCCGGACCGCAAGCGCACCGACGCGCTCGGCACCGTGCCGGGCAAGGACGGCGCCCGCGTCACCGACCTGAAGCTGCCCTTCGACGGCCAGCCGATCCAGGGCTTTTCCGGCATCAAGACCATGCCGGACGGCACCTTCTGGACGCTGTCCGACAATGGTTTCGGCTCCAAGCAGAATTCCTCCGACGCCATGCTTTTCCTGCACCAGCTCAAGTTCGACTGGGATGGCGGCAAGGTCGAAGTCGTCAAGAACCTGTTCCTGTCCGATCCGAACAAGAAGGCTCCCTTCCCGATCGTTCTGGAAGGCGCCGACAAGCGTTATCTGACCGGCGCCGATTTCGATATCGAATCGATCCAGCCGGTTGCCGATGGCTTCTGGATCGGCGAGGAATTCGGTCCCTACCTGCTGAAGTTCGACACCGACGGCCAACTGACCGACGTTTTCCCCACGACGCTCGACGGCAAGCCGGTCATGTCTCCCGACAATCCGCTGCTGCAGCTGTCGGGCAACCCGACGCAGAAGATGCCCGCCTTCAACCTCAAGCGCTCCGGCGGTTTCGAGGGCCTTGCCATGTCGAAGGACGGCTCCAAGCTCTATGGCCTGCTGGAAGGCCCGATCTACAAGGATGACGGCCAGATGGAGAGCGTAGATGGCAAAACGGCCATCCGCGTCATCGAATTCGACGTCGCCTCGAAAAGCTGGACCGGCCGCAGCTGGCTCTATCCCTTCGCGGACAAGGGCGTCTCGATCGGCGATTTCAACATGCTCGACGAAACGACGGCATTGGTCATCGAACGCGACAACGGCGCCGGCACGAAGGACAAGGCTTGCGCCGATCCGAAGCAACCGACACCGGATTGCTTCGAGGCCCCGGCCGAACTCAAGCGCGTCTACAAGATCGAGTTCAGTGACGCCAACGTCGGCAAGGCCGTCCGCAAGATCGGCTATATCGACCTGATGCACATCGAGGATCCGGACCACAAGCGTCGCCAGGGCGGCGGCGAAGGCTTCTACGACATGCCCTTCGTCACCATCGAGAATGTCGATCGCATCGATGCCACGCATATCATCATCGGCAACGACAACAACCTGCCCTTCTCCGCAGGCCGCGCCGTCAACAAGGCCGACGACAACGAATTCAGCATTCTTGAAGTCGGTGATTTCCTGAACGCGAAGTAAGCCGCGACGAAACTGCCTCTCCCTGCCATACGGGGAGAGGCTTCCGGCCTGTTCGAAACAGGCAGACTTATTCGAAGCAGAAAGCCAGCCGGCGGTTCGTGAGCTTGCCGAGCTGCTGCAGGCGACCGTCGAGCCTTTCGCCGGCAAAGTCGTGATATTCGGCAGGAACGACGAATTCGAGGTCCAGGTCCGGGTTTGTCGAGCGTCGGAACGACAGATTGCGCACGACACCGGGCATAGATGCGGAAAACAGATAGACGACACGCAGCAGGCCGCCGAGCAGCTTGGCGCGCTCGACGAATTGCGGCGTGGCGATCGTCGACAGCGGTCCCGTCGCTCCGTCGTCGCTCAACCCCTCGAAACGGAAGTAATTGGCAAGCGCGATGAAGGCGCGGCCGGCATGGGTAATGCCGACAAAAGACGTGTGGGCGATGATGTTCAACGCCTGCAGGCCGCGATAATCCGGATGCGCGCGCCAGCTGATGTCGGCAAGCAGGCAGGCGGCCTGACGATAGCGGCTCTCCTCTTCCGTCTCGGTGATGCCGAAGAACGGCATCATGCGCCCCGTCCATTCGGCCAGCTCGCGGGCATGTTCCGGCGAGCGGGCGCGCAGGATGGCAAGCTCGCCGGCCGCGACCAGCAGCGGATCGCTGTTACGCTCGACTTCCGTCAGCAACGAATAAAGGTAGCCCTCGCGCACACCCTGCGCGGAAAAGGAGATGACGGACGGCTTCATGGCCGCCAGCACCTCGCGCATGGCGACGGCGCCGAAAGGCAGCAGCGAACGGCGATGCTTGGAAACCGCCTGCAACGCGGGATCCTTCGAATCCTTCGATTCGACGATCTGATCCAGGAAGCGGATCATCTCTTCGAGCGACACTTCATAGCCCTGCATCATGTGCAGCGGATACTTGCGCATTTCCATGTGCAGCTTGGCGATGTTTCGCCAGGTGCCGCCAACCGCATAGAAGGTTCGTCCCTCGCCCTTGCTCAAAAGCTTGGCCGTCTTGACATGCTTGCGCGCGAAGCTGCGCGCCTTTTCGATCGAGCCGCCGGCATATTCGGACAGCCGCAAACCACCGAGCGGCAGCGTGATGCCCTTGCCGATTTCCCGCTCCCTTATGTCGATCAGTTCGAGCGAACCGCCGCCGAGATCGCCGGCTATGCCATCGGGATGGAAGAAACCGCTGACGATGCCGAGCGCGGAGAAACGTGCCTCCTCCTCGCCGGACAGCACGCGCACCTTGCGCTGAAGGATGGATTCGGCCTGATGGATGAATTGGGGACCATTGCTGGCCTCACGCGCCGCGGCCGTCGCCAGAACGTAGATCGTGGATGCGCGCGCCTGATCGGACAATGCCTTGAAGCGATGCAGCGCAGCAAGAGCCCTCGCCACGCTCTCCTCATCCATCTTCCCCGTCAGCGCTATGCCCTTGCCGAGGCCGCACAGCACCTTCTCGTTGAAAAGGATGGTCGGCGACCGCGAATGGCCCTCATAGACGACGAGACGGACCGAATTCGACCCGATATCGACGACGGAGACAGGGGCAACACCCGGAAGGCGTCCCTGGGCTTCAGATTCAACCATGCAGGTCCAATTTATATGTTACGGCCCGACAGCAGCCCAGCAATCAGTTTCGGTGCGCTGGATTTCAAGGCTTCGCCACGGCCCGACAGGCTAGGATTGGTCATGAAATACTGCTGAGCATTGAACGGCTCTTCTCCCTTGCGCACCTCGATGCGCCTTGAAGTCCCGTCCGGCAATATCTCGTAGCTCTGTTGATTGTCAATGATATTGCCCAGCATGATCTGCGAGAGCACCTGCTCATGCACGGTCTTGTTGGTCAACGGCACAAGCGTCTCGACGCGGCGGTCGAGATTTCTGGGCATCAAGTCGGCCGAGCCGATATAAACCAACGCCTTGTCCGACGGCAGACCGTGACCATCGCCGAAGCAGAAGATCCGGCTATGCTCCAGGAAGCGTCCGACGATGGATTTGACGCGGATCCTCTCCGAAAGTCCGGGGATCTGCGGGCGCAGGCAGCAGATGCCGCGCACGACCAGGTCGATCTCGACGCCGGCATTGCTGGCGCGATAGAGCGCGTCGATGATCTCAGGATCGACCAGGGAGTTCATCTTCATCCAGATCGCCCCGGGGCGGCCGTTCCGGGTGTGCTCGATCTCGCCTTCGATATGCTGGAGGATACGTGGGCGCAGCGTATGCGGCGAAACCGCGATCTTCATCCCGTCTTCAGGCTCGCCGTAACCGGTGATGAAGTTGAAGATGTTCGCCATGTCATGGGCGATCTTCGGATCGCAGGTGAAGTAGGACAGGTCCGTATAGATCTTGGCGGTGACCGGATGATAGTTGCCGGTGCCGAGATGGCAATAGGTGCGCAGCTTGCCGTCCTCGCGGCGTACGACCATCGACATCTTCGCATGGGTCTTGAGCTCGATGAAGCCGAAGACGACCTGCACGCCGGCTCGTTCGAGGTCGCGGGCCCAGCGGATGTTCGCCTCTTCGTCGAAGCGGGCCTTGAGTTCGACCAGCGCCGTGACGGACTTGCCCATGTCGGCGGCGTCGATCAGCGCACGGACGATCGGGCTGTCGTTCGAAGTCCGGTAGAGCGTCTGCTTTATCGCCAGAACGTCAGGATCGCGCGCAGCCTGGAGAAGGAACTGGACCACCACGTCGAAGGATTCATAGGGGTGGTGGACGACCATGTCCTTTTCGCGGATGGCGGCGAAGCAATCGCCGGCATGCTCGCGGACACGCTCAGGAAATCGGGCATTGTAGGGTTCGAAACGAAGGTCGTCGCGCGGCGCCTTGCAGATCTCGGACAGGGTGTTGAGCGCCAGCAGGCCGGGCAGAACCGCGATGCGGTTTTCCGGCACGTTCAGCGACTCCACCACGAACTGGCGAAGCTCGAGCGGCATTTCGGAGTCCGTCTCGATGCGGATCACCGAGCCGCGGCGGCGGCGCTTCAATGCGGTTTCGAAGAAGCGCACCAGATCCTCGGCCTCTTCCTCGACTTCGATATCGCTGTCGCGGATAAGGCGGAACGTACCCGAACCCTGCACTTCGTAGCCGGGATAGAGGCGTTGAATGAAGATGTTCACGACATCTTCAAGCGTGATGTAGCGAATGACGTTGCTCGCGTCCGGCAGGCGAACGAAGCGGTCCAGCGCCGGCGGCAGGCGCAGCAGCGCCGTCATCGGCTCGCGGCCGTTCATGCTCTTCAGCTGCAGCGCGATGGAGAAGCCGAGGTTCGGAATGAACGGGAAAGGATGGGCTGGGTCGATGGAGAGCGGCGTCAGGACAGGGAAGATCGCCTGTTCGAACTCGGTATGGAGCCATTGCCGATCCATGTCGGAAAGGGCAGCCGGGCGGACGATGAGAATGTCTTCCTTGGCGAGGTATTGCTGCAGGACGGCAAGCGAAGCCTGCTGCTCCATCTGCAGATTGTCGATCTCGCGCAGGATATCGTCGAGCTGTTCGGCAGGCGTCTTGCCGTCGGGCGTGCGCACCAGGATCTTCTGGCGAACCTGGCCTTCGAGGCCGGCGACACGCACCATGAAGAATTCATCGAGGTTGGCGGCGGAAATGGAAAGGAACCGGACCCGCTCCAGCAGCGGATGGGCCGTGTTCAGCGTCTCCTCGAGGACACGGCGATTGAACTGCAGCCAGGAAAACTCGCGGTTGATGAAGCGTTCGGGGCTCGTCAGCAATTCACTGACGGGTGGGGCCGCCTCCGGAGCCTGCTGGTTGGCGTCCTGATGTTCCGTGAGTGCCGAGTCCATGTTCCACCTACCCTCTTTCCAATCCTGTGCCACGTATATCAGTTTGACGACGGAACTGTGACAGTCGATGTCAGCTCAATCCGGCTGAGCGGAATTGCCCAGTTCGTTCAAGACTTCGGCGGCCAGCAGGCGCGTGATCCTTGTACCCCGCCCGAGCGCCAGCCGATCCAGCCTGTCGACGATCAACTGCGCTGCGTTGAGGGAGCGCTCCATGCGATTGACAATATAAAGGACGAGTTTGTCATCGATATAAAGCTGGCGGTCGGCGAAGAGCTTGACGATCACCTGAGACAGCAATTCTTCGTCGGGCTCGCCGATCTCGACCACCGTCGCGGCCTTCAGGCGGGAGCGCAGATCGGGCAGCGTCACCGGCCAGGACATCGGCCAGAGCCGGCTGGTCATCAGAAGACTGGTGCCGTTTTCGCGAACGCTGTTGATGACATGGAAGAGCTCCGTATCGTCAAAACCGACACGATCCACGTCCTCGAAGATAACCGGGCCGTGGGACGCCGCGACCGCGGCGTCGGAACCGGCCACCGGATGGATGTGGACGGCGGCGCACCGCTCGCTCCAGATGCTGGCGAGATGCGATTTCCCCGAGCCGACCGGGCCTGCCAAAATGACCACGGGCGATGGCCAATGCGGCCAGGAATCGACGATCTTCACCGCAGCACTCAGCGGATCGGCGACGAGCAGGTCATCGCGGCCGCTTGCGGGGTCGTGCGTAAAGGCCAAGGGTAGCTGTTCGGCGATCCTGTGCCTCACATCAGCGTTCTTTGCATCGGTCATGTCTGGCTATTCTCGGGCTTGCCGGCCTTGGCTCTGCGCGCCTTGCCCGCTTCCGAGCGTCCGTAATAGAGATCGCTCTGAAGGTAACGCGAAAGGGCGAAGCGGACAAGGACGCCGCATGCTGCCGCGGCAGGAACCGCGATCAGCAGCCCGACGAAGCCGAAGAGAGCGCCGAAGGCAAAAAGCGCGAACATCAGCCAGACCGGATGCAGGCCGACGCTTTCGCCGACGAGCTTCGGTTGCAGCACGTTGCCTTCAAGGAACTGGCCGGTGAAGAAGACAGCGAGCGTCAGGCCGACCCAGATATAGTCGGGCCAGAACTGCACCAGCGCGACGCCGACCGCCAGGATGAGGCCGACCAGCGAGCCGACATAGGGAATGAAGCTGATCATGCCGGCAAAGAGGCCGATCAGCAGGCCGAAATTCAGCCCGACCAGCGACAGGCCGACGCCGTAGTAGACGCCGAGGATGATGCAGAGCGAACCCTGGCCGCGAATGAAGCCGGCGATCGCCTGATCGATTTCCGTTGCGATCTGGCGAACGGTGGCGACATGGTCGCGCGGTATCCAGTTGTCCACCTTGGCGATCATGCGATCCCAGTCGAGCAGGATGTAGAAGGCGACGACCGGCGTGACGACCAACAGCGAGATGATGTTGACCAGCGCCTTGCCGGAACTCCAGATCTGCGCGAACAGCCCGCCGACGAAGCTCAGGCCATCCGACATTATGCTGGAGAAATTATCCTTGATCGCGCCGAGCTGATTGCGGATCCAGTCCGGCAGCACCATCGTCTGCGCCTTGGCGACCAGCTGCTGCATCTGCTGCACATAGGCCGGTATGTGCTGGATGAAGTCGTTGAACTGGTTGATGATGATCGGAATGAAGATCGTCAGCGCCAGCGCGAAGATCAGGATGAAGGATACGAGGATCACCACCGTCGCCATCAGGCGGCTGAGGCCGATCCGCTCCAGCCGATCGGCGACCGGATCGAGGAAATAGGCGACCGCCATGCCGGCGATGAACGGCAGCAGGATCGTGCTGAAGACATAAAGAAAGGCGACGAACACAACGAGCACGATCACCCAGAAAGTGACTTGACGCTTGAGGCTCGCCCCGCTGACCTTTTGCTCCATCGTCTTCCCCGTCGTTTCCAGCCCGTTTGCCGCACGCTTAGGACATAGGATGATGCTGCAATTATGGTCAAGCCTGAGACCGGAAATCCCCCTCGGGCGATGGGAAGCGGGGAAAATCGCGGGGTTTGCGGCGCTTGCGCCTTGCATAAAGGGCCCTATCATGCAATGGCGACCCGATCAAAGCCCTGTCGCGACGGACAGGTGGCCATCGGAGGCGGAAGCATGAGCCAGTCTGGAAAAAACGGTCTGACCTATAGCGACGCGGGCGTCGACATCGACGCCGGCAACCTGCTGGTCGAAAAGATCAAGCCCGCGGTCCGTTCGACGCGTCGTCCCGGCGCCGACGGCGAGATTGGCGGCTTTGGCGGCCTCTTCGATCTCAAGGCCGCTGGCTTCACCGATCCGGTGCTCGTTGCCGCCAATGACGGCGTCGGCACCAAGCTGAAGATCGCCATCGACGCGAACTACCACGAGACCGTCGGCATCGATCTCGTCGCCATGTGCGTGAACGATCTTGTCGTCCAGGGCGCCGAGCCGCTGTTCTTCCTCGACTACTTCGCCACCGGCAAGCTCGACCCCGACCAGGGCGCGGCGATCGTCGGCGGCATTGCCGCCGGCTGCCGCGATGCGGGCTGCGCGCTGATCGGCGGCGAAACCGCGGAAATGCCGGGCATGTACTCCCACGGTGACTATGATCTGGCGGGCTTTGCCGTCGGTGCCGCCGAACGCGGCCAGCTGTTGCCCTCGGGCGATATTGCCGAAGGCGACATCATCCTCGGCCTCGCCTCCTCCGGCGTTCATTCCAACGGTTTCTCGCTGGTGCGCAAGATCGTCGAACTGTCCGGCCTCGGCTGGGACGCGCCGGCTCCCTTCGCCGAAGGCAAGGCGCTCGGCGAAGCGCTGCTGACGCCGACGCGCATCTATGTGAAGCCGCTGCTCAAGGCCATTCGCGAAACGCATGCCCTCAAGGCGCTCGCCCACATCACCGGCGGCGGCTTCCCGGAAAATATTCCGCGCGTGCTGCCGAAGCATCTCGCCGCCGAAATCGATCTCGCCGCCGTCAAGGTGCCGGCGGTCTTTTCGTGGCTTGCCAAGGTCGGCGGCGTCGAGGCCAAGGAGATGCTGCGCACCTTCAATTGCGGCATCGGCATGATCGTCGTCGTGGCTCCGGAAAACGTCGAGGCCGTGAAGGCCGCGCTTGAGGCCGAGGGCGAGGCAGTCGTTACGCTCGGCCGCATGATCGCCCGCGAAGAAGGCGCCCACGGCACCGTCTACAAGGGCACGCTTGCTCTATGACCACGCCGCGCAAACGCGTCGTCGTCTTTATTTCCGGCGGCGGCTCCAACATGCTGGCTCTTCTGAAAGCCACGAAGGCAGCCGACTACCCGGCCGAAATCGTCGGCGTCATCTCCGACAAGGCGGATGCCGGCGGGCTGGCAAAGGCTTCAGCCGAAGGCATCGCCACCTTTGCTTTCGTCCGCAAGGATTTTGCCAGCAAGGAAGCCCATGAAGAGGCGATCCTTGCGCAGCTGAAAGCCCTCTCGCCCGATATCATCTGCCTCGCGGGCTATATGCGCTTGCTCACCGCCCGCTTCATTCAGGCTTATGAAGGCCGGATCATCAATATCCACCCTTCGCTGCTGCCACTTTTCCCCGGCCTGCACACGCATCAGCGCGCGATCGACGCCGGCATGCGCATTGCCGGCTGCACCGTGCATTTCGTCACCGAAGGCATGGATGAAGGCCCAGTGGTCGGCCAGGCGGCCGTGCCCGTCCTCAGCGACGACACCGCGGACAGCCTTGCCGCCCGCGTGCTTATGGTCGAGCATCAGCTCTATCCGCAATCGCTGCGGCTGTTGGCGGAAGGCAAGATCAGGATGGAAGGCGGCAAGGCCGTCAGCCTTGCGAGCGCGCCGGCTATCCAGGGACGACAGATTTTGTCACTGCTCGGTGATGTGAGCTAATCAGGGGCTGTCGCTCCAGGCTGCCCCCTCATCTGGATGAGGGGGACCAAACAACCCGATTTTCACTCAGGCCGCCATCGCCATCAGCGGATGCAGCGTGCCGTCGCTATAGACGATGCGGCCGCCGCGGAAGGTTGCGCGGATGCGGTGGACCGAACCGGGCTCGACGGCGACCAGATCGGCGAGCTGACCGACAGCGATTTCGCCGCGATCCATCAGGCCGGCCGCACGAGCGGCATTGGAGCTTGCCGTGGCGACCGCCGCCGGCAGGCCACCGGCAACGACATCCGCAATCTTGAAGATCGCCGGCACGAAAGCGGCCGGGTGATAATCGGCCGCGATGATGCCGAGCAAGCCGGCGCGGGCAGCATCCAAGGCGCTGAGATTGCCGGACATCGATTGGCCGCGCAGTGCGTTCGGCGCGCCCATCAAGGTCCAGAGGCCACGGCGGCAGGCTTCTTCCGCAGCCGGCCCGGTGACCGGAAACTCGCTGATCGTCACGCCGAGATCGTGCATCGCCGCCACCTTTTCGGCGCTGTCGTCGTCATGCGATGCCAGTGACAGATTATGTTTCAGCGACAGCCCGACGACATCATGCAGCTTGCGCTCGATCTCCGGATCCTGGCGCTGGGCGATGCGGTTTGCGACGACTTCTTCCGCCGCTTCGCGCGACATGGAGCGGCGCTCCGACATGCTGCGGATATAGCTTTCGATGTCGTTATACTGCCCCTGCCCCGGCGTATGGTCGGTCAGGGAGACCATGTCGACGGACCCCTCCTCCAACAGCCGCTCCAGGGTCGGAGCCGCGCCGAGATTGGTGATTTCGTAACGCGCATGGACGCGATGATCGATCAGAAGTTCGTCGCGCAGGCTGCCGATGCCGCGGATAACGGCGGAGGTGGTTTCGAGCGAACGGACATGACCGTAGACGCTTTCGGTCGCAAACGAGAGTGCCGCGAAGGCGGTGGTGACGCCGGCTGCCGCCAGCTTCTTGTCCAGCTCGTGAATGCCGAAATCGATCGGCATCATCGCATTCGGCCGCGGCGCGATCTCGCGTTCGACCATGTCACAGTGCAGGTCGACGAAACCCGGCATCAGCAGGCGTCCGCCGCCGTCGAAGGTCGGCCGCTCAACCGGCTCGGAACGGATTTCGGCAATCACGCCGTCCTCGATGCGCACCGCGCCCCGGTCGACGACTTCATTGGGAAGAACGAGCGTGAAATTGCTGAGCCACATCGGCTTTCTCCTGAAACAGCGTCAATGATCGAAGGAGGCTCGGAAACATTCGAATGTTTTCGGCCAGCACGCCCCGGTAAGCTCGATTCGTGACACTGTGATGAATTGCGGCAGGCAGAGTTTCAACAAAGCTCCCGACCGTTCGCCGAGTTATTTCAGACCGGCCAAATTCAACGCCGCCCATTGCAGCAGCATGATCGTCTTGGCGTCATAGATATCGCCCCTCCCGATCATTGCCAGCGCCTCGGACAGCCGAACCTCCAGGACCTCGATATCCTCATGCTCTTCCGCAAGCCCGCCACCATCGGCAACGCGATCTGTCGTGTCGATCACCGCGGCGAAGAAATGAATGACCTCGGTCGAGGAGCCCGGCGAGGTCAGTGCCTTGAAAAGGAAGCGGACGTCGCGGACGCGAAAGCCGGTCTCTTCCATGGCTTCGCGGCGGATCGCGGCTTCCGGATCGTCGCCGTCGAGCAGACCGGCGGGCACTTCGATCATCCAGGCCGGTTCACCGACAAGCTGCGCCGGCAGACGAAACTGCCGAACCAGCACCACCGTTTCGCGCTCGGAATCGTAGAGCAGGATGCATGCGGCTGGCGTGCGGTGATAGACCTCGCGCTTCAGGCGATGCTTTTCGCCTTTTGAATCCGTGTAGTCGACATCAAAGCTGCTCAGCCGCGTCCATTGATCCGCCAGCGTCTTTTCGCCGGCGATTTCGGCTTTCGCCTTTCCGAATCCAGTCATGCCATATCCTTGCGGAGCCATACCTTGTTGTCGTGGACGGCTGCGCCGCCATAGGGCGCGACCGGATCGGCGCCGGTGAGCACATTGATGCCCTCGCCGTCGACATGAGCCTTGTTCGGCCAGAGACCTTCGGCGATCAGCACACCAGGCTTCACTTCCGTCGTCACGCGCGCATGCAGGCGGATATCGCCGCGTCCATTGCCGATGCGAACCAGCTCGCCATGGTCGACGTCGAGCCGTTCGGCATCGACCGGATTGATCATCACCTCGGGGCGCCCTTCCTTCTGCCGCGACGTCTTCGTTTCCGCGAAGCTCGAATTCAGGAAATTGCGCGACGGCGACGTCGCAAGCCGGAACGGATGCTCGGGATCGGCCACTTCGATGACATCGACCTGATCCGGAAACGCCGGCAGCTCGACATGGGGGCCGAGTAGACCCACCGACGCGGGCGGCCGGTTCGGCGCCGGCTGGTTGGCCCAATCGGGACGGAAGCGGAACTTGCCGTCCGGATGGCCGAAACCGTTGAGAAAATGCGCCTCCTCGAAGGCCGGCTGGCGGTCGAACCATTTATGCTCAAGGAAATGATCGTAATCCGGCAGGCCGCTTTTCGACAGAACCCTGTCGATCATCTCGCGGGCGGAGAAGCCGAAGCCGGGACGATCCGCCACGCCGAGGCGCTTGGCCAGTTCCTCGATGACGAAGAGATTGCTGCGCACCGTCGGCGGCGGCTCCACCAGCTTCGGGCCAAGAAGAATGTGGTTCTGGCCGCCGGCGCGGTAAATGTCGTCGTGCTCGACGAACATGGTGGCGGGAATGACGATATCAGCCATCTCGGCCGTATCCGTCATGAACTGCTCGTGCACGGCGACGAAGAGGTCGGATCGGGCGAAGCCGCGCTTCACCAGCCGCTGCTCGGGCGCGATGTTCATCGGATTGGTGTTCTGGATCAGCATGGCCGTCACCGGGCCGCGATGGCGAAGCGCCACGGCATCGCCGGTCAAGGCACGGCCGATCTGTGACTGGTCGATCATGCGGACGTCGAGATCCTTCATGGCGCGGCCGGTCAGTTCGCTCGCGTCCATGCGGAAGATATCGCTGTTCGAATGAAAAGCGCCGCCGCCTTCATACTGCCAGGAGCCGAGAACGGTGGCGATCGACGCGGCCGCATGCATGGCGATCGCGCCGTTGCGCTGGCGAGTGAAGCCATAGCCGAGGCGGAAATAGGTCTTCTTCGTCGTTCCCACCAACCTGGCGAAAGCTTCGATCTCGTCCACCGAAAGGCCGGTAATGCCTGCAGCCCATGCCGGGGTCTTGGACTTCAGATGCTCTTCGAGCCCAGCCGGATCGTCGGCATACTTGGCCATATAGGCGCGGTCGGCATAGCCGTCGCGGAAGGCGATGTGCATGACGGCGCAGGCAAGCGCCGCATCGGTGCCCGGCTTGACGATCAGCGCCAGATCCGCCTGCTTCATCGTCGGGTTGTCGTAGATGTCGACGACGACGATCTTGGCGCCGCGCTCCTTGCGGGACTTGATCGCATGCGTCATGACGTTGACCTGCGTCGCGACCGCGTTCGTGCCCCAGATGACGACGCAATCCGTACGGCCCATCTCGCGCGGATCGGGGCCGCGCAGCACGCCCGTCGCCATGGTGAACCCGGTCCAGGCCGGATTGGTACAGATGGAGGAGAAGAAGCCGGAATAACGCTTGGCGTGGCGCAGGCGCTCGATGGAATCGCGCTGCACCCAGCCCATCGTTCCGGCGTAGAAATAAGGCCAGATCGCCTCGCTGCCATCCTTGGCCTCTGCCTTGACGAAGGCTTCGGCGATCTCGTCCAGCGCGGCGTCCCAGGAAAGCTCCTGCCAGCGCCCCTCGCCCTTGGCGCCGGCGCGGCGCAAAGGTTTCATCAGGCGATCGGGGTGGTAAAGCCGCTCGGCATAGCGCGCGACCTTTGCGCAGATGACGCCCGAGGTATAGGAATGATCGCCCGCGCCACGCACACGCCCGATCCTGCCATCGTCAGTCAGATCGACCTCCAGCGCGCAGGTGGAGGGACAGTCATGCGGACAAGCCGTGTGGCCGACACGCGATTTGGCTTGGATAGGGGTCGCAATGTTCATGATGTTTGTATATTTCAAGCAATGTCCGGCCACTAGAGACAATCCGGCCCATCTCAACAATTCATGCGGACTTCACCGACAATGAACTATCGGCACATCTACCACGCGGGCAATTTCGCCGATGTTTTGAAACACGCGATCCTTGCCCGCCTCGTCCGCTACATGCAGAACAAGGACAAGGCATTTCGCGTCCTCGATACGCATGCCGGCATCGGGCTTTACGATCTTTCGTCCGAGGAAGCCCAGAAGACGGGCGAATGGCGCGATGGCATCGGGCGCTTGCTGGAGGCGGAGTTGGTGCCGCAGGTGGCCGGCCTGCTGGAGCCCTATCTTGCCGCCGTCCGCGAGATCAACCCGGAAGGCGGCGTCAGGCTTTATCCCGGCTCGCCGAAGCTGGCGCGCATGCTGTTTCGCCCGCAGGACCGGCTGTCGGCCATGGAGCTGCATCCGGACGATTTTCAGCGACTTCACCGCCTGTTCGAGGGCGATCACCACGCGCGCATTACCGAGCTGGACGGCTGGCTGGCGCTTGGCGCGCATCTGCCGCCGAAGGAAAAGCGCGGCATCGTGCTCGTCGATCCGCCCTTCGAGGAAGACGGCGAATATGAGCGGCTGGTGGACGGCCTGGCAAAGGCCTGGCGCCGTTTTCCGGGCGGCACCTACTGCCTCTGGTATCCGATCAAGAAGGATGCGCCGATCAAGCCTTTCCATGAAGCCCTGCAGGCGCTGGAAATCCCGAAGATGCTCTGTGCCGAGCTGACCATCAAGAGCGACCGGGGCTTCACCGGGCTCACGGGCTCCGGCCTCATCATCGTCAACCCGCCCTTCACGCTGAAGGACGAGTTGCATGCGCTGCTGCCGGTTTTGAAGGATATCCTGGCGCAGGACCGTTTCGCCTCGCAGCGTGCATTCTGGCTGCGCGGCGAACATTGAGATTTTTCCCGCCCATATCCCACAGGTGATTTCATGAGACTTCTTTGCTCGCCCACCTCTCCCTTCTCCAGCAAGGTGCGCATGGCGGCACGCCATCTCGGCGTCAGGCTGGAGGAGATTCATGTCGATACGAATGCCGGACCGTCGCTTCTCATCGACAACAATCCGCTCGGCAAGATCCCGACATTGCTGACCGGCGACGGCGAGGCCATTTTCGACAGCCGCTCCATCATGCACTATTTCGATCGAAAGGAAGGCAGGCTCTATCCGTCGAAGAAGGGCAAGCGGACCGAGATCGAGGTCCTGGAAGCGCTGTGCGACGGCGCCAACGAGTGCCTGCTGTCGATCGTCTACGAGCGGCGCTTCCGTGACGCGGACAAGCAGTATCAGCCATGGATCGACCGGCAGTGGACGAAAGTCAGCCGCGCGCTGGCCCATCTCGACGCCGAGCCGCCGAAGATCGGCAGGAAGCTGCATGCGGGACACTTCGCGCTTGCCGCCCTGATCGGCTATCTGCAGCTTCGTTTCGAAGGCCAGTGGGAAGCGGACCATGCGGAGCTCATCGACTGGGCGCACAGGTTCGAGAAGCACTTTCTGGACTATCCGGCGATGAAGCCCCATGTCTGATGGCCAGCGGCCGTAACCCGCAGCCGATGAGATTTTCAATATTGGACAAGCAAAAAGGCCGGGGCAAAACCCCGGCCTTTTTGTTCTTCAGGCGATGCCTTCAGATGATTAGAACTTTACGCCGATACCGACCTTTACGCTCTGTTCGTCGTAGCCGCGCGAGAAGCTGCCGGAGTCGAGGTTGAAGTCCTTCCGGCCGTAGTCGGTGTAACGGTACTCGAGGCGAGCCGTGATGTTGTTGGTGATGAAGGTTTCAGCACCTGCACCGACCGTGTAGCCGACAGCCGTCTTGCTTTCAGACGAGGTATCGTCGGAGAGCTTGTTCTGGCCGAGTGCCAGGCCGGCCGTGCCGTACAGCATGAACGGATTGAAGTCGTAACCGAGGCGGCCGCGAACCGAGCCGTTGACGCCGTTCTTGGCGGTCAGGCCGTTGCGGGTGCTGTCGGCGCCGGAGTAGCCGAGGTCAGCTTCAACGCCATATACGATCTGGCCCTGCTGCCAGTTGTAGCCGGTGAAAGCCTGGCCACCAAAAGCGTAGGCATCGCCGTTGCGGTTGAAGTGACCGGCGTTCCAGTCGCCAGCGCCACCGATGTAGAAGCCGCTCCAGTTGTTGACGGCCGGAGGTGCATCCTGCGCGACGGGCGGCTGCGGGATCTGCTCAACAGCGTCTGCAGCGTGAGCTGCGGTGTAGCCGCCGAGAGCGAGAGCGGAGACCATGAGGGTCGTTACGAGAGTACGCATACTTTTCTCCTTTCAGTCTCGTGGGCTTCGCTTACTGTCTTTAACTTCGAAGCGTCACGAGCAATTAAAACATATCCCTCCCGGATCGATGCTGAAATTGGAATGCAAATGAGGAATTGGAAGAGCCAAAATATGATATCATTGTGGCACAGGCATGGCTGAATTTCGATGTTGCTTCACCGCAACAGACGAATTGTTAACCATAACCAATGGTTAAAGCGTGTATACTTATTTTTATCTAAATATATTTCAAGCTTTACATAAGAAACACCAAAGGCGCTATTCGCTCGAACATCTTTTCATATGGTGTATCGACGCACTATATGAGCGTCGATCGGGTAACGACGAGAAAAAGGCGACATCTTGAGCCAGGAAAAACTACGCACGGCATTGATCACCGGCGCTTCCAAAAGAATAGGCCGGGCGATTGCCGAGGATTTGGCGGACAACGGCTTCGCAGTCGCGGTGCATGCCAACCAATCCTTCGCCGAAGCCTCGGAGATCGCGGCGAAATTGCGGCAAAAGGGCCGGAAGGCAATTGCGATCAAGGCGGATCTGCAGGATTTGGGCGAGACGTCGACGCTTGTCGAAAGAGCTTTTTCCGAGCTCGGCCCGCTCGATCTTCTGGTCAACAATGCGTCGGCTTTCCTCGGCGATTCCGCCGAGCGTTTCGATGCCGCGGCCTTCGAGGCGCACTTTGCCGTCCATGTCCGCGCACCGTCGGTTCTGGCGGCGGATTTCGTCCGGCAGCTTCCCGAGCCGCATCCGGGCCTGATCGTCAACATGGTCGACCAGCGGGTATGGGCCCTGAACCCGCGCTTCTATTCCTATACGCTGTCCAAGGCGGCGCTGTGGACGGCGACCCAGACGATGGCGCAGAGTTTTGCGCCGCGCATTCGCGTCAATGCCATCGGCCCAGGTCCGACCGTGCGCAGCGTGCGGCAGACCGAGGAGGACTTCCAAGCGCAGATCGACGGCCTCATATTGAAGGCAGCGCCGGGGCTCGAAGAATTCGGCCGCACCATCCGCTTTCTTTTTGACACGCCCTCGATCACGGGCCAAATGATAGCGCTCGATGGCGGCCAGCATCTTGCCTGGGAAACGCCAGACGTGTCGGAGAGTGCGGAATGAATGGAAGAAAGCTGCCCGATGGCGGCATTCTCTACGACGAATCAGAAGATACCGATGACGACATCGAGGTGGAAGGCGATGCCGCCGCCAGCCCTGCCGCGTCCATCGACTGGAACGAGGGCGTCAAGAGCGAGACAGGGCTTCGCGGCGCCGAGCTGATTGCCGAATTCGTCAAGCGGCTGCCCAACAATCCCGGCGTCTACCGCATGTTCAACGAAAGCGGCGACGTGCTCTATGTCGGCAAAGCGCGCAACCTGAAGAAGCGCGTCTCCAACTATGCGCTGGGCAAGGTCCATTCCAATCGCATCGCCCGCATGGTGCGCGAAACCGCCAACATGGAGTTCGTCACCACACGCACGGAGACGGAAGCGCTGCTACTGGAAGCGAATCTCATCAAGCGCTTGCGTCCGCGCTTTAACGTTCTGCTGCGCGACGACAAATCCTTTCCGTATATCCTGATCACGGGCGCCCATCGCGCGCCGGCCATCTTCAAGCATCGTGGCGCGCGGGCGCGCAAGGGAGACTATTTCGGCCCCTTCGCTTCGGCGGGCGCCGTCGGGCGCACCATCAATTCGCTGCAGCGCGCCTTCCTGATCCGCACCTGCACCGACAGCGTCTTCGAAACACGCACGCGGCCCTGTCTGCTCTACCAGATCAAGCGCTGTTCGGGGCCCTGCACGCATGAGATCAGCGATGCAGGGTATGCCGAGCTGGTGCAGGAGGCGAAAGACTTCCTTTCCGGCAAGAGCCAGAACGTCAAGGCGCACATGGCCGAGGCGATGAACGCCGCCGCCGAGGATCTGGATTTCGAGCGCGCCGCGATCTTCCGCGACCGGCTGGCGGCGCTGTCGCATGTGCAGAGCCATCAGGGCATCAATCCGGCCGGTGTCGAGGAGGCCGATGTCTTCGCCATCTATCACGAGGGCGGCATTTCCTGCATTCAGGTCTTCTTCTTCCGCACCGGCCAGAACTGGGGCAACCGCGCCTATTTCCCGAAAGCCGATCCGTCGCTTTCGGGCGCCGAGGTGCTGAACGCCTTCCTGGCGCAGTTCTACGACGACAAGCCCGTGCCGCGGCAAATCCTGCTTTCGGAGACGGTCGAGGAAATCGATCTTCTGGCGGCGGCCCTCGGCGAAAAGGCCGGCCACAAGGTCGCGATCCTCGTGCCGCAGCGCGGCGAGAAGCGCGATCTGGTCGATCACGTCGTTGCCAACGCCCGCGAGGCGCATGGCCGCAAACTCGCGGAGACCGCCTCGCAATCGCGGCTGCTGGAAGGCTTCAAGGAGACGTTCCAGCTTCCCTACGTGCCGCAGCGCATCGAGATCTACGACAACTCCCACATCATGGGAACGAATGCCGTGGGCGGCATGGTCGTGGCCGGGCCGGAAGGCTTCGTCAAAAGCCAGTACCGCAAGTTCAACATCAAATCGACCGACATCACCCCGGGCGACGACTTCGGCATGATGCGCGAGGTCATGACCCGCCGCTTCTCCCGGCTGCTGAAGGAAGAAGGCAAGCCCGATCGCGGCGCTACGGCCGACGCTACCGTGGAAGCGGCCGATCGCCCCTTCCCGTCCTGGCCCGATATCATCCTCATCGATGGCGGCCAGGGGCAGATGACGGCCGTACGGGCCATTCTCGAGGAGCTCGGCATCACCGACAGCGTCATCGCCATCGGCGTCGCCAAGGGCGTCGACCGCGATGCCGGACGCGAGCGTTTCTTTGCCCCATCCCGCGAGAGCTTCACGCTGCCGCCCCGCGACCCGGTCCTTTATTTCATCCAGCGCCTGCGCGACGAAGCCCACCGCTTCGCCATCGGCTCGCATCGGGCCCGGCGCAAGAAGGAGATGGTGAAAAACCCGCTCGACGAGATCGGCGGCATCGGCCCTTCGCGCAAGCGCGCGTTGCTGCAGCACTTCGGTACGGCGAAAGCCGTGTCGCGCGCCGCCCTGTCGGATCTGATGGCCGTGGAGGGCGTTTCGGAAGCCGTCGCGCGGCAGGTCTACAACCATTTTCACGAAGACGCCGCGAAATAAGAAAAGCTGGTCGCAAATTCCACGCAATAGCGGTGAAAAAACAGAAACAATATTGACGATAAGGTAGCCAAACCATCATCTAGGACTTGATCCCAAAAAGTGCGAAGCGGTTTTTGGATAAGATCAGGATCAATCAAATGCCCGGAGCAAGATGAGACCGAATTCGAGCCTCATCGCGATCCGCCGAGACAACGAAACGAAATGATTTTCATGGCTTCGCGCGCTTACAGCATTCCCAACCTGCTCACCTACGGCCGCATTCTCTGCGTGCCGCTGATCGTTCTGTGCTTCTTTGTCGAAGGCAAGCTGGAAGGTTCCGATTTCGCGCGATGGGTTGCGCTCTGGATCTTCGTCATCGCCTCGATCACCGATTTCCTCGACGGCTATCTCGCGCGTATCTGGAACCAGACCTCCAATATCGGCCGGATGCTCGATCCGATCGCCGACAAGCTGCTGGTCTCCGCGATCCTGCTGCTCGTCGCGGCCGACGGCACCATCGCCGGCTGGTCGCTCTGGGCAGCCATCATCATCCTTTGCCGCGAAATCCTGGTATCCGGGCTGCGCGAATATCTGGCGGCCTTGAAGGTGAGCGTTCCCGTGACGCGCATCGCGAAATGGAAGACAACGGCGCAGCTCGTCGCCATCGCCTTCCTGCTGGCTGGGCCGGCGGGCGACAAGGTGCTACCCTACACGACGGAAATCGGCATCCTCCTGCTGTGGATCGCGGCCCTGCTGACCATCTACACCGGCTACGACTATTTCCGCGCCGGGCTGAAGCATATCGTGGATGATGAATGAATGACGAAGCTCGTCTATTTCGCCTGGGTGCGTGAGCGGATCGGCAAAGCGGAAGAGGAGATTTCGCTTCCCGCCGACGTCGTTACCGTTGGCGATCTCCTGAGTCATTTGAAGACCTTGGGAGAGGAATACGAGACGGCACTTCAATTCCCCGAGGCGATCCGCGTTGCCATCAACATGGAGCACGCCGACCACGACGAGCCCATCGCCGGAGCGCGGGAAATCGGGCTCTTCCCGCCGATGACCGGAGGGTGAGAAGCAGGTGGGCGACGCCCGAGCAATCGATCCAGTGAATCGATTGCAGCGATGCCCCCTCGGCAGGCTCAGTATGCCAAGGCGAAGGGGCCGGGATGCCGCTCAAACCGTTTGAGAGGGCGATAAGGAAATTGCGATGATTTCACCATTCGTCAAAGTCCAGCGCGAGGATTTCGACCTTAAGAGCGAGATCGACCGGCTGACCGATGGGCGGCACGATATCGGCGCGGTCGTTACCTTCTCCGGACTTTGCCGCGACGAAGGCGGAACGCTCGGTGCGCTCGAACTCGAACACTACCCCGGCATGGCCGAGGCCGAGATCACCCGCATCGCCAATCTCGCCATCGAGCGCTTCGAGCTTCTTGGCCTGACCGCCATCCATCGCTACGGCAAGATTGCCCCCGGCGAAAATATCGTGCTCGTCGTCGCCGCGGCATCCCATCGGCAGGCCGCCTTCGACGGCGCCAATCTCGTCATGGATTTTCTGAAGACCTCCGCTCCCTTCTGGAAGAAGGAGCACGGCAGCGACGGCAAGGAAGGCGGCTGGATTTCGGCCAGGGATGCCGACGATGCGGCACGGGCTAAGTGGACCGGCGACAAATAGGCCTCAGGGGACGACCCTTTCGCGCCGGCTCAGCACCAGCAGTAGCACGAGCAGCGAGAAGATGACGAAGTCGCGCCAGAGGAACGGGCCGTAAGCACCCCACATCGTCTCGGTCAGGCCAAGAAGTGCCGCTCCGCCCGCCGATTTCAGGGGATCGGAATAGCCGCCGACGGCCGCGATCATCAGCACCTTGAGCCCGAACATCAGCCCTGCCCCGAAATCCATCGTTCCGTAGTAGGAGGTGGCGAGCAGCCCGCAGATGGTGGCGACCAGCGCGGAGGCGACATAGGCGAGCAGGAAGACACGATCGGCGCTCGCGCCGCAAAGTTCGGCGGCGAGCGCATCGTCGGTCACCGCCCGCCAGATCCGCCCCCAGCCGGTGCATTTCAGCACATAGGCGCCGGCAAGGATGACGAGGATCATCAGCGCCGTGTTGAGCAGCTGGATTTCGGTGAGCGTCACCCGGAAATCGCCGCTGTCCCAGAAAACGATCGCGCCGTTCAGGAAAGGCGGCAGCCAGATGCCACGGGTATTCGATGCCAGTCGCGCGGTCTCCATCAGGATAATCATCATGCCGAGCGCGGCGACGATGATGGTGTTCGGGGATTTGCGCGACAGCGGCAGCATGATCGCGCGGCCGACGAGGAAGCTGGTGCCGAGCGTGTAGCCGACGGCGATGACTGCACCGAAGATAAATGCGGCCGGCAGGATCAGATACATTCTGGTGTAGCCGACATCTGTAAAGAGCACGAGCATCTGGCCGGCGAAGGCGAACAGCGCGCCATAGGTGATGTCGGCCCGTTTCATCACCCCGAACGCAATCGAATAGCCGAAAGCCAGCGTCGCATAGAGTGCAGCGAGCGGGACGGCATTCGCCAATTGCTGCAGAAGATAGGCCATGCGCTCCTCCGAAGAACAAGCAAATAGTAACTGGCAAAATCTATTTTACCAGTTATAATTTTCGGCATGAGCTTTTCCTGGACCCCACATCGCTTTTCCGGTGGCGCGCTGGCGCTCGATGTCGCCAACAGCGTGATCCTGCGCCATGACGACGAGCGCCGGACCGATCGTTTCGAGGCGCCGGGACAGATGGACAGCTTCCCGAAAGCGGCCGCCAATTTCTGTGCCGAACGGGCGCTTTTCGGCGATATCCTGCCGGTACAGCGGGAAAACAGGGCCGGCTTCATTTCGTTGCGCGAGACGATCGATCGCTATTTCCGGGCGCGGGTTCTCGGCGAGGCCCCCGATGCGCTGCTTGCCGATCTTCTTGCCGCCCTGGCAGATGTCCTGAAGCGAGCCTCGGCCGATGGGCTGGATGTCGCGACGGTGCATTCGACGCTGCGCCTCATCGCCATGCCCGATCCCGAGCGGATGAAAATATGCCGCAACTGCGGCTGGCTGTTCATCGACCGCAGCAAGAACAAGAGCCGCGCCTGGTGCGACATGGCGGTCTGCGGCAACCGCGCCAAGGCAAGCCGGCACTACCGGCGCAAGAAGGAGGAAACCGCGCCATGAGAATCCGAACGATCATCCTGACAGCGGCAATCGTCGGCACGGCGCTGGCCGGTTGCCAGAGGAAAGACGACGAAGGGCCGACCCAGCTGAGCGGCCGCCTCTTCATCTTCAACTACCGCGTGGCGAGCGCGAGCTACATGATTACGCTGAAGAAGATCGCCCCGATCCCCGACGGCACGACGGCGGTCGCGGAATTCGAAAATCCCGCCGGTGGCGATCCGCTCGTCGTCCAGCAGAAGATCTATTCCTTCTGGGACAAGATCACGCTGGAAAGCCCCGATCTGCATTGCGTGCGCAAGGACCGCCCCTATTCCGTCTCGATCAAGCTGGTGGATGCCAGCGACAAGACGATCCAGACGATCAAGACCGAAGTCAAATCCGACCTCGACCAGACCGTGCTGCCGACGAAGCCGCTTGTCGTCGGGCCGGTCTATACCGCCAATCCGGATGTCTTCAAGGGAGATGGCAGCGCCGATTACGGGCATGATGCCGCCTGCCCTGCATGAAAAAAGCCGGGATCGAAATCCCGGCTTTGATGAGTCAATTCAAATCGTTCAGCGCTGAAGCTGAGAGGCCGATTCAGCCGACGATTTCGGTTTCGGAGAACCAGTAGGCGATTTCGACGGCAGCCGTTTCCGGAGCGTCCGAGCCGTGAACCGAGTTTTCGCCGATCGAAAGAGCGAAGGTCTTGCGGATCGTGCCTTCGTCAGCGTTTGCAGGGTTGGTCGCGCCCATGATTTCGCGGTTCTTCAGGATGGCGCCTTCGCCTTCCAGAACCTGAACGATGGTCGGGCCGGAGGTCATGCCTTCGACGAGTTCGCCGAAGAACGGACGTTCCTTGTGAACAGCGTAGAAGCCTTCGGCTTCGCGCTTGCTCATCCAAACGCGCTTGGAGGCGATGACGCGCAGGCCGTTGTCTTCAAAAACCTTGGTGATGGCGCCGGTCAGGTTGCGCTTCGTCGCGTCCGGCTTGATCATCGAGAAAGTACGTTCAATCGCCATGGGTTCATTCCTTGTAATCAGAGAAAAGTGGGCGGTGTTTACCTGCCTCAAAGCCCGAAAACAAGGGGGATCGCCCAATTTCACGCCGCTGTCACAGTCAGGCCGAGCGATTCGCGATCGGCCCGATAGCGAAGCGGCGGCTCACGGGCAGAGTTCGCGCATACCATCATGACTACGAAGGAAAACCATATGCTCAGACATTTCAGAATGCTTGCCGACTACAATCGCTGGGCCAATATTCAGGTCTACGATGCCGCCGCCCAACTCAGCGATGCGGAATTCCACGAAGATCGCGGCGCCTTCTTCGGCTCGCTCCACGGAACGCTGAACCATCTGCTGGTGACGGACCGGCTGTGGATGCACCGCTTCAGCGGCACCGGCGAAGCTCCGTCGGCACTGGGCGTCGTCCTGCATGTGGATCTGGCGGGGCTTCGGGCAGACCGGGAAGCAGAAGATCGGCGCATCATTTCTTGGATAGACACCCTCGACGCCGAGGCTCTCGCCGCCGACATCACCTATACGTCCGTCCTTCGACCGGGCGCCATCACCCATCCCCTGCACCTGGCCATGGCCCATATGTTCAACCACCATACCCATCACCGTGGTCAGAGCCACACGATCCTGACGTCCATGGGCAAGCCGTCGCTGGTGCTGGATCTCCTGCACTTCCTGCGCGGCGAAGGGCGGCACTGGATGTAAGCAGGAGGCGAGCGGGTGTTTCCGGGCTTCGCTCAAGCGTTGAGCATGTGCCTCAATTTGCGGCGCGGCCGTGTGGATCGGCCATTTTGTTCATGTTCCCTTAACCTGGCAACCTGCAGATTGGCGAGATATATCAGATCACGGTCATGAGCAGGCATGAAGAACTCGCAGACAGGCGTTTCGGCGTATTCCATCGATGATGAGACGGAAACCGAGCTTGAGGTCATCGGCCGCTTCATGACGCGGCTGAAGGTAAAGAACCTGCCGCGCAATTATCAGCTCTTTCACGAGGCACTCTATGGGCAGGACCGCCGTCTTGCCGAAGAGATCGAAACGCTTGGTCCCCTTCCCCCGCAAAGCGGCCTCGATGAAATCGGCCTCAAGCACCGCCTCGTCAGCCATTGCGGACTGGTCGCCCGCAAATCCGAAAGCGATGCGGCCGAAATGCTGCGCGAAGTGGCGGAACAGCTCGCCAAAGGGCTGATGAAGAAACAGCATTTCACCCGCGATATCGAAAAGGCTTCGAAGACCGCCGATGCGCTGGACAGTCTCAACGCATCGCTCAGCAATCTCCTGCTCTACGAAACTGAGTTGACCGAGAGGCTGAGGAATTGCGCAAGCCTGCCGAAGCCGTTGCGCAGCGCGGACGCCTGAACGCTTTCGCACTCTTGCCTTCGGCGCCGAGTTCGGCCAAAACCGCGCCATGATTTCGATTTCAGACCTTTCCGCCCGCATTGCCGGCCGCCTTCTCATCGACCATGCCAGCGTGACGCTTCCGGCGGGCACGAAGGCAGGCCTTGTCGGCAAGAACGGCGCGGGCAAATCCACGCTGTTCAGGATCATTACCGGCGATTTCGCCCCAGAAAGCGGTTCAGTCTCGATCCCGCGCAATGCCCGCATCGGTCAGGTCGCACAGGAAGCGCCCGGCACGGAAGAGCCGCTGATCGATATCGTGCTCGCGGCCGACAAGGAACGCTCCGCCCTGCTCGAGGAAGCGGAGACCGCCACCGATCCGCATCGCATCGCCGATATCCAGACGCGGCTTGCCGATATCGGCGCGCATTCGGCCGAAGCGCGTGCCGCCAGCATCCTGGCCGGCCTGGGTTTCGATCATGACGCGCAGAAGCGCCCCGCCTCCTCCTTTTCCGGCGGATGGCGCATGCGCGTGGCGCTTGCGGCCGTGCTGTTTTCCGAGCCGGACCTGCTTCTGCTCGACGAACCCACAAACTATCTCGACCTTGAAGGCACGCTCTGGCTGGAAGACTATATCCGCCGCTATCCGCACACGGTCATCATCATCTCGCACGACCGGGACCTGCTGAATACGGCGGTCAATTCCATCGTGCATCTGGATCAGAAAAAGCTCACCTTCTATCGCGGCTCATACGACCAGTTCGAGCGGCAGAAGGCCGAGGCCGACGAGCTGCAGACGAAAGCCAAAGCGAAGAACGATGCGGCGCGCAAGCATCTGCAGAGCTTCATCGATCGCTTCAAGGCCAAGGCATCCAAGGCCCGGCAGGCGCAGTCGCGTGTCAAGGCGCTGGAGCGGATGGGGACTGTCGCCGCCGTCATCGAAGACCATGTGATGGGTTTCAGTTTCCCGGAGCCCGAGAAACAACCCGCATCGCCCATCATCGCGATCAGCGGCGGCGCGGTCGGCTACGAGCCGGAAAAACCGATCCTGAAGCGGCTGAACCTGCGTATCGATGCCGACGACCGCATTGCCCTGCTCGGCTCGAACGGCAACGGCAAATCGACATTTGCGAAGTTCATTTCCGGCCGGCTCGACGCGGACAGCGGCGATGTCAGGCTGGCGCCGAACCTGAAGATCGGCTTCTTCGCGCAGCACCAGCTGGACGACCTCATCCCCAACCAGACCGCCGTCGAACATGTGCGCCGCCGCATGCCCGAAACGCCCGAGGCGAAGGTGCGTGCCCGCGTCGCGCAGATGGGCCTCGCGACCGAGAAGATGGACACGCAGGTCAAGGATCTTTCCGGCGGCGAAAAGGCGCGCTTGCTGATGGGCCTTGCCGCCTTCGACGCACCGAACCTGCTGATCCTCGACGAACCGACGAACCATCTGGATATTGACAGCCGTAACGCCCTTATCCAGGCGCTGAACGACTATTCCGGCGCGGTCATCCTGATTTCGCACGACCGCCATCTGATCGAAGCCACCGTCGACCGGCTTTGGCTGGTGCGCGACGGCACGGTTTCGAGCTTCGACGGCGACCTCGAAGACTATCGCAGCCTCGTCGTCGCAAGCCCGAAGCCGCGGGATGACAAGGCAAGGACGAACGGAACCGACGATTCCGTTTCCAAGGCGGATCAGCGCAAGCTCAACGCCGATCGGCGCGCCTCGCTCGCACCGCTCAAGAAGAAGATCAACGAAATCGAATCCTTGACCGGCAAGCTTGAGAAACTGATTCAGGCGCTTGATGCGGAACTTGCGGATCCCGCCCTTTACGAGAAGGCGCCGGCAAAGGCTGCTGAAAAGGCGAAACAACGCTCCGATGCGGCTGAAAAGCTCGCCGCGGCCGAAGAGCAGTGGCTCGAACTTTCATCGGAATATGAAAGCGGCATGGCAGGCTGAAAAGCTTACCTCCCCTTAACGAATTTGGGCCCGATCCTAACCAATCATTAACCATAACTGCGGAAAGTACGCTCAACTTTCATAGACATAATTGTTGAGCGATTCTGATGAACTACCGTGTTTTGCTGGCTGGCCTTGCCGTGTCCCTGGCTCTGGGAGGGTGCGCCACGAAGCCGGCCAATGATGCATCGCTCAAGAGCGGCTATGCTGCCGAGGAGCCGCGTCACAAGCCGCTGAAGGCCAATGACCCCGTCGAGATGGAGCCGAAGAAATGGCTCGTCGCCGATCTCGAGACCAGAGACCAGGAAGACGCCGGCGGACCGCACAATCTTGCCGGCCGCACGCTGGAAGTGGCCTCGCTCAAGGACATCAGGCTTGCCGACAAGGAAGTCATCCTGACCTTCGACGACGGCCCTGCTCCCGGCAAGACGGATCGCATTCTCGCCACGCTCGACAGATTCGGCGTCAAGGCAGCCTTCATGATGGTCGGGGAAATGGCGCAGGCTCATCCGGCGACCGCTCGCGAGGTTCTCGCGCACGGCGATGCGATCGGCAGCCACACCTTCCGTCATCCCGATCTCGACAAGATGACCTTCGACGCCGCGATGGCTGAAATTGCGCGCGGCAAGGATGCCGTCACCAAGGCGATCGGCACGGACGTACCCTTCTTCCGCTTCCCCTATCTTGCCGACTCCAAGCGGCTGCGCACGGCAATCGCCGCCCGCGACATGGTCGTCATGGACGTCGATATCGACAGCAAGGATTACTTCACCTCGACGCCCGCCTCGGTGGTGGATCGAACCATGAAGCAGCTCCATCAGCGCGGCCACGGCATCGTTCTCATGCACGACATCCACCAGCGCACGGTCAGGATGCTGCCTGTTCTCCTCAGCCGCCTGGAGAAAGAGGGCTACAAGGTCGTGACGCTGAAATACAGGCACACGCCCGCTCCGGCGACCAATCTCGTTGCCCAGGCAGACACCAAGATGGTGCGCTGAGGCGGCGCGATATCGACAGCCATAGAACCATACAGCCGCGGAAGCATGGTTGCTTCCGCGGCTGTATTTTGATTTGGTTACATGCAGTCCGCACCGTCAATCAGCATATCAGGTTTCCATGCACCTCCATCTTGAACGCGACGACGACCCGATCACCCTGAAATTCGTCGCCGAGAAGGATGCCGAATCCGAGCGGCTTCTGATGACGCCCGAATTCGAGGCGGACCGCATCGCCATAAAGGACATGATCGAACGCGAGGATCGGCTGATCGCCACGACCCGGCGCGGCAACTGGCTGTTCGATTTCCGGCGCAGCGCCGAGCACCCGCTCGGCCGCTGGTATCGGCTGCCGGCCGATCTTGCTCCCCTGCCCGATGCCCCTTGGGAGCCGATCTTCGATCTCGACGCTTTCTGTGCGGCGGAGAACAAGCTCTGGCTGTGGCGCGGCGCCCTGACCTGTCCCTGGGAGCCGACGCGGGTGCTGCTCTGTCTTTCCGACGGCGGCTCCGATCCCATGCGGCTGCTCGAATTCGACTGCGAGACGAAAAGCCTCGTCGAAGGCGGCTTCGACACCCCGGCCGTTCGCTGTCACGCGACCTGGCTCAGCCGCGACGAGATCGCCTATTTCGGCTCGATCGATCGCGAGTCTTCGACGCGCTCGGGATGGCCTCGCGTCGGCCGCCGCCTGAAGCGCGGTCAGGCGCCGGCAGACGCGCCGGTTCTGTATGCCGCCGCCGACAGCGACATATACGGCTCCTGTTCGATCTTCGATCCGGCACTTGCGGGCCTTGCGAATGAGGATACGGCCAGGCCCATCCGGATCTTCACCGCCGGTCACGAAATCGGCAGCGCCAGCCACTTCATCGAGGACCGGGACGGCTCGCTGCGCAAGATCGACCTGCCCGAGGACATCGATTTCGGATTCAATCATTCCCATCTCATCTGGCTTGCCAAGACCGACGAGCGGATACCGGCCGGCAGTCTGGCCCTGCAGCCTTTGCCGCGCGAGCCCGGCGGCGCGGAGACGGCGCGTATCCTGTTCTCGCCCGCCGAACGGCAATCGGTCTCGCAATTCCTGCTGATGCGCGAATGGTGCGTCTTCGTCGTCTCGGACAATATGCGGCCTCGTCTTTTCCTTCTCGACCTGACGAAGCCGGACGCCGAAATCCGGGAAATTGCGCTGCCGGCGGATATTCAGACCGTATCCGTGCAACCGCTATATTCGGATCTGCATCTCGGCGACGACACGCTGCAAATCTATGGCTCGGGCTTCCTGCAGCCACCCTCCTGCTATCGGCTGGAGCTCGGCAATCGCCGGCAGCCGCTTGAGCTGAAGCATATCGCGAGCTCGCCTTCCTATTTCGACAGCGAAGGCATGACATCCTTCCTGCTCGAAGCGACCTCCGAAGACGGTACGAAAGTGCCCTATCACATCGCCCTGCCGAAGACGTGGACGAAGGGCGAGCTACCGGTGCTGACCTATGGCTACGGCGGCTTCGACGTGTCGCTCGGCCCGCATTATTCCGGCGTCATCGGCCGCTGGCTGGCGCAAGGCGGCGCCTATGTGATGGCCTATATCCGCGGCGGCGGCGAATTCGGTCCGAACTGGCATCGCGTCGCAAAGGGCCATGGCCGACACAGGGCTTTCGCGGATTTTGCCGCCGTCGCCCGCGATCTCGTCATCCGCGGCTACACAAAACCCTCCCGCATCGCCGCCAATGGCGGCAGCAACGGCGGGCTGCTGACCGGGGTCATGGCGACGCGCTACCCGCAGGATTTCGGCGCGATCTGGTGCCAAGTGCCGGTGCTGGACATGACGCGCTTCCATGTCTTCCCGGCCGGGAAGGCCTGGATCGACGAATATGGCGATCCCGACGATCCGGCGGATTGTGAATATTTGCTGACCTATTCGCCGCTGCACAATGTCAAGCCGGCTTCCGAGGTCACCTATCCGCCGATCTATATCGAAAGCTCGAGCAACGACGACCGGGTGCACCCCTCGCACGCCCGGCGGTTCGCGGCACAGCTGGAAACCCTTGGCCACCATCCGCTCTTCCATGAGTTCGCCTCGGGCGGGCATGGAGGCGACGGCGCATCGATGCAGCTCGCGACGCGCACGGCACTGGGCTACAGCTTCCTGCGCGAGACGATCGTGAAGTCGAAGGGCACCTGATCTATCCCCGACGCTCGGAGAATATCGATGATCGCACCACCTTCGGCCGCATTCGAAACGCGGCAGGGGCATGGTTGATCTTGTGCGCTGGGGATCGCGCAGCCGCATTCGCGATTTGCCGCCCTTGCCCACATGCGGCATTCTGCTAAAGATCGCATCAATAATCATACTAATCGAGAGACACCCATGTCCCCCATCAACCTCGCTATTGTCGGCGTCGGCAAGATCGTCCGCGACCAGCATCTTCCATCGATCGCGAACAACCCGGATTTCGAACTGATCGCCACGGCGAGCCGCCATGGCACCGTCGAAGGCATTCCGTCCTTCACGACAATCGAGGCCATGCTCGATGCCGTGCCGGCGATCAATGCCGTTTCGCTCTGCATGCCGCCGCAATATCGCTATGAGGCGGCCTACAAGGCGCTTATGGCCGGCAAGCATGTTTTCCTCGAAAAGCCCCCCGGGGCGACGCTGAGCGAAGTCGCCGATCTCGAAAACCTCGCCAAGGCCAAGGGCGTTTCGCTCTTTGCCAGCTGGCATTCGCGCTATGCGCCGGCCGTGGAAGCTGCGAAAGCCTTCCTCGCCGGAACGAAAGTCCACAGTGTTCATGTGATCTGGAAGGAAGACGTCCGCCACTGGCATCCGAACCAGGAATGGATCTGGCAGGCCGGCGGGCTCGGCGTCTTCGACCCCGGCATCAATGCGCTCTCGATCGTCACCCATATCCTGCCGGCGCTCTTCCTGACCGGCGCGACGCTGGAGTTTCCGGAAAACCGGGACTCGCCGATCGCCGCCGATCTGCATTTCAAGAGCGGCGCGGGCCTTCCTGTCCACGCCGAATTCGACTGGCGCCAGACGGGCAAGCAGAGCTGGGATATCGTCGCCGAGACGGATGCGGGGCAGATGGTTCTCGCCGATGGCGGCTCCAAGCTTTCGGTCGACGGCGAACTTAAGTTCTCCGCACCGGAGGCTGAATACCCCTCGCTCTACCGCCGTTTTGCCGAGATCGTCAAAGCCGGGACGTCCGATGTCGACGTGTCGCCGCTGCGCCACGTCGCCGATGCCTTCATGCTCGGCAAGCGCAAATTCGTCGAAGCATTTTACGATTGATCTGCCTTTCCCGGTGGAGACAATACGCCCCGCAGCATGCTAGCGTAGGGTATTATCTTCATCGGGGAGTTGCCGGTGGCATCGCAACATGAACAATCCTTTGGGCTCGGCGTCGGCAACAAGTCCGTCCGGCTCGCCGAGCCGAACCAGAGCTGGCACGAGGCCTATCTGCTGGAAGAGGCCGCCATTCGCGGCGCACTCGGCGACCTCGCCGTCGATGTCCAGCATTTCGGAAGTACCTCCATTCCCGAAATCAAGGCCAAGCCCATCATCGACATCGCCGTCGGCGTTCGGCGCTTCGAGGACGGCATCGCCTGCATCGAACCAATGGCATCGATCGGCTACGTCTACGCCGGCAGCAATATCGTTCCGAACGATCACATATTCGGCCACGATATCGAGGGGGATACCCGCACGCATCTGGTGCATGTGGTCGAATATGGCGGCGTTAACTGGTGCCAGTTCATCCTGTTCCGGGACCGGATGCGCAAACGTCCGGACCTTGCCCACGCCTATGAGGCGCTGAAGGTCGAGCTTGCGGCGAAATATGCCAATGACCGGGCATCCTATACCGCCGCGAAGAAGGACTTCATTCAAAAGATCCTGGCGGAAAGCGACTAGGCCCGCTTTCTTGGCGCAGAAGGAAAGCCCTAGGCTTTTTTCTCCCAGCGGCCATCCTGCGTCTGCTGCCAATAGGTAAGGTTATGCCCCTCGCCCTTCAGGCGTTTCCATTGGGCGCGCGCGCTTTCCAGCTGCTGCTGATCGTAGCCGTCGAACATCAGCACGACGCGCTGGTAAGTTCCGACATCCGTGGCCTCGGCACCATCGACGAAAAAGCGCACCGTGGCGTTGTTCACATTGTCGGATGAGACCGTCAGCAGCACCGGCTGGCGGTCCGCCATTTCGCCTTCGTCCGTACCGTGCGGCAGGAAGCTGTCCTCGCGGTAGGTCCAGAGATGGGCATCGAGGAGATCCCGCCGTGCCGGCTCGCACATCTGCACGGCGACCTGCCAGCCGCGCTCGATACTCTTGTCGATCAGCGGCGGCAGGGCATCTTCGAGCTTCGATTCCGTCAGGTGATAGAAGAGAACGTCTGTCATGCGGCCTCTTCTACCTCACAAAACCCGGCCGGTCACGATTCGTAGTTGGCGCGGACCAGCTCATCGAGCAGACGCACGCCGAAGCCGGAACCCCAGGACTGATTGATCTCGTCCTGAACGGAGCCCATGGCCGTGCCGGCAATGTCCAGATGCGCCCACGGCGTATCACCGACGAAGCGTTTCAGGAACTGGGCGGCTGTGATCGAGCCCGCATAGCGGCCGCCGGTATTCTTCATGTCGGCGAACTTGCTGTCGATCATCTTGTCGTATTCCTTGCCGAGCGGCATGCGCCACAGGCGCTCGTCGGTGACGAGACCAGCCTCGGTCAGCTCGCCGGCCAGCTTGTCGTCGTTGCTGAACAGGCCGGCCTGAAGGTTGCCGAGCGCGACGAGAATGGCGCCGGTCAAGGTCGCGAGGTTGACCATGAATTGCGGCTTGAAGCGATCGTTCGTGTACCAGAGCGCATCGCATAGAACGAGCCGGCCTTCGGCATCCGTGTTGATGATCTCGATCGTCTGGCCGGACATTGAGGTGACGATATCGCCCGGACGCTGCGCATTGCCGTCGGGCATGTTCTCGACCAGACCGATGACGCCGATGGCGTTGACCTTGGCGCCGCGCGCGGCAAGGGTGTGCATGAGGCCGGTGACGGCTGCGGCGCCGCCCATGTCACCCTTCATTTCCTCCATGCCCGCGGCCGGCTTGATGGAGATGCCGCCGGTATCGAACACGACACCCTTGCCGATGAAGGCGACCGGCTTTTCCTTCGCCTTGCCGCCCTTCCATTGCATGACCACCAGGCGCGGCGGCCGGGCGGAGCCCTGTGCGACACCGAGCAGAGCGGCCATGCCGAAGCGGCGCATCTCGCGCTCGGTCAGAATCTCGATCTCGACGCCGAGCTTTTCCAGTTCCTTGGCCTTGGCCGCGAACTCGACGGGACCGAGAACGTTCGGCGGCTCGTTGACCAGATCGCGGGCGAGAATCACGCCTCCGGCGACGGCTTCAGAGGTCGCGTAGAGCTTCTTGGCGGCCGCAGCCTCCTGAGTGACGATCGTGACCTTCACGGCCTTGCGGGAGCCGCCCTTTTCGTCATCATCACCCTTCTTCGTCTTATAGGTATCGAAGCTGTAGGCGCGCAGAAGCATGCCCAGGGCAAAATCAGCGGCCTCCCTGGCTCCGACCTCGATTGCCGGCGCGTCCAGAAAGATGGCAACCTTTTCCACATTGCGGATCTTTGCCGCGGCGGCGCCGCCGAGCCTCAGCCAGTCGTGCGCTGCCAGGCTTTTGGCCTTGCCCGCGCCGATCACGATGATCCGGTCGACGGGCGCTGCCTCGGGCGCGATGATATCCAGACTGCTCAGCACCTTGCTCTTGAAGCCGGACACGGGTGCAGCCCTGGCGAAAACATTGGCCGGATCTGCGCTCTCGGCTCCCGCCGGAAGCTCGCTGTCCGTGCCTTTCAGGAGAATGGCCAGACCACCGCTGAGGCGAGCTGACTTGGCGAAGGAAATCTCGAATTTCACAGACATTTCTGCTCCGATAAACATGCGTCTCAAGAAGATAAATTTGTGCAGGCATCATTCAAGGTTTGACTAGGGAATACAAGCGTTTGGCAAAGCATTCCCTGGAGAAGCGTGCCCAACGGCTTCAAATCCCTGTCATTTAGCGCGGCTAGGCTATGCGGCATGGTGTTTTAGCCGCCACCGGGCGGCCCAATCTTTTGCCGGAAGCCGCCTTGATTATAGATTTCAACAGCCTCAATCGCGAGGACCGCTTTCCCGAGATTCTGCGACCGCGCACGGCGGGCGATGCCTTCATCGGCCTCTTCTGTCTCTGGTGGGCGCTGCTTGGTCTCTTTTCGCTTTTTCCACAGATCGATGTCGCCGTCGCAAACATGTTTTTTCTGCCGCGGCAATGTCTGACAAGCGTACGCCCCGACCAGATATGCGGCATCTTCCCTTATAACGACGACGCGCACATGCGGCTGCTGCGCGAAATCTTCTTCCAGCTCCCCTACATCATAGCCGTCGCTCTCATCTGGATGCTATTCCGGTGCTGGCAACATCACGGAGCCACCTTCAACCAGCTGCGGGCACGCAATCTCCGGATTGCGCTCGGCGCGCTGCTGATCGGACCGGTGCTGATGGTCAATCTCTGGCTGAAGGCCTTCTCCGGCCGGCCGCGTCCGAGACAGACCGATCTCTTCGGCGGCACGCTGGATTTCGTGCATGCCGGATCCTTCGCCGGCAAATGTGTCAGCAACTGTTCGTTCGTCTCGGGCGAGGCAGCCGCAGCGGGCTGGCTTTTCTGTCTGATCTTCATCATCCCGCAGCCGTATCGATCGGCTGCGGCGCTGCCGATTGCCGCCGTCTCCATATTGATTCCGGCGCTCCGGGTGGCCTTTGGCGGACATTACCTCTCAGATGCCGTCCTCGGCTGGCTCTCCTCGCTTGTCATATTTGCCGCCCTGCTGGCATTATCCCAAACGACACACGACAGAAGAATATCGGGAAATTAACGATTTTTTTTCGAGTTGGTTGTCGCCAAAAAAACGTAAACAGCGTAGATGAGGGTGAATCTCTGTCGGCTTGCCCGGCAGCTGTTGCGTTTAAGGGCCGGCATGAAGTTATTCGAGACATATGTCGTACGGCGTGTCGGTATGATGTTCCTGGTAGCGCTGCTGCCGGTGCTCGCCATTATCTGGACCACCCAGGTTCTGCAGCGCATCAATCTCGTAACGGATAGCGGCCAGTCGATGGGATCGTTCGCGAAGCTTGCGACGCTCATTCTCCCGACGATCATTCCCATCGTTCTGCCCTTCGCGCTGGTCATCGGTATCACGCAGACGCTGACGGCGATGAATAGCGATTCGGAGCTGACCGTCATGGAGGCGGCTGGCGCCAAGCGCAGCATCATCATTCGCCCGATCATGATTCTTGCTATCGCGATCAGCGCCTTCTCGTTCTTCGTCGATAATGTGGTCGAGCCCAAGGCTCGCGTCGCCGCCCGTCAGATGGTGGCGGAAGCCTATGCCGACCTTCTTTCGACGGTGATCGAAGAAAAGAATTTCCGGCGCATCGAAGACGGGCTCTATGTCCAGATCTCGCAGCGCTTGTCGGGGCGCATCCTCAAGGGGTTGTTCGTCGTCGATTCCCGCGACCCCGCCTTCGATCTCATCTATTATGCGAAGGAAGGCGCCGTCGATCCGAGCGGCACGTCCCTGTTGATGAAAGACGGCGAAGTGCATCGCAAGACGGCCGATGGCAACGTCTCCGTTATCAAGTTCGATTCTTATTCCTTCGACCTTTCCGACATGACGCAGAGCCGCGGACAGGCGACCTTGCGCTCCAGCGACCGCAGTCTCGGCTTCCTGCTCAATCCGGATCCGAACGATCCGGACTATATGGCGAAACCAGGAAGTTATCGGGCTGAACTGCACCGGCGTCTCAACGAATGGGCGCTGCCGGCCATATTTGCCCTCATATCCCTCGTGATCGCCGGCGATGCGCGCTCGCATCGCGAAGCACGGCTGCATCCGATGGTGTCTGCGCTGACGATAGCCTTTGCGTTACGCTGGGCGGACTTCTATGCCGCAAACCAGATCGACAATGCGCCCCGATTCGTCGGCGTTCTCTACGGCATCAATATCGTCTCGGCCCTCATCGCCATCGTGTTGCTGATGCGCAACCGGAAGATGACGATGCCCGTCTCGATCCGCAATCGTCTCAGCAGCTGGCGACAGAGAATTGTGGATCGCATGCCGACGGCACCGGACGGCTCGAACGGGAGCGGTGCATGATCTTCGGCACGCTCGGGCGTTATTTCTTCACGCGTTACATCGTGACGACGTTCTGGTTCTTCCTGGGCGTCATCTCGATTGTCTATCTCGTCGACTTCAGCGAAACTGCGGGTCGGCTTGCCGGTCTGCCCGGTTATACGGTTTCGCTCGGCCTGATCATGACGGCCGTCAGGCTGCCACTGATCCTGCAGCAGACGGTTCCGTTCATTGCGCTTTTCGTCGGCATGACAGTGCTGATCGCCCTCAACCGGCGCCGCGAACTGGTGATTGCGCGCGCAGCCGGCATTTCCGTCTGGCAGTTCATGACGCCATTCATATTGGGCGCCTTCTGCGTGGGGTTGATGACCATGCTCGCCCTCAATCCGATAGCGGCATGGGGACAACGCCAGGCCGAGACGATGGAAGCCGATCTTCGCGGCGACCCATCCTACCACAACAAGCTCTCTGTTCCGTGGCTTCGTCAGTCGAGCGGAAAAGACGATACCATCATCGGTGCCAAGGCCATCCTGGACAATGGAACGACGTTGATGGGCGTTGTCTTTATCCACTTCGATTCACAGGGAAATATCATCTCCCGGCAGGACGCCCAGTCGGCAAAATTGGAAGATGGTTACTGGCTTCTTAACAATGTCGTCGAGCGGCGACCGGGGGAAATACCGGATCATAAAAGTTCGGCACAGGTTCGTACTAATCTGAAACAGGACTTCGTCTCCCAGCGCCTGGCGCAGCCTGAAACCATTGCTTTTTATGATCTTTCTAATCGAATAAAGGTCGCACGCTCCTTCGGGATCTCGACCAATGCTCTCGAGACACAGCTTTACTCGTTGTTGTCACAGCCATTCCTGCTTGTGGCAATGACGTTGATTGCGGCAACCGTGTCGTTAAAATTCAGCAGATTCAATCAATCGCGCTCTGTGATTCTGGGTGGAATCCTCTCTGGCTTCGTGCTTTATGTTGTCACCGTGCTTGTAAAGGCATTCGGGAGCAGCGGAGTGGTTCCTCCCTACGTGGCGACATGGATACCCGTGATCGTCGCATTGGCATTCGGAGCAACGATCCTGCTTCATCAGGAGGACGGCTAAGTGGCGGCAGGCAACCGCAAGAGTATCAGAAAGATTGTGGCTGCCCTGGTTACGGGCACGGCTGCATGCGCATATATTATGAGCCCGGTCGCAGCTTATGCTCAGGCTAACAATAATGCCAACAATAACAACGGCGGTGCCGGCGCAGTAGCCTCTCCTATCAAGGTGAAGGTGCCGGATGGCTCAAAGCTAGTCCTTTCGTCCAACGAACTGGTCTACAACAAGGATACGCAGATCGTCACCGCAAGCGGTGCGGTCCAGATCAACTATGGCGGCTATCGTATGGTCGCCCAGAAAGTTGAATATAATCAGAAATCCGGGCGGATGACGGCCATCGGCAATGTCGAGTTGATCAGCCCGGACGGCAATCGCATGTACGGTGACAAAATGGATGTCACCGACAGCTTTTCCGACGGCTTCGTGAACGCCCTGCGCATCGAAATGCCCGACAACACCCGTCTCGCCGCTGAAAAGGGCGAACGCGTGGGCGGCACGCAGATGATTCTCACGAAGGGCGTCTACACGGCCTGCATGGCCTGTTCCGAAGCTGGCCGCGCGCCGCTATGGCAGGTCAAGGCACAGCGCGTCGTCCAGAACGGCGTGACGCATACCGTCCGCCTCGAGCACGCTCGTTTCGAGCTGTTCGGCCAACCGATCGCCTATGTCCCGTGGATCGAAGTTCCCGACAATACGGTCAAGCGCAAATCGGGCTTCCTGTTTCCGTCGGTTACCGTTTCTCAACGGCTCGGCGTTGGCGTAAGGGTTCCTTACTACTACGTCATATCGCCCAGCATGGATGCGACGGTCACTGCCACCGGTTTCACCAACCAGGGCCTGTTGCTCGAAGGCGAATTCCGCCAGCGTTTCGAGAACGGTACGCACATTCTGCGTATTGCCGGCATCAATCAGATGGATCCCGGCACCTTCACTGCCGGCACCAGTGACGCCGAGCACAAGGCTCGCGGCATGATTACCTCCAAGGCGGATTTCAAGATCAATCCCCGCTGGACTTTCGGCTGGGACGTCATGGTGCAGAGCGACAACAACTTCTCGCGCACCTACGGCCTGGAAGGGCTCAACCAGAGCACGCACATCAACCAAGCCTACCTGACAGGCATTGGTAAGCGCAATTATTTCGATATGCGCGGATTCTACTATAACGAGCAGAATGCCGACGACAACAGTCTGGCAGAGAAGCAGCAGGCTGTCGTCTATCCAAGCATCGACTATCACTATGTCGATCCGAAATCGGTTTATGGTGGCGAACTGTCGGCGACCATGAATTTCACGCACCTGTCGCGCGACAAGGAATCGGCCCTCGACAATACCGTCAACCTCGGCGATTCCAGCCTGAACGACCGCTTCCTGGGGCTCTCGGGCAGCTACACGCGCCTTAGCACCGAGCTGCAGTGGCAGCGCACCTTTACAACCGATGAGGGTTTGGTGCTGACGCCATTGGCCGCCGCGCGCGGTGACGTCTACGGCCTGGACATGGACGCGCCCAATTCTCTGGGCACTGCTTTCAGCTATCCCGGCAACTACGACACCAGCGACTATGCGGCACGCGGCATGGTCACTGCGGGTCTCGAAGCCAAGTATCCGTTCCTGATCACCACGGACAACAGCACTCACGTCTTCGAACCGATCGCGCAGATCTACGTGCGGCCGGATGAGCAGCTTGCTGGCCGGTTGCCGAATGAGGATGCCCAAAGCTTCGTCTTCGACGCCACCAACCTGTTCGACCGCGACAAGTTCTCCGGCTTTGATCGCATCGAAGGCGGTACGAGGGCCAATCTGGGCTGGCGCTACACCGCCAGCTTCGATAGCGGCTACAAGTTGCAGCATATCTTCGGCCAGTCCTATCAGCTTGCCGGTCGCAACTCGTTCGCAACCGACGATCTGGCGGCAGCCGGTGCGGAATCGGGTCTTGAAACGACCCGTTCCGACTATGTCACCATGTTCGGCCTGACGACGCCGCAGGGGATATCGCTGGCGACCTCCTATCGCTTCGACGAAAAGGATTTCGCCTTCCGTCGCGGCGATACGTCGGTCGGCTTCTCGAACGATATATTCCAGACGTCGCTGATCTACACCCATATTGCCGCTCAGCCACAATATGGCTTCACCAGCAATCAGGATGAAATCCAGTCGCGCGCCCAGATCAAGTTCAAGGAATACTGGTCTGTCTTTGGCACGGTCAGCTACGATCTCAACAACAATGAGATCACGCGCCAGGGTGTCGGCCTTTCCTACGAGGACGAGTGCACGATCTTCAGTATCTCCTTCCTCGACAAGAAGGATACGACCGCCAATTCGGCGAGCGACTGGTCGATCGGCGCTCGCCTGACCTTCCGAACGCTTGGGGACGTCAACCTCGGCAGCGTTCAGGACGCGACGTTCTGACACAAATGAAATTGCAGGGAGCCGGCTTTACCGCCGGCTCTTTTGCGTTGAAATGGCCGCTAATTCTCAGCGTCATTGTTTCGCCGCAAGGATTTTGCAATTCATCGCGCTTGATGTAGACATGTGGCGCAAATTTGCCGTATTGCGCCGTTGGCGTGCCGTTATGGCGCAACGCCGGCAGAAAAGACCTTTGGGAAGGGGTAGTTGATGTTTTCTGGAAAGACACCGATGCGCGCTCTGCTGTTCGGGGCAGCAGCCCTGGTTATGGCAAGCTTCGCAGTGCCGAGCAGCGATGTTGCCTTTGCCGCAAGCGAGGTAAAGGTCATCGTCAACAGCCAGGTGATTACCTCCGGCGATATCGCCAAGCGTGTCGCCTTCCTCAAATTGCAACGCCAGAAAGGCGACCTCAACAAGCTCGCCAAGGATCAGCTTGTCGACGAGACGCTGAAGCGCGCGGAGATTTCCCGCCTGCGCATGTCCGTTTCGACGACGGATGTCGATGCCGCCTTTGGCCGTTTTGCCACCAGCAACAAAATGACGCCGACACAGCTCAGCCAGATTCTCGAAAAGGCGGGCGTCGGCGTGGACCACTTCAAGTCCTACATCGCCATTTCCATGAGCTGGCCGCGCGTCGTCAATGCGCGCTTCGGCGCAAGAAGCCGCATGTCGAACGACGACCTCGTGACGCGCATGACGGAGAACAAGACGAAGCCGGTCACGACGGAATATTTCCTGAAGCAGATCATCTTCGTCGTTCCAAGCTCAAAGCGGAACGCCATCCTCAATGCGCGCAAGGCCGAAGCCGAAGCGTCGCGTGCCAAATTCCCCGGCTGCGATCAGGCGAAGGTTTTCGCGGCGACCATGCATGACGTCTCCGTTCAGGACCTCGGCCGAGTGCTCGCACCGGAGGTTCCGGAAATGTGGAAGCCGATGCTGGAGAAGGCCACCGGCAACACGACCACGCCTATCGTGACCGACCGCGGCGTCGAGTATGTCGCCATTTGCTCGCAGCGTCAGGTGAATGACGACGTCGCTGCTGCGGCCGTGTTCCGTGCCGAAGATATCGGCAAGACCAATGCCGATGGCGTCAGCGCCAATGACAAGAAATACATGGACGAACTGCGCTCCAAGGCGCAGATCGTCTACCGCTGACCGCCGATGCCATCGCGCTCTGCCCTCCCCCTTGCCCTTACGCAGGGGGACCCAGCCGGCATAGGCCCCGACATCACGCTTGCCGCCTGGCTTCGTCGCGGCGAGCTTGATTTACCCCCTTTCCTGTTTCTTGGCGACGCCCGCATACTCGCGGCGCGTGCCTTGCAACTGGGCTTGACCGTGCCCTTGCAGGCAGCCGATCCTGCCGCGGCCTGCGACGTCTTTCAGGATGCGCTGCCTGTTCTGCAGATCGATGCCGGCATAAGCGTCAACGCCGGCGAGCCGCAGGTGGCGACCGCCAAGGGGACGATTACCGCCATAGAAATGGCCGTCTCACTCAGCATGAGCGGTCACACATCCGCTGTCGTCACCAACCCGATCGCCAAATCGGTACTCTATGACGCCGGTTTCGGCTTTCCCGGCCATACGGAATTCCTGGCGGATCTCGCAACGCGCGCGACCGGAAAGCCGGTCATGCCCGTCATGCTGCTGGCCGGTCCGAAGCTTCGCGCCATCCCGGTCACCATCCACATTCCACTGAAAGATGTGCCCCAGGCACTGACCTCCGACCTGATCGTCGAGACCTGCCGGATCACCGATCACGACCTGCGTAGCCGCTTCGGCATTGCCAAGCCGCGCCTCGCCGTCGCCGGCCTCAATCCGCACGCCGGCGAGAATGGCGCACTCGGCAAGGAGGACGATGAGATCGTGCGTCCCGCCATCGACACATTGCGGGCGGAAGGCATCGACGCCTTCGGTCCCCTGCCCGCCGATACCATGTTCCATGACGAGGCCCGCAGACGCTATGACGTCGCCATCTGCATGTATCACGACCAGGCGCTGATCCCGGCCAAGGCGCTCGGCTTCGACGACTCCGTCAACGTCACGCTAGGCTTACCCTTTGTGCGTACCTCCCCGGACCACGGCACGGCATTCGGTATCGCCGGCAAGGGCATTGCCAAAGAGGATAGCCTTGTCGCAGCCCTCAGGCTGGCAAACGAAATCAGCGGCAAGACTGGAAGCAACCGCTGATGGCAGCACTAGACGGCTTGCCGCCCCTTCGCGATGTGATCCAGCGCCATGGTCTCGACGCGCGCAAGGCGCTCGGCCAGAACTTTCTTCTCGACCTCAATCTGACGCAGAAGGTCGCCAGGACCGCAGGCTCGCTCGAAGGCGTGACAGTCTTCGAAGTCGGTCCCGGACCCGGTGGGCTGACGCGCGCGATCCTGGCGCTCGGCGCGAAAAAAGTCATCGCGGTGGAGCGCGATTCGCGCTGCCTGCCGGCGCTGGCGGAAATCGCCGATCACTATCCCGGCCGGCTTGATGTGATCGAAGGCGATGCGTTGAAGACGGATTTTGCGGCGCTTGCTGCCAATGATCCGGTCAAGATCATCGCCAACCTGCCCTACAACGTCGGGACGCAGCTCCTGGTCAACTGGCTCCTGCCGCCGCAGTGGCCGCCTTTCTGGCAATCCCTGACCTTGATGTTCCAGAAGGAAGTCGGCCAGCGGATCGTCGCGCAGGAGGATGACGATCACTACGGCCGGCTCGGCGTCCTCTGCGGCTGGCGTACGCAGGCGCACATGGCCTTCGACATATCTCCGCAGGCCTTCACGCCGCCGCCAAAGGTAACGTCGACTGTGGTGCACCTTACGCCGAAGGAAAATCCCATTCCCTGTGCCGTCGACAAATTGGAGAGGGTAACGCAGGCTGCTTTCGGGCAGCGCCGCAAGATGCTGCGGCAGAGCCTGAAGCCGCTGGGCGGCGAGGCACTTTTGCTGAAAGCCGACATCGACCCGCAGCGCCGCGCCGAAACGCTGTCCGTGGAAGAATTTTGCCGGCTGGCGAACTGCCTCTGACCAAGACCGGAGCGCGACCGATCGGGATCAGAAAATCTGATGGGGATCAGAACATCTGATCGGGATCAGAGCTTCGGCGTTTCCTCCAGCAATCCGCGGACAAAATCGAACATGCCATGCCGGCGGTCGCGACGAAGGCGCTCCGCCTTGACGATCGACTGGACAGCATCGAAAGCAGCGTTCAGGTCATCGTTGATGATGACATAGTCGTATTCGCGCCAATGGGCGATCTCGGCCCGCGAATTGGCGAGGCGCATGGCAATCACCTCTTCGGAATCCTCGGCGCGGCGATGCAGGCGCGATTGCAGCTCCGTCATCGTCGGCGGCAGAACGAAGATGGATACGACATCCGCCGGCATTTTCTCCTGCAGTTGCTGTGCGCCCTGCCAGTCGATGTCGAAGAGCATGTCCCGGCCTTCCGCCATCGCCGTCTCCACCGGCTCGCGTGGCGTGCCGTAGAAATTGCCGTGGACTTCGGCCCATTCGAGCAGCGAGTCAGAATCGCGAAGACGCTCGAATTCGCGCTGCGAAACGAAATGATAGTGCACGTCGGCGATTTCGCTCGGCCGGCGCTGCCGGGTCGTAACGCTGACCGACAGGCTGACCTGCTTGTCGGTATCCAGCAAGGTACGCGCGATCGTCGACTTGCCCGCGCCGGACGGCGAGGAAATGGCCAGCATCAGCCCCCGGCGGGCGATCGGAATGGATATGGATGTCGCCGGCTTCATGGCCTACTCCAAATTCTGGACCTGTTCGCGGAACTGGTCGATGACTACCTTCAGCTCGATGCCGGCGGCGGTTACCGCCGCTGCATTCGACTTCGAACAGATAGTATTCGATTCCCGGTTAAATTCCTGTGCAAGAAAATCGAGCTTGCGGCCGACAGGACCGCCCTTGGAAATAAGATCGCGCGCCGCTGCCACATGCGCCTTCAGACGGTCGATTTCCTCGCGCAGATCGGCCTTGGTGGCAAGAAGAGCGGCTTCAGCATGCAGCCTATCGCGATCGAGGCCCGACGAGCCCTCCAGAAGCATGGCGACCTGTGTCGCCAGCCTCGCGGCGATTTCCTGCTGGGAGCGCGAAGGGTCGCGTTCGACGGCGGTCGTCAGCGCCTCGATCGTCGCGACCTGCCCGAGCAGAACTCTGCCGAGCGCCTCGCCTTCCTGACGACGCATGTCGCGGAGATCGCCAAGCGCCGCCTCGAGACCCGCCACGATATCGGCATCGCGCGCTGCGAGGGCCTCTTCGTCCTCCTCGACCTCCTTGAACTCCACCAGACCGCGCACGGCCATCAGGCTTTCCAGCCTCAACGGCGCGGGATCGACGATGCCGGCCAGCTGGTCGCGTAGCGCCAAAACGGCAGCCAGCGCATCCTGGTTCACGACGACTTCGACGCGGCTTTCCTCGACGGAAAGCGACAGGCTGACCTGCAGGTTGCCGCGGGCGAGCTGGTCCGAAATCGCCTTGCGGGTATCCGCCTCCAGGCGCTCCAGGCCCTGCGGCAGGCGCAGGCGGATATCCAGCCCCTTGCCGTTCACCGAACGCAGTTCCCATGCCCAGCGGCCACGACCACTCGTTCCCTCACGCCGGGCAAAGCCGGTCATGGACTGCAATGCCATGCAAGCCTCCGATAAATCCTATCCCCAATCCGCCGAAAATCTCCGGATTATGGATCAATGTAAAGTGAATCCGCGTCGCGCTTCTTGTCCAAGCTACGACGCGGCAAAGATCAGTTGGTCTTCTTCTTCTGCTGGGCGCCCGAGCCCGGAGCTGTGGCAGCGTCGTCCGGCTGGCCATCGACGGCTATCGCGCTGGGATCTTCGCCCTTTTCGGCGACCAGCTTGCGCCAGCGCCTGACATTGGCGTTGTGCTCGTCCAGCGTCGCAGCAAAGACATGGCCGCCGGTACCGTCAGCAACGAAATAGAGATCCTGCGTCTTCCAGGGATTGGCGACGGATTCCAGGGCATCCTTGCCCGGATTTGCAATCGGCGTCGGCGGCAAGCCCTTGATGATGTAGGTGTTGTAAGGCGTTTCCTTCTTCAGGTCGGACTGATAGATGGGGCGATCGGACGGCTTTCCTTCTCCGCCGAAAAGCCCGTAGATGACAGTCGGATCCGACTGCAGGCGCATGCCCTTGCCGAGGCGGTTCAGGAAGACGGAGGCGACATGAGCACGCTCGTCGGCCAGGCCGGTTTCCTTTTCCACGATAGAGGCCAACGTCACGAAATCCTGCTTGTTCGCCAGTTGCACGCTCGAGTCGCGCTTTTCCCAGACCTGATCGACCAGCTTGGTCTGCGCTGCCGCCATCTGCTCGATGATTTCCGTGCGCTTGGTGCCGCGCGTGAACTTATAGGTGTCCGGTCTCAGGCTGCCTTCGGCCGGCAAAGCGGACGGCAGATCGCCCTCCAGCACGGGATCGGCCTGCAGCTTGTTGAACATCTGCCGCACGGTCAGTCCTTCCGGCAGGGTGACCGAGTAGAGGATCGACTTGCCGGATTTCAGCAGCTCCATGATATCTTTCATGGAAGCGCCGGCCTTGATCTCATATTCGCCGGCGCGAAGGGTATCGCCGTCATGCAGATAGGTGGCGGTGAGCCAGCGGAAGATACGCTGATCGGTGATGATGTTGTTGGACTCGAGGCGATTGGCGATCTCGCCGAGGCCGGCGCCATTGCGGACGATGAAGTTCGTATTCGTCGTCAGCGGACCGGGCCCCTGATAGATCGAGAATGCGTAATAGACACCGCCGATCGCGGCAACGGCGACAAAAACCGCCAGCGTCATCAGGAAGTTCAGGAAGATGACCATCTGGCTGCGGGCTTTGCGGGAGCGCTTCGGCGGATCCGGAACACGCTCCGGACGCAGGGCTTCACTGGCCGATTTCGGGATGATCGGCCCTTTCTGCCCGTTCGGAGTTCCGTTGCTCTGGTTCGTATCGCTCACCGGCAATCCCTTCCCTTTTGTGATTGCCTGCTCTTTGGCCAAGCAATGCGGCAAAAAACAGGTTCAGAAGATAAGGCGGAACTCAGGCTCCGACTTCGACCGATCAGGCATTGCCGCGCCGCATTCCCGGGAGGGATGGAGGCGCAGCAGCAATCAAGGACACAGGCAGGATTGCCGAAAAGCACTCCCGCCCCAAAAGTTACGGGCTGTTATTAAGCCTCATAGCGGCGCAGGACAAGCGACGCATTGGTGCCACCGAAACCGAAGGAGTTCGACAGCGCGACATTGATTTCGCGCTTGCGGGCCTTGTGAGGAACGAGATCGATGGCGGTCTCGCGCTCCGGATTGTCGAGATTGAGCGTCGGCGGCGCAATATTGTCGCGAATGGCGAGCGTGGCGAAGATCGCCTCGATCGCACCGGCCGCACCCAGAAGATGGCCGGTTGCCGACTTGGTGGACGACATGGAAATCTTCGACGCAGCATCGCCGACCAGCCGTTCGACGGCACCGAGCTCGATGGTGTCGGCCATGGTCGATGTGCCATGGGCGTTGATGTAGTCGATGTCGGCGGGGGTCAGGCCGGCGCGCTTCAGCGCTGAAGTCATGCAGCGGAATGCGCCCTCGCCATCCTCGGACGGCGCGGTGATGTGATAGGCGTCGCCGGAAAGGCCGTATCCCACAACTTCCGCATAGATCTTGGCGCCGCGGGCCTTGGCGTGCTCCAGCTCTTCGAGAACGACGACACCGGCGCCCTCGCCCATGACGAAGCCGTCACGATCGCGGTCATAGGGGCGGGAAGCCTTTTGCGGATCCTCATTATGCTGCGTCGACAGCGCCTTGCAGGCGGCAAAGCCGGCAAGCGCTATGCGGCAGACGGGAGCTTCGGCGCCGCCGGCCACCATGACATCGGCATCGCCGAGCATGATGAGGCGCGCCGCGTCGCCGATCGCATGCGCGCCGGTGGAGCATGCGGTCACGACGGCATGGTTCGGACCGCGCAGCTTGTGGCGGATCGAAACCTGGCCGGAAACGAGATTGATGAGGCGGCCGGGGATGAAGAAGGGAGAGATGCGGCGCGGACCCTTGTCGCGCAGCGTGTAGCCGGCTTCGACAATGCCTTCGAGGCCGCCGATGCCAGAGCCGATCATGACGCCCGTGGCGATCTGATCCTCATCCGTTGCCGGGTGCCAGTTGGCGTCCGCCAGCGCCATGTCGGCGGCGGCCATGCCATAGATGATGAAGGCGTCGACCTTGCGCTGTTCCTTCGGCTCCATCCAGTCGTCGGCTTTGAACGTGCCGTCCGAGCCGTCGCCGACCGGGATGCGGCAGGCAATCTTGGCAGCGAGGTCTTCGACTTCGAATTCGGTGACGAGGCGTGCGCCGTTCTGTCCCGCGAGCAGGCGTGTCCAAGACACCTCCGTGCCACAGCCCAAAGGTGATACCATGCCGGTACCCGTGATAACGACACGTCTCATCGCCCGCAGACCCCCGTCTTTTTATGATGATATGCGTATAAACATGCTTCGCACGGCTTTGCCGGACGAAATAGGGCGGACTCTTCAGCCCGCCCTGTCAAAAAGCACAAAAGATTAGGCCTGGGCCTTCTCAATGAACTTTACCGCATCGCCGACCGTCAGGATCGAGTCAGCAGCGTCGTCCGGGATTTCCACGCCGAATTCTTCTTCGAAGGCCATGACCAGTTCGACGGTGTCGAGCGAGTCCGCACCCAGATCGTCGATGAAGCTTGCGCTTTCAACAACCTTGTCGGCGTCAACGCCAAGATGATCAACAACAATTTTCTTTACGCGTTCTGCGATATCGCTCATGTCGGTTTCCTCGACCTTATGTCCTGATCAGAATGCCTTGTGACATCCCTACCCTAATTCAAACCTGCAGCATCTGTCCTGACGCCGCTGGCAAACTCGTTCAACCCGGCATTAAGATCCGGTCCAGCGCCTTGAATGCGGCCCAGTCCGTCTGCATTTTCCGGACGACTGTTCACAGTCATGGCCCGCTTAACACGGTTTAAGTCCGTCGCAAAGCCAGAAAATAGCCGGCTCCGGGTTGCTCAACATGCTATTGGAGGGAAAGTTCCTTCCAATAAGCAATTCCTTCAGATCATCGCCATGCCGCCGTTGACATGGATCGTCTGGCCCGTGACGTAGCTGGCTTCGGAGGAAGCGAGATAGGCGACGGCGGAAGCAACTTCCGCGCCCGTGCCCATGCGCTTCATGGGGATGGCGCCCATGATGGCTTCCTTCTGCTTGTCGTTCAGCTTGCCCGTCATCGCGCTTTCGATGAAGCCGGGGGCAACGCAGTTGACCGTGACGTTGCGGGTCGCGATTTCCTGGGCCAGCGACTTGGTGAAGCCGATCATGCCGGCCTTGGAGGCGCAGTAGTTCGCCTGCCCCGGATTGCCGGTGACGCCGACGACGGAGGTGATGTTGATGATGCGGCCATAGCGGCGGCGCATCATCGGATGGGTCAGCTCGCGCGTCAGGCGGAAGACCGCCGTGAGGTTGACTTCGAGCACCGCGTCCCAGTCTTCGTCGCTCATGCGAACGAACAGGCCGTCCTTGGTGATGCCGGCGTTGTTGACGAGAATATCGACGCCGCCGAGTTCCTCTTCCGCCTTGGCGCCGAGCGCCTTCACCTCGTCGCGATCCGACAGGTTTGCCGGGAAGATCTTGACGCGATCGCCGAGTTCGGATGCCAGCGTCTCCAGCTTTTCGACGCGCGTGCCGTGCAGGCCGACGATGGCGCCCTGCTTGTGCAGGAGCCGGGCAATCTCTTCGCCGATGCCACCGGATGCGCCGGTTACCAGGGCCTTGCGGCCGGTCAAATCAAGCATGTGTATCCCCTCGTTCCTAAATCTGTCAGCCGAGCAATGCAGCGAGTGCCGTGTCGATGTCTGCGGCATTGTTGACGGAAATGCCGTTGACCGACTTGTCGATGCGACGAGCCAAGCCCGTCAGCACCTTGCCGGCGCCAATTTCATACAATGTTGTCACATTGTTGGCGGCAAACCATTCCACCGTCTCGCGCCAGCGCACCTGACCGGTCACCTGCTCGACCAGCAGCCTGGCGATCTCGTCGGCATCCGTCACCGGAGCCGCCTTGACGTTGGCGATGACCGGCACGACGGGATTGTTCTTGACGACGCCGGCGAGCGCTTCGCGCATGGCTTCCGCAGCCGGAGCCATCAGCGCCGAATGGAAGGGCGCGGAGACCGGCAAAAGGATGGCGCGCTTGGCGCCCTTGGCGGTCGCAAGCTCGGCAGCCTTCTCGACCGGAATTTTCTCGCCGGAAATGACGATCTGGCCGCCGCCATTGTCGTTGGCGATCTGGCAGGCGCCGAGCGTGGAGGCTTCGGCACAGACCGCGGCGACGTCGGCATGTTCAAGGCCGATGATCGCGGCCATGGCGCCGACGCCGACGGGCACGGCCGCCTGCATGGCGTTGCCGCGGATGCGCAGCAGGCGCGCCGTATCGGCAAGCGAGAAGGTGCCGGCGGCGCAGAGTGCCGAATATTCGCCGAGCGAGTGGCCGGCGACGTAGGCGACCTTGCTCTTCAGATCGAAGCCGCGCGCCTGCAGCACGCGGATGACGGCGAGCGATACGGCCATCAGCGCCGGCTGCGCATTCGCCGTCAGCGTCAGCTTGTCTTCCGGGCCGTTGAAGATGACGTCGGAAAGCTTTTCACCGAGCGCTTCATCGACTTCCTCGAAGACGGCACGCGCCTCGGCGAAATTGTCGGCAAGGTCCTTGCCCATGCCGACGGCTTGGCTGCCCTGCCCGGGAAATGTGAAAGCAACTGTCATTATAAAGCGTCCTTTTGGGGGTCGTTTTGCTTCCCAATGACATTGTTTGCGCCGGAGTCAATAGCACAGGGCCTGTCGCCACCGGCTTTTGCGCCTGCGAAGCGCAATGATTTTTTTCTTGCGCTTGCTCAGTTCAAGCCTAAATTCTCGCGACCTCCTTCATTTTAACCTTCTCCCATCCCCAAGGTTTCCCCATGAAATATAAGAATTTAGGCCGTACCGACATTTCCGTTTCGCAGATCTGCCTTGGCACGATGACCTGGGGCACGCAGAACAGCGAAGCCGAAGCCCATGAACAGATGGACTATGCCGTCCACAAGGGCATCAATTTCTTCGATACCGCCGAAATGTATCCGACGACACCTGTAGGACCGGAGACGCAAGGACGCACGGAAGAGTATATCGGCAGCTGGTTCGAGAACACCGGCAGGCGCAAGGACGTGGTGCTCGCCACCAAGGTCGCCGGTCCGGGCCGCGAGTATCTGCGCGGCGGACAGGGCGCCGACGCCGTCAACATCCGTGCAGCGATCGACGCCAGCCTCAAGCGGCTGAAGACCGACTATATCGACCTCTACCAGGTTCACTGGCCGAACCGCGGCCACTTCCATTTCCGCCAGAACTGGAACTACAATCCTTTCAAACAGGATCGCGAAAAGGTCGTCGCCAACATCACCGACATCCTCGAGACGATGGGCGAGCTGGTGAAGGCCGGCAAGATCCGCGCCATCGGCCTGTCGAACGAGACGACCTGGGGCATCCAGAAATATCTGACGATTGCCGAACAGAAGGGCTTGCCGCGCGTCGCCACCACTCAGAACGAATACAACCTGCTCTACCGGCATTTCGACCTCGACCTGGCCGAACTGTCTCATCACGAAGACGTCGGCCTGCTCGCCTATTCGCCGCTCGCCGGCGGCATCCTCACCGGCAAATATGTCGGCGGCGCACGACCGGCCGGCTCGCGCGGCTCGATCAACCTCGACATCGGCGGCCGTCTGCAGCCGCTGCAGGAGCCGCCGGTCAAGGCCTATCTGGAAATCGCAGCCAAATACGGCATCGATCCTTCCAAGCTGGCGCTGGCCTACTGCCTCACCAAGCCCTTCATGGCCTCCGTCATCATCGGCGCGACAACGATGGCTCAACTTGAGACGGATATCGCCGGCGCTTACGTGACGCTGCCGGCGGAGGCACTGGCGGAAATCGAGCAGGTGCACCGGAAGTATCCGCTGCCGATGTGAGGCGGTGCTAGCTGGCTTCAAATGGAATAAGCGGGCAAACCTGTTCGCTTATTCAGCCGTCGAGGTGGAAGCGCTGCAGCAGATTTCGCGAACGTAATTGTTGCCATAGGTAATAAAAGCGGTCGGAGGGATACTTTTCGTTTTAATTAAAGGCTGAAAAACGAGGGAATCAACGTCTCCGCCGTATGTCCCCACGATTGTGACGGCATAACGTCCCTGCGCTGTTAAATGAACTGCCATTGGAATAAATGACCGCTTGGCCAGAGACATTGCGGAGTCTAGAGACTTTTCGGTGGTTATTTCGATATAACGCTTTCCGAACTGATTTTCTTCAAATTCACGCACCCATATCGATGTCTGAAGCATATAGCCGGTCTTGTTGCCAATCGACACCCGATACCAGTCACCGACACTCTTCTTAATCAGCAACTCGCTCCCATTCGCGAAAACCGCAATCGTCTTTGAGCGCATATCCCGACTGGTCTTTAAGAAGGCCGACCCACTGCCATCTTGAAGGATGCCGCTTCTCGGGACAGGAACTTGCAGAAGTGACGGCTCCTCGCTCGGCGCTTTTGCCGCTTTGCGTCCATCGGTAGTCGGCGCCTGAGCCTCACCAGCGGACGATTTGGCGTCAGATTCATGAACCTCTTGGAACGACACGGTTGTCACCCGAAACTTCGTCATTTCGCTCGATGACAAATAGCGGATATCATTGCTGTCATATTTGAGGGCAAGTTGCAGCAAAGCGGGATCGACGCCCATTTCGCTCATATAGGCAATCACGTCGGCGGTTTGCTGTTGAATGGCCGCAACGGCATCCTCGACATTCATTCCACTGGTATCGCCGAACGAGGATTTATGAACGCCGATTGCACCCGGCTCTGCATAGCGAGTTACCCCGCCCATAAATGACAAGGAACAGGCCGAGGCACACTCCGAACCTCGCGCAGCCACGGTTTGCAGACCCAGAGATCGGATCAGTCGGCCAAACTCCATCGCCTTGTATACGTTTCCGCCGCCACTAAAAAAACTAACGGAATACGCGTGGCTGGAAAGAACTTTGCTGCGAAATATGCCCAAGTCATCGTCAGCTTCGAACTGACCGCTTACCATGATAAACTTAGAACCATCTTTCAAGCTTTGAACTTCGTAGCTCAATCTCGCTGTTGCGTCCTGAGCGACAAGGGTAAGGCCCAAAACAAGACCTGCTAAAGCAAAGCTCTTTCCCATTACTTTCACAACCAAGCCCCCAATATCCGCCAAGTCATGATTTCCACAGGACCTATCGTTTCACAAGTCATGATTGCAGGGCATATTTCAAGAGTCGCTCAGCCCCATGGCTAGCGTGGGACGGGCCTGTAACACCGCCAGGAATGTCCAGCCGGTCGCCGCAAGCGGTTATTGCCCAGCCTTCGGCGCCGTCGTCAGCTCGGAACCATAAGCCTCCTTCAACTCGCCCTGCCCTTTCACACGATCCACGGCCTTGTGAAGCAGGGTCGAACTATAGCCTTGCGAACTCCGCCCTTCGATCAGGGTGACATCGGCGTTTCCCGGATTGTTCGATTGCTCGAACCAATCGACCGGGTGATGCAGGAAGTTCATCTCGAAGGCCCGGTTGGTGACGCCGTGGCCGACGATGATGACATTGTTCTTTCCGTTTTCGGCATCATGCATGACGGTCTGCAGGAACAGGCGGACGCGCTGGGCGACGTCGGCGCGGCTTTCGCCGTCCGGCGGGCGGGCGTAGAACTTGCCGTTGTTGTTGCGCAACCGCGCCCACTTCTCGAACTCGTCGGGGAATTTCCGCTTCTGTTCGGCGTGATCGTAGATTTCGGTAAAGAGCCCGAAATCCTGCTCGCGCAGCAGATAATCCTCCCTGACGTCCCCGATCAGATCGGCGGGCAAAACCTCCAGCAGAGCATCCTTGCTCTGCCTTGTCCGCAGGAACGGCGAATACCAGACGTTCAGCTTGCGCAACTCGGCGCTCGGCAGCCCCTTCAGATAAGCAGAGATCGCCTGCCCCGCCTCCAGCACCTGCCGATATCCCCACTCCGTCAACGGGACATTGTGATCGCCGAACTGCCGATAAGCCCGGTCATCGATATTGCCGAGGGATTCGCCGTGCCGAACGAGAAGGATGCGCATGAAGGGTCCCGTATTGCTGCAAATCGCATCATATGGGAGAGCGTGGCGCTTGCAACGTCGGGGCAAGCGGACGCATACGATTTGGCGTGGATCCCAGCGTGGTCTTGGGCGAGCAAATAACGCAATTTCGTCCCTCCCCTTGCCTTTCCCGGAAAAATCCGTATAAGCCGCCCTGTTCGCAACCCGGTCTTCTGGCTGGTGGCTGAACGGAGGGCCGGTTTTTCGCAAGAAGAATCGTCGGAACGGAAGCGTTCCAGCCTCCCGTGTCTCCGCTCTCGACCGTCTCGGAAACGCTTTTCTTGCTTGGGGTCATCCCTCTCAGGAGCAGTCGTTGAGGCTTAGCCGCCGAATATCGGGTTCAGACCAACGCAAGAAAGGCGAAGCTATCCATGGCTCTTTACGAACATGTATTCCTTGCCCGACAGGATATTTCCGCGCAGCAGGTCGATGCCCTCGTAGAACAGTACAAGGGTGTTATCGAAGCTAACGGCGGTAAAGTCGGGCGTATCGAAAACTGGGGCCTCAAGTCCCTCACCTACCGCATCAAGAAGAACCGCAAGGCTCATTACGCCCTGATGGACATCGATGCTCCGGCCGCTGCGATCCAGGAAATGGAACGCCAGATGCGCATCAGCGAAGACGTCCTGCGTTACATGACGATCGCTGTCGAGAAGCACGAAGAAGGCCCGTCTGCCATGATGCAGAAGCGCGACCGTGACGACCGTCCGCGTCGTGATGGCGACCGTCCGGAGCGCAGCTTCGGCGATCGTGGTCCGCGCCCGGATCGTGGCGACCGCGAAGACCGTCCGCGCCGTCCGCGCGAAGACCGCGTATAAGGAGATTTTGAACAATGTCTGAAGTTTCCTCCGCACCGGTCCGCCGTCCGTTCCATCGCCGCCGCAAGACCTGCCCGTTCTCGGGCGCCAATGCGCCGCGCATCGACTACAAGGACGTCCGTCTCCTGCAGCGCTACATTTCCGAGCGCGGCAAGATCGTTCCTTCCCGCATCACGGCCGTTTCCCAGAAGAAGCAGCGCGAACTCGCCCAGGCGATCAAGCGCGCCCGTTTCCTCGGCCTGCTGCCCTACGTCGTCGCTTGATAGCAGCCGACGCAGACTGAATAAGGGGAAGGCAGCGATGCCTTCCCTTCTCCCTTTCGCGGTGGGCGCGAATCGGAACCTTGAAACCCCATGTTGGGGACGGCTTTCAGGCCCGAGTGCCGGAAGCATCCTCTAACTGCTCGATCGTGAAGCAGGACAGCGACGTGAAAAAGTTGAACGCAAAAGAGCTTGGTATCGGCGCACTCGCCGGTCTGACCGCCGCCCTACTCGTGTATGGCGCGACGGTACAGCCATTGCTGTTCATCCTCTTCGGCGCACTTTCCGCTCTTCCTATCCTGATCGTCGGCCTCGGCTGGGGCAACATGGCGGTCATTGTCGCCATCCTCGTTGCCGGCGTGGTCGGTACGGTCGCGCAATCGGTCTATTTCGGACTGTTCGTCCTTTTGCTGACGCTGATCCCCGCATGGCTCAGCCATCTCGCGAATCTGGCGCGGCCCGCTTCCGAACTCGGCGGACCGGATCACCTGATGGCCTGGTATCCACTCTCCGATATCATGCTGCACCTGTGCGGCCTTGCCGCCGTGGTCATCGTCGTCGCCGGCGCGGTCATGGGCTACAATGCCGATCTCGTCGGCCAGGTCGTGGATCTCTACGTCAGGGCCGTGAATGAGCAGCAGCCATCGTTGCCGCTCGATCCCATCGCAATCCAGAAGACCAAGACCCTCATGCTCTACGCGATCCCCGTCGCCTGGGGCATGATCTGGGTCATGATGCTGCTGGCCGCGTATTACGTGGCGACCCGCATCGTCGCGACGTCGAACCGTAATCTGCGCCCGCGCGAGGATATTCCCTCCTCGCTGCGCATGAACCGCAACGCGATCTTCGTCTTTCTCGTGGCGATCGTCGCCATCTTCTTCGGCGGCGTCGTGGCCCTCATAGCCGCCGCCGTGCTCGGCGCTTTCGGCGCGGGCTTCATCGTTTCCGGCTTTGCGTCGCTGCACTACCGGACGCGCGGCAAGGACTGGCGCATACCCGTGCTGATCCTCTGCTATGTGCTGTCCTTCGTCCTGACGCTGCCGCTCGTCATCATCCTTGTTCTCGGCCTCTACGATACCCGCAAGGCGATATCGCTGACCCCGAACAAGAATGCCGATACATCCAAACCAACAGACACGAAAATCTGACATCGAAAGGAACAAGAAAATGGAAGTCATTCTTCTCGAACGCATCTCCAAGCTCGGCCAGATGGGCGAAACCGTCAAGGTTCGCGACGGCTTTGCCCGTAACTACCTGCTGCCGCTCGGCAAGGCGCTGCGCGCCAACGCCGCCAACAAGGCCCGTTTCGAAGCCGAGCGCGCGACGCTCGAAGCTCGTAACCTCGAGCGCAAGAGCGAAGCCCAGAAGGTTGCCGACGTTCTCGGCGGCAAGTCCTTCATCGTCGTTCGCTCGGCTGGCGAAACCGGTCAGCTCTACGGTTCGGTCGCTGCTCGTGACGTCGTTGAAATCCTCGCCGCCGAAGGCTTTAACATCGGTCGCAGCCAGGTTCACATGAACACCCCGATCAAGGCCATCGGCCTGCACGACGTTGCCATCGGCCTGCACGCCGAAGTCGAAATCACCGTCGAGCTCAACGTTGCCCGTTCCGCTGAAGAAGCCGAGCGTCAGTCCAAGGGCGAGACCCTCACCTCCGCCGACGCCATCTACGGCATCGACGAAGACGCCCTGCGTCCGGAAGACTTCTTCGATCCGGAAGCTGACGGCAACGCCGAAGACGACGCTTGATCGTCAGGTCTTTGCAAGATCGCGAATGAAAGAAAGCCTGGGTCTTACGACCCAGGCTTTTTTGTTGTCATGCGAACGGAGGGGATAGCAGCCTGCCGGTCAATCGCCGCCTGCGGCTTCCGGCAGCGGGGCCGAATCCCTGTCGATCGAAACCAGCACGGACATGCCGGGCGCCAGGTCGTCCGCCAGGGGCTGGCCATCCTCGATCTTGATCCGGACGCCGATGCGCTGGGCGACCTTGGTGAAATTGCCCGTGGCGTTGTCGGCCTTGATGACGGCGAATTCGGAACCGGCGGCCGGCGAAAAGCGCTGGATGCGGCCCTTGATCTCGCGATGCCCCAGCGCATCCACCGATATCGTGGCCGGCTGATCGAGCTTCATGCCGTCGAGCTGCGTCTCCTTGAAATTGGCAATGACCCAGACGTCTTTCGGCACCAGGCTCATGAGCTGCGTGCCGGGCGTCACATATTGGCCTATGCGCACGCCGACCTCGCCGACCCGACCATCGCGCGGCGCCTTGATCGTCGTGTTGTCCAGATCGATTTCGGCAAGCTGCACGGCCGCTTCCGCGCCACTGACGCCGGCCTCGAGCGAGGCGCGGTTGACGATGATCGTCGTCAAATTCTGCTGGGATACGTCCAGACCGGCCTTGGCCTGATTGAGCGACGCTTGCGCCTGCTGCAACGTTGCCTGCGCCTGCTCGGAATCACTGGTGGTCGACACGCCCTTGGAAACCAGCGTCGTCACGCGGTCGGCGGCAAGCTGCGCGCGCTTGAGCGCGGCATTGGCGCTGTCGATCTGGGCCTGGCTGGAGACGATGCCGGCGCGGGCCGCCTGTTCCTGCTGCTGCGAATTGGCAAGCGCCGCCTTCTGCCCGGCCAATGTCGCGCGCGCCTGCGCCACCTTCTGCTTGTAGATGCGGTCGTCGATCTGGGCGAGCACATCGTCCTGCTTGACGAGCTTGTAGTCCTTGATCGGCACGTCGGTTATATAGCCGCTGACCTGCGGGCTGATGGTCGTGACATAGCCCTTCACATAAGCATCGTCGGTCGTCTCGACGGACGTCTTGAACGGCGGCAGATGCCAAGCATAGAGCACCAGCATGACGCCGCCGATGCCTGCCAGAACCGCAATGACTTCGATGGGTGAGCGAACGAGCCTCGGCATGGAACTGTTTCATATCCTCATGGGTTGGATGCGGCGACCTGCGCCCGATCTTCGGCCAGACGGGCTCTGACGAAGCGGTAGAACACGTGGATTGAGAGACCGGCGAGCGATATGAAAGCGATCACGGCGGCGACGAAAAACGCATCGCCATAGGCGAGCATATTGGCCTCCCGGCTCATCTGCGCGCCGAGCAGCGACAGCCCCTCTCCCTTCAGCAGCGCGCTGTCCCCGATCACCCTGCCATAGGAGGCTGAAAGCTGGCTGACGCGATCGGCCACATGCGGATCGGTCAGCAACACGCGCTCGGTCAGGACGGCGGAGTGAAACTTTTCGCGAATGGTGATCAGCGTGCCGTAGAAGGCGGAGCCGATCAGGCCGCCGATGCTCTGGGTGAAGGCGAAGACGACGAAGAAGGTCACCAGGTAAGGCGGCCCCTTGCTCAGCGCCGCCTTGAAGCCCTCCGACATGGATGGCGGCAGAAACAGGGCCGCGCCGGCCGCGACCAGCGCCTGGCTGAGATACATCTGTTCCGGCCGGGTAAGGTTCGTCACCTGCGAATCCATCAACGAGCCCACTCCCATCAGGATGAGCGCGACGAACTGGATCTGCCAGCCGAAGCCGTAACTCATGAACACCGTACAGATGAGCCCGCCGATGATCGAGAACGCAAGGATGATCCAATAGAGCATGGCAAGCTGATCGTAGAGGAGGCCGACCGCGTTCTGATAGAAGGTCATGACGACAGAGGTCTGCTCGGCCGCAATCAGGCGGAAGATCAGCAGAATGCCCGTCAGGTGCAGGATTTCGGGGCGCAGCAGCCAGCGAACGTCGATGAGCGGCGTCGACCGCCTCAGATCGACGACGATGGCGGCTGTGATCGACGCGATGCCGATCGCCAGCACGATGCCGAGCCAGGGCACCTCGAGCCACCAGTAGAGACGCCCGACCGACAGAACGATCGCCAGACAGCCGAAACCGATCGCCACCAGCAGGTAGCTGAAAATATCGCCGAGAACGATGACCTTGACGCGCGGCGGCGGCGTCAGCGGCAAAAGATAGATGATCGGCATGACCAGCAGCGCCAGCGCCATCTCGAGCGTGTAAAGGCCGCGCCATTCGCCATAGTCCAGCAGCGAGGGCGACACGAGGCGGGTGATGGGGGCGGCAAGCAGCGTATTCGTCATCGCCAGGCTGACGCCGACCGTCATCTTCTTCGCCGGCTCGAAGGCCTCCAGCATGTAGAGGAAGCCGAGCGTCGAGAGCGGCGCGCCGGCGATGCCGCTCAGGAAACGGACGACGATGGCCGAATGCAGGTCGGAGACGAACAGATTGAGCAGTGACGCAAGCACGAAACCGAGAATGCTGACCTCGGCGAAATTGCGCACGCCATATTGCAGGCGGATCTTCACCAGGGCGATCGCAAGGCTGACATTGGGCGCCATGTAGGCGGCCGACAGCCAGGCGGACTCGGTGGTCGTCGCAGCGATGGTGCCCTGGATCTGGGTCAGGTTGGCGAAGGCGAGATTGAGACCGAGACCCTGGGTCAGAAAGAACATCACGGATGCCGCAATATAGAGCGGCACTTTCCAGCCCGGCATAGGCGGTGGGACGGCGTTGGCTTCCGCATTGGCGACCAGGCCCGGATCACCGCTCATGCATTACCTCATGATTTGCCGATATTCGGGAGGTTGGCGGTCATTGCGCGGATCACCTTCAGCGCCATCCCGACATCCTCATCCGAAATGCCCTCCAAAATATCCGTACGTACTCCCGTGGCAAGAGCCTCGACGTCGGCGGCAACGACTTTTCCGGATTCCGTCATGAAGATCTGCTTGGCGCGGCGATCCGACAGCGCGGCGCGGCGCTCGATGAAATTCTGCGCTTCCATGGCATCGAGGATGCGCACGAGCGTCGGCGTTTCGAGCTCCAGCTCGTCGGCAAGCTCCCTTTGGTTGATACCGTCCCGGCGGGAGAGTTTGCGAAAAACCCTGGCGCGAGAGAGAGTCATGCCATGCTCGCGAACGAGGGCGTCGAACGCCGCTCTCAGCTTGCGATTAAAGGCGGCAAGGTCGTCGAAAATTTCCTGTCTTATTGGCGCACCGGACATTATTGCAACTTTATACTATTAGCATCCTACCCTAATTTAAGGAAATAACCGCATTTCAGCAGCTTTTCAAGCACGATAGCCGCAACAGTTGATGCGTACGGCGAAAGACCCGGCTAAAATATTCCCCACGAAAGACTTGCTTATGTGATTCGTGTGTCGATCCTTGCGTTGCAAAGTGGCCACAAGAGATTTTTTATGTGGCGGAAATCCGCCCCTGTGGACGAGTGGAACAATGTTGATAGGCCTAGCCTATTTGCTCCATACGGCTTGGACGCCCACTTGCACGGTTGACCGTGACATCGGATCGTCGCAAACCAGTCGATACCCTAAAGCACGAAGAGATGGAAAATGAACGAAGCTGCGCGCAAGCTCGCCGCCATTGCTCCCGCCGAACAGCACTACCGCGAAGCGCCCAACAATATCGAGGCGGAGCAGGCTTTGCTCGGTGCCATCCTCGTCAACAACGATGCCTATTATCGCGTCTCGGACTTTCTGAAGCCCGTCCATCTCTATGAACCGCTGCACCGCAAGATCTTCGAGGTGGCCGGCGACGTCATCCGCATGGGCAAGACGGCCAACCCTGTCACCATCAAGAGCTTTCTGCCGGCGGAGGAAAAAGTCGGCGACATGACGGTCGCGCAGTATCTCGCGCGTCTGGCCGTCGAAGCCGTGTCGATCATCAATGCCGAAGACTATGGCCGCGCCATCTACGACCTGGCGCTGCGCCGGGCGCTGATCACCATCGGCGAGGACATGGTCAACATCGCCTATGACGCGCCGCTGGACATGCCGCCGCAAACCCAGATCGAGGATACCGAACGCCGGCTGTTCGAACTCGCCGAGAACGGCCGCTATGACGGCGGCTTCCAGTCGTTCAACGATGCCGTGGCGCTCGCCATCGACATGGCGGCCGTCGCCAAGGAGCGCGACGGCGGCCTCTCGGGTATCTCGACAGGCATTCATTCGCTCGACAGCAAGATGGGCGGCCTGCAGCGATCCGACTTGATCATCCTTGCCGGTCGTCCGGGCATGGGCAAGACCTCGCTTGCCACCAATATCGCCTACAACATCGCCGCCTCCTTCGAAGGCGAGGTGCAGGCGGACGGCTCCACCAAGGCGAAGAACGGCGGCGTCGTCGGCTTCTACTCGCTGGAAATGTCGTCGGAACAGCTCGCCACCCGTATCATTTCCGAGCAGACGGAAGTCTCCTCGTCGAAGATCCGCCGCGGCGATATCAACGACGCCGATTTCGAAAAGCTGGTGGCATGCTCGATGATGATGCAGAAGGTGCCACTCTACATCGACCAGACCGGCGGCATCTCCATCGCCCAGCTCGCCGCCCGCGCCCGCCGCCTGAAGCGCCAGCGCGGCCTTGACGTGCTGGTCGTCGACTACGTGCAGCTCATGACCGGCTCGAAAAAGGCCGGGGAAAATCGCGTCCAAGAAATCACCGAAATCACCACCGGCCTGAAGGCCCTCGGCAAGGAGCTGAACGTTCCGATCGTCGCGCTCTCCCAGCTCTCGCGTGCCGTCGAAAGCCGCGAAGACAAGCGACCGCAGCTCTCCGACCTTCGCGAATCCGGTTCGATCGAGCAGGACGCCGACGTGGTGCTTTTCGTGTTCCGCGAGGAGTATTACGTCAAAAATGCGGAGCCTCGCGATGTGGCCGATCCGAAATATGCGGAATGGGAAGCCCAGTTCGAGCGTGTCAGGGGAACCGCCGACGTCATCATCGCCAAGCAGCGCCATGGACCCACGGGCACGGTGAGGCTCGCCTTCCAGTCGGAGTTCACCCGCTTCGCCGATCTCGCCGATTCATCGTTCATCCAATACGAAGAGCACTGACAAAGGCGGTTTGCGGCGCATATGTGCGCCTCGGCACTTTTTCTTTTCATCGATGACCACTATCCTGGCCGGAGCCCAATCATCTCCGGCCGTTTTCTTGTTCAGGCAGTTTCATGACAGATACTTTCAATGACGATGATGCTTTCGCTTGCGCCGGCCTGCGGCTGACGGTGGATCTCGGCGCGCTCGTCGAAAACTGGCGCGACATGGCCCGCCGCTCCGGAAGGGCGCGTACGTCGGCCGTCGTCAAGGCCGACGCCTACGGGCTGGGGATCGAGGATGTCGGCGAAACCCTCTACGCTGCCGGCGCCCGCGATTTCTTCGTCGCCACGGCGGACGAAGGCGCGACCTTGCGCCTCTATGCTCCCGAGGCGCGCATCTTCGTGCTCAGCGGCATCTGGCCGGGCATGGAGCGGCGGTTCTTCGAGAACGACCTCGTGCCCGTCATCGCCTCGGAAGAGCAGCTCACGTTCTGGATGTCGGTGCTGTCTGACTACGGCGACTATCCCTGCGCCCTGCAGGTCGACACCGGTTTCAACAGGCTCGGCCTGCCGATGGACGATGCGATCGCGCTTGCCGACGATGTCTCCCGCCCGGCAAGCTTTGCGCCGGTACTGGTCATGAGCCACCTCGCCTGCGGCGACGATCCCGCCAATGCGATGAACCGGCAGCAGCTGGAAGCCTTCCGCAAGGTCAGCGCCGCCTTCGAGGGCATCGAAGCAAGTCTCGCCAATTCAGCCGGCATCTTTCTCGGGCCGGAGTATCATTTCGACCTTACCCGTCCCGGCATCGCCACTTACGGCGCCGAGGCGGTTCCCGGCATGGCCAATCCGATGCGCCCGGTGGCGACGGCGGAAGCGCGGATCATCCAGACCCGCTCCGTCAAATCAGGCGAAGCGGTGGGCTACGGCCGCGCGCTGCAATTGACCCGCGACAGCCGGCTGGCGATCGTCTCTGCCGGCTATGCCGACGGCTACATGCGCAGCCAGTCGAGCGGCGGCGTGCCGCTGCGCCAGACCGGCATTGCCGGCGGCCATGGCTTTATTGCCGGCCACAAGGTTCCCGTTGCCGGCCGCATCACCATGGACCTCACCATCTTCGACGTCACCGACATGCCCGAGCATCTCGTTCGCGCCGGCGACTATATCGAGCTCTTCGGCAGCAACATCTCGGTGGACGAAGCTGCAAAGGCCGCAGGCACGATCGGCTACGAAATGCTGACGAGCATGGGGCTGAGGCACGAGCGCCGGTATATCTCGGAAGAAGCCGAGGAATAGCCGCGGCTCACTCCACACAATGCTTAAGCGCGCGCTGATCGCCAGCCGGACACCGAGAGCGACGAACAGCGTGCCGAGGCCTCGGTCGAGCCACAGGCCGAAGCTGCGATTGCGCCTCAAGGCTTCGCTCAATCGGCCGCCGAGCAGGATAAGCGGCGGCTCGATGAAGGCGGCCACGACGATGATCAGGCTGCCGTGCAACAGAAGCTGCGCCCAGACCGGACCCGCGCCTTCGACGACGAATTGCGGCAGGAAGGCCAGAAAGAAGATCGCGACCTTCGGGTTGAGCAGCGAAACCATGATGCCCTGCCGGTAGATGCGCGCCCGGGACAAAGCCTTGCCCGTCTCCTTGATCCACGCCCCCTCGCCCTTCGAGCGTAGCGCCTGTATGCCGAGCCAGATGAGATAGGCAGCACCGATCCACTTCACGGTCGAGAAAGCCAGCGCGGAGGCGGCCAGGATCGCCGAAAGGCCGGCGGCGGCCATCAGCACATGCAGGCAAGCGCCGCTCCAGATTCCGAACAGCGCCGCAAAGCCGGACCGCATGCCGCTCCTGATCGTATGACCGAGAATGAAGGCAATGTCCGGCCCCGGCGATAGGTTGAGAAGAATCGCGGCGGACAGAAACCCGACCCAGTGAGCAAGCGAATAGTCAAACATCGATCATCATCCATAAAACCCGGCATAATGGCTGACACGATCGCCATTGATATGGAAATCATTAGTTTTGATAGGCGGGGAAAGACATTATCTGACAGCCGATCGCGATTCGCTGCGAAAAGCGAAGCATTTGAACTTTGAGAACAGCATCCGATGGCCAAAACCCGCACACAATTCATCTGCCAGAACTGCGGCACGATCCACAATCGCTGGGTCGGCAAGTGCGACAGTTGCGGCGCATGGAACACCATCGTCGAGGAAGATCCGATGGGCGGGATCGGCGGCGGTCCGGCAAAGACGCCGAAGAAGGGAAAGCCGGTCGCGCTGACGACGCTTTCGGGCGAGATCGAGGAAGCGCCGCGCATCTATACCGGCATATCGGAGCTCGACCGCGCCACGGGCGGCGGTTTCGTGCGCGGCTCGGCCGTCCTCGTCGGCGGCGATCCCGGCATCGGCAAGTCGACCCTGCTGATGCAAGCGGCAGCCGCACTCGCCCGCAAGGGACACAAGATCGTCTACGTCTCGGGCGAAGAAGCCGTGGCGCAGGTTCGCCTGCGGGCCCAGCGGCTGAAGGCGGCCGACACGGAAGTTCTGCTGGCGGCGGAAACCAATGTTGAGGATATTCTGGCGACGCTCGCGGAAGGCAAGCGGCCGGATCTCGTCATCATCGATTCCATCCAGACGCTGTGGAGCGAGCTTGCCGAATCCGCGCCCGGCACGGTTACGCAGGTGCGCACCGGCGTCCAGGCGATGATCCGCTTCGCCAAGCAGACGGGCACCGCGATGGTGCTTGTCGGCCACGTCACCAAGGACGGCCAGATCGCCGGGCCGCGCGTCGTCGAACACATGGTCGACGCCGTCCTCTATTTCGAAGGCGATCGCGGCCATCATTACCGCATCCTGCGCACGGTGAAGAACCGCTTCGGCCCGACCGATGAGATCGGTGTCTTCGAAATGTCCGACGCCGGCCTGCGCGACGTGCCCAATCCATCCGAACTTTTCCTCGGAGAACGCAACGAAAAGTCGCCGGGCGCGGCCGTTTTTGCCGGCATCGAGGGCACGCGGCCGGTGCTGGTGGAAGTGCAGGCGCTGGTGGCGCCGACATCGCTCGGCACGCCGCGTCGCGCCATCGTCGGCTGGGATTCGGCACGGCTGTCGATGATTCTCGCCGTTCTCGAGGCCCATTGCGGCGTGCGGCTCGGCCAGCACGACGTTTACCTCAATATTGCCGGCGGTTATCGCATTTCGGAGCCCGCTGCGGACCTTGCCGTTGCTTCTGCACTGGTTTCCTCCCTGGCCGGTCTTGCCCTGCCCGCCGATTGCGTCTATTTCGGCGAAGTCAGCCTGTCGGGCGCCGTCCGGCCGGTTGCGCACACCGCCCAGCGTCTCAAGGAAGCCGAGAAGCTGGGATTTTCCGCGGCCGTCCTGCCTGCCGCTTCCGCCGACCTGCCGAAGGTCAATGGCGGACGCTGGAGCGAGATCGACAGCCTGCCGGATCTGGTGGCGCGCATTGCTGGATCGAAGGGTGCGCTCAAGCGCGCGGAAGACGAAGACTGAGCCTTACTTCAGCCGCTCTTGGCGAAGAAGAGGCTCATGATTGAGGCCGATGCCGACCATGAGGTCTGGCAAGTCTTGAAGTGGATTATAAATGCCCATTACGATTTTCGACGGTATTGTTATCGGCGTTCTTCTCTTCTCCGCCGTACTGGCCATGGTTCGCGGCTTTTCGCGCGAGATTCTCTCGATCGTCAGCTGGGGCGGCTCGGCAGTCGCTGCCTACTATCTTTATCCGCTGCTCGTTCCCTATGCCCTGCAATACAAGGCCGACACCAAGATCGCCACGATCGCCTCGGCCGCCGTCATCTTCCTGCTGGCGCTCATCATCATCTCCTTCATCACCATCCGGATTGCCGATTTCATCATCGACAGCCGCATCGGCGCGCTCGACCGGACGCTTGGCTTCCTGTTCGGCGCCGCCCGCGGACTGCTTCTGATGGTCGTCGTCGTGGCCTTCTGGAACTGGCTGGTGGCTCCCGCCGCCCGGCCGGACTGGGTGAACAACGCCAAGTCCAAGCCTTTCCTGGATTCGATGGTCGAGAAGCTGAAATCGGCGCTTCCTGAAAACGTTCAGGCCATGCTGCCGCCGGAGATCATCAACAAGATCGCGCCGAACCAGCAGCAACAGACGCAGCCGCAGGAAGGCGGCGACAACGCCACGCCGAACGATACCGCTCCGTCGGATGACGCACCTGCGCCGCAGACAAACAATTAACGGTGCGTTTACAGGCTTGACCTGCCGCCCGAGAATCGCCATTTGAGCGGCGTGACATTGAAAGATCCGGCCCGATATTTTTTCCGGCCGGATTTTCAGCTATTTTAATGGTCACCCGTGACGCCGCCCCGATCCGCCCACGTTGAGAGCAAAGGCCCGCAGCCATGAATCATTCCCTTTCCATCGAGGACGATATCGACGGCGACACGCTGCATGAAGAATGCGGCGTCTTCGGCATTCTCGGGCATCCGGACGCGGCGACGCTGACGGCTCTCGGTCTCCACGCCCTGCAGCATCGCGGCCAGGAAGCGGCCGGCATCGTCTCCTTCGACGGCCAGCGTTTCCATTCGGAGCGGCGGATGGGCCTCGTCGGCGACCACTACACCGATCCCGCCACCTTGGCTCGGCTGCCCGGCGACCGCTCGATCGGCCATGTGCGCTATTCGACCACGGGCGAAACCATCCTGCGCAACGTCCAGCCGCTGTTTGCCGAGCTGGAAGTCGGCGGCATCGCCATCGCCCACAACGGCAATTTCACCAACGGCCTGACGATGCGCCGGCAGCTGATCGCCGATGGCGCCATCTGTCAGTCGACCTCGGACACCGAAGTCGTCCTCCATCTCATCGCCCGTTCCAAACATCCCTCCTCCTCCGATCGCTTCATCGACGCCATCAGGCAGATGGAAGGCGGCTACTCGATGCTTGCCATGACGCGCACGAAGCTGATCGCCGCCCGCGACCCGATCGGCATCCGGCCACTTGTCATGGGCGAGCTCGACGGCAAGCCGATCTTCTGCTCCGAAACCTGCGCGCTCGACATCATCGGCGCGAAATATGTTCGCGACGTCGAGAACGGCGAAGTGATCATCTGCGAGATCCAGCCCGACGGCTCGATTACCATCGACGCCCGCAAGCCGGAAGTCTCCAAGCCAGAGCGCCTCTGCCTGTTCGAATATGTCTATTTCGCACGTCCCGATTCCGTGGTCGGCGGCCGCAACGTCTATGTTGCCCGCAAGAACATGGGCATCAACCTCGCCAAGGAAGCGCCGGTCGAAGCCGACATCGTCGTGCCGGTGCCGGATGGCGGCACGCCCGCGGCCATCGGCTATGCGCAGGCGAGCGGCATTCCTTTCGAGCTCGGCATCATCCGCAACCATTATGTCGGCCGCACCTTCATCGAGCCGACGCAGCAAATCCGCGCCTTCGGCGTGAAGCTCAAGCACTCCGCCAACCGCGCCATCATCGCCGGCAAGCGCGTCGTGCTCGTGGACGATTCCATCGTGCGTGGCACGACCTCCGTGAAGATCGTACAGATGATCCGCGAGGCCGGCGCCAGCGAAGTGCATATCCGCGTCGCCAGCCCGATGATCTTTCATCCGGACTTCTACGGCATCGACACGCCGGATGCCGACAAACTGCTCGCCAACCAATACAGCAGCCTGAAGGCCATGTGCGACTATATCGGCGCGGACTCGCTTCAGTTCCTGTCGATCGACGGGCTCTATCGGGCCGTCGGCGGCGAGCCGCGCGACAATGCGCAGCCGCAGTTCACCGACCATTACTTCACCGGCGATTACCCGACGCGTCTGCTCGACAAGGAAAGCACCAGCAACGTGCGCAAGCTTTCCGTTCTCGCCAGCAACGGCTGATCTAAGAGCGATTGACAGGGGCACTTTGCACTTTGCCCCTTTCCCTTCCCTACATATCCGGATCAAGGCAGCATGAGCGTCAATCTCAAGGACAAGATCGCCCTCGTCACCGGCGCATCGCGCGGTATCGGCTACTTTACGGCATTGGAACTGGCGAAGGCCGGCGCGCATGTGATCGCCTGCGCCCGCACGGTCGGCGGGCTTGAGGAACTGGACGACGCCATCAAGGCGGCCGGTGGTTCGGCAACGCTCGTTCCCTTCGATCTTGCCGATATGAACGCCATCGACGCGCTCGGCGCCTCGATCTTCGAACGCTGGGGTAAGCTCGACATCCTCGTCGCCAATGCCGGCGTGCTCGGGGTGATTTCGCCGATCGGCCATGTCGAGGCGAAGGTGTTCGAGAAGGTGATGACGATCAACGTCACCGCCACATGGCGGCTGATCCGCTCCGTCGAGCCGCTGCTGATGCGCTCCGATGCCGGCCGTGCCGTCATCCTGTCTTCGGCGGCTGCCCATCGCTGCCGGCCATTCTGGGGGCCCTACTCCGCATCCAAGGCCGCCGTCGAGGCGCTGGCGCGGACCTGGGCCGGGGAAACGCAGAGCACGCCGCTGCGCATCACCAGCGTCGATCCGGGCGCCACCCGCACCGCCATGCGCGCCCAGGCCATGCCCGGCGAGGATCCGGATACGCTGCCGCACCCGCGCGAAGTCGCCCAGGCGATCCTGCCGCTCGTCGGCCCCGACGTCACCGAAACCGGCAAGCTCTTCGTCGTGCGCGAGAACAGGCTCGTCGACTATCGGATGCCTGAATAAAAAACACCTTCTCCCCATACGGGAGAGGCCCCCTCCCTACTTGACCAAATTCTTCCGGCGCGCGATAAAGCCGCCCATGAAAACGGTTATCTGCATTATCTGCCGGAAGATTATTCGCTAGCGTTTCGCTGGCCTGGCCGTTTTCGTCTCCCAAAATCCAAGATGACAAACGTCCGGCCTGCCGGTGACGGTATTTTTTCGGATTTATGCCTTGGGAGAGTAACATGGGCGTCGAGCCGCAACTAAAGTTCTACAACACGCTGACGCGCGAAAAGGTCGACTTCCAGCCGATCGACCGCAACAATGTCCGCATGTATGTCTGCGGCCCCACGGTCTATGACTTCGCCCATATCGGCAATGCCCGCCCGGCCATCGTCTTCGACGTGCTGTTCCGGCTGCTGCGGCAGGCCTATGGCGAGAGCCATGTCACCTATGTCCGCAACATCACCGATGTCGACGACAAGATCAACGCGCGCGCCCTGCGCGACCATCCCGGCTTGCCGCTCAACGAGGCGATCCGCCTGGTGACGGAAAAGACCGAGCGCCAGTATCGCGAGGATACGACCGCGCTCGGCTGCCTGGAGCCGACGGTGCAGCCGCGCGCGACCGACAATATCGCGCAGATGATCGCAATCATCGAGACGCTGATCGCCAAGGGCCATGCCTATCGGGCGGCCGGCGAAGTGCTGTTCGACACGAAATCGATGGCCGATTACGGCCAGCTTTCGAAGCGCAATCTCGACGAGCAGCAGGCGGGCGCCCGCGTCGCGGTCGACGAGCACAAGAAGAGCCCCGGCGATTTCGTGCTGTGGAAGCTCTCCGACGAGAACGAGCCCGGCTGGGAAAGCCCCTGGGGCCGCGGCCGTCCGGGCTGGCATATCGAATGCTCGGCCATGAGCGGGCGTTACCTCGGCGATGTCTTCGATATTCATGGCGGCGGTCTCGACCTGATCTTCCCGCACCACGAAAACGAAATCGCCCAGTCGCGTTGCGCGCACGGCACCCATGCCATGGCGAATCTATGGATGCATAACGGTTTCGTGCAGGTCGAAGGCCGCAAGATGTCGAAATCGGAAGGCAACTTCGTCACCATCCATGAGCTGCTGCAGACGGAAAAACTCGGCGGCAGGACATGGCCGGGCGAAGTGCTGAGGCTCGCCATGCTGATGACGCATTACCGCGAGCCGATCGACTTCTCGGTGAAACGCCTCGAAGAGGCGGAGCGGCTGATCGCCAAATGGCCGGCGGCGGATGTCGGCGGAGCGGCACCAGACCCGACGGTGCTTGCCGCGCTCGCCGACGATCTCAACACCGTCGCCGCCATTCAGGCACTGCACGCATTGGCGCAGGCCGCCAATGCCGACGCAAGCCTCCTGCCCGTCTTCGCGGCCAGCGCCGACCTTCTCGGCCTGTTGCCGAAGAAGACGGAGGTCGATGAAGCCGTCGTCGCCGAGATCGATGCCAAGGTGCGGAAGCGCCTGGAATTGTTGAAAGCCAAGAACTTCGCGGAAGCCGACAAGCTTCGCGATGAGCTGACGGCAAGAGGGGTTCAGCTCAAGGACGGCAAGGATGCGGCGACGGGCGAGCGCATCACCACTTGGGAGATCAAACGGTGAGCTTTGTTACCCCCCTCTGTCACTTTCGTGACATCTCCCCCACAAGGGGGGAGATTGGGTGGAGTTTGCGGCATCTCACCGCAAAACCACAAAGCTTAGTTTCCGCAGCTTCGATCTCCGTTTGGGCCGAGCGAGTGCTACGGGTTATCGATCTCCCCCCTTGTGGGGGAGATGTCACGAAAGTGACAGAGGGGGGTAGCTTGCCGCACACTCCAGTCCCGCCGAAAGTCCGCAACAATGCCCGCCGCATGCGCAAGGTCATGACGGACGCTGAATTGCGTCTCTGGAACGAATTGCGCGCCCACCGCCTCATGGGCCTCGGCTTCCGCCGCCAGCTACCCATCGCCGGCTATATCGTCGATTTCGCCTGCGCAGCCGAGAAGCTGATTGTCGAAGTCGACGGCTCTCAACATGCAACCGACCGCGATCAAACCTATGACCAGATTCGCACCCGCCGTCTCGAAGCAGACGGGTGGACTGTTTTGCGCTTCTGGAACGACGATGTCCTCAAGGATATCGACAATGTCTGCATGCATATCCTCATCGTCGCCGGAAAGGATAGAGCATGACCGTATCGACCTACACCGGCGGCTGTCAGTGCGGCGCGGTTCGCTTCCGGGTGCGGGGCGAGCTGAAGGATGCGTCGATCTGTCATTGCCGCATGTGCCAGAAGGCCTTCGGCGCCTATTACGCGCCGCTGGTCTCGACGCGCGGCGCCGAGCTTGCATGGACGCGCGGAGAGCGGAAGACGTTCCAATCGTCCAATTATGTGAAACGGGGCTTCTGCGCGGATTGCGGCACGCCGCTGACCTATGAGGCACCGGATGGCGTGGCGGTGGCGGCCGGCGCCTTCGACCACCCCTCGCAGTTGCCGCCCGTCGTGCAGTACGGCACGGAAGCCAAGATCGATTTCATCGACCGGCTGCATCTGCTGCCGGGACATCGGACGGAAGACGATGCCGAACAGGCGCCCTTCGTGCTGACCGTCGTATCCCACCAACATCCCGATCACGATACCTCAACCTGGCCACAGGAGAAGCGCCATGAGTGAAGCCACCAGAAGCGGAGGATGCCAATGCGGCGCGGTGCGGTTTCGCATTCGCGGCGAGCTCGGCCGCCCGTCGATCTGCCATTGCCGCATGTGCCAGAAGCAGTTCGGCAGCTTCTTCTCCGCGCTGGTGACGGCGCCGGATGACGGCCTTGAATGGACGCGCGGCGCACCGACCTATTTCCAGTCTTCCGTCAACATCGAGCGCGGCTTCTGCAAGAACTGCGGCACGCCGATGACCTATCGCCATCCAGGCGGCCTCGAAATCGCCATCGGCGCTTTCGACGAGCGCGACGATCTCGCGCCGCAGATTCAGGTGAACCACGCATCGCGCCTGCCCTGGGTGGAGACGATCTTCGAAAAGCCGGTCCATCAGGATCCGGACTTCTACTCGCGTCAGGAGCAGATCATTTCCTTCCAGCATCCCGATCACGATACGGACGTCTGGCCGGCGGAAGGGCTGAAAATATGACCGAAGTCCTGCGGACGCTCTATCCGGAGATCGAACCCTACGCTTCCGGCCATCTCGATGTCGGCGACGGCCACAGGATCTATTGGGAGCGGGTGGGCACGCCCGGCGCCAAGCCGGCGGTCTTCCTGCATGGCGGTCCGGGCGGCGGCAGCTCCCCGAGCCATCGTCGCCAGTTCGATCCGGCGCTTTACGACGTCACCCTGTTCGACCAGCGCGGCTGCGGGCGATCGACGCCGCATGCAAATCTCGAGGCCAACACGACCTGGCATCTGGTCGCCGATATCGAGCGGCTGCGCGAGATGGCCGGCGTCGAGACGTGGCTTGTTTTCGGCGGCTCCTGGGGCTCGACGCTGGCGCTCGCCTATGCCGAAACGCATCCGGAGCGTGTCTCTGAGCTGGTCGTGCGCGGCATCTATACGCTGACGAAGGCCGAGCTTGACTGGTATTATCAGTTCGGCGTCTCCGAAATGTTCCCTGACAAGTGGGAGCGATTCCTGGCGCCGATCCCGCCGGAAGAGCGCCATGAGATGATGTTCGCCTATCACCGCCGCCTGACGCATCCGGACAAGGCCGCTCGCCTGGAGGCCGCCAAGGCCTGGTCGCTCTGGGAGGGCGAGACCATCACGCTGCTGCCGGAGCCATCCACCAGCGACAAGTTCGCGGATGCGGAATTTGCGCATGCCTTCGCCCGCATCGAGAACCATTTCTTCGTCAATGCCGGCTGGCTCGAAGAGGGTCAATTGCTGCGCGACGCCCATAAGCTGAAGGACATTCCCGGCGTAATCGTCCACGGCCGTTACGACATGCCCTGCCCGGCCAAATATGCATGGGCGCTGCACAAGGCCTGGCCGAAGGCGGAATTTCATCTGATCGAGGGTGCGGGTCATGCCTATTCGGAGCCGGGAATCCTGGACCAATTGATCCGCGCGACCGACAAGTTTGCAGGGAAAGTATAAGGCCGGGCAAGGCCCCTCACCCTAGCCCTCTCCCCGCCCGCGGGGAGAGGGAACAACCTCATAAGCCCCTTCGCCCCGCGTAGACGGGGAGAAGGCGGGCTCGAACGGTTTAGCGAAGCGAAACCGGGAGAGAACAGATGAGGGGCACCCCATTATCAAACCGGTTCGCCGGAGGACACAGTATGACACGCGAAAAAATCCACCTCTTCGACACGACGCTCCGCGACGGCCAGCAGACGCCCGGCATCGATTTCTCCGTCGAGGACAAGATTGCCATTGCGACCATGCTGGACGAGTTCGGCCTGGACTACGTCGAGGGCGGCTATCCTGGCGCCAACCCGACCGACACGGCTTTCTTCGAGGAAAAGCGGACGAAATCGGCCTCCTTCGTCGCCTTCGGCATGACCAAGCGCGCCGGTGTCTCCGCCTCCAACGACCCCGGCCTTGCCAGCCTGCTGCAGGCGAAGTCAGATGCGATCTGTTTCGTGGCCAAGAGCTGGGACTATCATGTCAAGGTCGCGCTCGGCTGTTCCAACGAGGAGAACCTCGAAAGCATCGCCGAGAGCGTCAAGGCCGCCGTTAACGCCGGCAAGGAAGCCCTTGTCGATTGCGAGCATTTCTTCGACGGCTACAAGGCCAACCCGACCTATGCGCTCGCCTGCGCCAAGACGGCCTATGATTCCGGCGCCCGCTGGGTGGTGCTCTGCGACACCAATGGCGGCACGCAGCCGCCTGAGGTCCGCGCCATCGTCGAGGCCGTCATCGCCTGCGGCGTTCCGGGGCACTGTCTTGGCATCCATGCCCATAACGATACCGGTCAGGCGGTCGCCAATTCGCTCGCCGCGGTCGAGGCCGGCGTCCGGCAGATCCAGGGGACGCTGAACGGCATCGGCGAGCGCTGCGGCAACGCCAATCTGGTGACGCTGATCCCGACGCTGGCGCTGAAGAGAGCCTATAGCGAGCGCTTCGAAACGACGATCGATGCCGATCGGCTGGTCGGACTCACCCGTCTTTCGCACGCCTTCGACGAATTGCTGAACCGCTCTCCGGACCATCAGGCCCCCTATGTCGGCGCCTCGGCCTTCGCGACGAAAGCCGGAATTCACGCCTCGGCGCTGCTGAAGGATCCTCGCACATACGAACACGTGCCGCCGGAAAGCGTCGGCAATTTCCGCAAGGTCATGGTCTCCGACCAGGGCGGCAAGTCGAACTTCATCAACGCCCTGAAGCGGCGCGGCATCGAGGTGGGCAAGGACGATCCCAAGCTCGACCGGCTGATCCAGATCGTCAAGGAGCGTGAAGCGACAGGCTACGCTTACGAAGGCGCGGATGCGAGCTTCGAGCTGCTGGCCCGTCGCACGCTCGGCACCATTCCGGAATTCTTCGCAGTCGACGGCTTTCGCGTCATGGTCGAGCGCCGCTTCGATTCCCACGGCCGCGTCAAGATCGTCTCGGAAGCAGTGGTCAAGATCATCATCGACGGCGAGACCATCATGTCGGTTGCCGAAGGCGACGGCCCGGTCAATGCGCTCGACCTGGCGCTGCGCAAGAATTTCGGCAAGCACCAGCACGAGATCGACGATCTGGAACTGGCGGACTTCAAGGTGCGTATCCTCAATGGCGGCACGGAAGCCATCACCCGGGTCCTGATCGAATCCACCGACAGCAGCGGCGTGCGCTGGTGGACAGTCGGCGTATCGGAAAACATCATCGACGCATCGTTCCAGGCGCTGATGGATTCCGTCATCTACAAGCTGATGAAGAACCGGCATATGGCAGGCAAGATCGCGGCGGAGTGATCCGCCGGCTATCAAAAAGCTTGACGACGCCGTCAAGGAAATGAATTAGCCACGCGTCCCGCTTTGGAGTAATTCCGTCACAAATAACAGGGAATGACGGGAAAATTCATGGCCACAGATGCGGTCAAGCCTGAAATCAAGAACAATGACGCTATCCGCGGCTTCGGCTTTGCGATGACGGCCTATCTCTTCTGGGGCATTCTGCCGCTCTATATGAAAGCCCTCGCGCACATTCCGGCTTTCGAGGTCATCGCGCACCGCATCTTCTGGTCGGTTCCGGTGGCCGGCATCGTCCTGCTGGCGCTCGGCCGCATGGGCGACGTCAAGGTGGCGCTGCGCAATCCGCGCACGGTCGCCATGGCGTCGCTGACGGCGACGCTCGTCACCATCAACTGGGGAACCTATGTCTGGGCGATCGGCGCCGGCCATTCGCTCGATGCGGCCCTCGGCTATTTCATCAATCCGCTGTTCAGCATCGGTCTCGGAGCCATCTTGCTCAAGGAAAAGCTCGCGCCGACACAGATCGTCGCAATCTGCCTCGCCGCGATTGCCGTCATCATCCTGACCGTCGAAGCCGGCACCCTGCCGTGGGTCGCACTATCTCTGACCTTCTCCTGGGGCTTCTACGCCTTTTTCCGCAAGACGCTGCCTGTCGGCGCCAACCAGGGCTTCTTTATCGAAGTGCTGCTGCTTTGCATTCCGGCAACGCTTTACATCATCTATCTGGAAGCGCGCGGCGAAGGTCACTTCTATCAGACCGGCTTCTCGGACACCGCGCTTCTGCTCGGCTGCGGACTGGTGACCGCGCTGCCGCTGATGATCTTTGCGAACGGCGCGAAGCTTTTGAAGATGTCGACCATCGGCATCATGCAGTACATCGTGCCGACGATGGTTTTCCTGATCGCCGTCTTCCTGTTCAAGGAGCCGTTCGGCACGACGCAGATGATCGCCTTTTCGCTGATCTGGGCCGGACTCGCTCTCTACAGCTGGTCGATGCTGCGCCAGAGCAGAGAGCGCTAACCGTTCGATATGGTTAGCAAACTGCTAATCAGAGTTTGGAGATGACGGCCTCTTCGCCGGCGCGGTCGCCTCGCGTCTCGGCGGCATGCTTGCGGATGGCCGGGATGATGTCGGCCACCTTGTCGATGACGAGCGGCTGGACGCGATGGGCGGTATGGACGAAGCCCTCTTCCGTCATATGGCGGATGAGTTCCATCATCGGATCCCAGAAACCGTTGACATTGGCAAAGACCATCGGCTTCTCGTGGCGGCCGAGCTGACCCCAGGTCATGATCTCGACGATTTCCTCCAGCGTGCCGATGCCGCCCGGCAGCGCCACGAAGGCGTCGGAGCGCTCGAACATGCCGTGTTTGCGCGTATGCATGTCCGGCGTTATGATGAGCTCATCCAGTTGACCGAGCGAATGGCGCGTCGCTTCCATGTCGACGAGGAATTCCGGAATGATGCCGGTGACCTGACCGCCGTGCGACAGCACGCCGCTAGCGACAGCGCCCATGATACCCTTCGTTCCGCCGCCGTAGATCAGGCGCAGGCCGTTTTCGGCAATGCTTTTGCCCAGTTCGCGGCCAGCGGCCATATGGGAAGGATCGCGCCCCGGCCTTGAGCCGCAATAAACGCAGATGGATCGAATTGGCGCAGAATCGTCGGTCATGGATGCAAACAACTATGCTGCAGATGCTCAGTCAAGATTTTTCAAAGGAAAACTTGTGGCGGGACATGCGAAAATGGCTGAGAAAGCTTGTAAAAGCAGGCGAAATCGCTAGCAATTTCAGAGTTGCGACGACTTCGCCGCGTGGAGATGAATGATGATGAAGAACCGTGCCGGTTGGCTGGCTCTGTTGGTGTTGGTAGTGGCGACCCTGTTGATGGTCTTTTTCGTGATGCCGCGCATCAACGGGGACAAGAACCCTATCGGTGACGCCGTCAATCAGGCCAGCAGCGCGGTGAAAAATACGATCGAGGAAAACACGCAGAAAGCCGGCGAGACCGCCCAGAATGCGACCAAGGCCACGCAGAATGCCGTAGCGACCGCTGTCAATACCGCTGATCTCGCCAAGAAGCTGACCGATCTGACGGGCTCCGCAACGGCCTCGCTTGTTGATCTCAAGGCACTGTTCAAGGACGGCAACGCACCCGCTCAGGATATCTTCGCGGCTGCGAAGACGAAGGCGATCGCCGCGCTGCAATCGATCGTCGGCTTCGCGCTTCCGGAAGGTATCGACGCGACCACCACAGGGCTCGTGAAGAAAGCACAGGACGGCGCCGGCAAGGCGCTTGCCATCGTCCAGTCCCTCCCCGACAACGCCGCCGATGCCGGCGCCGCGATCGACAAGGCATTGGCGGAACTCACCGGCCAGCCGGCCCCCGAGACCGATGCGGCCGCCAAGCCTCGCGTTCCGTCATTCGACGTGCTGCGCGTCGAGCCCGACGGCTCCACGGTTATCGCCGGTTCGGCCGAGCCGAACGCCAAGCTGGAGATCGTCGACGGCGAAAAGGTCGTCACGACGACCAATGTCGGCCCGAGCGGCGATTTTGCCGCCGTGCTCGACAACCCTCTGCCGCCCGGCGATCACGAACTCGTGCTGCGCGCGACCGGCAAGGATGGCAAGGTTTCCACCTCCGAGGAAGTGGCCACGGTCTCCGTGCCGAAAGACGATTCGACCCAGCTTCTCGCCATGGTCTCCAAGCCGGGCACCGCCAGCCGCATCATTACCGCGCCTTCGGCCAAGCAGGGCCGCGTAACCTCGGCCGAGACCGATGCGCAGGCAACCGATGCGCAGGGCAAGGCAACCGATACTCCGGCGGCCACCGCAGATGCCAAGCCGCAGCAGGACGGCACGGTCGTCGCATCCGCCAACCCCGCGGCCGGAACAACGCCGCCGGCAGCGAAGACGGACGCCGGCCCGGACGTCATGGTCAACGCCGTCGAAATCGAAAACGATCATATCTTCGTTGCCGGCACGACCAAGCCGAACGCCAAGGTGCGCGCCTATGCCGACGACAAGCTCATCGGCGAGAACGCAGCGGGCGCCGACGGGCATTTCGTGGTCGACGGCCAGATGCCGCTTGCCGTCGGCGATCACAAGATTCGCGTCGATGTGCTCGACGAAGCCGGCAAGGTCGTCGTGCGCGCCAGCGTCAACTTCACCCGCCCCGAGGGCAATCAGGTAACGGTCGCTGCGCAGACGCCGGCTGCAGGCAGCAGTCAGGGCCAATCGGCCGCAGCAAGCATGATCCCCCTCGACGAGGGCGAGCTTGCCAAGCTCAGGGAAGGCGCCGGCAAGGCCTTCGCGCTGCTCAAGGGCCTGTTTACCGACGGCAAGCAACCGAACGCGGAACAGCTCGCCGCAGCCCGCTCCGGCACGGAAATCGCCCTGAAATCGCTTTCGGAATTCCGGCCGACCATTACCGCCAGCGCGGAGCTCAAGAAGGCCGCTGCCGATGCCTCCAGCGCGGCCGCCAAGGCGCTTGCCGCTTTGGTCGCTCTGCCGAAGGACCCCAAATCGGTCGGCGCGGCATTGCCTGGCCTCGAACAGATGATCGCCGTCATCACGGCGCCTGCCCAGGCGGCGCCGGCACAGCCGAATGCCGAGGTTTCGTCCAACGAGAGCGGCCCGAAGACGCTGGAGCAGGCACCGCTGTCGCAGGACGCCAATGCCGTCATCATCCGCCGCGGCGATACGCTGTGGCAGATCTCGCGCCGCGTCTATGGCGCCGGGGTGCGCTACACGACCATCTATCTGGCCAACGAGGACAAGATCAACAATCCGGACCGCATCCTGCCCGGACAAGTCTTCGGCCTGCCGAAGGACGCGCTGCCGAATGCCGAAGAGCTTCACCGCAAGCGGCTTTCGGGCGAGCATCTCTAGGCTGATTGCCATTCCATCATGAGGACAAACAACGGCCGGGCGCAACCAACGCCTGGCCGCTGCTTTTATACGGGATAAAAATAGTATAAGCGTCGCGCGACCCTCATCGCCTTCGCTCAACGGCCACGCCCTTGCCAGCGAAGGCTTCTCAGCCGGCCGCGCAATGACAATCAGCGCCCGGCTGCTTCAGATATTCGCCGGAGACGGACATGGCAGACCGCAAGAAGACCATATCGGCGGATTCCAGCAATCCATTGAATACCCTCGTCAATCTCTGGCCGTATATGTGGCCCGCCGGGCGCATGGATCTGAAGATGCGCGTGATCTGGGCGACCGTCTTCCTGCTGGTCTCGAAATTCGTCCTGCTGCTGGTCCCCTATTTCTTCAAATGGTCGGTCGACGCGCTGAACGGCAAGCTCGACATGCAGGGCATCCTGCCGGCCTTCATGGTGGGCGCCATCGCGTTGATCGTCGCCACGAACCTGACGCGCCTCATCCAGCTCGGTCTCAACCAGCTGCGCGACGCGCTGTTTGCCAGCGTCGGCCAGTATGCGGTGCGCCAGCTGGCCTACAGGACGTTCGTGCACATGCACGAACTGTCGCTGCGCTTCCATCTGGAGCGAAAGACCGGCGGCCTCTCGCGCATCATCGAACGCGGCACCAAGGGCATCGAGACCATTGTCCGCTTCACCATTCTCAACACGTTTCCGACCTTCATCGAGTTCCTGCTGACCGCCATCATCTTCTGGCGCGGCTACGGCTTCTCCTATCTCGCCGTCACGGCAGTCACCGTCTGGCTCTATATCTGGTTCACCGTCAGGGCGAGCGACTGGCGCATTTCCATCCGCCGGACGATGAACGACAGCGATACCGACGCCAATACCAAGGCGATCGATTCGCTCCTGAACTTCGAAACCGTCAAATATTTCGGCAACGAGGAGATGGAGGCCAAGCGCTTCGACCAATCGATGGCGCGCTACGAGAAGGCCGCCACCAGCGTCTGGACGTCGCTCGGTTGGCTGAACTTCGGCCAGGGCGTGATCTTCGGCCTCGGCACGACCGTCATGATGGTCATTTCCGGCTGGTCCGTTCTCAACGGCCACCAGACGGTCGGCGATTTCGTCTTCGTCAACGCCATGCTGCTGCAGCTCTCGGTGCCGCTGAACTTCATCGGCTTCGTCTATCGCGAGATACGCCAGGGCCTGACCGATATCGAGGAGATGTTCGATCTGCTGGAGGTCAAGCCCGAGGTGCTCGACGCGCCCGACGCCAGGGAGCTGGTCATCGGCAATGGTGCGATTTCCTTCAAGGACGTGCATTTCGCCTATGACCCGGCGCGGCCGATCCTGAAAGGCATTTCCTTCGAGGTGCCCGCGGGCAAGACGGTTGCCGTGGTCGGCCCCTCGGGTGCCGGAAAGTCGACGCTGTCGCGCCTCCTCTACCGCTTCTACGACGTGCAAAGCGGAACGATCACCATCGACGACCAGGACCTGCGCACCGTGACGCAGAAAAGCCTGCGCAAGGTCATCGGCATGGTGCCGCAGGACACCGTGCTCTTCAACGACACCATCGCGTACAACATTCGCTACGGCCGGCCGGGCGCGAGCGAGGCCGAGGTGACGACGGCGGCCGAAATCGCCCAGATCGGCGAATTCATCCGCCATCTGCCCGAAGGCTTCGACACCAAGGTCGGCGAACGCGGCCTCAAATTGTCGGGCGGCGAGAAGCAGCGCGTCGCCATCGCCCGCACCGTTCTCAAGTCGCCGCCGGTTCTGATCCTCGATGAAGCGACCTCCGCGCTGGATACGACGACCGAGCGCGAGATACAGGCCGCCCTCGACGTCGTTTCCAAAAACCGCACGACGCTGGTCATCGCCCATCGCCTCTCGACCGTGATCGGCGCGGACGAAATCATCGTGCTGAAAAGCGGCGTCATCGCCGAGCGCGGCACGCATGCCGCCCTGCTGGCGCAGAACGGGCTCTACGCCTCCATGTGGAGCCGCCAGCGCGAGGCAACGCAGGCCGAGGAGCATCTGAAGCAGGTGCGCGAGAACGACGACCTGGGCGTGGTCAACCGGCTGGCGCCGGCAAGCTGAGTAACCATGCGAAGCGCCGCGTCCTGCAGCCTTTCGAAAGCCTCTGCGCGTACCGGTTATGCACCGGCAGTTGTCACGCGCCTGAGATGACAGCTTGCTAGGTACGGGGCTCAACTTCAAGGGAGCCCCGAAATGCGTACTTTTGCCAAAGCCTTAACACTGCTGCTCGTGGTCGGCCTCGCCTCGCCGGTTTTTGCCGATGATGCCAAGCCGTTTACCGACGCCAAGGAAGTCAACCTTCTCGATCTGCTGCCGCCGCCGCCTGCCAATGATTCGGCGCAGATGAAGGCCGAACTCGGCGAAATCCTGACGATCCAGGTAACCCGCACGCCGGAGATGGCGGCTCGCGCCGTGGCCGATGCGGAAGAGAACGTCTGGCGCTTCTCCGACGTCATCGACAATCCGAAGTTCACCAAGGAAAACCTGCCGAAGTTCTCGGCCTTCTTCGATCGCATCGTCGAGACCGAAGGCGCTGTCGTCGATCCGGCCAAGGATGTCTGGAAGCGCCCGCGTCCGCATCTCTACAGCGATCTGGTGAAGCCGATCGTGCCGCTCTCCAAGTCCGGTTCCTATCCGTCCGGCCACACCACGCTCGGCACGCTGATGGGCATCGTGCTGTCGAACATGGTGCCGGAAAAGCGCGCCGTCATCATGGCTCGCGCCTGGGAATACGGTCACAACCGCGTCGTCGGCGGCATTCATTACGCGACCGACATCGAAGCCGGCCGCATCGCCGGCACCGTCATCGCGGAGACCATCATGACGCATGACGACTACAAGAGCGAATATGAAGGCGCCAAGGCCGAGCTGCGCGCCGCTCTCGGCCTCTGATTTTCGTTCGATCGTCACAGGACATGCAAGGCCGCCGAATTCCATCGGCGGCCTTTTCGTTATCTCCCGCAGGCAACACTTTTCAACGCGGGGGATCGTCGGCATCCTGGCCCGACGCGGATTGCGCTGGGGGCGAGCGTGCGAAACCATTGCCCATGACCGAGTTTGCCTGTAGTCACGCTCGACTGGTAATCAGAGCAAGACCGCTTATCTTGTTCTCATTCTTTTGACTGGCGTGATCTCGCCCGGCGACCGCAACACGGTTTTTGGATGAGGCGCCCTAACGGAGTAGGCCATAGATGAGCTTGTTGAACAGCGTACGCAACGTCATCGTTCCGGTGCACAAGGAAGGCTATCCCTTCGTTGCAGGTTTCTTCGTCGCGTCGCTGGTGCTGGGCTGGATCTTCAAGCCGCTGTTCTGGATCGGCCTGATCCTGACGCTGTGGTGCGCCTATTTCTTCCGCGACCCCGAGCGCATGACGCCGCAGGACGACGATCTGGCGGTGTCGCCTGCCGACGGCCGGGTGTCCGGCGTGCAGATGGTGACGCCGCCGGCGGAGCTCAATCTCGGCAGCCTGCCCATGCTGCGCATCTCGATCTTCATGAACGTGTTCGACTGCCATGTGAATCGTTCGCCGATGCGCGGCCGCATCACCAACATCGCCTACCGCCAGGGCAGCTTCCTCAATGCGGAACTCGACAAGGCCAGCGAACAGAACGAGCGCAACGGCCTCGTCATCGAAACCAAGCACGGCGAGATCGGCGTGGTGCAGATCGCCGGCCTCGTCGCCCGCCGCATCCTTTGCTTCGTCAATCCGAACGAGCCGCTCGATGCCGGCGAGCGCATCGGGCTGATCCGCTTTGGCTCGCGTCTCGATATCTTCCTGCCCGAAGGCGCTTCGTCGCGGGTCGCCATCGGCCAGCGGGCGATCGCCGGCGAAACCGTCATTGCCGAATTCGGCTCGGCAAAAGGCCCGACCGTTAGCCGCCGCAGCTGAACCCTAGGAACACGAGCGAGATGAAAACGCCTTTTCCGCCTTTCGAGCCGCATGGGCCCAACGATGAAGCGCGTGGGCCGCGCCTGCGGGAGATCCCGCTTCGGCTGATCGTGCCGAACATGATCACCGTGCTGGCGATCTGTGCGGGCCTGACGGGCATTCGCCTCGCTTTCGAAGGCCGCTACGAGCTTGCCGTCGTCGCCGTGCTGGTCGCGGCCTTCCTCGACGGCATCGACGGGCGCGTGGCGCGGTTGATGAAGGCCACCTCGAAATTCGGCGCACAGATGGATTCGCTCGCCGATATCGTCAATTTCGGGGTTGCGCCGGCGCTCGTGGTCTATGTCTTCCTGCTCGACCAGGCCCGTTCGCTCGGCTGGATTGCCGCGCTGATCTATACGATCGCCGCCGGCCTTCGGCTCGCCCGCTTCAACGTCATGGCCGAACGCGAGCACAAGGCCTCCTGGCAGTCCGAATATTTCGTCGGCGTACCGGCACCGGCGGGCGCCATGCTGGTGCTCCTGCCCGTTTACCTCGGCTTTCTGGGGCTGACGCCGGACCGGGCCTTCGCCTATTGGGGTTCCGCCTACACTGTCCTCATCGGCTTTCTGCTGGTCAGCCGCCTGCCGGTCTGGTCCGGCAAGTCGGAAGGCAGCGGCATCAGGCGCGATCTGGTCCTTCCGATCATGCTAGGCATCGTCGTCTATGTCGCGCTGCTGATGAGCTACACATGGCATGTCATGGTCGTGACCGTTGCTGTCTATCTGCTGTCGCTGCCCTTGGGCGCGCGCTCCTGGGCCAAGAAATACGGCACCTACACGATCAATGGACCTGGCGATCCCAATGTCGACGATTCCAACGACGACATCGGCCGGCATATCTAGCGACCGCACATAGGTCTTCCGCGGCGTTCCCGCACTGCAACCACAAGTCTTCAAGCCTCCCTTGTCCATCGGGGGCGCTGCGGTCGGCCGCGAGCTGAGCCGCGAGCCGCGTTGACCTTGCATTTCAGCGATTTCAAACATTGCGGCAGTGCGGAATCTACACGAGGATTCGGCGCTAATCTCTCGAAATATGGTCGTTGTTTATAAAAGCTGATTGGAAAACGCCTTCGATTTGTCATGATTTACGACAAAAAGCACTACTCGACAGTGAATCGCGAAATGCTCCGGGGGAGCATGGTGAGGAGTGAAACATGACGCAGAAGAAAGACGAAGCGGCACAACCGCAAGCAAAGATCGATCCTAGCAAGCATTATCGTCCGCTGGGCCTGAAGGCAGTTCTCGCAGCTCACATGATGCTGAAGACCAAGCCTCTCAAGAAGAAGATTGCCTAAGACTATCGTCCGGCCGATCGCCAGATGGCGTCGGCAGACGGCGTTTCCGGTCGCTAGCCGCCGAAGGGTGGCCGCTTAGAGAAGGCTCAACTGGCCATCCTCGGGATCCTGCTTCTTCGGCGGCTTCCTCACCGGATCGAGCGCTATGGGCGTCTGCACGTCCGGCCCCATGTTCGCGACCTTGTTGACGCGATCCGAAACCGGGACAGCCTCGAAAAAATCCTCCTGGGCCGGCCTCATCAGATCGAGGACATCGCGCGGCTCCTGCGTCTTGCAATCGAGCCAGCGGGCGAAATCCTCCGGCTTGATGACGACAGGCATGCGGTCATGGATGGAGCGGATGGCGCTATTTGCCGCCGTCGTCAGGATCGCGCCGGTATCGACTTCCGAACCATCGGCCGACGCCCAGGTTTCCATCAGCCCGGCAAAGGCGATGACGCCGCCGCTGCGTGGCCGGATCCAGTAGGCCTGCGGCTTCTCGCCGCTTTCCTTCGAAGGTCGGTGCCATTCGTAGAAGCCGGATGCCGGGACGAGGATGCGGCGATGGCGCATGGCTGCGCGGAAGGACGCCTTGCCGATTGCCGTTTCGGCGCGCGCGTTGATCAGCAGGGGAAATTCCTTGGGGTCCTTTACCCAGGCGGGCGTAAAGCCCCAGCGCACCAGCAGCGCGCGGCGATCCGGCAGATTGCTGCCCGGCAACTGCCTGTCACCGGCAATGACGACCAGGATAGGCTGCGTCGGCGCGATATTGTAGCGTGCTGGGAAACCTTCATTCAGCAGGACGCCGAGTGCTTCCCCAACCTGGTCTGCCGTCGATGTCAAAGCAAAGCGTCCGCACATGGGACTTGTTTTGCACCCAGAGAGCGGCGGGTCAAGCTCAGCCGCGTGGACCGAGGAGAATGATCGCGGCCCCGGCGAGGCAGACGGCTGCGCCGGAAACATCCCATCGGTCCGGCAGCCGCCCCTCGACCAGCCAGAGCCAGAGGATGGAGGCAACGATATAGACGCCGCCATAGGCGGCAAAGGTACGCCCTGCGGCTTCGCTCGGCACCAAGGCAAGCAGCCAGGCAAAGAGCGCGAGCGAGACAAGTCCGGGCGCCAGCCACCAGACCGGCTTTGACAGGCGCAGCCATGCCCAGAAGGCGAAGCAGCCGGCAATTTCAGCCAAGGCGGCCAGAGCATACAGCCCGTAGATCATGCGTTTCCGCCCCATATCCCGCGCGCAGAATCGACACGCGCCGACTGCGAGTTAAGGGTCTTTCATGAAAGACAGCAAGGGTCGTTTCCTGTAGAGGTGGGCCGGGTGATGCCGCGTCATCGCCCACAAATCTCCTCTTCCCGATGCAAAGCGATCCATGACCTCCGTTCCCCGCCCTGCCTCTTCCGCCATTCTCGAACGCAACGGCCGCTTCCTGCTGGTATTGCGCAGCAATCCGCCATCCGCCGATATGTATGCCTTTCCGGGCGGTCGAGCCGAGGCGGGAGAAACGCCGGCCGATGCGGCGCTGCGCGAATTCAGGGAAGAGACCGGAATAACCGCCCGCAATCCCCGCCTGTTCGAGACCTATGACCTGCGCTCCCACGCAGCGGACGGGACGCTGACAAGCCACTTCCTGCTCTCGGTCTTCCTCGTGGATGCCGACGAGGATGCCGTCGCCGAAGCGGCCGACGATGCCGCCGCAATCGGCTGGTACACGCTGGAAGAGGTGCGCACCCTGCCCGTTCCGGCAAGCGTTCTCGAATGCGTGGAACGGCTTGCAGCGGCGAGACCCTAGCTCCGGCCGCGATATTAACGATGCTGAGCAATATCCGCGTGGAAACCACCCGACGCGCCTTGTTCCCGTCATGCTTGTTCGCTCAACATGGTTACATGATTCATAACCGCCTTGGCCGACCGCTTCTGATCTGCATCGTGCTTGCCGCAGCCTTTCCCGCTGCGGCGCAGCCGGCAGCAAGCGTGCCGCCGGCTCAGGCGCCCGATGGCGGGAATGCGGGACAGCCCACTCCCTACGACGACCAGCTTTCCCGGCTTGCCGAAATTCTGGGCTCCATCGACTACCTGCGCAATCTTTGCAGCCCGACGCCGGAAGACGGATGGCGGGGCGACATGCAGCAGTTGCTCGATACGGAAACCAAGAGCGAGCCGGAACGCAAGGAAAAGCTGACCGCCGCATTCAACCGTGGGTATCGGTCCTTCGCATCGGTTTACACGAACTGCACGCCGCAGGCTCTCGTCGCGGAAGAGCGATACCGTAACGAAGGTGCAACACTGGCGACAGAAATCACCGCCCGCTTTGGAAATTGACGATTTATTAACCCCTTTTCGTAGCGAGCCGTGTCGTTTTGAGAAAAGGCTGATAAAGTTGTTAAGCAAGTGGTAAGGACATGAACGTCTCGAGGAAAGAAACAATGGAAACCAGCCTGAACGAAATCGACGACATGATCGTCCATGAAAAGATGCAGGCAGCGCTGGAATACCAGAACGAAGCTTGGGCCGATGGGATGGCTGACGGTATCGAGCCGGAAATCATCGCGGACGCCGCCATTGCCCATGCGATTCGCGAGACGATCCGTATTCAGGGTGAACAGGGCGCGGAAGCCTTGCTCGAATCGCTGCGCGAACGCATGCTCGCGGGTGAATTCTCTCCGAACCGAACCCTGCAATAACAATCAGAGATTGCCATGCGTATGTTTCCAGGCAATGCGCTTTCCTGTTCCATTGCCTCGCTTGCCGCCGTAACCCTGCTTTTGGGCGGCACCGCCCTGCCGCTTCCGGCTCTTGCCTTTTCCCAGCTCAATCCGCCGGCTCCGCAGGCAAAGGACGCAGCGCAAACCACACAGCAAAAGAATGACAAGCCGGTCGAACAGGCGCTGGAAGCTCCTTCCAACAACACGCTGCCGATGCCCGATCCGCTGATCAACAAGCAAGCCGACCAGAGCGGCGGCGATGCTTCCAATGCGAATAAATCGGTCGAATTCCTTTTCGACATCGACAAAGCACCGGAGCCGGTGCGGAAGCTCCGCGCGGCGATCGTGGAGGCTGCTGCCTCCGGCGATCTCGAGCGCCTGCGCCCGCTGATGAACATCGGCGCCGGCCTCAAGCAGACGCAGGTCACTGCCGACGATCCCGGTGAGGATCCGATCAAGACCCTGCATGACCTTTCGGGCGATCCCGACGGCATCGAGATCCTGTCCATCCTGCTCGACATCATGTCGACCGGCTTTGCCCATATCGGCCAGGGAACCCCTGACGAGGTCTATGTCTGGCCCTATTTTGCCGAAAAGGACATCAAGACGCTCTCCACGCCGGAGAAGGTCGACATGATGCGCATCGTGACGGCGGGCGACTACGCCGACATGCTCGAATTCGGCGGCTACAATTTCTATCGCGTCGGCATTACGCCGGACGGCCGCTGGAAATTCTTCACCTCGGGCGAATGATCCGGCGGGGGAACTTGCGGTTCCCCACCGAAGGCCCTACCTCTGCGTGATAGGCCAAACCAGCGGATCCATCATGCCAGCCGTTTTCCTGAAAGAACACTCCTTCATCCGTGTCGCCGGTGCGGAAGCGGAATCGTTCCTGCACAATCTCATCACCACCGATCTTGCTTCGCTTGGCGCCGATGAAGCCCGCCCGGGCGCATTGCTGACGCCGCAGGGCAAGATCCTGTTCGACTTCATGATCTGGCGCGACGGCCCCGGCTTTCTGATCGAGACGGATACGGCGCAGCGTGAGAGCCTGCTCAAGCGGCTCACCATGTATCGGCTGCGTGCCAAGGTCGATTTCGGCGTGGAAGGTGTCGAAGGCGTCACGGTCGCTTGGGGAGATGCCGCAACGGACGGCCCCAGGGACAGCTGCTTCGCCAAGGCGGGAGTTGCGTTGACGCGCACGCCCGGCGAGCATGGCAGCGAGCCCGAGGCGCTCTATGACGAGCTTCGGATCGTCAACGGCATTGCCGTCTCCGGTCGCGATTTCGCGTTGCAGGATGCCTTCCCGCACGATGTGCTGATGGATCTGAACGGCGGCCTCGGCTTCCGCAAGGGATGCTACATCGGCCAGGAAGTGGTTTCCCGCATGCACCATCGCGGCACGGCGCGCAGGCGCGTCGTCATTGTGAGGGGCAACGCCCAGCTGCCCGCTTCCGGTACGGAATTGACCGTCGGCAGCAAGCCGATCGGCACGCTCGGCTCGACCGAAGGCGACATTGGCCTTGCCATCGTCCGTATCGACCGGGCGGGCGAAGCCATTACCGAGGGAACTGCGATACAGGCCGACAATGTGGAGGTCTCCGTGTCGCTGCCCTCATGGTCCGGCCTCTCCTTCCCGGCGAGCGCCGACGAGGCGTCGGCATGACATCGGCCAAGACCGCGCGCGCCTGGCAGCGCATGCTATCCGGGCGGCGGCTCGATCTGCTCGACCCCTCGCCGCTCGACGTCGAGATCAGCGACATCGCACATGGACTTGCCCGCGTCGCGCGCTGGAACGGACAGACTTCCGGTGACCACGCCTTTTCGGTTGCGCAACACAGCCTTGTCGTGGAAGCGATCTTTCGCCACCTCAATCCGGCGACGCCTGACGAGCAGCTTGCGGCGTTGCTGCACGATGCACCGGAATATGTGATCGGCGACATGATCTCGCCGTTCAAGTCCGTCGTCGGCGGCGATTACAAGGTCGTGGAGAAGCGGCTAGAGGCGGCAATCTACCGGCGCTTCGCCCTGCCCCCGCATTGCGCGCCACAGCTCAAGGACAAGATCAAGAAGGCCGATACGATCTCGGCCTATTTCGAGGCGACGCTGCTTGCGGGCTTCACGCCGGAAGAGGCGCGCAAATTCTTCGGCCAGCCGCGCGACGTCACGCGCGAGATGCTGCCGATAGAGCCCATGCCGGCGATCGAGGCGCAGCGGCTGTTCCTCAAACGCTTCGAGGCGATCGAGGCCGAGCGCGCCACGGTGGGGATCGGAGCGTGACCGCAATCGTGGTATCGCCGCTGGCGCGCATCGCCGAAATGGCCGTTCGCCATGGCGCGCGTGAGATGATCAGCCTCATGGCCAAGGAGCAGAGCTTTCATCGGCCTGCGGTCATCAAGGCAGAGCGGCACCTGCTGCTCAACATGAACGATATCAGCTTTGCCGGAACCGGCGATCTGATCGCCCCGCAGGAGGCGCATGTTCGCGCCATCATCGATTTCGCCACCGGCTGGGACCGCAGCGCGCCTTTGCTCATCCATTGCTGGATGGGCGTCTCGCGCTCGCCGGCGGCAGCGCTGATCGCGGCCCTGGCCGTTCGCCCCGAGGAGGAGGACCTGACGCTGGTGCGCCGCCTGCGCACGAGCTCGCCCTTTGCCACGCCGAATGCACGGCTGGTCGCCATCGGTGACGACATGCTCGGACGCCACGGGCGACTGGTTGCCGCAGTCAAGGAAATCGGCCGCGGCGCGGATGCGGACGGCAACGCCCCTTTCACGCTGGCATTGGCCGGCTAAGACAATAACGCATAAGAACGGAGATCACGTTTCGCAATCTCCGTTCTTATAACAATCGCTTGCCGCGATCAGGCCGCGACACCATCCGTCTGGTCAGGATCATACTGGCCATAGGTGTTCTGATAGAGCGAAGACGGGTTCTGCTGCATACCGCTCAAGAACACGTCCATTGCCTGATCCTGCGCTATCGTCGCAGCATCCGCCGGGTTGCTGTCGCTCGAACTCGGCTCCAGGGACAGCATGTCGGCTGCCGAAGCATCCGACGACTTGAGGACATCGAGACCTTCGGCGAACTGATCCTTGGTCAGGGAGCCGGCATTCTGCGTATCCAGGCTCTTGAACAGGTCCTCGGCATCGCTTTCGCTCATGTCCGTCGGACGCCCGGCGACGAACTCGGCCTGTGTGATCTTGCCATCCTGATCGGTGTCGAGGCTGGCAAACAGCTGGTCCATGGGCGACTCGTCGGACGAGCCGTCGGTGGACGTGGAACTGCCCGACTGGCTGTCCTGCTGCATCTGCAAAAGCATCGACGCCAGATTGCCGGAAAAGACATCCGTCGCGCTGGGGTCGCTGCTGCTGCCACTATCCTCGTCGCTGAGAATGCTCGCTGACAGAAGGCCGGACTGCGCGGCCTCCTGCAGTTCCTGAGCATCCACGACACCATCCTGATTTTTATCCAGGGGACTGTACGAGGCAGCCGTCATGCTGCTTCCAATTGAAGAAACCCCGCTCATCCGAATCTCCTACGGCAAATGCCATCGCGTGTTCAATCGACCCCGGCACGCTTAGTCATCTGCGAGCAGGATAGACCGGTTTGACCTGCCAATTGAAGATCGTTGTTAATTCACCATTAACCATAATTGACAGGCATCGAATCATATTGCCGGTGGGCGCTCATGTGCCCAGGACAACCGCAGCTTGGCGCTGCTGGCTGCGACGGTGCGAATCACCCGCCGCGCGTTTTTATTGAATGATCGCGCATGCCAGGCGCTTGCCAGCGCCTCCGACGGGCTGGCTGCGGTAGTCATCGGACTCGGCATGGATCATCAGCGTGCGGCCGCGAATGCCGTTCTTGCCGTTCAGCGACACCATGCCGTTGAAGACCTGGGCACGCAGTTTGCCGTCCTGATCGACATATTGGTTGGGCATGTCACCGGCATGCGGTCCTTTGGCGGCAAGGAAACCATGCTCTGCCTTGGTCGGATTGAAATGGCCGCCGGCCGACTCGAACCCGTGCGTATGGTCGCAACTGCTGTTTTCGTGAATGTGAAAGGCGACCCAGCGATTGGCGGGCATGCCGGAGACTTCCATCTCGATCAGCACGCCCTTCTTGCCCTCGGTCAATGTCGCACGCCCTGCCTGCTTGCCGTCGAGGCCGACAAAATCGGCGGTGGCGGTGCTCTGGCTCTGCGCTGCAACGGGCATGGCTGCGGCAAGCGTGAGAATCGTAGCGATCAGCATCCGTTTCATGGAACGCCCTCCCTCTTCTGCGTGGCAAATGTCCAACGCATGACGGGAGGGAGTGTTCCGGCGAACGGGGAAAATGGGCCTGCATCAAAATGATAGGGCGGCCTGCCGGTGTTCCGGCAAGCCGCCAATATCGTCACGCAACGGTGCTTTTCAGGCCGCCACGTTTTCAACGTCATATTGGCCGTAGGTGCTGTTATAGGCATCCATCGGCGACAGCAGGTCCACGTCGAAAGCGACGTTGTTTTCCGGCGATTTGGCGCTGGAGGCCGCATCGGCGTTCGGCAGCTGCATGAGCTTGGCCATCAGGCTGCCCAATACGCTGTTCGAGCCGTCGGCAGCACTGCCTTCGGCATCATTGGCATCGAGAATGCCGGGGCGCTCGTCCGCTTCGCGCTCTTCACGGCTCAGAACGCCATCACCATTCGAATCGAGGCGCGATAGCGTGCCGCGATAGGGGTAGGAGCTGGCGGATATGGAAGAAACATGGGACATACAAACCTCCTGTGGTAGGAGCCGCCTCATGCGACGTCGTTTGTACGCAATACATTCAGAGTTAAACTACGAAGCCCTATTAAGCTGCTTCGCGCTGCCGGTAAAGACAAATTGTTAATGGGTATTAACCATAGTTGCCAAGCGGTAAATTCGAGTTTCCTAACGTTCGCCTTGCGCGACTTCATCAGGGTGTTTGGCATAATCCCCTGGAATCATAGGCGAATCTGACTATCTATCCTTACCGGGCGAACCGTTTCGTATATGGTGCGGCGCATCGCCCGTGGAGAGGACATGATGGAATTATTACCGCTCGTCATCCTGATCGTTGGTATTCTGGTACTACGAGGCTACAATCTGAGGATTAAACAGCTTGAAGCACGCGTTCAGGAGCTGCAGAACGCGCTCGCCAACAAGGTGCTGACAGCGGATACCGGCGAATCGATTCCCGCACTGGATTCGATGGCTCATGCCACCGCCCAGCCCATCGAAGATCAGCCGGAAGCTGAGATCGAAGATAGTTCAGCTGCCGATATCGACGAACCCGCCGCCGCCGCACGCAATGCCGCGGAGACATTCGAAGAGGATGGCGCGCCTGCTGTGGGCCGGACACCGTCACAGGCGAAGGAAAGCCTGGAAAGCACGATTGGCGCGCGCTGGGCCGTCTGGGTCGGCGGCATCGCGCTGGCGTTCGGCGGCATCTTCATGGTCAAATATTCGATCGAGAGCGGCCTCCTCAGCCCTGGCGTCCGGCTCATCCTTGCCGCGCTCTTCGGTCTTGCGCTGATAGCCGCGGGCGAGGTGATCCGCCGCCGCGCCGCGCCGGTTCTCGGCAACGCCTTCCAGAACGCGATGATCCCCGGCGTGCTCACGGCTGCCGGCGTCGTCGCCCTGTTCGGCTCCACCTATGCGGCGCATGGCGTCTACGGCTTCATCGGACCCGCCACTGCCTTCGTGCTGCTGGCCTTGATCTCGCTCGCTACGCTCGGGCTGTCGCTGCGGCACGGGCAGGCTCTTGCCGGCCTCGGCCTGCTGGCGTCGATGGCAACGCCCGCCCTCATCGCCTCGACCTCGCCGAAGCCCTGGATTCTCTTCGGCTATCTCACCCTGACCTGGCTTGCGACCCTGTTGGCGTCGCGCCTGCGCCGCTGGCTGATTGCACCGTCCCTTGCAAACGGGCTGCTCAGCCTCTGGCCGCTGCTTTACATCACCTTCAGCCCGGCCGTTGACCTGACGCCGGTCACGCTTTCCATGCTTGCGATGATCGGCGGCACGATTTTCCTCTGGCCGGGACGCTACCCGATCCAGGAACCCGCAAGGGAGAACAGGGAAGCGGGACCGGTCGACGACATCGCCCAGCCACAGCATGCCGTCGGTCAATGGGCGGCGTTTCTTGCCAGAGCGCCACTCGGCATGACGCTGACGGCATCGGTCGGCGCGCTCACGGTGTCGCTCTGCCTGCTCACCTATGCTCTTGATTACGGATATCCCATCGCTGACGCGACATTCATGTTCGCGGCCATCGTCGCGGCAGTCGCAGCCTTCGGTGCCGGCCGTCTTCACGCGGCCTGGGCAACGATCCTGTCGGCAGCCATTGCCGTCATCGGTGCCTCCGGCGTCCTGACGAACTGGATCGCGGGGGTCGGACCCAGCGCTGCGGATGGCACCATCAGTCTGCAGAGCACCGTGCTCTATGAAGTGCTTGGTCTCGGCGCGATCTTCGTGCTGATCGGCTTCTTCTTCCTCAGGCACTTCGCCAGGGAAGAGAAGCCTTATGCCGCGCTCTGGAGCCTGGTCATGGCGGCCACGCCGCTAGCGATCGCAACGATCAGCTTCGTCAATTTCGGCAACTGGACGCTCGACTGGCTGCATGGCCTTTACGGCATAGGGTTGGCGATCGTGCTGATCGGGCTTGCCGAATGGCAATATCGCCTCGAAGGCGAGGCCGAAAGCCTGCCGACGAACATTCTCGCCGCCGGCTCCTTTGCCGCCGCGGTCTTCGCGCTCCACACGCTTGCACACCATGCCGCCGCCACGATCCTGCTGCCAGTTCTGGGTATCGCTTACCTGCTGGCGGGACGTCTGCGCAGCTGGCCCGTTCTGCCATGGGCCATGGTTGCCGCGCTGATTATCACCATGGGGCGCATCGCCTGGCAGCCGACGATCGTCGATCCGGCGGATCTCGGCACGACACCGGTCTTCAACATGCTGCTTGCCGGCTACGGCATACCGGCTGCCCTCGCCGCTTGCGCGGCGTTCATCACTCGCCAGTCGCCGAGCCTGCGGCTGCGCAACACGTTGCAGGCGCTCGCCTGCTTCCTCACGCTGCTGACCATCGCCATCCTCGTGCGTCACGCCATGAACAGCGGCGTCCTGAATGACGCTGTTCCAACACTCGGCGAGCAATCGATCTACACGCTGCTGGCAATCGGCGCCTCCGCAACGCTGATGGCGCTCGATCTGAGCGCGGCAAGCCCGGTCTTCCGCTATGGCGGCATGGCGCTTGGAGCGGCCTCCGTCGTCATGATCCTTACCCTGCATCTGCTCGGATTGAACCCGTTCGTGACGGGCGAGAGCACGGGACGGATTCCGCTCTTCAACCTGCTGCTGCTCGCCTATCTCCTGCCGGCCATTGCCTATGGCGGGCTGGCGCTCTATGCGCGCAATCGGCGCCCCCCGCCCTATGTCGCCATGCTCGCCTTGGCGGCGGCCGTGATGGCTTTCGCTTGGGCGACCTTGTCGGTGCGCCGTTTCTGGCAGGGCGAATATATTCCCTTCTGGAACGGCTTCATCCAGGGCGAGCTCTATTCCTACTCCGTCGTCTGGCTGCTGATCGGCATCGCTCTTCTCGGGCTCGGCGCCCGCTTCGAGGCGCGGAGCCTGCGCATCGCCTCGGCGGCGCTGGTCTCCATTGCCGTCGTCAAGGCTTTCCTGATCGACATGGCGAACCTCGAAGGCTTCCTGCGCGCCCTTTCCTTCATCGGGCTCGGCGCCGTGCTGATCGGCATCGGCCTGTTCTACCAGAAGATCCTGACGGGCAAGAAAGCGACGGAATGATTGCAGCGAATCCCCTGGCCCGGTAGGACGAAGGAACTGCCGACCGATCAATCCGGAGCGAGTCCGACAATGGATACCGAAAAGATGGCGCGGGCCTTTGCCCCGTTCGAAGCACTGGCCGCGGATCTTATCCCCCATGCCGCCGATGGCGATGATGGCTCGCACGACATTGCCCATATCCTGCGCGTCTTTCGCAACGCCATGGCCATTCAGGCCGAGGAAGGCGGCAACGCACGCATTCTGGCAGCCGCCGTGCTGCTGCATGATTGCGTTGCCGTGGAGAAGAATTCTCCCCACCGCGCGCAAGCTTCTCGGCTTGCCGCCGAAAAGGCTTCCGGCATCCTGCGGCAACTCGGATGGGCGGATGAGGATATCGCGGCTGCGGCACATGCGATCACAACGCATAGCTTCTCCGCCAACCTGCCGCCCGCGACGCTGGAGGCGAAAATCCTGCAGGATGCGGACAGGCTGGATGCCATCGGCATGGTCGGAGCTGCGCGCTGCTTTTACATCGCCGGGCGTCTCGGCTCCGGCCTGTACGACCCGTTCGATCCACTGGCGACGGAGCGGCCGCTCGACGACAAGCGTTTCGCCATTGACCATTTCGAGACAAAGCTGTTCAAACTCGCGGACGGATTCCAGACCGAGACCGGACGCAAATGCGCCGAAGCGCGGCACGACCGGCTGAAAACCGTGCTGGCAATGTTCATCGACGAAATCTGAGGGTCATCCATGCGCGTCAGCGATCTCTTCATCTATCCCCTCAAGAGCGCACGCGGCATCGCCATCCCGTCAGCCGCTATCGACGCTTTCGGCCTTGCCGGCGATCGTCGTGCCATGCTGGTCGATCCTTCCGGTCATTTCTTCACGCAGCGCGAGTTGCAGGACCTGGCCCGGATCGATATCCAGCCGGCCCCCTCCTATCTGCGGCTGAAGATGGAAGGTAAGGCTGACATCATCGTCCCGCCGCCACATCCGGAAAACCGCATGGATGTCGTCGTCTGGAAGTCGGCGGTCAACGCTTCCGTCGCCGACGATGAAACCAACAAGGCCCTGTCGAGCTGGCTGGGGCGCGAGGTCAGGATGGTCTTCTTCGACCGGCTTGCCAAGCGCATCGCCAGCCCGGAATGGGCCGGCGATGACACGCCCGTCACCTTTGCCGACGGATACCAGATTCTCGTCACCACGACCGGGTCGCTGAAGGCGCTCAACGCCGATCTTGCCAGCCACGGCGAAGGCGCCGTCGGCATGGAGCGCTTCCGCCCCAACATCGTCATCGATATCGACGAGGAATGGCCGGAGGACCGCTGGGCGGCGATCGAAATCGGCGGCATTCGTCTCGATCTCGTCAAACCCTGCGCGCGCTGCATCATGACGACGCAGGATCAGCAGACCGGCTCGCGCGACGTGCCGAACCCCATGCCCGCAATGGGCCGCATCCGCATGTCGGCCGACCGGCGCGTTCCCGGCCCGCTCTTCGGCTGGAACGCGGTGCCGCGCGGCGAAGGCATGGTGAAGATCGGCGATGCGGTGACGGTGCTCGAAGAGCGGCCGGAAGGCTGGGCGTTCAAGCGGCGCTAGAGCGCTTCATTGCTTAACTGAATCTGAGGGGATTCCCGTCCGGTCGGTTTTGTGATTCAAAATGCTGTCCAGGTGGAGGCCAGCATCGGATGACAC
>NZ_JBNWDS010000006.1:0-318536 GCF_053521765.1 Rhizobium sp. A37_96 | reverse complement strand
CTAAGGTCCAGGAAAAGGAGACTTCATCATGGCCATTCTTCTTCTGGCTGATCACGACAATGACCATCTCTCCGACCAGACCGCCAAGGCGCTGACGGCGGCGACGAAAATCGCCAAGGAAACGGCAAGCGATGTGCATGTGCTCGTCGCCGGTGCCGGCGCGAAAGCTGCCGGCGAACAGGCGGCCAAGCTTGCCGGCGTCTCGAAGGTGCTGGTGGCCGAGGATGCAAGCCTTGCCAACAATCTGGCCGAACCGCTGGCGGCGCTGATCGTGTCGCTCGCCGGTTCCTATGACGTGATCATCGGCGCTGCGACCTCGGTCGGCAAGAACGTGCTGCCGCGCGTTGCCGCCCTCATCGACGTCGCCCAGGTCTCGGAGATCATCGAGGTGGTCTCGGCCGATACCTTCAAGCGGCCGATCTATGCCGGCAATGCCATTCAGACGGTGCAGTCGACGGACGCCAAGAAGGTGATCACGGTGCGCACGGCCTCGTTTGCCGCAGCGGATGCCAGCGGCAATGCCGCAATCGAGAGCGTGGCGGCTGCCGCCAACCCCGGTCTTTCCTCCTTCGTCGGCGATGCGCTGTCGTCGTCCGACCGTCCGGAGCTGACGTCGGCGAAGATCATCATCTCGGGCGGGCGGGCGCTGGGGTCAGCGGAGAAGTTCCGCGAGGTCATCCTTCCGGTCGCCGACAAGCTCGGGGCTGCCGTCGGCGCATCGCGTGCCGCCGTCGATGCCGGCTATGCGCCGAACGACTGGCAGGTGGGGCAGACGGGCAAGGTGGTGGCGCCGCAGCTCTATATCGCCTGCGGCATCTCGGGCGCCATCCAGCATCTGGCCGGCATGAAGGACTCGAAGGTCATCGTCGCCATCAACAAGGACGAGGAAGCCCCGATCTTCCAGATCGCCGACTACGGCCTCGTCGCAGACCTCTTCGAAGCACTGCCCGAACTGCAAAAGGCGCTCTGAGCGCCTGATGATCTTTCATTTCGATTGCCGAGGGTGACGGGTTGCCATGACGAGCTATGTATTGACAGTGACGTGCCAGTCGACGCGCGGGATCGTTGCGGCGATATCGAACTATCTGGCGGATCAGGGCTGCAACATCGTCGATTCCAGCCAGTTCGATGACCTCGACACCGGCAAGTTCTTCATGCGCGTCTCCTTCATCTCCGAGGAAGGGGTTGGCGAGGCGGCGCTGGTGGAGGGCTTCAAGCCGATCGCCGAGAAGTTCGCCATGGATGCGGAGATCCACGATGCCAAGAAGCGCATGAAGGTGCTGCTGATGGTCTCGCGCTTCGGCCACTGCCTCAACGACCTGCTCTACCGTTGGAAGATCGGGGCGCTGCCGATCGACATCGTCGGCGTCGTCTCCAACCATTTCGAATACCAGAAGGTGGTCGTCAACCACGACATCCCCTTCCACCACATCAAGGTGACGAAGGACAACAAGCCGCAGGCCGAAGCGCAGCTGCTCGACATCGTCGACCAGACCGGCACCGAGCTTGTCGTGCTGGCGCGCTACATGCAGGTGCTGTCGGATGCGCTGTGCCGGAAGATGTCGGGCCGCATCATCAACATCCACCATTCCTTCCTGCCGTCCTTCAAGGGGGCGAACCCCTACAAGCAGGCCTATGAGCGCGGGGTGAAGCTGATCGGGGCGACGGCGCACTACGTCACCGCCGATCTGGACGAGGGTCCGATCATCGAGCAGGACACGGCGCGCATCACGCATGCGCAGTCTGCCGACGACTATGTCTCGATCGGCCGCGATGTCGAGAGCCAGGTGCTGGCGCGCGCCATCCATGCCCATATCCACTTCCGCACCTTCCTCAACGGCAACCGCACCGTCGTCTTCCCGGCTAGCCCCGGATCATACGCATCCGAACGCATGGGCTGAGACGGGCGGGGGATCGAAAAGGGCACCAGCGTCTCACGGACCGTTGAGCGCCACGGCTGCATTGTCCTGCGTCATTTCAGGGCAGAACTACCTTTCGCAAGCTGAGAGAAGGGGCGACATGGATGCTGTTCATGCAGTGCCGAATTTGTCGTTGAGCATCGGCCGGGCAGAAGCACAAGAGATCACCGGAGGTTGCGGCGGCTGCGCTGCAGCCGATGCTCGCGCTCTCTCAGAGGGACCTCGCAAAAGTTAATGCGGTTGCGTTAAATTCATCAGGTATTTAATATCTTTAAGATGTAATAATATTAGAAAATATCTTATTTAGAAATATAAAATTAACGCGCGAAGTCTAGGGTCTTCTGGACCGTCATCACACGGATGACGGTTGATCGAAGGAGACAGGACCATGAATCGTGTTTCTCATTTCAACAGGGCAAAGGAAGGCGCCGCAGCGGTCGAATTCGCTTTAATCGCGCCGCTTTTTTTCCTTCTGCTTCTAACACTGGTTGCTTTCGCGATCTATCTGACCGCAGCCCATTCCCTGCAGCAGCTGACGGCCGATGCCGCGCGCACGGCGATTGCCGGGTTGTCGGCCGATGAACGAAGCCAGATGGTTCAGGATTTCGTCACCCGCTCGACCATCAACGATGCCTTCATCAACAAGAGCAGGCTTACGGTCACGGTCGCCACCGACCCGGCTAACGTCAATCAGTTTACCGTAAGCGCCGCCTATGATGCGTCCGATCTTCCGATCTGGAACCTCTATACCTTCGCCATGCCGGATCAAACCATCCGCCGCTATTCGACCATCCGGCTGGGAGGCCTTTGATGAAGGGACTTCTCGAACGGGTCGCTTCCTTGCGGGACCGGCGAGGAAACGTCGCCGTCACCACCGCGCTTGTTTCGCCCTTGATCCTCTACTGCCTGGGCCTTGGCATTGACTACGGCATGATGACGCTGCAGCAGCGGCGTCTGCAGCAGCTCAGCGACATCGGTGCGATCACCGCCGCTTCGGATATCGCCAATGCGCCGGCCGCGCTTCTCGCCAACCTCCAGAGCAACGGCACCACTGCGGCGGTTGCCTCCGGCAGCGGCTACCTGACGAGCAGCGGACAGGTCACCGCGACCGCCGCAAACTCGGGTCAATACGAGACGCTGGCCAATCTTGTGTTCGGCACCTACACGGCGGACACGTCGATCGCGCCCGCAAACCGCTTTTCCACGGGAACCTCCCCTTATGATTCCGTCAAGGTCACGCTGACCCAAAAGGCCGTGATGCCCTTTGCTTCCGCCTTTGCCACGCCGCCGACCCTGAGTGCGACCGGTACGGCATCCAGCGATCGCCTGGCTGCCTTTTCAATCGGATCGCGGCTGGCAAGCCTCAATGGCGGTATTCTGAACCAGCTCCTGGGCTCTTTGCTGGGAACACAGATCTCGCTCAAGGTTGTCGACTATCAGTCGCTCATCGGCGCGAAGGTCAACCTGCTGAGCTTTCTCAATCTGCTGGCGACGGATCTCAATCTCACGGGCGTCAGCTACGATCAGCTTCTGGCGACCGATGTCACCTACGACAAGATCCTCGGCGCACTTGGCAAATCGACCAATCTCTCGACAGGGGTCGTCACCCTTATCAACAATCTGGGCAAGACGCTCGGCACCACGAAGCTGACCGTCAAGCTGGAGGATATTCTCAATCTCGGCCCGCTGGGACCCGATGTCGTCGGCACCGCTCCCAACCTGACCACCAATATCAGCGTGATGGACCTGATCTCCGCGACGGCAATGGCTGCCAATCAGCAAAAGCAGATCGCTCTCGATCTCGGTGCCACGTTGCCGGGCGTCGCGACGGCAAAGGTGACACTGGCGGTCGGAGAGATGGCAAAGCAGACGCCGGCCCTTGCCGTGGGCGCGCCAGGCACCATCGTCCGTACGCCGCAAATACGCCTGGCCGTCGAAGTTGCGGTCACCGGCCTGTCCCTGATCGCGGGGTTGAAGCTCAGGGTGCCGCTCTACATCGAGATTGCCCCCGCCGAAGCCAAGCTCGCCTCGATCACCTGCGTTGGCGGCTCTGCGCCGAATGCCGTTGTCGGTATCGACGCCGTGCCTGGTGTCGCGGAGATAGCGCTGGGCGATGTGGATACGTCGGCCTTCGTGAACTTCGGCTCGGAGCCGCGGGTGACGCCGGCGGCGATCGTCGACTCCCTGCTTCTGAAGGTCATTGCCGGCGCGCAGGTCGATATCGCCAATCTGAGCCCCACGCGACTGACCTTTCAGCCCTCGGAGATTTCCGCAGGCACGATCAAGACGGTGTCCACCAAGGACATCTTGACCTCAACGATCCAATCGCTCCTGAAGAATGCCAATATCAGCATTCAGTTGCTCATTCTGACCATTGGAACGCCGCAGGGCGTTCTCTCGGCCGTGGCCGATACGCTTTCGATCGTGACCGCTCCTCTCGACCAGCTTCTATACAATCTGCTTGGCCTTCTTGGCATCGGCGTCGGGCAGGCCGACATATCGGTGACCGATGCGAGATGCACGCAGCCCGTCCTGGTGCAATAACAACGCTCTCCGGAAGCGCATGGCTGCGCCAGGCGCTTCCGATATCTCCTTCCTGGCAGCTGCCATTGAGTGCACGCCATTGCATTGCCGTTTGCAATACGACAATGGATGAGCACAATTGCCCTGTCGGCCGCTGGATACGATACGGCTTGCCGGCGGCGGAGGGGAGCAAGGCGAATGACACAGACACATCTCGGCAAATCGATCGCGCAACTGTCGGTCCTGATCCAGTCCGGCAGCCTCGATCCGGTCGCGCTGGTCGAGGAAAGCCTGGATGCCATCAGCACCCATCCTGATCAGGCGATTTTCACGCGGCTGCTGGAGGTCCGGGCGAAAGACGAGGCGGCGGCCTCCTCGAGACGGCTGCGCGAAGGGCGCTCGCGTGGGCTGCTGGACGGCATTCCGGTCGCCTGGAAGGATCTGTTTGCGATCGCCGGCCTGCCGACGACCGCCGGCTCGATCGTGCTTGCGGATGCCGAACCCGCGCTGGACGATGCCGATGTCGTCAAGGCGCTGAAAGCGGCGGGAATGATTGCCGTCGGCCGGGTCAACATGAGCGAGTTCGCCTTTTCCGGTCTCGGCCTCAATCCGCACTACGGTACGCCGCTCAATCCCCTGGCTTCGGATGTCGCGCGAATTCCGGGCGGTTCGTCTTCCGGCTCCGCCGTCGCCGTCGCGGCAGGGCTCGTGCCGGTGTCGATCGGCACCGATACGGGTGGCTCCGTGCGCATACCGTCCGCCTTCAATGGGCTTGTCGGCTACAAGGCGAGCCGCGGCCGCTACAGCATGGCAGGTGTCTTTCCGCTGGCGAGCAGCCTCGACTCGCTTGGCCCGCTGTGCCGCAGCGTTCAGGACGCCATCTGGGTCGATGCCGCGATGCGCGGACGTTTCGCACCCGAGGCCGAGCGTGCCGAACCCGCCGCGCTTTCCATCGTTGTGCCGACGAACGTCGTCATGGACGATGCCGAGGATGGTGTCATTGCCGCTTTCGAGGCGGCGCTTGCACGATTGAGCGATGCGGGCGTCAAGATACGAAGGGCCGCTTTTCCGGCCTTCGACAGGCTTTTTCAGGTAATGGCCGAGTACGGGCCTCTCGCAACCGCCGAGGCTTTTGCGCTTCATCACCATCGTCTGGCGGGACCGGAGGCGAACGCCATGGACCGTCGTGTCGTGGCGCGTACGCGCCTGGGCGAGAAGATCACTTTGGTCGGCTACCTGGAAACGCTCAAGGTCCGCGAGCAGTTGATCCGGGAGACCGCCGGAATGCTTGGGGCGAACGAATTCGTTGCCTATCCCACAGTCGCCCATGTCGCGCCGGCGCTCGCGCCGCTGGAAGCCGACGACGAGCTGTTCGTGAAGGTCAATGGCAGGACATTGCGCAACACTCTGATCGGTAATTTCCTCGATTGGTGCGGCGTGTCCCTGCCTTGCGGCACGGGGGACGCCGGCATGCCGGTCGGCTTCCTGTTATCGGCGCCGAAAAACCACGACGAGCGTCTGCTGGGGGTGGCTCTGGCGCTCGAAGAAATCGTTGCCGGCTAGCTCAATTCCAGGAAGGCCGCATTGCGGCTTTTCCTTGGGAAATCGCGCTAAAACAAACAGATGGAGCGGTTTACATCGCCGGCTTCGATCCGGGCCCGCGTCGCTCATACGAGAGGCGGGCCCGGATCGAAGGCGATTTTTACGTTCAATGCGAGCGGCTGCCGCCGGCAGTCGGTTCGGCATCGACGATCCAGTGACGATGGGAGCCCAGTGCGATCAACAGCACCACGGACAGGAAGCAGCAGCCGGCAAGGATGTAGAAGCCGATATCGCCGTTGCCCGTCGCGGCATCGACATAGGCCTTGATCTGCGGCGAGGCGAAGCTGCCGAGATTGCCGAGCGAGACGATGAAGGCGATACCGCTCGCAGCGCCGACGCCACCCAGGTAGCGGGTCGGAAGGCTCCAGAAAACCGGCTGGGAAGAGGCAAGCCCCGGCACGGCGATGCAGGCGGCGATCACCATGACCCAGGGGTTCATCGTCAGGCCGATCGTTCCAAGGGCGATAGTGCCCGCGGTCAGCATAGCGATGCAGACGATGCGGTGGTTGTCGTGCTTGTCGGCATAGACGGTGAAGAAGCGCGTTGCGAAAAGGGCGCAGAGCCAGGGCAGGCCGAGCAGCACGCCGACCCAGGTGTTGACGCCGCCGCCCAGCGCCTGTGCCAATCGTGCCGGCAGGTAGAAGGTGATCGGGCCGACACCGATCTGGATGAACAGATAGATGCCGATGAAGGCGAGAACGCGCCAGTCTTTCAGTACGCTGAAGACGGAGTGCTTCACTTCGGAAAGCTTGCCGCGCTCTTCCGCCTCGATGACGGCGTTCAGCGCGTTTTTCTCCTCGGCGGTCAGCCATTTCGCTTCGTTGGGACGGCTTGTGAGGAAGAAGAGAGCGAATATGCCGACGACCGTGGCCGCCAGACCTTCGACGGCAAACATCCATTGCCAGTTGGCAAGGCCGAAGACGTCGTGATGCGTGAGCAGCCAGCCGGAAAGTGGTGCGCCGATCACCAGCGACAAGGGAATGCCAAGATAGAAAAGGCCGGTTGCCCGCGCCCGCTGCTTGGCGGGGAACCAATAGGTCAGATAAAGCAGCACGCCCGGATAGAAGCCGGCTTCGCAGACGCCGAGCAGGAAGCGGACGACGTAATAGCTTGTCGGCGTATGGGCGAAGACCATGCAGGCCGAGACGATGCCCCAGGTAATCATGATCCGGCTCAGCCAGAGGCGGGCGCCGACGCGCTGCATGATGAGGTTGCTCGGCACTTCGAAGGTGGCATAGCCGAGGTAGAGGATGCCGGCACCGAAGGCATAGGCCGCGTCCGAGATGCCGGTATCGGCCTGATAGGCCACCTTGGCGAAGCCGACATTGGATCGGTCGAGAAAATTCAAGATCAGCATCAAGCCAAGGAAAGGCAGCAGGCGAAGGGTCGCCTTGCGCACGGCGCTCTGCAGCGCCGGATTGTCGTCTGTCATGTTACTCCTCCCGAAGGGCATATGAACCTGCCGCGAGAGCATCGCGTGCGAGGCCGCCTCCGTCCTCAAACCGGATCCGCATCCGGCATTGTCATGACGACCGCTGGAAAGTCGGCCGTCGGTTTGCATATACGCAGATTATATTTATGGATGAAAAGGTCAATAGGGGCAAACGGTGAGAACAGAGCCGATGCCATGGCGGCTCCTCCCGGGCGGACGTCCCCGGCATATATGTGGCCGATCAGGGTGCGAGCGCCTCACTGCGCCGCCTTTGCGGCACAGGCTTCGTCTAAGGCGTTCGAGCGCGCCGAGAAGCTTGTCGAGCAGCGATAACAGCTACGGCTGGCTGCTTGCCCATGCCGACAAGGCGGCACGCATTCCGCAAGAGCATTCCGAGACACCCTACATGACCCGCCGCGCCATGCGCTTCATCGAGGAGGCCGAGCGCAGGGGACAGAGCTGGTGCGCCCACCTTTCCTACATCAAGCCGCACTGGCCCTATATCGTGCCGGCGGCCGATGCGACGCGGGGCGCGGTGATGGACCATCTGGTCGAGATGATCGACATGGCCCCGACCTTCCTCGATTATCTCGGCGGCGGTGCAAAGCCGCACGTGCTGGAGGGCCGTTCGGTCCTGTCATTGCTGCGCGGTGAAAAATCTTCCTCGTGGCGCCGCTTCGCCGTCAGCGAATACGACTATTCGGGCGAACGCGCGCGCCTGGCGCTCGATCTGCCCGTCGGCGATTGCCGGCTGTTCATGATCACCGATGGCCGCCACAAGCTTGTCACCGGTCCGGGCGTGGCGCCGATCCTGTTCGACCTCGCGGCCGATCCCGATGAACTCGTCGATCTCGGCCGGGACCCTGGCAAGGCGGATGCGATCCATAGGCTGGAGACCGCGCTCAAGCGCTGGCTGCAGACGCCCGCCAACCGTATCACGGTATCGGACGCCTGGGTGGCGTCGGCCGACGAGAAGTTTCCGCATTTCGATCCGCTGATCGAGCAGGGCGTGCTGATCGGCTATTGGGACGAGGCCGAGCTTGCCGGACAGCATGCGGCGCGGGAGCGCTGGCTGGCGAAGCGACAGCTGTTCCCAATCGGACGATTGTGGTCAATCGCCCGACTGCTCTTGTATTCCATCAAGCCAGGTACGGGCCAATCCGTTCGGCGACGGATGCGACGTCCTCGACCCGCATGCCCGCCACATTGATCCTCCCCGAGTCGGGCATGTAGATGCCGTGTTCGGCTCGCAGCCGGCGCGCATTTTCCGGAGAGATCGGCAGGAGCGAGAACATGCCTTCCTGGGAGCCGATGCTGGCGAGCTCCGGCCGGAACTGGCCGAATGCCTCGGCCGCTGCCCGGCGGATGTCCGTTATGCGGATACGCATTTCGTTCAGCTCGTCCTCCCAGGTCTGGCGGCGGGAGGGATCCTGAAGGATCGCGGCGACGATGGCAGCGCCGTGCGCCGGCGGCATGGAGTAGCTGGTGCGGGCATAGCTTGCCAGATTGCCGACGCCCTTGTTCAGCGATGCCTGCAGGTCTCCGAACAGATAGGCAGCACCGGTTCGTTCCCGATACAGCGAAAAGGACTTGGAGCAGGAGACGGCAACCATGGCCTCGCCCACAGCCTCGATGACGCTCATCATGCCGGCTGCGTCCTCGACAAGACCGTGCCCGAGCCCTTGATAGGCACTGTCGAAAAGCGGCAGCAATCCCTTGTCGGCGATGATCGCGGCAATATCCTGCCAGTTCTGCCGCGATAGCCCTGCGCCGGTGGGGTTATGGCAGCTTGCCTGCAACAGCACCGCGTCTCCCGGTGCGGCGTTCCGCAGGGTCGTCAGCATTTCGTCGACGAGAGCGGTCTGTGTGCCGATGTCGAAGAACCGATAGGTTCCGATCTGCAGGCCAACCGAGGCAAAAATCGCCTGATGGTTGACCCATGTCGGCGTGCCGATCCAGATTTTCCGCCGCTTGTCGAGGGCAAGCAGTTCTGCAGCAAGGCGCAGGGCGCCGGTGCCGCCCGGCGTCTGAATTCCGGCAACCGGCTTGCCAGCATGGCGCTCGCCGAAGACTTCGAGCGCCAGCATCCGCAGGAACGCGGGGTCACCCTCGGGGCCGATGTAGGACTTGGATTCCTGGGTTTCCCAGAGATAGTGCTCGGCAGCCTTGACGGCTTTCATGACGGGAGTACGGCCTGTCTCGTCGCGATAGACGCCGACCCCAAGGTCGACCTTTCCCGATCTCGGATCGGCCGCGAACTTGGCAATCAATTCAAGCAGTTGATCCGGCTTCTGCTCCGTCAGGCTATCGAAAAGCGCCGTCTTGTTCATTGCTTCCTCCCATCATGTCTGTTCGCGACGAGCCGTTGCGCTCGCTTTGCGCTATCGAGGCGTGGATTGGACTTCCTCCAATGCCGCCGCAGCCGCTTCCCTTATCGCTTTATTGTCCGAGGATGGGCATGGCAAGTATCGGCAAAGTCCTTGGTGTCGGTCGCTGGAGCGTCATGGTGGTTCTCCCCGCTCATTGCGGCCAGTTCTGAAGGACCCGCACGAATTCGGTCAGCCAGGCATTCGTCTGGTGGCCGTCCAGCGAGCGATGGTCGATCGTCAGCGATACGTAGGCCATTGGGCGGATCTGGATCGTATCGACCCCGTCGATCTCCCGCACCACGACGCGCTTTTCCAGTTTGCCGATGCCGAGAATGGCCGACTGAGGCTGGTTGATGATGATCGGAGATGCCAGCAGCGATCCGGAAACGCCGTGGTTGGAGATGGTGAACGTTCCACCCTTCAGCTCGTCGCCCTTGAGGGCGCTGGAGCGTGCCCTGGCCGTCAGATCCTGAAGCCGGGCGGCAATAGTCTCAAGCGGCAGGCCTTGTGCCTGCCGGATGATCGGTGCGATCAGGCCTTTGTCGCCCAATGCGATGCCGACGCCGATGTTGACGTCCTCGAATATCTCGAGCCCGTCATCATGCCACTGGCTGTTTACCTCCGGTACGACCGTCATGGCCGCGACGGATGCCGCCACGAAGTAGGCCGTGTAGGAGAGGTTTACTCCTTCGGCTCGCAGGCGGTCCTTGTGGCTTTCGCGATGACGCATGATCGCCGTGAAATCGGCCTCGAAGACCGCAGTGACTTGAGGTGCCGTCGCCAGGGATTGGGCCATATGCCTTGCGATCGCAAGCCGCATGGCCGAATGGGGGATCGTCCGGGATTTGCCGTCGACCGGGATTGCCGGGAAAGGATGCCCGGTCGCAGCTGGCTGCGACTTCCTGACCTCGAACGCCTGATCCATATCGGCGCGAGTGACCCGTCCGTCTCTGCCGCTGCCTTTAAGGGTGGCGGGATCGATGCCGTGTTCTTCGGCGGCGCTACGGACGGCAGGAGAATAATAAGCGGAGGCTGTCGCAGACGAGACCGGCTGTGTCTGCAAAGGGGCGGCAGGCGCTTCGGCTACGACGCCTTCGGCACGGGCAATCATTCGTCCCAAAATCGCTCCGGGCGTGGCATCATCGCCGTCCTCCATGACGATTTCGCTCAGGATGCCGCTGCAAGGTGCCGGTATCTCCTGGGTGACCTTGTCGGTTTCCAGTTCGACCAGCGCATCGCCTTCCTTCACATGATCGCCGATCTGCTTCAGCCAGTTCCGGACGACCGCTTTCGTGCCTTCCTGCTCGATCGGAGCCGTGATCTCGATGGTATTCGTCATGCTCAGAACTCCAGGATTTCGGCAATGCGCTTGGCGATCCGTTCCGTAGACGGCACGGCCCACTCGAGAAGGACGGGGTTATGCGGGCTTGGAATATCCGGCATGGTCAGGCGGGAGACCGGCGCATCGAGATCCGTGAATGCCTTGTCCGCGATCACCGCGGCAATCTCCGCTCCAAACCCGCCAGTCCCAAGGTCTTCGTGAACGATGAGGCAGCGATGCGTCTTTGCGACCGAGGTCAGCACCGCTTCCTGATCCCAGGGCATCAGCGTGCGAAGGTCGAGGATATCGGCCGACAGGCCCTCGGCGGCTTCCTCGCATCGGTGCACCATGGCGCCCCAGGTAATGATGGTGATGTCGTTGCCGGTCCGCGTCAGCTTCGCCTTGCCGAAGGGCAGCGCAAAATCATCGCCGGGATAGGGACGGCGTGCCCATGCGTGGTCGAGCATGGCTCTGTGCTCGAAGAAAATGACCGGATCGTTGCCGCGGATCGAGGTGCGCAGCAGGCCGACAGCATCCTCCGCATTCGAGGGAACGGCGACCTTCCAGCCGGGCTGGTGAACGAAGGCCACTTCGTTGGTCTGGCTGTGCCAGGGGTCGCCGCATTTGAAGAAGCCGCCGGGCATGCGCACCACGACCGGGGCGGCGAAGCGGTTGTTGGTGCGCCAGCGGATGGTGCCGCAGTCGTTCAGCTGTTCGGTGGCCGGTTCCGCATATTTCCGGAACTGAATTTCCGGAACGGGGACGAGACCGGCCAATGCCATGCCGACGGCACGGCCGATGATGCCCTCTTCGGACAATGAGGTATCGAAAACCCGCTCAGCGCCGAATTTATCCTGCATGCCGAGGGTGACGGCATGCACCCCGCCCTTCGGGCCGACATCCTCGCCGAAGATGACGACGCGCTCGTTGATCGCCATTTCGTGTTCGAGCGTTCGGCGGATGGCGGTGACCATGTTGACGCGGGGGCCTGCGGCTGCAGGTTCAGACCTTGTTGCCGGCGGCGCGTAACCGCCGGGATGCTGGCCGCCCATCGTCTGCATGTCGCCGCCGAAGAACACATGGCGCATCACGGACGAGGGGTCGGCGGCCGGCCGGCTTTCGGCGGCGGCTCGGGCGTTTTCGGCCTTCTCGCGCGCCTCGCTTTCGCAAGCGCTCCATTCCTCGGCCGTCATTACGGCGGGGACGAGGAAATCCTTCAGCCGCGGCAACGGATCGCGTTCCCATTCGCGCCGCACCGTTTCCTCGCTCTTGTAGGCCTGCGTATCCTGAAAACTGTGCCCCTCGAGGCGCGGTACCGTCAGCCGCAGGAGCGCGGGCTTGCGCTCGTCGCGAACGAAGGAGACCGCGTCCTGCACAAGGCGCGCGGCGTCCGCTGGATTGCAGCCGTCGCCGTCGAAGATTGCGAGGTTTCTCCAGCTTGCGAGGTTGGCCGCAATGTTTCCGCCGGGCGTCTGCACCGTCGATGGCACCGAAATGCCAAAACCGTTGTCTTCGATATAGAACAGCATCGGCAATGCCTGCGTCGTCGCGGCGGTCAGGGCTGCCCAGAAGCCGTTCGAGGCAACGGAGCCGTCGCCACCGAGCACGACACCGATGTCCCTTGCGTAGTCCTGCCGGCCCAATGTGGTGGCATAGTATTTCATCGCCTGCGCCCAGCCGGCGGTTGGCGTGTATTGGGCGCCCACGCCGCCGCACATGGGCAGCGCCGCGGCGCCCGCGGTGTTCGGATAATTGAAGACCACGCCGATGTCCCGTCCGTCGGAATAGCCGCCGGCGCGGCCCATGGCCGAGCCAAGGGCATCCACTGGATCAATCCCAAGGGAAAGCAGCAGCGGCCGCGAGCGATAATAGCCGCATGTGGCATCGTGCCGGCCCGTCAGCTGCATTCCGAGAAGGATCTGCGCCATGTCGTGGCCGCGCGCGGAAAATTGATACAGAACCTTCTTTTCCGGAACGAGACGCTTTTCCTCCATCTCGTCGAGAGCCCTGGAAAGGTGGACGAGATAGGCCACCCTGCGCCAGTCGACGCGATCGTCCGGCGAGTTCCGCTCGTGGTTTCTGACGGCTAGCTGGGCCATGTGATCCTCCTGCATATGGCCGTCTGATTCTAATTCAAAACACCCGCTCTATTCCTTTCAATTTCCCAGGTTTCGTTGCAGTATTTGAAAGCTTTATTTCGGAAAGAGAGAGTTTCTGAATGGAAAATTTCGATCTTGATCACGTCGACAGAGCGATCCTTCGGGTATTGCAGGAAGAAGGGGATATCAGCCAGGCGGCGCTCGCCGAAAAGGTCGGCGCGTCGCCCGCGTCCTGCTGGCGAAGGATAAAGGCGCTCGAAAACGCGGGCGTGCTCGGCAGGACCGTCCGCCTCGTCGATCCCGACAAGATCGGGAAGGGCCTGAACGTGTTCTGCCAGGTCAAGATGAAGACCCACGATCCCGCGACCCGTCGCGATTTCGAACAGTTCATCGCGAGCTATCGCGAGGTTCTCCAATGCTATTCCATGTCGGGGGAGTGGGATTATCTCATCCGCGCCGTCGTTGCCGATGTTCGGGAATATGAAGGGCTTCTGATGCGCGGTATCCTGACGCATGAAGCGGTGCTGAGTTCGTCGTCGCACTTCTCGCTGAAGTGCGTCAAATACACGACCGCATTGCCGACGAATGCGCCGCGATGAAAATCTGTTGCCACGGCCAAGCAGCCATTGCCTTGAACATCGCCAGCGTCTCACGCTAATAGACCAGCAGGTTTGCTGATGCGGAGCGGAGTTGGATTGTCGGCTGATAACGTCAAACTCGGACATGACTTGAACGAAGCGGTCACCGCGCTGCTTGTGGACCTGCCCATCAAGGCGGCGAGTTTCATCGTCACGATCTATGGCGATGTCGTCGAGCCGCGCGGCGGGGTCGTCTGGATCGGCAACCTCATCGAGACGTGCAAAAGCATTGGCATTACCGAAACGCTGGTGCGGACCGCGGTTTCACGATTGGTCTCGGCCGGCCAGCTCGCGGGAGAGCGGGAAGGGCGTCGCAGCTACTATCGGCTGACGGATACCGCCCAGGCCGAATTCGCCGAGGCCGCCAGCCTGTTCTATGGGCCGGAGCCTGCCGTGAGATGGCAATTCGTGCTGATCAACGGTCCCTCGCCGGACGAAATCATGCAGGGCCTCGAGCGGGATGGTTTTGCCAGGCTGAGTCCGCGCCTGGCGGTGGGAACCCATTCCGTGCCGCCATTGCCGGGACGTGTCATCGTCTTCAACGCCGAGCTTGCGACCGAGAACGGCGCTTTGAGGGAATTTGCGGAAGAGGCCTGGAACCTGCCGCGTTTCGCCGAGGCCTATCATGAATTTGCGGTCCGTTTCGGCGCGTTTTCGCAACGTGCCGGAGATTGTGCCGCCCTATCTCCCTTCGATTGCCTGATCGCGCGCCTGCTGCTTGTCCACCAATACCGTCTGATCATGCTGCGCGAACCGCATCTTCCAAAATCGGCCTTGCCGGACAATTGGCCGGGTGAGGAAGCCCGGCATCTGTTTGCGGATCTTTATTCGCTGTTGTCGAAGAAGGCCGACGGCTATGTCGGACGCCGTTTCGTGAACGAGGCCGGCAGGCTTCAAGAGACGACTCCGGCAAGCCAGCATCGGTTGGACCGCCTCAAGTCCCGCTGAAAGATCAATCCGTCCAGTGACATAGCGGGACAATCGCTTCCCCGCGCTTTTCCACGACATCGAATGTCACAGAAATTTCCAAAAAATCAATTGAACTGTGACATGTCGCGTGCTAATACGGTGACCGATCGGTCGGTTAATGTCTTTGCCGCCGGATCGAGGTTTCGTGGAGGAGAACGTGAAACAGGCCTATACTGGTGATGTCGTGAAGCACCGGCTTGGCTGAGTGTTTCAGGGCGATCGCAGGCCTGCGATCATTCTCGAGCGCGCCGGATGCGCGAAGACGGAGGAAAGATCAATGTATGCACAGATGGTGAAAACCGACAGCGCCCGCATCCGCTCCCTCGACGAGATGGATCCGCAAGAGCGCGCCTTTCAGGAGCGCGTCGATGCCGGCCAGAAGATCGAGCCGAAGGAATGGATGCCGGAAGGCTACCGCAAGACGCTGATACGCCAGATCAGCCAGCACGCTCATTCCGAAATCGTCGGCCAGCTTCCCGAGGGCAACTGGATTACCCGCGCCCCGACGCTGGAGCGCAAGGCGATCCTGCTCGCCAAGGTGCAGGACGAAGCCGGCCACGGCCTTTATCTCTACTGCGCCGCCGAAACGCTCGGCATCAGCCGCGACGAGATGTATGAGCAGCTGCATTCCGGCAAGGCCAAATATTCCTCGATCTTCAACTATCCGACGTTGACCTGGGCCGATATCGGCGCAATCGGCTGGCTGGTCGACGGCGCGGCGATCATGAACCAGGTTCCGCTGCAGCGCTGTTCCTACGGCCCGTATTCCAGGGCCATGATCCGAATCTGCAAGGAAGAGAGCTTCCATCAGCGCCAGGGCTTCGATGTTCTGATGAAGATGGCGAAGGGCACGCCGGCACAAAAGGCCATGGTACAGGATGCGCTGAACCGCTGGTGGTGGCCGTCGCTGATGATGTTCGGCCCGTCGGACGATGCCTCCGTGCATTCGGCCCAGTCGATGGCATGGAAGATCAAGCAGAATTCCAACGACGAGCTGCGGCAGAAATTCGTCGATCAGACCGTGCCTCAGGCCGAGTATCTTGGCCTTACCGTTCCCGATCCGGACCTGAAGTGGAACGAGGAAAAAGGCGGCTACGATTTCGGCGAGCCGGACTGGGAAGAGTTCTTCAACGTGATCGCAGGCAACGGGCCCTGCAACGCGGAGCGTCTCAATGCCCGCAAGCAGGCCTGGGAGGACGGCGCATGGTTCCGCGACGGCCTGACGGCCCATGCCGCGAAGGCGGCTGACCGCCGCGCTGCCGCAACGATCGCCGCCGAGTAGGCAGGCAGGATAAGTCAGGGAGTGAAAAACATGTCCAGCGAATGGCCGCTTTGGGAAGTCTTCATCCGTGGTCAGCACGGTCTCAACCATCGTCACGTCGGCAGCTTGCATGCGCCCGATGCCGAAATGGCGATCAACAATGCGCGCGATGTCTATACCCGCCGCAACGAGGGCGTCAGCATATGGGTGGTGCGTTCCTCCGATATCACCGCGAGCGCACCCTCGGAAAAAGGCCCGCTCTTCGACCCGTCCAATTCGAAGGTCTATCGCCACCCGACTTTCTTCGACATTCCGGATGAAGTGGGGCACATGTGATGGCCGCCGTTGCGTATGAGCCGGCGGTCGATCGCGCCGCCCTTTTCGAGTTCCTGCTGCGCATCGGCGACAATGCGCTGATCCTTGGACATCGTGTCTCGGAATGGTGCGGCCACTCGCCGGCGCTGGAGGAAGACATTGCTCTTGCCAACACCGCGCTCGACCTCATCGGCCAGACGCAGCTCTGGCTCGGCCTGGCGGGCGAAGTGGAAGGCAAAGGCCGCTCGGCGGATGATCTTGCCTACCGGCGCGACGGTTTCCAGTTCCGCAATATCCTGCTGGTCGAACGCCCCAACGGCGATTTCGGCAAGACGCTGATGCGCCAGTTCCTTTATGACGCCTGGCATTATCTGCTGCTGAAGGCGCTGAAGGGCTCGACCGACCGGCGCACTGCCGAGATCGCGGAAAAGGCTTTCAAGGAGGTCTCCTATCACCTCGATCGCAGCCGCGACCTGATCATCCGCCTTGGCGACGGCACGGCCGAAAGCCATCGCCGCATGCAGGCGGCGCTTGACGATCTCTGGCCGTTCACGGGCGAAATGTTCGTCGGCGATGCCGCCGATGAGGCACTGGCGCTGGTGGGTACGATCCCGGACCCGCAGAGCCTCAAGGCCGGCTGGGACGAAATCGTCGCCGATGCGCTCGCGGAAGCGACGCTCAAGCGCCCGGCAGACGGCTACATGCACAAGGGCGGACGGCGCGGCGTTCATACGGAGCATCTCGGCTATATCCTCGCCGAGATGCAATTCCTGCAGCGCGCCTATCCGGGCGCGACCTGGTAGGAGGCTGACGTGGCGCCCGCACTTCACCCTTCCGTCGAGGAGGTCTGGCACTGGTTGTCGGAGGTGCCGGACCCCGAAATCCCGGTGATTTCGCTCACCGATCTCGGCATCATCCGCGATGTCGGCTGGCAGGACGACACGTTGGTCGTGACGGTGACGCCGACCTATTCGGGCTGTCCCGCCACCTCGGTGATCAACATCGACATTGAGCGGGCGCTGGCCGAGAAAGGTCTCGACAGGGTGCGCCTCGAGCGCCGGCTGTCGCCTGCCTGGACGACCGATTGGATCAGCGCCGAGGGGCGTGAGAAGCTGCGCGCCTACGGCATCGCCCCGCCGATCGACGGCACGGCCGCCGATGGCGTGCTGATGAAACGCATCGACCGGCTTGCCGGCCGCTCCAACCTCACCATCGCCTGTCCGCGCTGCGGATCGGCAGCTACGGAAAAGATCAGTCAGTTCGGCTCGACGCCCTGCAAGGCGAGCTATCGCTGCACCGACTGTCTGGAGCCGTTCGACTACTTCAAGTGCATTTGACCCCAACAGGACGAGGTCCGCATCCATGGCACGTTTCCATCCTTTGACCGTAACCGATGTCCGTCGCGAGACGCGCGATGCAGTCGTTGTCACGCTCAAGCCGTCCGACGAAGATCGGGCCATCTTCGATTTCACGCAGGGCCAGTATCTGACCTTTCGCCGCAAGTTCGAGGATGAGGAGCTCCGCCGTTCCTATTCGATCTGCGCGGGCAAGGATGAAGGCGTTCTGAAGGTCGGCATCAAGCGCGTGGATGGCGGCTGCTTCTCGACCTGGGTCAATGAAGACCTCAGGGCCGGCGACACGCTGGAAGCCATGCCGCCGATGGGTGCCTTCTTCACGGCGCTCCAGCCGGATGTGGCAAGACACTATCTTGGCTTTGCCGGAGGCAGCGGCATCACCCCTGTGCTCTCGATCATCAAGACGGTTCTTTCGCGCGAGCCGCGCTCCGTCTTCACGCTCGTCTATGCCAATAGACAGATCAGCTCGATCATGTTTCGCGAAGAGCTGGAAGACCTCAAGAACCTCTACCTCGGCCGCCTGTCGGTGTTGCACGTTCTCGAAAGCGAGGCACAGGAGATCGATCTTTTCACAGGCCGGATCGACGCGGAAAAATGCGCGGCTCTCTTCAAGGGTTGGATCGATCTGAAATCGGTCGACACCGCCTTCATCTGCGGTCCCGAGCCGATGATGCTGGCAATCGCTGCGGCGCTGCGCGAACACGGGATGCGCGACGACCAGATCAAGTTCGAGCTCTTCGCCTCCTCGCAGCCGGGCCGCGCCCGCCGGAAGGTGGAAAGTGCAGCAGGCGCCGATCAGGGCGCGAGTTGCGAGGCGACCGTGACGCTCGACGGCGCGACGCGCACCTTCAAGTTTCCCAAGCATGGCCAGTGCCTGCTCGATGCCGCCCTCGAAAACGCGATGGACGTGCCCTACGCCTGCAAGGCCGGGGTCTGCTCGACCTGTCGCGCCAAGGTTCTCGAAGGCGAGGTCGAGATGGAGGTCAACCACGCGCTCGAGGATTATGAGGTGCGCCAGGGCTATGTGCTGACCTGTCAGTGCTACCCGCTCACCGACCGTATCGTCGTCAGCTACGACCAATAGCGTTTTCGGCTCTCAAGCCGCACCGAAGGGAGGAATGGGATGACCGAGACGATGTCGATCGAGCAATATCTGGGTGAGGGCGGGGTGCTGTCTTCGCCCGCCAACGTGCCTCCGCGCTATCGTGGCGAGCTGCTGCGGCTGATGGCGAGTTTCGTGGACAGCGAACTGGCCGGCTCCGCAGGCTTTGCCGATGTCATCAACGATGCGCCTGGCATTCAGGAGCGCATTTCCGCCGCGCGCATCGTGCTGGAAAAGTCCGATCATGCCGGCCAGGTCCTGAAGATCATGGAGACTTTCGGCGTCGATGGCGGCCGCTATGCCGTGCATCATCCCTGGGCGGCGCGGCTTTCCCGCGAGGCGGATATCGGTGCCGTCAGGCAAGGCGGCGATATGCGGCTTTCGGTCTTTCATTATCCGCTCGAAGGCTGGGTGGATGCCGTCGTCATGAACGTGCTGATGGGCGCCGCCAGCGTCGTGCAGTTGAAAGAACTGGCGCGTGTCTCCTATCAGCCGCTGGCCGAAGTCTTCCGTACTATCCTGCCGCGCGAAAAGCGGCATGCGGAGCTCGGCGCTGCCGGTCTTGCCGGCATCGTCGCCGATGACGAAGGTCGGGTAAAGGCGCGGACTTCGGTCGCCTATTGGTATCCCCGCGTCGCGGCAAGCTTCGGCCATGCCGGCTCGGCCCGCTTCGAGACATTGGCCCGCTTCGGCCTGCGCCACCAGCCCAACGAGACCCTGCTTGCCGAATGGCGGGCCGATGCCGATGCGCAGCTGTCTGCGCACGGACTGATTTAAGCACCCCGGAAACGCGCATAGCGATTTTCCGTTCGGGATTGCTGAAAAAATGAAGGAAGGAAATACCGATGAACATCATGGCAAACCAGCCGCGCCGGCTTGAAAGCTATGTCGGAGGCACTTGGGTCGCCGGCGCCAAGGAAGGCGTGCCGCTGCTTGATGCATCGACCGGCGCGCCCGTCGCCTTCATCGATTCCTCGGGCATCGATTTCAAGCAGACATTGGCCCATGGCCGCGACAGGGGCGGCCCGGCGCTCAGGCGCATGTCATTCCACGAGCGCGCTGCGATGCTGAAGGCCGTCGGCCAGGCGCTGTTCGAAATGAAGGAAGAGTTCTATGCGCTTTCGACGGCGACGGGCGCCACGCGCGCGGATAGCTGGGTCGATATCGAAGGCGGCATCGGAACCATGCTTTCCTACGCTTCCAAGGGCCGGCGCGAACTGCCGAATGCGCGCGTATTGCTCGATGGCGATGTGGAGCAGCTCTCCAAGGATCAGAGCTTCTCCGCACAGCATATCCTGACCCCGCTCCAGGGCGTCGCCGTTCATATCAACGCCTTCAACTTCCCGTGCTGGGGCATGCTGGAAAAGGTCGCGCCGACCTTGCTTGCCGGCGTTCCGGCCATCGTCAAGCCGGCGAGCCAGACGGCCTATCTTACCGAACTCATGGTTCGCCGCATCATCGAGACCGGCCTGTTGCCGGAAGGCGCGCTGCAGCTTGTTTGCGGCTCGGTCGGTGATCTCCTGGATCATGTCGAGGGCCAGGACGTGGTGACCTTTACCGGTTCCGCCGCAACCGGCCGGCGTCTCAAGACGCACCGGGCCATCATCGAAAATTCCGTGCGCTTCACCATGGAGGCCGACAGCCTCAACGCAGCCGTCCTCGGCCTCGATGCTGGCCCCGGCACCGAGGAATTCGATCTCTTCGTCAAGGAGGTGGCGCGCGAAATGACCGTGAAGGCCGGTCAGAAATGCACCGCGATCCGCCGCGTCATCGCGCCCAGGGCCTATAGCGAAGCGTTGATTGCTGCCTTGAACGATCGCCTCGGCAAGACGGCGGTCGGAAATCCGGCCGACGAGACTGTTCGCATGGGGCCGCTCGCCAGTCTTGATCAGCGCGAGGAAGTGCGCGCGCGCATCCGCGATCTTGCGGCTGACGCCGAGATCGTCGGTGGCGATCCGGACAACCCGCGCGTCATGTCCGGCGACGCAAGCGCCGGCGCTTTCCTCAACCCGGTTCTTCTCTATTGCGACAAGCCGGGTTCGGCGCGCGCCGTTCACGATGTCGAAGCCTTCGGTCCGGTCAGCACCGTCATGCCTTATGATACGGCTGATGAGGCGGTCGATCTGGCGCGGCGCGGCAAGGGCAGCCTCGTCGCCTCCGTCTTTACCAACGATCCCCGTTTCGCCGAGGAGGTCGTTCTCGGCCTCGCGCCGTTCCACGGTCGCGTGATGATCGGCAACCGCGCCAGCGCCAAGAGTTCCACCGGACATGGCTCCCCCTTGCCCGGCCTCGTTCATGGCGGCCCCGGCCGCGCCGGCGGCGGCGAGGAACTGGGCGGCATCCGCGGCGTCAAGCACTACATGCAGCGAACCGCCGTGCAGGGCACCCCACGCCTGCTCTCGGCCGTCACCGGGCGCTGGATGGATGGCGCGGACGCTCGCACCGGCAGCGAGCATCCGTTCCGCAAATCGCTTGCCGAGCTGAAGATCGGCGATCAGCTCGTCACCGCCAAGCGCACGGTGACGCTCGACGATATCGAGCATTTCGCGAAGTTCACCGGCGACACCTTCTACGCCCACATGGACGAGGAGGCTGCCAAGGCCAATCCGTTCTTCGAAGGCCGCGTCGCGCATGGCTATCTCATCGTTTCTTTCGCCGCTGGCCTGTTCGTCGATCCGGCTCCCGGTCCGGTTCTCGCAAATTACGGCGTCGACAGCCTGCGCTTCCTGACACCGGTCAATCCGGGTGATACGCTCCAGGTGCAATTGACCTGCAAGGAGATCAATCCCCGCACCAATGCCGAGCATGGCGAGGTGCGCTGGGATTGCAAGGTAACGAACCAGCTAGGTGCCGTCGTCGCGCAATACGACGTTCTGACGATGGTGGCGAAAACGAGAGAGTGAGCGCATGACGACGATCGAGCAAGACCCGCATCGCCTGGAAATGACCGTGCTGATGACGCCGGATATGGCGAATTTCAGCGGCAAAGTGCATGGCGGCGCCCTTCTGAACCTGCTCGATCGCGTCGCCTTCTCCTGTGCGTCGCGTTATTCCAAGCAATATGCGGTGACGCTGTCGGTCGATCAGGTGCTGTTCAAGGAGTCGATCAATGTCGGCGAGCTGGTCACCTTCCGCGCCTCGATCAACGATACCGGGCGCACCTCCATGGAGGTCGGTATCCGCGTCGAGGCGGAAAACATCCGCTCCGGCCAGCGCCGCCACACCAATTCCTGTTACTTCACCATGGTCGCAGTCGATGAGGCCGGCCGCCCGGTCCGCGTGCCCGAACTGGTGCCGGTGACACCGGTCGATATCCGCCGACACAAGGCCGCCCAGCTTCGCCGGACCTTGCGCCGCGAATTTGCCGAAAGACTGGAATCGGTGGCGGCTACAGGACGCGACGTAGATAAATCGGGAGATGAGTAGATGGTGCAGATCTATGCCTATGACGGCGTGATCCCCGTCATCGACCCGGCCGCCTTCGTGCATCCTGCCGCAACCGTCATCGGCGATGTCATCGTCGGCCCGGCCTGCTACGTCGGGCCGGGCGCCGTGTTGCGGGGCGATTTCGGGCGCATCGTGCTCGAGCGCGGCTCGAACGTGCAGGAGACCTGCGTCGTGCACAGCTTTCCGAACCTCGAGGTCGTTATCGGGGAGGCGGGACATATCGGACACGGCGCGGTGCTGCATGGTTGCAAGATCGGCGCCAATGCCATGGTCGGCATGAACGCGGTCGTCATGGACGAGGCCGTCATCGGCGAAAATGCCATCGTGGCGGCCATGGCCTTCGTCAAGGCCGGTGCCGAAATCCCGGCAAACAGCCTTGCCGTCGGCTCGCCGGCGCGCGTGATCCGCGAGCTTACGCAAGACGAGATCGCATGGAAGCGCCAGGGCACCACCATCTATCAGCGCCTGGCGCTGGAGGCGAAGGAGAAGCTGGTGGCCGTCGAGCCGCTGACCGCGCCCGAGCCGGACCGACGCCGCATTCGCGCGCCGGAATACGATCCGCTGATTCTCGAAAGGATGAAGCTCGGCGACTGACCGGCCGCGTCAACGGACGGCCTTGATTCCTTCGAGGATGAGAGTGGTCGCGATATCGGCGTATTCGTCGCGGGTGATGGGGCCATTGGGCCTGAACCACATATAGACCCAGTTCATCATGCCGAAGAGCGACATGGTGACCGGCATCAGCAACGGCTTGTTCTTGTTCAGGTCCGGGTTGAGGTCTTCGATGATGCCGGAGAAGCGCTTGACGATGCGCCTCTCGATCGTCCGCAGCTCCGACAGCTGCGCCGGCGATAGGGCATGCGTGCCGTTGAGCTGTACCTTGTGCTCGTTGTCGGCGCCTTCATAGCTTTTCAGCACGGCCTTCACGAGCAGTTGCAGCCGCTCCCGTGGCGTCACATCGGTGCGATCGGCGGCTCCGATCGCGCTTTCCAGCTCGGTCAGATGCGTTTGTACGATGTCGAAGATCAGCGCGTCCTTGCTGGGATAGTAGTGATAGAGCAGAGCTTTCGAGACATTGCTATGCGAGGCGATCATCGACATGGATGCTTTCTCCATGCCCATCTCGGCGAATACCGCCGCCGCGCTCGCCAAGATGCCACGCTGCTTTTCCTCGAAATCAACTGCGCGCGTGCGTGCCATGTGATCCTGCTCTGCTCATTCCCCGCCGATTGTGGCCGCATTTTGCGGCCGACATTTCCTATATACAATCAAATCCCCGTCAGGCTATCCCGTTGGATGCCCAATCACTCTTTCGGGCGGTTGTCGACCACGCGTTTTGCCTTGCCTTCGGAGCGTGCGACGCCGCCCGGCGGATGGACGGTGATCCTGGTCGTCACGCCGACCACGCTCTTGATGTGGTGGGTGAGTTCCTTGGCCGAAACGTTTCGCGCCGTTTCATCCGCCGCCTCCAGCGTGCACTCCACATGCACGGTCATGTTGTCCATGCGGCCGGAGCGTGTCAGCTCGATCTGGAAGTGCGGCGCAAGCCCACGACATTTCAGGATCTGTTCCTCGATCTGCGTCGGGAAGACGTTGACGCCGCGCAGGATCATCATGTCGTCGGAGCGTCCCGTGACCTTCTCCATGCGGCGCATGGAGCGTGCCGTGCCGGGCAGTAGCCGCGTCAGGTCGCGCGTGCGGTAACGGATGATCGGCAGGCCTTCCTTGGTCAGCGTGGTGAAGACCAGCTCGCCGATCTCGCCGTCCGGCAGCACGGCGCCTGTCACCGGATCGATGATCTCCGGATAGAAGTGGTCTTCCCAGATGTGCAGCCCATCCTTGCTTTCGACGCATTCGCTGGCGACGCCCGGGCCCATGACTTCCGACAGGCCGTAAATATCGACGGCATGCATGTCGAACGAGTGCTCGATTTCCTCGCGCATCGCATTGGTCCAAGGTTCCGCCCCGAAGATGCCGACGGCAAGCGAGCTTTCGCGCGGGTCGAGGCCCTGGCGGCGGAACTCGTCGAGGATCGAAAGCATGTAGGAGGGTGTGACCATGATGATGCGCGGCTTGAAATCCTGCATCAGCGTGACCTGCCGTTCCGTCATGCCGCCGGAGATCGGAACGACCGTGCAGCCGAGCTTCTCTGCGCCATAGTGAGCACCGAGGCCGCCGGTGAAGAGCCCATAGCCATAGGCGACATGCACCACATCGCCGGCGCGGCCGCCGGAGGCACGGATCGAACGGGCGACGACGGTCGCCCAGGTGTCGATGTCCCTGGCCGTATAGCCGACGACCGTCGGCTTGCCCGTCGTGCCGGAGGAAGCGTGGATACGGGCGAGCTTTTCGCGCGGCACGGCGAACATGCCGAAAGGATAGGTATCGCGAAGATCCTTCTTGGTGGTGAAGGGAAATTTGGCGAGATCCGATAACGTCTTCAGGTCGGAAGGATGCACGCCTGCTTCGTCGAAACGCTGCCGGTAGAAGGGGGAATTCTCGTAGGCATGGGTGAGCGACCACTTCATGCGCTCGAGCTGCAGCCCGGAAATTTCGTCGCGCGAGGCTATCTCTATTGCCTCAAGCTCGCCGGGGCGGGGTGAAAGATCTTCCATGAACGTCTCCTCCGAGAATGCGTGGTGTGCCGGCTTCAATCTTGTTCCGGCAAAAGGGTGCCCTTGACTGTGCGCGAGTGGCCGCGGAATTCCGCGATCTGCTCGCCCTCCTGATTGGTGATTGCGATGTCGTAGATGCCGCCACGCCCGCGGCGCGACACCTCCCGTGCCGTCGCCTTCAGCCGGTCGCCCTTGAAAGCCGGCGCGATATAGGTCACCGAACAGTGCTGGGCGACGGCGCGCTGGTTGTAGGTATTGCAGGCGAATGCGAAGGCCGAGTCGGCCAAGGCGAAGATGTAGCCGCCATGGCAGGTGCCATGACCGTTCGTCATGGCCTCGGTGACGACCATCGACAGGGTCGCCTCGCCGGGCGCCACGGCAAGCAGTTCCATGCCAAGATGGCGGGTGGCGTTGTCGTCGTCCCACATGGATCTCGCGCAGGCTTGCGCAAGCGCCTGCGGGGAAAGGCTGTCGGCCATGCTCATTGCCCCTTGAACTCCGGCTTGCGCTTTTCGAGGAAGGCGGTGACGCCCTCGGCATAATCGGCGCTGTGGCCGGCCTCGCGCTGCAGGTCGCGTTCGAGATCGAGCTGTTCGTCGAGCGAATTGGTTGCCGCCGCCTGAATGGCGCGCTTCGTCAGGCCGAGGCCCTTGGTCGGGCCGGCCGCGAGGCGAATGGCGAGGGCCTTTGCCTCGTCCATCAGCTTGTCGTCATCGATCGCGCGCCAGATCAGGCCCCAGTTGGCTGCCGTTTCCGCATCCAGAGGCTCCGCGGTCAGCGCCAGCGCCTTGGCGCGGGCCTCGCCGACAAGCCGCGGCAGGTTCCAGGTGCCTCCGGAATCCGGCACGAGGCCGATTTTCGCGAAGGCCTGGATGAAGCGTGCCGAACGGGCGGCAAGCGTGATGTCACAGGCAAAGGCGATATTGGCGCCGGCACCGGCGGCGACGCCGTTGACCGCGCAGACGACCGGCTTTTCCAGACTGCGGATGAGGCGGAGCAGCGGGTTGTAGAAGGTCTCGATCGTATGACCGAGATCCGGCGTGCCCTTGCGCGGGTCGCGGTCGCCGAGGTCCTGGCCGGCCGAGAAGCCGCGGCCGGCTCCCGTCAGCAGAACCGCCCGTACATCCCCATCCTTGTGCGCGCGTTCGAAGCCGGCGCGCAGCGCGAGATGCATTTCCTCGTTGAAGGAATTGAGTTTGTCGGGTCGATTGAGTGTGAGGCTTAGAACGCCATCGGCAAGCGTCGAAAGAATGGTGTCGGAATCGGACATGTATCCTCCCTGTCACCTTTCCCAGCGGTGACCGTGAAAAAACTCTTGCATAAACCGACCGGTCAGTCAATTATAAAAGCACCGATTGGGAGGAACAATAATGACAGCACTATTCGAGCGCCATCGCGAAACGCTGCGAGCCGCCCTGGATGCGGCCGCAAAACGCGACTATTGGTCCGCCTATTCCGAAATCCCCAGCGGCAAGATCTACGGTGAAACTGCCAGGGACGATGGTCTTGCCGCCTATGAGGCAAGGCTTGCAACGCCCTTCGAGATGGCCGGGCATCCGGTGCAGCACAGGGTCGGCGCGGAAGTCTCGCCCTATGGGCCATCGCTCGGCATCAGCTATCCTGCAGCATCCGCCGATGCGCTTGTTTCGGCGTCCCGGGCTGCTGCGCGGCAATGGGCATCTGCGTCCGTCGAGGCGCGCGCCGGCATCTGCCTTGAAATTCTCGCCCGCCTCAATGCTCATAGCTTCGAAATGGCGAATGCCGTGATGCATACGACGGGGCAGGGCTTTGCCATGGCTTTCCAGGCCGGCGGCCCGCATGCGCAGGATCGCGGCCTCGAAGCTGTCGCCTACGCCTACGCCGAGATGTCGCGCACGCCGGCCGAGGCAATCTGGACGAAGCCGCAGGGCAAGAGTGAGCCGCTCGTGCTGGAAAAGCACTGGCGCATCGTGCCGCGCGGGATTTCTCTTGTGATTGGTTGCAATACCTTTCCCACCTGGAACAGCTATCCGGGCTTGTTCGCCAGCCTGGCCACCGGCAATACCGTCATCGTCAAGCCGCATCCGGCAGCGATCCTGCCGCTCGCCATCACCGTCGAGATCATCAGGCAGGTGCTGGCCGAGGAAGGCTTCGATGCCAATGTCGCGCTGCTCGCCGCCGATGCGAGCGGTTCCGAGATCACCAAGGAACTCGTCCAGCATCCGGCAATCGCAATCATCGACTACACCGGCTCCGGCGGCTTCGGCGACTGGGTGCGCGCCCATGCCGGCAATGCCGATGTCTATACGGAAGAGGCCGGGGTCAATTCGATCGTCATCGGCGCGACGGATAATTTTGCCGGCATGTGCGGCAACATCGCCTTTTCCCTGTCGCTCTATAGCGGCCAGATGTGCACCGCGCCGCAGGATATTTTCGTGCCGCGCTCCGGCATCGATACGGATGAAGGCCACAAGAGCTTCGATGATGTCGCCGCCGGCATTGCCGCTGCCGTCGATGGCCTGTTGTCCGATCCGGCGCGTGCCGCCGGCGTCTGCGGTGCAATCGCCAATCCGGCGTCGCTTGCCCGTGTGGCCGAGGCCCGGTCGCTTGGCCGCATCGTGCGCGATTCCGCGCCAATCGAAGGCCTGCACGACGCACGCACGGCGACGCCATTGATCCTTGCCGTCGATGCCGTCGACGAGGCTGCCTATGGCGAGGAGCGCTTCGGACCCATCGCCTTCGTCGTCGCCGTGGATGATGCCGCTGACGGCGTGAGCCGCGCGGCCCTATTGGCCGAACGAAAAGGCGCGATCACGGCGGCGCTTTACGAGACCAGCGAGGCACGCATCCTGGCCGCCGCGGACCGTTTTGCTGAGGCTGGCGTCAATCTTTCGGTCAATCTGACCGGTGGCATCTATGTGAACCAGAGCGCGGCCTTCAGCGATTTCCACGTTACCGGTGCGAACCCGGCAGGCAACGCCAGCCTGACGGATGCTGTCTTCGTCGCCAACCGGTTTCGTGTCGTCATGTGGCGCCGCCCCGCCGCGGCGTGACGGGACGCGGTTTAAGAAATTCTGAACACCCGTATTGATCGCGAATGACATCGCCTATCGAGGATTGTGAGATCATGACCGTCACCATTACGCATGAGGGCGCAATCGCCGTCGTCACCGTCGACAATCCGCCCGTCAATGCGCTTTCGCAGGCATTGCGCCAGGCGCTGGCCGAGGCGGTTTCCGCTATCGATGCGGATGCGAGCGTAAGCGCGGCCGTCCTCATCTGCGCCGGGCGCACCTTCATTGCCGGGGCCGACGTCAGCGAATTCGGCAAGCCTCCGCTCCCTCCGCATCTTCCCGATGTCGTTGCCGGCATTGAGGGTGCGGGCAAGCCATGGGTGGCGGCGATCCACGGCAGCGCGCTTGGCGGTGGTCTCGAGGTGGCGCTCGGTTGCGCTTATCGTGTCGCCGCCGCGACGGCAAACCTCGGCCTGCCAGAGGTGAAGCTCGGCCTCATTCCCGGCGCTGGCGGCACGGTTCGCCTGCCGCGGCTGATCGGCGGCTCGGCTGCCGTCGACCTGGTGACGGGCGGCGGTTCGATCGATGCGCGAAAGGCCGCCGCACTCGGTCTCGTCGATACCGTTGTCGAGGGCGATCTTGCATCGGCTGCCATTGCCTTCGCACGGAAGATTGTGGACAAGCCCAGGCCACAGCCGATTTCGGAGCGCAATGTTCCCGCCGTCGAGGACGGTTTCTGGGAGCATGCGGAAAAAGCCGTCGCAGCCAAGGCGAAGCGGGAAATTGCCCCTCTTCGCGCGCTCGCCTGTGTTCGCAGGGCGTGCGAGGCGGATTTTGCGGCCGCAATGGCCTTCGAGCGCGAGACGTTTCTGGATCTGCGCGGCTCCGCGCAGGCTGCCGCCTTGCGGCATGTCTTCTTCGCCGAGCGGGCCGCACCTCGTCCTCCGGAGCTTGCCGGCGCCGTGCCGCGCGCTATTCGTTCTGCTGCCGTCGTCGGTGGCGGCACCATGGGGGCGGGCATTGCCGCGGCCCTGCGGGATGCTGGCCTGCCAGTCGTTCTTGTCGAGCGTGACGAAGCAGCCGTCGAGCGCGGCCTCGCCAATGTCAGCCAGATCTTCGAAGGTTCTGCAAAGCGGGGTCGCATTTCGCCTGCCGTCGCGGCGGAGCGGATGGCTGGCGTCGTCGGCACCAATGGCTACGGGTTGCTCGCCGATACCGATCTCGTCATCGAGGCGGTTTTCGAGGATCTCGCCGTCAAGCGAGCCGTCTTCGCCAAACTGTCGGAAGTCTGCCGTCCGGACGCGGTGCTGGCTACCAATACGTCCTATCTCGATCCGGACGAGATCGGCGAGGGTCTTGCGCAGCCCGAACGCTTCCTGGGTCTGCATTTCTTCAGTCCCGCCCATGTCATGAAGCTTTTGGAGATCGTGCCGACGGGAACGACGGCGCCGGAAGTGCTGGCGGCAGGCTTTGCACTTGCACGGCTGCTTGGAAAAATTCCCGTCCGTGCCGGCATTTGCGATGGCTTCATCGGCAACCGCATCTTGAAGATTACGCGTGCGCAGGCGGAGCGGCTGTTGCTTTCCGGGGCCACGCCCGCCGCCGTCGATGCTGCCATGCGCGCATTCGGCTTGCCGATGGGGCCATTCGAAGCGCAGGATCTCGGCGGCCTCGACATCGCCGCCTTCCAGCGCAAGGCCGCCCGCGAGCGTGGGGAGACGCCGTTTGCGCCCATAGCCGACCGGCTTTGCGCCATGGAGCGCTTCGGCCAGAAATCGAACGGCGGTTGGTACGACTATCGGCCCGGCGAGCGCACGCCACAACCGTCGGATGTCGTTGAGGCCGTCGTCGGTGAAGAAGCGGCCGGACGACCGCAGAAGACCTGGGACGAGGCATCGATCGTCGATGCCATCGTCCTGCCGATGGTGAACGAGGCGACGTTGATCCTCGACGAGGGCGTTGCCGTCCGCGCTGCCGATATCGATCTCGTCAAGATCCATGGCTATGGTTTCCCGCGCTGGCGCGGCGGCCCGATGCATTATGCGCAAGCCCGCGGCCTTGCCGACGTCGTCGCCGTGCTGGACCGGCTTGCCGCATCGGGTCTTGCCGCGCCACCATGCGCCGCGTTGCGGCGCGCGGCGGAAGATGGCGGCTTCACGTTGCTTGACAGATGACAGCCGGCTGAACGCTGCACTCGCGCTGCGATTGTGTAATCGGCTCGGCCGAGCCTCGACCATTTTCTGAGGAAAATCGGCAAAATCGCGTCGGCGGGCAAGAACTTGGTTGTACACGTTTTGCGGGAAAATCGGCTCCGGCTCTACTCGGTGCCCCTAAATTTTAAAGGAGGTTTGTCACCGCGCAATCTGGCGGAATCGATATATTGAAGCTTGGCTCCAAGGTGCTTTCTTAAGGTTCAAAACCTGGAGAGTCCGATGCTACAGATATTGATGCGACGAGACCGAGAGACTGCGTCTTCGTATTTTAACCAGATGTTTCGCGCGCGAGCGCTCGTTTTCCGGGATCGGATGGGGTGGGACGTCACTGTCGAAGGTGGTCTGGAAATAGACCGCTTCGACGACGAGCACGATCCCATCTATCTGGCCGTGAAGGAAGAGGATGACGTGCTCACGGGCTCGCTGCGCTTGCTGCCGACAACCAGCGAGACGATGCTGTCGAGCGAGTTTCAGCATTTTTTCGATGAGGATCTCGACATTTGCAGCCCCTCGATCTGGGAATGCACGCGGTTCTGCGTGCACCCTCCGGTCGATTCCCGGCATCCGCCGTCGCAGACAGCCGCCGTCGAGCTGCTCTCTGGCCTCTGCCGCTTGAGCCTGAAATCCGGCATCGAGCATATCATGGGTGTTTACGATGCATCGATGGTCGGAGTTTACAGAAGGATCGGATGGTCCCCTGCGCCGCTTGCGCGCTCTCGGCCGGAAATCGGCAATCTCTATGTCGGTCTTTGGGAAGTGAGCGAGGAAACCGATCAGCATCTCGAGCAGCGGTTGAAGGCGATGCGCAAGGATGACCGGAGCCCTTCCCTGCAATTTGCATCCTCATCTCCCGGCAATGTCCAGTTCAGCTTTTGATGATCTCAAGCGAGATCGCTTTCGCAATAGCCTGGTTGGTGGTGCTGACATGAAGCTTGCGGCGGCTTGAGCTGAGATACAGCCGCACCGCGCTTTCGGAAATGCCGAGCCTTGTCGTGATCTGCTTTGGAAGCATGCCCTGCGCCAGCAGCTCAAGGCACTGGGTTTCCCGCTTCGAAAGCTTTCGGCCGGCGCCTTGCTCCCGCAGGCCGGATACAATCATTGATTGTTCATGCAGATAATAGGCGATCACCTGCAGGTCGCCTATTATGCTGTTTCGCAGCCGCTCCCAATCGCTGCCCCGGAGGTTGGAGGTGACCGTAAACAGCGATCGCTCACCGTGCGGCCCTCGAACCACCAGCGTCAGGCCATAGCGGCCGACGTCAAACGTTTCAGCTTCCCGGAAGAACGACGCGCTTTGCGGCGACTTCAGGTCGAGCGAAGACCAGTCGAACGGCAGGAATCCGCTGCGCCCGGCCTGAACGACGGGGTCTATCGAGAAATAATCGTGGGCAATATATGTCTCCACCCATTCTGACGGATAGGTTAGCAGGAGGAGAGGGTTCCGCTGTGAAACCGCAGCGATCTGCGTCACATGAAAAACTGCGTTGGCAAGGCCGTATAGAGAGCAGAACTTGAACAGGAATTGGCGCAGCTCATCGGCCGTGTTCGCCTGAGCGATTTCGGCTAAGCAATGAGATTGACGTGATCCGGTCAACATACATGCACCATGGAAGCTGAGATAAAAGCGGCGCTGGGGCCAAGGAGGGCGCGGATGAAGGTATTTTCCGTTCCTGAATGCTGCCCCGGACTGCGTCTGCCATACATACAACTATTCGGAGGCCGATCGTTCAAAGTCATGATCGGCTTTCTAAAATTGTCGAAAATACAGTCGCTGCCAATCATGCTTGGGTTGTGTCTGTGAATTTATGGGCGCACGTATAAGGTATCGTTCATCAGCGGATATTATCGACAGTATGCGCTATCCATCGGTAATCGCAACTATCGAGCGATCGTATAATTCAGGAATCCGCAACTAAGAGCGTTATTGTGGGAGCTCCCGTTGTTCTTCCGGTCCGGGAGCCGCTACGCCGAGCCGTCAGGAACGTCTTTCGGCTGCACTTTCGTCCCGAACTGGGACGTTCTGCATGTCTTGGGGGCCGCGCGTTTCGGTAGCTGCTCCGACCCACGCAAACGATTCGAGCGTCTTGCCGCCCCATAGCGCCTGCTGTCATCAGTCGCGATTCGGCCATCGTTCCGTGAGGCGCGCGCTTCCGATTGTCCGTCGATATGGGAGCCGCCCTGGTCGTTGTCTTTACAAATGACCGACGGTCAGTCATACGTACGTCTCGTTATCGTTCTAGCTCGGGAGCAATCGGAATGCCCACCCATAGTCATGAGTACGGGAGCGCGGTGCGCGGCAGCACCTGTCCTCAACTTCACCGATAGGAGAAATCCCCGCATGGTCCGTCACGATCTTACCCAATGGCCGCTCGTGCTGTCCGCTGCCCGCGGAGCCATGTCGCCGCAAGAGCAGCTTGCTTTCCTTTGCGACTGGACGTCGTGGCTCGACCGCGACGAACCGTTTACGACCCTGCGGGTTTTCACGGATGTCGATGCGCTCAAGCGCCCCGGAGGAAGTGCAAGAGAGGCGAAAGTCTGGCTTCAGTCCAATGCCGAGCGCATCAGGCGGCTCGTGATCGGTATGGCGACCGTCGTGCCGACGGAGGCCCTGGAGGAGGTGAGCCGGATGAATGCCGAAAAGCTGTTCGGCGTTCCCGCGCAGATGTTCGATGACGTGAACGAAGCGACGATGTGGCTTGCCTCCCTTTCCGCGATGCAAGGGACACCCCTGAACATGGGGTCGGTGCTGCGAAGCCTCGCCGGTTTGTGCAGGCTCTCATGATGGCGTTCGAAGCGCTACCGCCGGAATGCGATGAGACGCATTGGCCACTTGCCATCCTGGTCGCCGAGGCGGGATTGGATTCCAATGGTGTGAGCTCGGGCCTCGACGCGGTTGAGCGTTGGCTGGCATACGAAAAGCCTTTCGCTCTTCTGCTGATCGCAACCTGCGGATCCGTGTTCCAGGGGGATGTCGCCAGGCTCGGCCTGGCGGTGCAACGGATTGACGCTGTCCGTGGCGTTCTTCACCGGCTTCTTCTCGGCGTCGCGGTCGTCGTGCCCACGGCCATGGCCGACATCACGCGGCAAGGTCTCGCTCGCCTTCCGCTGGACATGCCGCTAGAAATCTTCGACAAAAGCCCGTGTGCTGCGGCATGGTTGTGCAAATCCATTCTCGTGCCGGCGGGTCTTGTCATCGACAGCTTGTGAACAAGGAGAAGCCGTGACCGTTACAGACCGCCAGCGTCCGCGCACCAAGCCGCCGGAAATCCGCCGCGAGGAATTGATGGACGCCGCGCAACGCCTGTTTCTGGAAAAAGGCTTTGCCGCCACCAGCGTTGCGGAAATCGTCGATGCCGCCGATGTCGCCAAGGGCACCTTCTACCTCTATTTCCAGACGAAGGATGATGTCCTTGCAGCTCTTCAGGCTCGTTTCATCGAGCGGTTTTGCGAAAGGATAGAGACTGCGGTCAGCGTGGCGGCCTCCGACAGCTGGGCGCAACGGCTCGACGCCTGGATGCAAACCTGCGTTCTCGCCTATCTCGACGAGGTGGCGCTCCACGATCTGGTGTTCCATCAGTTCCAGCCCACGAAGCGGGATATGAAACGCGCCAATCCTGTCGTCAGCCGCCTCACATCCTTCCTTGTCGAAGGTCATGCCGCCGGAGCCTTCTCGTTCGTCGATGCCCGGCTTGCGGCCGTCATGCTGTTCAACGCCATGCACAGCGCCGTGGATGACTGTCTGGCCGACGGCCCCGAAGTCGACAGACAGAGACTGGTCGCAGCCGTTACCGATTTCTGTCGGCGATCTATAAGCGCCTAAGTCGGCGCAGCCCGAGCATATGGGCGTTCATTGCAGACCGCGCCGGGATTTCTTCAGTCTCGAAGCTGCGATCATGGGCAATTTGACAAGCAGACATTTCTTTGCGGACCGGCCCCGGAGGAGCCGGTTGGATAGTTCTGTTCCCTTATTAAAATTATAGGAAATAGCTATTGTCATATAAATGAAATAGTCATTGACTATAAATTTGCTCGCGCCGTTCACGCTAGCCCGCCTCCGATGCTGGCAGGGGTCAAGTCATTGAGCAAAGGAAAGATCATGAAAACGAAATCCATTTTTGCGCTTGCGGGCCTTCTGGCCTCTGTCGCGCTGCCGGCAATGGCAGCGGATGATGTCGTCACCATCTATAGTGCCGACGGTCTGCATGACGGCACGCCGAGCTGGTATGGCAACGAGTTCGACGCCTTCACCAAGGCGACCGGCATCAAGGTCCAATATGTCGAGGCAGGCTCGAGCGGTGTCGTCGACCGGCTGTCGAAGGAAAAGTCCAACACGCAGGCCGACGTTCTCGTCACCTTGCCTCCCTTCGTGCAGAAGGCTGCAAGCGAAGGCCTGCTCGAGGCCTACGCGCCTGCCGGCGCAGACAAGATCGAAGCGCGCGACAAGGATCCCAAGGGCTTCTACGCCGCCATGATCAACAACTATCCGAACTTCATCTACAACAGCTCGGTGCTGAAGACGCCGCCGGCCACCTATCAGGACCTGCTCGATCCGAAGTTCAAGCAGAAGATCCAGTATTCCACGCCTGGCCAGGCCGGTGACGGCACCGCCCTGATGTTGCAGGCATTCCATGCCTTCGGCGGCAAGGATGCGGGACTTGATTATCTCAAGAAGCTGCAGGCCAACAATCTCGGCCCGTCCGCCTCGACCGGCAAGCTCACCACCCTCGTCAACAAGGGCGAGCTTTATGTCGCCAATGGCGACCTGCAGATGAACCTGGCACAGCAGGCCGACAATCCGAACATCAAGATCTTCTTCCCGACCGGCCCGGATGGCAAGAAGACCGCCTTCTCGCTGCCCTACTATATCGGCCTCGTCTCCGGCGCGCCCCATTCTGACAACGGCAAGAAACTCATCGACTTCCTGTTGAGCGAGGATGCCCAGAAGGATGTCAGCGCCGTTGCCCAGGGCCTGCCTGTACGTACCGACGTTCATCCGACGGATGAAAATTTCGCCAAGCTGCATGCCATCATGGACGGCATCGAAATCTGGTCGCCGGACTGGAACAAGGTGCTTGCCGATCTGAAGCAGGACGTCGATGCCTACGGCAAGGCGATCGCGAGCAACTGATGACGATGGCGAACATAAAGCCATCCGAGAACGGGCGGCCGACGGAAACGTCGGCCGCGTCAGCCAAGCGGATTGTCTTCGAGGATGTTTCCGTCGCTTACAATGGCCTCACCGTTCTCGACTCGCTGAACCTCACCGTCAATCCGGGTGAGATCGTCGCTCTGATCGGTCCATCCGGATCGGGCAAGACGACGGCGCTGCGGGCCGTTGCCGGCTTCGTACGCCCCTCGGGCGGCCGTATCATGATCGGTGACCGCGATGTCACCCATCTCGCGCCCTATGACCGCGACATCGGCATGGTGGTGCAGAATTACGCGCTCTTTCCGCATATGCGCGTGGAAGAGAATGTCGCCTTCGGGCTGCGCGCTCGCCGCACGCCGGAGGAGGTCATTCGCGCCCGCGTGCCGGAAGCGCTCGTCATGGTCGGCATGGCGGCCTATGCAAAGCGCTATCCGCGACAGCTTTCCGGCGGCCAGCAGCAGCGCGTCGCGATCGCCCGTGCCATCGCCATCCGGCCGCAGGTGCTGCTGCTGGACGAGCCGCTGTCGGCGCTCGACGCGCAGATCCGCCGCTCGATGGTGGACGAGCTTGCAAGGCTGCATCGCGAGCTGCCGTCCCTGACCGTGCTCTACGTAACCCACGACCAGTCCGAGGCGCTGACGCTCGCCAACCATATCGGCATCATGCGCGATGGCAAGCTCCGGGCCTTCGGCGATGCCCAGTCGCTGTTCCGCTATCCGCCGAACCGCTTCTCCGCGGAGTTTCTCGGCCGTGCCAATCTTCTCGAAGTCAAGGGCGTGGAGCCGCTCGACGAGCAGCGGGCGCAGGTGCGGTTCGGAGATCAGGTGCTGGTGGCGCGCAATCATCACCGTCTGTCTGCAGGCAGCGATTGTCTGCTTTGCGCCAGGCCGCATGATTTCCGCCTCGATGCGCCGCAGGGCGACAGCAACCGGCTGACCGGCGTCGTGCGCAGCGTTCAGTGGCAGGGCGACACCCATAATGTCACCCTCGATGTTGCCGGGCAGGAGGTTCGCATGTCGTCGGCGCCGATGAGTCTGCCGCCCGTTCCGGGCGCGGTGCTGACGCTTCACTTCAATCCGGCCGACGTTACCCTGGTGCCGGAGGATGGCCGTCATGGCTGATGTTGCTGCCGGAACGCTTGAACGGGGACTGCGCTGGGATCGCCTGTGGAGCGTACCGCCGCTGCTCATCCTGGCGATACTGTTCTTCTATCCGCTGGGTCTCATTGCCCGGCAGTCGCTCGGTGATCCCGGCACCTTGTCGCTTGCGGCATTCGCCGAGGTCTTGTCGTCTCGCGAGTTCCATGACGGGCTGCAGCACACCATCGTCATCGCGCTCGGTTCGACGGCGGGATGCCTCGTGCTCGGCTTCGTCTTCTCGCTCGTCATCGCGTTCGTGCCATTTCCCGGCGCGAAGTTCTGCGGGCGGTTGATCGACACCTTCATCGCGCTGCCGACTTTCCTGGTCACGCTCGCCTTCACCTTCATCTACGGCTCGGCGGGCCTCCTCAACGAAGGCCTGATGCGGCTGATGCAGGTCGATTTGCCGCCGGTCGACTTTCTCTATTCGCAATGGGGTGTCATCCTGGCGGAAACGACGGTCTATACGCCCTTCGTCATGCGGCCGCTGCTTGCCACGTTCTCGCAAATCGACCAGGCCCAGATCGAGGTTGCCAGCAGCCTTGGGGCCAAGCCCTGGCGCATCGTGCGGCAGGTCATTCTGCCGGCGGCCATGCCCGCCCTGATCGCCGGCGGCAGCCTCTGCCTGTTGTTGACGGTCAATGAGTTCGGCATCGTGCTCTTCATCGGCGCCAAGGGTGTCATTACGCTGCCCGTTCTCATCTATGCCAAGGCGATCCAGGAGTTCGACTATACGACGGCCTGCGTCATCGCCGTGGTCAATGTTCTGCTGTCGCTCGGTCTTTACAGTCTCTACAGGGCGGCGATCGCTCACTTGGGAGGCAATCGTGCTGATATGGTCTAAATCCGGCCGGTTTCTGGTCTGGGCGTTCGTCGTGCCGCTCTTTGCGATCGTCTATGGCCTGCCGATCGCCGTGATTGCGCTGGCCAGCATCAGCGGGCAGTGGAACGATATCCTGCCCAGCAAGCTGACATTGGTTCACTATGCCAACGCCTTCCGCAGCGATTCGTTCGACAGCCTGAAGGCAAGCATCATCACGGGAGCGCTCGCAAGCGTGGCCGCACTCGTCAGCGGCACCTGGGCGGCGCTGGCGCTGCGCAAGATGAAGCCCTTGCGCAGGCGCGTCCTCGACCTGATCTTCTTCGTTCCGAGCGCGGTTCCGTCTGTGTCCATCGGGCTGGGTCTGCTGGTCGCCTTCAGCCAGCCGCCGCTGCTCCTGAACGGAACCCGCATGATCGTGCTGATCGCGCATTTCGTGCTGATCTCCGCCTTCACCTACGGCAACGTCTCGGCCGGTCTGGCGCGCCTGCCCGTCGAATGCGAGCAGATCGCCGAAAGCCTGGGGGCGCGTCCGTTCTATCGGTTGCGACGCGTCACGCTGCCGCTGCTGATGCCTTATCTCGTCGCCGCCTTCAGTCTCAGCTTTGCGCTGTCGATGGGCGAGCTGGGTGCGACTGTCATGATCTATCCTCCGGGTTGGGTCACCCTGCCGGTCAATATCTTTGCGCTCTCCGACCGCGGCGCCATCTTCGATGCCGCAACGTTGACGATGATCCTCGGGGCCGCGACACTGATCGTGCTATGGGGGCTGTCGCGGCTTTCCAACAGGTCGGTCCTGCGCTGACGTCATGCGGCCGGCGGAGGGCATCCAGTCGAAAGCCGGTTGCCTCGTCGGGACATGCGACTTATTGAAACGGGCAGCTGTACGATTTCCGAAGGTGGGGCTGTCCAGAATGCCGTCTGTAACGCTTGCGCAAATGAAAGCCGTCGAAGCACTGGCGCGCACGGGGAAATTTTCCCGTGCGGCCGAGGACCTCGGCATCAGTCAGCCCTCGGTTTCGACGCAGATCCAGTCGTTCGAGGAACTGTGCCGTACCCGCGTCTTCATCCGCGACGGTCACAATGTCAGCGTCGCGCCGTCGGCGATCGACCTTATTGCCAAGATCCGGATCACGCTGAAATGCCTGAGCGAGGTCGATCGCGCGATCACCGATACGACATCGCTGAACACGGGCACGATCTCGATCGGCTTCAGCGCGCACCGTCTGATCATGCCGATCCTGACGGCATTCGTTCGGGAATATCCGTCCCTGCGCCTGTCGACGCGCGGCGGGCCGTCTCTTGATCTGGCCGATGCCGTGCTGCGCGGTGAGCTCGACGTCGCCGCCATCTCGCAGGTCGCCCCCGACAGCCGCTTTTCCTCGTTGAGGCTGCATGAATCCCGGATCGCGATCTATGGCCGCAAAGGCGATCCGATGCTTGCGAAGGGCCGGCTGGCTCTGGCCGATCTCGACGGGCGCGACATGGTGCTCTGGAACAAGGCTTCGGGCACCCGCACGCTTTTGGAGGATGCCGCCAACAAGCAGGGCGTGCGATTGAAACCGGTTCTCGAGGTGGCGACGCTCGACGTCGCCTACGCCGCTGCCGCCGCCGGGATCGGACTGGCGATCTCCATCGAAGGCGAGGTCCCCCCCGACGACCATATCGAGGTCGTGCCGCTGGTCGAGCCCGAGCTCGCCATCGGCCACTATCTCGTCACCCTGCCGGAATGCCGCGACCACGCCGCCATCCAGGCCTTCTTCGATGTCGCGAAGGACCATGCGCTCGAAGTCGGTGGTGGACTGCCTTCCGCCTGAGCTCAAATTATAGGTAAATCATATAATTTCTGATAATTTATAATTCTGTCATATCGTTTTGCTAGTCTTTACCCTACAGACTGGCGGCCGGGGTTGAAGGTCGGCCGAGGAAAGGGTGACGCGATGGCGAATGGGTATGATCTTGCGGTTGTCGGTGCAGGGATTGTCGGCATTGGCGTGGCTTTGGCCGCTGCACGTCAGGGCAAGAAAGTCGTCGTCATCGAACGCAATGCAAGGGCGGTAGGCGCTTCGATCCGTAATTTCGGCTTCGTCACCATCACCGGCCAGAAGGCGGGCGCACATTGGGAGCGGGCCATGCGGGCTCGCGATATATGGGCCGAGATCGTCGACGATGCCGGTATTGCGGTCATCCACCATGGTCTGGTGATGCCGGCTCGACGTCCGGAGGCCGCCGTCGTGGTGGATGCCTTCCTGAAGACGCCGATGGGCGAGAAATGCCGGCTGATGACGAAGGCCGAGGCCGGCGATCTCGTGCCGGGCCTGCGTCTCGACGGCGTCGAGACAATTCTCCACAGCCCGCATGAGCTGCGCGTCGAGTCCTCCGAGGCGCTGCCGAAACTCGCTGCCTGGCTCGAAGCCCGCCACAAGGTCGATTTCCGCTGGAACACGGCTGTCCGCGTCATCGACGGGACACGGATCGAGACCAGCCATGGCACGATCGAGGCAGACGCGGTGGTCGTCTGCCCCGGCGACGATTTCTCGACGCTCTTCCCTGAGGTCATCGGCCGGCACCCGCTGACGATTTGCACGCTGCAGATGTTGCGCGTCTCGCCCGCTCATCCGAGCCGGTTCGGCGCGGCCGTCATGTCGGATATGAGCCTTGCCCGTTACGAGGGTTTTGCCGACCTGCCGGAGGCGGACGCGCTTGGAAAGAGGCTCGATCTCGAAGAGGCCGAAAGCCGCGCCGCCGGCATTCACCTGATCGCCGTCCAGTCGGCCGATGGCTCGCTCGTCGTCGGCGATAGTCACGTCTACGGCAATGCGCAGCAGCCATTTGCAAGCGAGCGCTTCGACCGGCTGATCCTCGATGAGTTCGATCGCGTGTTCGACCTGCCGGGTCGGCATGTCGTCAATCGCTGGATCGGCACCTACGCCTCCTCGAAGGAGCGCACGGTGCTGGTCGAGCGCCCCGCCGATCATATCCGCCTGGTCATGGTGACAGGCGGAACAGGCGCATCGACCGGCTTCGCCCTGGGCGAACAGGTGGTCGACGATCTCTATGCCTCAACATCTCGGTCTTGGGAGTGAAACCAGTGAGCCAATTGAAAGCCGTTGTATTCGACTGGGCGGGGACGGTCATCGACTTCGGATCCTTCGCCCCCATGGGTGTCTTCGTCGAGGCGTTCAGCCGCTTCGGCATCGAGGTCACGATCGCCGAAGCGCGCGAGCCGATGGGTCGGCCGAAATGGGACCATATCGATGCCATGCTGAGGCAGCCGCGCATTAGGGAGCTGTGGGCGGCGCGTCACGGAAGGGCGCCGACGGCGGCGGATGTCGATGCCATCTATGAGGTCTTCGTTCCGATGAACGAAGAGGTGGTTCACAAGTTCGCCGATCTGGTGCCCGGCACGACCGGCGTCGTGGCATCGCTGCGTCTGCGCGGAATGAAGATCGGCTCCACGACGGGTTACACCCGCTCGATCATGGAGCGCGTCCTGCCGCTTGCCAGGGAGCAGGGCTATGAGGTCGACAATCTCGTCTGCGCGGGAGACCTGCCGCATGGCCGGCCGACGCCGATGAACATGTACAAATGCTTTCTCGATCTCGATGTCTGGCCGGCGCATGCGGTGGTCAAGGTGGACGATACCGGCGTCGGCATCGACGAGGGTGTCGCGGCCGGCTGCTGGACGGTTGGCGTCGCCTTGAGCGGCAACGAGGCAGGACTGACCCCGCAGGACGTCGCCGCCATGGCCCCGGATGCGCTCGCCAAGGTCCGCGAGCGCGCAGCCGCCGCGCTGAAGGCACAGGGCGCGCATTACATCATCGATACCGTTGCCGATCTGATGCCTGTGATCGATGATATCGAACGGCGTCTCGCGGCCGGCGAACGGCCGTAATCCGGCTGATCTTTGAGCGGTGGTGTCGGCTGCTCCGGCACTATCAGCGCCCCGCTATTATTCCCACGCGCGAGATATCGAACGTATGGTGATGCGCTATCGAGGCGGCGCCGATGGCGCCCTCGTAGGATCCGAGCGTTGACAGCATCAAGGTCGGGGCAGGGATGCCTGTTACGGTGCCCCGGCCTATCCCCTCCGAAATCCGGTCGATTGCCGCCTCGGCCAGTTTGGCAAGCGGCCCTCCCAGAAAGACGACGCTCGGATTGTAGAGGTTGACCAGCGATACGAGGCCCAGAACGAGCCAGTGAACGAATGAATCGATCGTCTCGATGGCGCGGCCATCGCCACCGCGCGCCGCCTCGACGATATGTTCGGGAAGCTGCGTGAGCTCGATGCCGGAAAGGTCCGAGGTCTCCAGAAATCGTTGCGCGATGGCGGAAAGGCCGATCCTGCTTTCCAGGCAGCCCCTGTTTCCGCATCCGCACAAGGGGCCGTCCTCCGAAAGGCGAAGATGGCCGAACTCGCCGGCCGTGCCGTTTGCGCCCCTCAACAGCCGTCCGTCGACGACAACAGCGCCGCCACAACCTGCATCGAGCTTCAGGAAGAGGCTGCAGGTATTCGGCAGCGACGGATCGGTATAGACGCAGCCAAAGGCTCCGGCATTGGCATCGTTCTCGATGAACAGCGGCAGGTCGATCGCTTCGGAGAGAAGGGCGGGAAAATCGACGTTGCGCCAACCGACGATCGGCAGGTTCACGACGAAACCGTCGGAGCGGACGATGCCGGGGAATGCGATCCCGACGCCCTTGAGACTGTCCCTGTAGATCGGATCGCGCCTGAGCTTGCCGACCCGCCGCGCAATTTCGCCGGCGACCTGATCGGGAGACATTCGGTCGTGGAACGGCATCTCGCTTGAATCCACCACGGTCGCGGCCAGGTCCAGCAAGGCAAAACGAAGCACATCGACACCGACCTCGACGCCGAAAAAGAAGGCGCCATCTGTGTTGAGAGCGACGCTGGTTGCAGGCCGGCCTGGCTCGCGATTGGCAGGCCGTTCGGGATTGGGCGACAGCTCGATATCCCGAACGAGCCCTCGTTCGATAAGGTTATTGACCAGGCGGGTCACGGTTGCCGGCGTCACGGAAAGATGACGGGCAATCTCGATGCGGCTGGCCTGCCCCTGAATGCGAAGCATGGTCAGAATGCTCAGCTCGTTCAGATATTTCGCTATCGTCTGATCCGCCAAGGCTTCACCATCCAATCTCACAATGCACGCAAGCCTATAGCACATGCCACCTCATGCCATAGAGCCTCCGGTTGCCGATGGACGGTCGGGATAGCCGTCGTTCCGCAGCTTTTGATCTCCCCGGCTATTTGATAGGGATCGTTCCGGCCGATGCGTAGAATGAGCAGGATGAGAACGGATGACGGATAGACCTGAAAGCAATGCCGTGGATTTATCGCGCGACGAAGCGTTCTTCGACCTTTTGACGGGTAGTTTTCGTCGCGTCGTCGGCGTTGACCTTGTTGGCGATGGGTGGGGGCCTGGCTGGCTCTATCGCGAGGCGCCTTTCGTGGTCGTCGCCCACAATACGGAGGCCGATCCGCGTTTCGTCTATGCCAACAGAGCTGCGCAGGATTGTTTCGAATATCCATGGGAGGAGTTCGTGACGCTGCCTTCGCGCCTTTCGGCGGAGCTTCCCGATCGGGCGGAACGTCAGCGACTGCTGGATGCCGTGAAGCGCGATGGCTTCATTTCCGATTATCGCGGGCTGAGGGTGGCAAAGTCCGGCCGGCGCTTCTGGATCGAGGACGGCATTGTCTGGCAACTTCTGGACCGGGACGGGAACTTGCGCGGACAGGCGGCGACGTTTTCCAGCTGGAAAGATGCCTAGCTCCGCCCGGCGATAACGATGATTTAGCCGGTGTCGGGAGATGCCCAAACATCACGAGGAAATTTTTTCGCAAGAATCGCGAAAAGCTGGATCTATTTTGCCTGCATGCTCCCGAGGAGATTGTTAAATGCTTGCCGGTAGTTGGACCATGTCAGACACAGCGCATAACCAGAACGTCATATAGCAAAAGCATTTAAGGGAGCTCACCCATGTCAATTATTGCCTCTCGTGCGAGGCTGCTCGGAACGGCCTTCGGCCTGGCACTTCTGTTGGGCACGTCGGCCGCCCGCGCAGAAACGCCGCCGAACGTGCTCGTGGTCGCGCAGTCGATCGATGATGCCGTCAGTTTCGATCCGGCCGAAGGCTTCGAGCTGACGACCGTCCAGTCTTTCAACAATCTCTACCAGCGTCTCGTCCAGTCGAACCGCGAAGACGGCACGAAGATCGAGCCGGCGCTGGCGGCCTCCTGGGCTGCCGGCAGCGATGGTCGCAGCCTGACCTTCGAGCTTTCCGACGCCAAGTTTTCCTCCGGCAATCCGGTCCGCCCCGAAGACGTGATCTTTTCGCTGACGCGCGCCGTCAAGCTCAACAAGTCTCCGGCCTTCATCCTCAACGAGCTGGGCTGGAAGGCCGACAACGTCGATGCCGCCGTTACCAAGGTGGACGACAAGCATGTGAAGCTCACCTGGTCGGCCGATGTCGGTTCCGGGTTCGCCCTGTCGCTGCTGACTGCGCCGATCGCCTCGGTCGTCGATGAAAAGACCGTCGAGCCGCAGGCGAAGGATGGCGATTTCGGCAATGGCTGGCTGAAGACGAACTCGGCCGGAAGCGGCGCCTACACGATCGCAACCTATACCCCGCACGAGGCACTGGTGCTGCAGGCCAATGCCAGCTCCAGCGACAAGCCGAAGCTCGACAGCGTCATTATCCGCAATGTCCCGGATGTCGGCGCTCGCCGCCTTCTCGTCGAGCAGGGTGATGCCGATATCGCACGCGGCCTTTCGGCCGACCAGATCGAGGCGCTGAAGACCAAGAGCGGGGTCAAGGTTCTCTCGGTGCCCTCAGCGCGTACCGACTATATCCTGCTCAACACCAAGGCCAATCCGACGCTGGGCAATCCCGCCTTCTGGGAGGCGGCGCGCTATCTCGTCGATTATGACGGTATCGCCAAGAACCTGCTGCGCGGCCAGAGCACGGTGCATCAGGCCTTCCTGCCGGTCGGCTTCCCCGGCGCGCTGACGGATACGCCCTTCAAGCTCGATGTGGAGAAGGCGAAGAAGATCCTGGCCGACGCCGGCATCAAGACGCCCTTCAAGGTCGAATTCATCGTCTTCAACGACCAGCCGTTCCTGTCGATCGCGCAGTCGCTGCAGTCGAGCTTTGCGCAAGCCGGCATCACCTTGGACATCCAGCCAGGCGTCGCAAGCGATATCTATGCACGCGGCCGTTCCGGCAAGTTCGAGATGACGCTGCGCTACTGGATCCCGGACTATTTCGACCCGCATTCCAATGCCAGCGCCTTCGCCATCAACAAGGACAACTCCGCCAACACGGCTGCAAAATACGCCGGCTGGGTGATCCCCGAGCTGACGGACGAGACGCTTTCCGCCGTCAAGGAGCAGGATGCCGCCAAGCGCGTCGCCCTCTATCAGGATCTGCAAAAGAAGATCCAGGCAAGCTCCCCCTTCATCTTTATGCTTCAAGGCAACGATCAGGTCGTGCTAAGCGACAAGGTGAAGAACTATGCGCAGGGCCTGAATGCAGACCAGGTCTACTATGACAAGGTGGAGAAGTAAGTGCCGCAAGCGGCAAGCCAATCCGATGCCGACATGACCAACTCCCGCCAGATGAAAGCCTGGCGGGAGTTGTCTTTCGTAAGGTCGTTTCTTTCCTGGGCATGGTCCTTTGCGCTGACGCTCTTCGGACTTGCGCTGGTGACTTTTGCGCTGACGCGCCTGTCGCCGATCGATCCCGCGCTGCAGATGGTCGGCGACCACGCCAGCCAATCGACCTATGAACAGGCCCGCGCCGAGCTCGGGCTCGATCAGCCGCTGCCGATACAGTTTCTTCGCTATATCGAAACAGCAGCGTCCGGGAATTTCGGTCAATCGACCTCGACCGGCCAGCCGGTCGCCAAGGATATCGCGCGCACCTTTCCGGCGACCATCGAGCTCGCAACGGCGGCGATCATCATGGGCTCCGTCATCGGATTGGCGCTCGGCATCGCTGCTGCCATGCGGCAGGGCACATGGCTCGACGGCGCGGCGCGGCTCATCTCTCTTCTCGGCTATTCCGTGCCGATCTTCTGGCTCGGCCTGCTGATGCTCCTCTTCTTTTATGCGCGCCTGCATTGGGCGCCGGGACCGGGCCGGGCGGATGTCGTCTTTCAATATACGGTCAAATCCGTCACCGGTTTTGCGCTGATCGATGCATGGCTTTCCGGCAAGCAGGGCGCTTTTCGCGACGCGCTGGCGCATCTGGCGCTGCCGGCGACCGTGCTTGCCTTTCACGCGCTCGCGGCCATTTCACGGCTCACGCGGGCTTCGATCCTGACGGAACTCGGCCAGGAATATGTGACCACCGCCCGGGCCAAGGGCGCAAGCCTTTCCCGCATCGTCTTTGCGCATGTCATGCCGAATATATCCGGAACGCTTCTGATCGTGATCGCCCTTTCCTATGCCAGCCTGCTTGAAGGCGCCGTGCTCACCGAAACCGTATTCGCCTGGCCCGGTATCGGCCGCTATCTGACGACCGCGATGTTTGCCGGCGATATGCCGGCGATCCTTGGGGGAACCCTTGTGGTCGGTGCGTCCTTCGTGCTGCTCAATGCACTGACCGATCTCGGCGTCGCACGGCTTGAGGCGGGGAAGACGCGGTGAGTGCCATCGTTCACCATCCGCTCGACGGACCGTCCTTCCTGCGGCGTCTGCTGCGCTCGCCTTCCGCAGCCGCCGGCAGCGCAGTCGTCGTCTTCATCCTTGCCGTCGCGCTGCTCGCGCCGTTGATTGCGCCGTACGATCCCAACCTCCAGGAGACGGCCAACCGGCTGATGCCGCCGAGTATTGCCCACTGGTTCGGTACGGATGGCTTCGGTCGCGATCTGCTGTCGCGCATGATCTATGGCGCGCGTCCGACCCTGCTCCTGTTGCTGTTCGTCGTTCTCCTCATGGCTCCCCTCGGCATCGTCGTCGGTATCCTTGCCGGCTTTCTCGGCGGGATCACCGAGCGCATCCTGATGCGCGTCACCGATGTCGTCATGTCCTTCCCGAGGCTGCTGCTTGCCTTTGCCTTCGTCGCGATCATGGGGCCGGGTTTGATCAACGGCGCTCTGGCGCTCTCTCTCACCAGCTGGCCCGCCTATGCGCGCCAGGCGCGTGTGGAGACGGCAGCGCTTCGCCGGAGCGATTATCTGGCCGCCGCCGAAATGGTCGGCATCAGAGGTATCCGGCTGCTTTATGGGCATGTGCTGCCTTTGGTGCTGCCATCGGCGATCATTCGCCTGGCTCTCGATCTCTCGGGCATCATTCTCGCCGCGGCAGGGCTGGGTTTCCTTGGCCTCGGTGTTCGTCCGCCGACCGCCGAATGGGGCGCGATGGTCTCGGAAGGCACGCAGGTCATCTTCGATCAATGGTGGGTGGCGGCCGTGCCGGGCTTTGCCATTCTCATCACCTCGCTCGCCTTCAACCTTTTGGCTGACGGCCTGCGCGACATACTGGATCCGCGTCATGGCTGAGCCGCTGCTCTCCGTTCAGGACCTGTCGGTTTCGTTTCCCTCCGGGGCAGGCATGGTGCGCGTCGTCGACGGTATCGGTTTTTCGGTCGATCGCGAGATCGTCGCCCTCGTCGGCGAATCCGGCTCCGGCAAGTCGATGACGGGGCGGGCGATCATGGGGCTGCTGCCGCACCATGCGCAGGTGCGGGCCGCGCGCCTGTCCTTCGGAGGCCAGGACCTCCTCTCGTTGCCAGCCTCCGGCTGGAATGCGCTTCGAGGCAACGGCATAGGCCTCATCCTCCAGGATCCGAAATATTCGCTCAATCCCGCACACAAAGTCGGCCAGCAGGTCGAGGAAACATTGCTGCTGCATACGCGCCTTTCTGGCGCTGAGCGACGCGAACAGGCGCTCGACATGCTTCATAAGGTCGGCCTTCCCGATCCGAAGCGGGTCTATTCGAGCTATCCGGCCGCGCTGTCAGGCGGCATGGGGCAGCGCGTGATGATCGCGGCGATGCTGATCAACCGTCCGAAGCTGCTGATCGCGGATGAACCGACATCCGCGCTCGACCGTGAGCTTCAGGGCCAGATCCTGACGCTGCTGCGTTCCTTGACCGAAGAATTCGGCATGGGTCTGCTGCTCATCAGCCACGATCTGCAGCAAGTGGCGCAGTTTGCCGACAGGGCCGTCGTCATGCGCGGCGGCCGCATCGAGGAGGAGCTGGCGTCGGCCGATCTCGCCAATGCGCAGTCCGCCTATACGCGTGCGCTGTGGGCGGCACGGCCATCGGCAAAGACCTACGGCACCCGTCTGCCGGTCTATGGAGCCGGGGCATGAGTGCGCTTACTGTGTCTGATCTTTCCATCACCTTTTCCGGCGCCAGGAAGGCATTCACGGCCGTGCGCGGCGTGAGTTTCGATGTAGCAAGCGGCGAGACGTTCGGTCTGATAGGTCCCTCCGGCTGCGGCAAGACGACAGTGCTGCGCGCCATCGCCGGGCTGAATGTTCATTGGCAAGGCGGGATTTCCGTCTTCGGCGAGCCGCTCCAGCCGGGCAAGAAGATTGCAGGCTCGTTGCGCGACAACATCCAGATGGTGTTTCAGGATCCCTATTCTTCCCTGCATCCGCGCCACACGATCGCGCGCATTCTCGGCGAGCCCCTGTCCTTGCGGGGCGTGAAGGATGTTGACGCGCAGGTGCGGGCGGCTCTCGACCAGGTCGGCCTGGCAGGGGCGACGAGCCAGCGATATCCGCACCAATTGTCCGGCGGCCAGCGGCAGCGCGTGGCCATTGCGCGCGTGCTGCTATTGCGCCCGAAGCTGTTGCTGCTCGACGAACCGACATCCGCCCTCGATGTTTCGGTGCAGGCGGGCATTCTCAACCTTCTCAACGATTTGAAGGCGGCACACGGAATGACCCTGGTGCTCGTCAGCCACGATCCGGGCGTCGTTGCCCATATGTGCGACCGCGCCGCGATCATGGGCGGTGGGGTCATCACGCAGATCATGGATCGCGCAAGCTTGTCGAAGGCCGGCTAGCGCCGGAAGCCCAGGAAAGCGATCGCCATTATCCTTTAGAGGCTGCAAAGCGGCGTCAGGCAGCCATGTGCTCGTGACGAAAAATCTCGAGTTGCGAGAGATGAATGGCTTCGTTGGCCGCCGAGGTACTGCCGACGAATTCGTCGATCAGGAATGCGATATGGCCGACTGCCATTTTGACGATGGCAATCTGGCAGCCTTGCGAAGGGACATTGCCCAGCATCGTTGCCAGATCGTATACCGGCACCAGCTCGCCGCGATATGACGTATGGCCGAGCGCATGGCACAGATCGGGGCTTCCGTGCAACGGACGCCAATTATCCGCCCGCGCGACGATCGTTCCATCGATGAACGTGCACAGCGTATTGTGGACACGCACGGCCATCGCTGCGCGACGGCGAAGAAAAGTTGACAGAGACATCGAGCACTTCGTCCCGCCGAGGGACTCCCTGGTCAAAAGTGCAGCCGTCTGAGGCAAGGCCTATTTGAGGATGCCTTGGCACTGTCATGGTGCCGCCGAACACGGTTCGGCCAGACGTGCCGACAATAGAGTTGCGGCCTTGATGACGAATTGAAGGCTTATCTAAAATTCTAACGAAGCATTGCTTTTTCGGCCGCATCGGGCTGTGATTCGCCAATCGCATACGATGCGAACGGCAGTCTTTTGCGAACCGATACGGGGCCGAGCCAATACCGGGCGCGATTTCGACCATGCTGATACAGCCAAATTGCATATTGTCGTCGTCAAGCCGCCGCAACCTTGATGTCGCAAATGATCTGGATATTCTACCAGATTAAGTAGTACGCTTTCCGCATAGAAATACCGTCACGGGATTCCTGGCCGCCCTCAGGCCGAAGAACCACCCGTAAGGAAACGATAAACAGGTAGTTGTCATGTTCCTAGAAGCAGCTCTTTCCCGCTTGATCAAAATCGGTACGCTCACGGTCACTTTTCCCGATGGTTCCACACGCAGTTTCGGTACGGGATCGGAACCGCGCGCGGCGATGAAGATAAAAACCGCGCGCGCAAAGCGCCGTCTGCTCTTCAATCCGGCTCTGGCGTTCGGCGAAGCCTATATGGACGGCGACCTCATGCCGGTTTCCGGCGACCTCTTCCAGCTGATGGATTTCCTCGTCCTCAACATGATGGATGGCGGGAGCCATCCTTTCGAAAAGCTGATGGAAAAGATCCGCTGGCTGCGCCGAAACCTCGATCAGTTGAATTTCGCAGGCCGATCGAAGCGCAACGTTGCGCATCACTACGATCTTGACGCGCGCCTCTACTCACTGATGCTGGATGAAGACCGTCAATATTCCTGCGCCTATTTTCCCGTCGGCGACGAGACGCTTGAGGAGGCGCAGCTCAAGAAGAAGCGGCATATCGCCTCGAAGCTGATGCTTGATCGCCCGGGACTCGAGGTCCTGGATATCGGCTGCGGATGGGGCGGCATGGCGCTTTATCTGGCCAGGGAGTTCGGAGCGCGGGTCACGGGCCTGACGCTTTCGGAAGAGCAATTGGCTGCTGCAAAGGTCCGCGCAAAGGAAGCCGGCCTGGAGCACCTGGTGACGTTCGAGCTGCTGGACTATCGCTCCTGGACGCGTCCGGTCGACCGCATCGTCTCGGTCGGAATGTTCGAGCATGTGGGCATCAATCACTATCGGACCTTCTTCGACAAGATCCGCTCCGTGCTCAAGGAGGATGGCGTGGCGCTTATCCATGCGATCGGCCGGGCCGACGGCCCGGGCAGCACCAATCCGTGGATCGCCAAATACATCTTCCCTGGCGGCTATTCGCCGGCCACATCCGAGGTCCTGTCCGTGGTCGAGAAGTCCGGCCTTTGGGCGACCGACATCGAGATCCTGCGCCTTCACTATGCCAAGACGCTGGAGCAGTGGCGCGAGCGCTTCATGAAGAACAGGAGCACTCTGGCCAAGCTTTACGACGAGCGTTTCTGCCGGATGTTCGAATTCTACCTGATCGGATCCGAACTCGCCTTCCGTCGCATGGGTCACATGAACTGGCAATTGCAGCTGACGAAGAACGTCTCGGCTCTTCCGCTGGCGCGTGACTACATGGTCGATATCGAGCGGGCGCGGGCTGCCGTGGCCGAGCAAGGCCGGGCGGAACCGATCGAAGCCGCGAGCGCGCGGGCAAGACGGGATCTGACCGTGCATGACGAGCGCAAATCCCGTCAGCAAAACCAATCCGGCGCCGAATCCTCCTGCAACATTTGAGGACGGCTTGCGCTATCGTCGCTGGCGTCGGTCCCGCTGTTCGGGATTGACGCCAGCCGATAGCGCGAACGCATAATCAGCCAAGATCGCCGCCGGCAACGGGCAGTACGCTGCCGGTAATATAGGATGCTTCGTCCGAGGCCAGGAACAGGATCGGTGCAACCTGCTCGTCGATGGTCGCATAGCGCTTCATGAGGCTCGACGCCGTGACTTGCTGCACCACGTCGGCCATCCAGCCCGTCTCGGCGGCGCTGTCTCCGGCAGCGTTGCGTGGGACCCGGCGCGCCGGGGCATCCGTGCCGCCGGGTGCCGTGGCGACCACCCGAATGTTCCGATCGGCGAGTTCCATAGCAAGCGATTGCGTGATCGCGTTGACGCCGCCCTTGGCGGCCGAATAGGGCACGCGGTGAATACCGCGCGTCGCGTTGGAGGATACATTCACGATGGTCCCGCCGCCGCGGGCAAATAGATGCGGCAGAACGGCGTGGCAGCAGTAGAGGGTCGGCATCAGCGAACGGCGGATTTCCGCGTCGATCTGCTGCGCTTCGAATTCGGCATAGGGCCGCATGCGTATCGCCCCTCCGACATTGTTGATCAAGATATCGATGCCGCCAAAGGTCTCGGCGGCAAACCGCATGGCCGCCGCAGCGCCTTCATAAGTCTCGAGGTCGGCATTGAAGGCCCGGGCGTCGACGCTCGCGGTGGCTGCCACCTCGGCGACGAAATCGGCGCGGTCGACAAACAGCACTGTCCCGCCCTCTTCGGCCGCTCGCGTTGCCACCGCCCGGCCTATGCCCTGTGCGGCACCGGTGACGACGATCGTCTTGCCAGCAAAGCGGCCCGGAAAACAGGAAGCGCTCATGCGGCTTCCTTTGCCACAACGTTGGGCGTGAACTTTTCGTAGTGGAAGCTGTTGGGTGCAACGCCGCTCTCGTCGAAATGGTTGCGAACCGCGTCGACCATCGGCGGCGGACCGCACAGATAGACGTCGACATCGCCGCCATGAAGCATCTCTGCCGGCATGTGCTGGGTGACCCAGCCCTTGCGCGGATGGCTGGAAGACTCCTCGGCGACGACCGTGCTGTAGGTGAAGTTCGCCAGTCGCTTCGTGTAAGCCTCGATCTGGTCGACGAGCACCAGGTCCAGATCCCGGGTCACGCCGTAGATGAGATGGATCTGCTGCTGCGAGTTTTCGCGGGCCAGCGCCTCCAGCATCGACAGGAATGGCGCAAGACCGGTTCCGCCCGCAAGCATCAGCAATGGGCGCCGGACGTCGCGCAGATAGAAGCTGCCCATGGGGCCTATGATATCGAGCTTTTCGCCGGTTTGCGCCTGGGCGAGCCAGCTGCTCATCACGCCACCGGGGATCTTCTTGATCAGGAAGCCGATGCGCCGCTCGCCGGGTGCGCTGCTGAAGGAATAGGAACGATGCAGCCCGCTGCCGGGTACATCGATATTGACATACTGGCCGGGCAGGAAAACGGGGGAGACGCCATCGACTTCCAGCTCCAGCACGATGGCGGCATCGTTATGCGGCGTGATCTGCACGACTGTCGCGGCAAATTTCTGTTGTCCGGTCTTGCAGGCCGTCGATGTCGTCGGAACCGCGATGACGCAGTCGGAGGACGGCTTCATCTGGCAGGTCAGGACGAGCCCGCTTTTTGCTTCATCGGCGGTCAGGGCGTCATCGATATAGTCGTCGCCGAGATCGTAGCTGCCGCTTTCGGCGCGGCATTTGCAGGTGCCGCACACGCCGTCGGAACAGTCCATCGGCAGGTTGATCTTGTTGCGGAAGGCAGCGTCGAGAACCTTTTCGTCTTCCTTGCATTCGACGAAGCGGGTCACGCCGTCCTCGAAGTTCAAAGCGATGTTGTAGCTGGTCATGGAACCCTCCTCGTCCGTTCCCATGCCGTCAGGAGACGTCTGTCAGATGTGATAGATGTCGATGACCTGACGGATGTAGTCGTTCTTGAGCACGATCTTCTTGGCTGAGATCAGCAGTTGATCGCCGCTCCTGCGCAGGGTGACGAACATGGTTCCGAAGAACTGATCCGTGACCTTGTAGCGGTGGTTCAGCGTGTGGAAGTTGTAGCGAATGTCGACTTCCGCATCGCGGCGAGCCAGCAGCTCGATATTATTGACGTTGTGGCTCGTCCGCGGCTCCGGCGTCGATGCGCCGGAGCGTTCGGTCTTGATGCGGAACACCCGGTCTTCCAGGCCGTCGCGGCTAGGATAGAAGATCAGGGATATCTGCGCATGCGGATCCTCTGTCAGCTGGTCGTCATCGTCCCAGGCCGGCATCCAGTAGGTTACATCCGGCGCATAACAAGTGAGCCATTCATCCCATTCGCGGTCATCGAGCAGGCGCGCCTCGCGATAGAGAAAGGCGCGGATCTCGTCGTCGGAAATGCTCATGACAGAACACCCTCCTTTTCGGCGGCGAGCGCCTCCCGCATCACTTTCGCCCAATATTCGTGCTGGCGGACGAACAATCCCTCGTCCTCGCTGCGCTCGCCCGATAGCAGCGGCTCGAGGCCCATCCTCCTGGCGTTTTCGTCGGGGCCGTCGATCCAGAGCGGCGCACCGCGCGACAGATCGTTCCAGAGCGCTGTCGTTCCGGCATAGCCGGCCTGGCAGGCGCGAAACTCCTCGAGGTCATCGGCCGTGCCCATGCCGGATACGTTGAAGAAATCCTCATATTGCCGGATACGGAGGGCTCGATCCGCTTCGCTTTCGCCCTTCGGCGCGAAGCAGAAGATGCTGATTTCGGTCTTGTCGACGCTGATGGGACGGGTGACGCGGATCTGCGTGCTGAACTGATCCATCAGGAACACGTTCGGATAGAGACAGAGGTTGCGGGTCTGGTTGATGATGAAATCCGCCTTGTCGGAGCCGACGCGGGCCTCGATCTCGTCGCGGCGATTGTAGACCGGCCTGACTTCCGGGTTCATTGCCCGCGTCCACAACAGGATGTGGCCGTTTTCGAAACCGTAGACGCCGGCGATGGACTTGCTCCAGCCGTTGGCATCGACCGCCTTCGTACCGTCCTCGTTGCGCCGGCCCATGGTCGCCGCATAGTTCCAATGGACGGAGCTGACATGATAGCCGTCGCAGCCGTTCTCCATCTGGAGTTTCCAGTTTCCGTCGTAGATGTAGGACGAGTTGCCGCGCAGCACTTCCAGGCCTTCAGGCGCTTGATCGACGATCTGGTCTACGATGATTTTCGCTTCGCCGAGATAATCCTCGAGTGACGCGACGTCTTCGTTCAGGCTGCCGAAGAGAAAGCCGCGGTAGCTCTGGAAGCGCGGCACCCGTTTGAGATCGTGCGAGCCGTTCTGGGCAAACTGCTGGGGATACTGGGTGGTCTTCTCGTCCTTGACCTTCAGCAGCTTGCCGGTGTTGGAGAAGGTCCAGCCGTGGAAGGGGCAGGTGAAGCTGCCCTTGTTGCCGTGCTTGCGCCGGCACAGCATGGCGCCGCGATGGGCGCAGGCATTGATGACCGCATGCAATTCTCCCGTCTTGTCGCGGGTGATGACCACGGGCTGGCGGCCGATATAGGTCGTGTAATAGTCGTTGTTGTCCGGAATCTGGCTTTCATGCGCCAGGTAGACCCAGTTGCTCTCGAAGATATGCTTCATCTCCAGCTCGAACAGGTCTTCATCGGTGAAGATGTCGCGGCGACAACGAAATATGCCGGCCTCCTTGTCATCCTGCACCGCAGTCGTCAGCAGATGATCGAGGTCTCGGGCCTTATCTATGATCGCGGACATGGTTTCTCTCCCGCTCGCGGCGCCTCGGCGCAGCACAGCAACAATGTCGATGATGAAAGGGTGATGAAGAGGGTGCGGTGGCCCCAGGGGCCACCGCGTCAATCGGTTACGCCGCCGCGCGCTTGCGCTGCTCGTTGACCTGATTGTCCACGCCGTTGACGAGGGCGGTGAGATGGAAGTCGAACTCGATCTCTGCAAACGGGCCGCTGAGATTGTTGGCCTTGATGCTGGCTTCGTCGCTCCGTTCCGTCACGGCCGGAACCAGGCCGTCCCGCGTGGCATAGGCGAAATCGTCGTTCACAAGCGGATCGCCGGCGATGTTGATCTGGGTCGTCAGCTTGCGATGATCGTCGGCGCCGATGAAGAAATGGATGTGAGCCGGGCGCTGGCCATGGCGGCCGAGGGCCGACAGGAGTTGTTCGGTCGGGCTGCCTGGAGGAACGCCATAGCCATGCGGCACGATGCTCTGGAACTTGTAACAGCCGTCGGCATCGGCGATGATCGTGCGGCGCATGTTGAACGGCGCCTGTTTCCCGGTGGGATCGAAATGGGAGTAAAACCCGCGCGTATCACAGTGCCAGACCTCGACGGATGCGCCGGGTAGCGGCTTGCCCCCGGCCCCATAGACGGTGCCATGCATGATGAGCGTATGACCGTTGGCATCGGTGCCGTCGTCGAGACGGGCAAAGCCCTGCGATACCGGCGCGCCGGCCACATAGAGCGGCCCCTCGATCGTGCGCGGTGTCTCGTTCTTGATGCCGAGCGCATCATCGATGGCATCGAGGCGCTCGTCGATAAAATGGTCGAGCCCAAGGCCGGGGGAGATGAGGCCCGCCTGCCCGGCGGCGCCGATTTCATTGAGCCACGCAATGGCAGTCCAGTATTCGTCCGGGGTGATGTCGAGGTCGTCGATGGCCTTGAACAGGTCGGACATCAGCCGATGGATAACCTGTTTGACGCGGGGATTGCCGCCATTGTTGGTCAGACCGCTCAGAACTTTCAGGAAATCCTGCACGTCGGGTCTGTCAAAAATCCTCACACTCATGTCTTACTCCTCCTCTTTTCCGGTTGTTGCGAACATCGTTTCGAAAACCCGGCCAGCGGCAAGGTCCTCTTCCACGCCGTCGCCTCAGGTGTCGTCGTCGCGGATCGACGACGGATGCCGCAAAAGCGGCGTGACTTTGATGGTCATGAACTTGAACAGCGGCAGTCCCGTCAGGATCGCATGCAGCTCTTCGTTGTCCTTCACGTCGAAAATGCTGTAGTTCGCGTACTCGCCGGCAATTCTCCAGATATGCCGCCATTTTCCGCTGCGTTGCAGCTCCTGCGAATAGGCCTTCTCTCGGGCGATGATCTCGCCCGCTTCCGCCTGAGGCAGATCCCGGGGGATGTTGACGTCCATTCGCACATGAAAAAGCATATTCTACTCCTCTACCTGGCGGCGCTCACGGTTTTGCGCGGTCCGTCGCGCAGGAAGAATTTCACCCGGTCATCGTCCAGTGCGATGCCGAGGCCGGGCCCTTCGGGAACGGCCAGCTCGAAGTCGCCATACTCCAACGGCGTTGCGAGGATTTCCTCGGTCAGCAGCAACGGGCCGAAGAGCTCCGTTCCCCATTGCAGGTTGGCGAAGGTGGAAAAGGCGTGGGCGGATGCGGCGGTGCCGACGGCACCTTCGAGCATGGTGCCGCCATAGAGCTCGATCCCCGCTGCATCGGCGATTGCCGCCACACGCTGCGCGTTGAAGAGGCCGCCGCTCTGCTCGATCTTGATTGCGAAGACATCCGCGCCGCTGACCTTCGCAAGCTCGAAGGCGGTCTCCGGGCCTTGCAGGGATTCATCGGCCATGAGGGCGATGGGGAAGCGACGCACGAGCCGCGTCAGCGCCGCCGCCGAAGCGACGGGCTGTTCCACCAGCTCGCAGCCCGCATCGGCGAGCGCCGCCATGCCGTAGGCTGCTTCGGTTTCGCTCCAGGCCATGTTGACATCGACGCGAACCGCGCCGCGGTCGCCGAGCGCGCGTTTGATGGCGGCGACATGCGCGATGTCTTCGCGCGGCGCCCTGGCGCCGATCTTCAGTTTGAAGATCCTGTGGCGGCGAAGGTCGAGCATCTTCTCGGCTTCGGCGATGTCCGTCGCCGTGTCGCCGGAGGCCAGCGTCCATGCCACGGGCAGGCGGCTGCGCACCCGCCCTCCCAACAGTTCGCTGACGGGCAGGCCGAGACGCTTGCCATGTGCATCGAGCAATGCCGTCTCGATGGCGCATTTGGCGAAGCGGTTTTCCTTGATCCTCTTGCCGATGCGCGCCATCAGGATCTGGATGCGGGTTGCATCCTGTCCGACCATCGCCGGCTGGAAATAGGTGTCTATCGCGAGCTTCATGCCCTCCGGGCTTTCTGCGCCATAGGAAAGGCCGCCGATCGTCGTTCCCTCGCCGATGCCGACAATGCCGTCGCTGCAGTGAACCTTGACCAGCATCAGGGTCTGGCCGTTCATCGTCGCGACGGAGAGCTTGTGCGGGCGGATAGTCGGCACGTCGATCAGCAGCGTTTCCACTCGTTCGATAACGGGGGCGGTCGTTGCGTTCGGCGCAAGGGGTGCAAAGGTCGTGTTCATGACTGAACTCTGCGCCGGGCAGGCGGCATACGTCCAACACCATTTGTATCTCAAACGATACCTTTAAGGTATGATAAGGAGAAAAATGGTAATATTTATAGACTTATCGCATCGCAGCATATCGAATGACGACGTTGAATGGCGTGCCAACCGGTAGGATATGGAGAATGGATCTTCGTCAGCTTCGCTATTTCGTGGCGGTCGCCCAGGAGCGAAATTTTACGCGTGCTGCCGAATTGCTGCATATCGCGCAGCCGCCTCTGAGCCGGCAGATCCAGCTCCTGGAGGAGGGGTTGGGAGTATCGCTGCTCATTCGCAAAAGCCGGCCCGTGCGTCTCACCGATGCCGGCCGGCTGTTCTACGAGCAGGCGCTGCAGGTTCTCGGCCGCGTCGAGCAGATGCGGGACGCGACGCGCCGTATCGGCCTCAATCAGAACAGCGTCTTCTCCATCGGTTTCGTCGCATCGACGCTCTACGGCGGACTTCCCTCGCTGGTCCGCAAGATGCGCCAGCATGCGCCCGAGCTGGATATCCAGCTGCTGGAACTGGTGTCGGTCCAGCAAATTCCCGCACTCAAGGAGGGGCGCATCGATGTCGGCTTCGGCCGGCTACGTCATAGCGATCCCAATGTGGTCGGGACTGTCCTGCGCGAGGAGCGCCTCGTGGCCGCCGTGCCCATGGCGACGGCACTTGCAGGGGCTGCCACCCCGTTGTCGGTGAAGAGTCTGCGCGGGCAAAAGCTGATCGTCTATCCGAAGGAGCCGCGGCCGAGCTATGCCGATCAGGTTTTGGGGCTGCTGCAGCGCCACGATGTTCGCCCGGCGGAAGTGCATGAGGTGCGGGAAATCCAGACCGCCCTCGGCCTGGTGGCTGCCGATGCCGGAGTATGCGTCATCCCTTCATCCGCGCGGCAGATGCGGTCCGATGTGCACTATCGGCTGATCGAGGAAGAGGCGATGACGTCTCCGGTGATCCTCAACCATCGCGTCGGCGACAATTCCGTCTATATCGATCTCATCAAACGGCTGATTGAGGAAATGTACCGGGAAAACCCGCCATGGCTGGACATGGAACACAATGTCTTGCCCGGCCACTCGTTCGACAGCTAGGCGGCGCCCGTCGCGGGTAAGACTGCGAATTGCCATTACGAGGCCGGAGATGGGGGTGGAAACGCAAAATCTCTGTGGGTTCAGGCCCGGCTCGGCCAAGAGGCCGCTCGGTCATGATGTCAGCAAACTTGCCATCATGGCTCGCAACTGGCTATGAGCTTATCACCACATAATGATTAGACATGTTTCATTTTTTGTCCTTCATCGGCCGAGGATGGGACACGGATTTGCGAGGCTCGTTAGGATAGGAATGCGCTTGACCAGGAACGAAAAGACTCTGTCCCGACGAGCTTTCATGCTCGGGTCTATCTCTGTGACGGCGGCGCTTGCGGGGTGTGCCACGACGGCCCCCGTTCCGACTCCGATTGCGGCTCCCGCCCGCTTGCCGCCGGTCGTTCCCGTCGCGTCCACCGCGGAGAGCGAAGCTGCGCCGAATGCCGAACTTGAGGCTCGCTATGCGTCGGCTGTCGATGGCGGTCACGTTCTTCCCGCCATACCTTATCGAAAGATGGACCCGAAATACTACCGGCAGCGCGTGACGGACCCGACCGGCGAACCGCCCGGGACGGTGGTCGTCGATACCGCGTCACGATTTCTCTACGTCGTCGAACGCGGCGGTACAGCCATGCGATATGGCGTCGGCATCGGCCGCGACGGCTTTGCCTGGGAGGGCGAGGGGGTTATCCACTGGAGGCAGCATTGGCCGCGCTGGAAGCCGCCGAACGACATGATCGCCCGGAAACCGGAACTTGCGAAATATTCCGTGGCAAACGGCGGAATGGATCCGGGCGTCAAAAACCCGTTGGGTGCGCGCGCCCTTTACATATTCCAGAACGGCAAGGACACGCTCTACCGCCTTCATGGCTCGCCGGAGTGGAATTCGATCGGCAAGGCAACGTCGTCGGGCTGCGTTCGATTGGTCAATCAGGACGTCATCGATCTCTATGAACGCATTCCCTATCACGCGCGAATTGTCGTTCATCAAACCGCGCTTCAAGGCAAGGGAGTTTCTGCCTGAACGGGCGGCTCCCTTGAAGATGGGAGCTGCCGTCTCCGCATGACGGGATGCCGACAACGAAATGGCGGCGTCATCCGGCCGGCAAGGAACATGGGCTATGGTGCCAGGCACCGGATCCGAAAGGCGTCAGCCCGTGCCGCGAGGCGGCAACGACAGCCCCGCGGCAGCAAACGATGCCGGCGCCGTGTCTTGACATATATGCGACTGGGTAGCATTTTGTACCGGAAGGAGATAGTCTCGTGAGCGTCAAATCGTCGATATCCCTGACCGATCAGCAGGATGCGTTCGCCCGTTCGCTTGTCGAGACGGGACGCTACTCCAGCTTGAGTTCGGTTCTCCAGCAAGGCCTGGAACTGCTTCGTCAGAAGACCGAGACCGAATCCGCCGAGACGGAAGGACTTCGCACGCTTATCCAGCGCCGCGTCGATGGGCCGAAGGTCTCGGCAAAGGATATGGAAGAGCGGATCGAGAGCATGATCGAGCGAAAGCGGCGAGCTCTTCGTGTGGACCCTTGAATATTCCAGCGCCGCGGACCGCGATTTCGAGCTGATCTTCGATCATCTGTTTGCGGCCTATATCGATCTGGGTGATCTGCCGGACGAAGCTCTGGAGCGTGCCGCAGAGCGTATTCGTGATCTTCGCCTCGCGATCCATCGACTGGTCGAGACACCGTATATCGGAACATTGCGGCCGGATATCCATCCGGGCATCCGCTTCTTGCGGCGCGACAAGGCTGCTGTCTGGTTTCTGCCGATCGAGGACCATCGGACGATCGTCGTCGCCGCAATTTTCTTCGGCGGTCAGGATCACATCAGGCGGATGCTGGCGCGTGCCCTTGCGGAATGAGAACGTCGTCGGCCGAAGCACGGGTCCGCTATCCGCAATCGTAGATACATCCCAAGGTGCGACTTCGCGGATCTGCGTGTAATGTAGCCGCAATCTTTGGCTGTCAGTGGGGGCAAAGGATGGCAGCGGCCATCCTTTGGGGAGAAGTCATTGCGAATCTTGCTTCTTGAGGATGAGCCCGAAATGGCCCGAGCGCTGCTCGAAGCGCTGAGGCGTCGCGATGTTCTCGCCGATCATGTCCGTACGATTGCGGATGCGGACGCCATGGCCCGCGTCGGGACCTATGACGTCCTGGTGCTGGATCGCCGCCTGCCGGATGGCGAGGGGCTGGATCTTGTTGCAGCGCTTCGCCAACGCAAGCATCCGGTGCCGATCCTCGTGCTGACCGCTCTTGGCGGTGTCGATCATCGCGTTGACGGGCTGGACAGCGGCGCCGACGACTATCTTGCCAAGCCCTTCGCAATCGAGGAGCTGCTAGCCCGCCTGCGAGCCCTGCAGCGAAGGGGACCTGCTGTTTCCGACAGATATCTGAGTTTCGGCAACCTCAGTGTCGATCCCCGAACCAACGAAGTTTCCATCGGCGGGGCGCTCGTCGAATTTCCGCGGCGTGAATATCTGGTGGTGGAGGCGTTGATGCGCCGTCCGAACCGGATCGTCACGAGGCCGAACCTGATCGAAGCGGTTTATGCTCTCGAGGACGAGATCGGATCGAACGCCTTGGATGCGCACATCTCACGGATCCGAAAGAAGCTTCTGCTGACCGAGGCCTCGGTCGAGATCCGGTCGGTGCGAAACATCGGTTACCTCATCCGGGCGAAGGCATGAACCCGGAACGCAGCCGATCGCTACGCTGGGGCCTGATAAAGCGCCTGATCGCATTGCAGGCCTTTCTTCTCGTCCTCTTCTTCATCCTCCTCGTCGGCTGGATCTGGATCATCAATCCGGAGCTCGAAGACGCCAACGAAGAGGCCGTCCGTGTCGTTGCGCAGCAGATAACCAGGGATGACGACGGGCAGCTGCAGGTGGCGGAGACGCAGGAGGTCGCCGAGCTGAAGCAGCGATATCCGGAGCTCTGGTTTACCGTCCGGGACCATAAGGGGATCCTCCTCCAATATGGAGAGATACCGTCGACCTCTCTCAACGAGAGCTTCCCCTGGACGGTGGATCGGGCGAGGCTGGAGGCGGGCAACGGGACACATGCCACGGTCGAGAACCGGGAGACATCTGTCGGCAAGCTCCAGATCATCGCCGCCACCGAGCGGGGCTTCACCAATGATGGCTTGAATGTGTGGATCAATATCCGCGTCGAAGTTGCCAAAAGTGTCCATGGGGAAATCCAGTGGCTCAACGTATTGCCGGCTCTGGCATTCGTCATCTTCATAGGCGTCTTCCCGATACTGGCGCTCACGGGCGTGGCAACGCTGCTCGTGACTCCCCGTGCTGTCGGACGTTCACTGAGCGGGCTCGTCGAAACGGCGAGGCAAGCGCAGGCAATCGACTTCGATACCCGTTCCGCCCGCCTCGACCGTGCGAAGGTGCCGACCGAGATCATTCCGTTGGTTGATGCGTTCAATCATGCCCTTTCCAAACTGGATGACGGATATAACAGGCACAATCGTTTCCTTGCCGATGCGGCGCACGAACTGCGAACGCCAATCGCGATTGCACGAACGCGGGCGGATCTTCTTCCCGAGGCCGAGGTCAGCCGGCAATTGCGGGACGATATCGACCGTCTCTCTCGCGTCGCGCATCAACTGCTGGAAATGCAGGCTATCGGCGCGGTGGAACTGCGCGCGGAAAGGAAGGATCTGAATGTGGTGGTCGAGGCCATCGCCGCCGATCTTGCTCCGATAGCCATGGATGCCGGCTATGACTTCGATTTTGAGCCGAGCCCGCAAGAAGCAGTCTTCGTAATCCAGACCTCGACGATCGAGATGGCGGTCGTCAACCTGATCCGCAACGCCATCGATCACGCCGGCGCCAAAGGTTCGATCGTCGTTCGGGTCGGCGCTGCCGGCACGATCGATGTTTGCGATCAGGGTCCCGGCATACCGCCATCGGAGCGTGATCGTGTCTTCGAGCCGTTTCGCCGCATCAACGCCAGCTCCTCCGGGGCGGGTCTGGGGCTGAACCTGGTCAAGAAGGCGGCGGAACTCCACGGTGGAAGAGTCTCGTTCCTGGATACCGGCCACGGCTTTTGCGTGCGGCTGCAGATCGGCTCCATACCACCGTCGGTCGTGGTGGCGGACATGGGCTGGCGGCAAAAGGGGTGAGAGCATCGCCGAACGGCGGGCGGGCGCATTTCATCAAGGCCGTCGGCACGGTCCTCTCGCCGGCTATTGCCACACAAAATCCTGAAAGTGTTTTTCTTTTCCCGGCGGTCTGAAGCCGGATATTTGATTTTCTGAAGTCGAGTTCCCTGCTAGTTTCGGGCGCGAGACACCAACGGGATGGGGCATGTTGAAAATTTTGCTGTCGGCTTGGCTTTCCCTGGCAGCTGTCTGCACTCCCCTCTCTGCTTTTGGCGATACCATGGATTCTCGACTGCACAAGGCGGTTGCCGGGCGGATGCCGATGGCAATCGCTGCAGATGTCGATCGTGGCGGCGGGATGCGGCTGCATTGCGCCGGTCGCCTCGGCTATGATGACATCGTGATGCTCCGGGAGGAAACAGGGGCGACCTAACGCGGCATTCCGATTTCAACGCTGTCCAACTATCGGGGAGGCAAATGTTTTGGCCTCTCGAATCTACGAGAATGAAGGGTCCAGACAATGCAAAGAAACTATTACTCCTCCCTTGGCGGCCATTCGCCGCAAAGCGATCTGCTGACGGGGCGCGCCGTATTCACCGAGGCCTATGCCGTTATCCCGAAAGGGGTCATGCAGGACATCGTCACCAGCTTTCTGCCCTTCTGGAACGATACGCGCTGCTGGATTATCGCCAGACCGCTCTCCGGCTTTGCGGAGACTTTTTCGCAATACATCATGGAAGTGGCGCCCGGCGGTGGCAGCGACAGGCCGGAGCAGGACGCGGAAGCCGAAGGAGTGCTCTTTGTCGTCGATGGCGAGATCGAGTTGACGCTGCCCTCCGGCAAGCATGTTCTGCAGCCGGGCGGCTATGCCTTCCTGCCGCCGGGCCTGAAATGGTCGCTGCACAACCGTAGCGGCGCTCATGCCCGTTTCCACTGGATCCGCAAGGCTTACGAGGCTGTCGACGGACTGGACCATCCGCAGCCGCTGATCCTCAACGAGAAGGATATCACGCCCGCAGCCATGCCGGGCACGGAAGGGCGCTGGGCGACCACCCGCTTCGTCGATCCATCCGACCTTCGCCATGACATGCATGTAACGATCGTCACCCTGCAGCCAGGCGCCGTCATTCCTTTTGCGGAAACGCATGTCATGGAACACGGGCTCTATGTGCTGGAAGGCAAGGCCGTCTATCGCCTCAACCAGGACTGGGTGGAAGTGGAGGCCGGAGACTTCATGTGGCTGCGCGCCTTCTGCCCGCAGGCCTGCTATGCCGGAGGCCCTGGCCCCTTCCGCTACCTGCTCTACAAGGATGTCAACCGCCACATGGCGCTTCGTCCTTTCGGATCGCGCCGTTAAGCCAGCCGATATCGCCTGGAGCCGGCGTCCCTGGCGCCGGATCCCGCTTTTTCGATCGCGCTGCCGGCTGGGTGCTTGCCGAAGCGAGACGCATCGTTCAGACAGCCCCTATAGGGTGGCTGTCTGATAGTCGTTGCATCAGTTCGTAAGGCGCACCGCATCGCCGTCGGACGACGAGCACTGCGACGAGATCGTGTAGAAGAAGTCCTGCCGATCCCAACCGCCGCCATCCTCCCAGGCATGCTTCTGCGCGGCCTGGCAGCCGAAATAATTCTCGATAGGCAATGTCACGCCCTTTGGAAGTTCGCTGCCGTCGACGAAAAGATAGTTGGAGGTATTCGGGTCGTCCGTTCGCAAGGTCAGGTCGTACTTCGTGCTGGCCGAGTTCTTGCTGCTGCAGGTGACGGTATTGTTGCTCGATACCGATGCGGCCTTTCCGAGCGGGCAGCCGTCGTCCTTGACATCCATCTGCAGTACCAGCTTGGTATATTGGCCAAGGGTAATCGGCCCGGTGGGCACGGCTGTCATCGTTCCCTGACCGTCATTGTTGTGCGTCGTCGGCTGATAGGTCACTGTGCCGACGACCGTTTCGGTCGTCGCATTGGGCCGGACGACGCGGATGGTGATCACCTTGTAATACCAACCTTGCGCCTGGGTAGGCGTGAGCGTCACGACATCGGGTTTTGCCGGCGCCGTCGCCTGGGAATTCACGCCGATGTTGATGCTGTTGATATTGGCGATGCGCATCAGGCTCGTCGGAACGGCACCGGTCAAATTGACCGAAAGAATCCGCCCGCTCGCTGTGATGGTATAGCTGAGGTTGGCGGGCGTCGTGTCGGCGTAGGCCGTGATGAAACGGGTCGCCTCGGCCTGTGCCGTGGCAAGATTGGTGCCGTCGAAAACCTTGCCGCCCGCCAGCGCCGCACCGTCGGCGATTTCCTGCAGATTGGCCCGCTGATGTGTCGCCGACGAGTAGTCGACGGCCATCCCCGCTACGGCAACCAGAGGAACGGCGATCAGCGCCGTCATCGTCGCGAAATTGCCGCCGCTGTCGGCTGCCAGGCGGCGCATATGCCGGAGAAAATCAATAGCCATTATCTCAACCAAAAAAGATTTAAACTTTGGTCGGACAATGCGCAGAAATTATAAAGGCATGGTTTAAAACGTGGATTAATTTCTATCGAATGAGCTTTTATGCAAGCTGAACTGGTTGCAATACTTCAGTTATTCTACTTTCTGTACGGATAAAATTACTTGAAGTAGATATTTTTAGATAAACAACCAAAGATAGTCTTTACTGGTAGCGCATTTCATCAGTTCTGACTGGCTGATTTTTGCTCATCATCGCCAGTTGGCAGTCCCAACTCAATCAGCGTCTGGCTAATTTTCCGTCGTGCTTCGATAAAGACCGGACTGGTATTGCGAGAGGGGAGGGAGATGTTGGCGGTTGTCGAACCTGGGCGCAACTCCAGGCCCTTGGCAAGAGCTTGCTTTGCCTCGTCCGGTTGACCCGATCGCTGATAAGCGACCGCCAGGAGCATGTGGGCGCGTCCGGTTCCCGGTGTGATCGCGATGGAGCGTCGCAGCCACCTGACGGCGTCCTCATTGCGGTTTAACAGCACATCGGCCCATCCGGCTCCCAACAGCCAGGTCCAGCGTGAAACGTCGGGAGTATCGAAGCGGTCGGCTTGTTCGAATGTCGCAAGGGCATCCTCGAAGCGTCCCAATTGAATCTGCGTAAGGCCGAGATGGAACAACGCCGTGCCATCCCACGGATTGAAGCTCAGTGCCCTCGCACACGCGACGAGACTCTCCGAAAACTGGTTGGTTACGGTCAGAAAGCGGCAATAGACCCCAAGCACCGGGCTGGCGGTTGGCCTGCTGCGCAGGGCACGCTCAAGCAGGGATCTTGCCTCGCTTTCTGCTGCCTTGCCCTCGGCAGGACTGTACCAGGCGAGCTGAATCCCGCGCAGATGCAGTGCCGCAAGCGCGATCTGGAGATCGACATTGTCCGGTTGATCGGCCAGATACTTTTCGAGGATGGTTCGCGCCGTCGTGAAACGCTCCTTCGTCGTCTGATTAATCGATGCGGTTGCCTGTTGTATTGCGATGTCGGCGGCGCCTGTCTGCGGTTGGCTCTCGGCCTCCCCGAATTTGTTCAGGCGGATTGCGAGCTCATAGCCGGCGCCGGCGGCGAGCCGGGATGCGAGACGCTGCTGGTCAGGTTCGCCGGCATCCAGGGTTATTTCGGCAACGGATTCAATTTCGCGGCTGGTTACATTGATGAGGCGTGTCTGGAAAATCCAGGATTGCGGGCCTCTCTGCAGTTCCCCCTGAAGGAGGAGGCCCGCACCATGGGCTCGCGCCGGAATCGTTTCGGCGGTGGTCACCGGACCCTGCTCCTTGGACGCTATCAAGCGGATGCCGTCGATCTTGGCAAGGCCGTTGATCATCTCCGCCGCGACAGCCTGCGCAAGGGCGGTGCTTTCGGGATCGGTAGCGCTGTCGACAATCGGCAGGACTTCGATGACTGGTTTGCTTGAGCCGAACACATCGCCGCCTCTAAACGAAAAGATCGCAAGACTGAATGCGACGGCCACACACAGCACTGCGAATGCCCAGAAAGCCAATGCCTTGCGTGAGCCGGGCCGGCGCTCCGGTGCGACGAAATCGGCCATCGGCTGCGCGCCGGACGCCGGTATATTGCCCGCTCCGGACCGGAGATCCGAGCCTTCCTCTTTGACGGATACCTCGGCAGTGAAGAGATAACCGCGGCCGGACACAAGCTTGATCATGTGTCGTTCCGAGTCGTTCAATGCCGCGCGTATTTCCCGGATGCATTGAAACAGGCTGTCTTCCCCGACGTGTATCGCGGGCCAGACTGCTTCCATCAGCTCCTGCTTGCCGACGGCGCGCCGATTATTCGTGACGAGGAATGTCAGCAGTTCAAAAGCCTTGGGGCGCAGCCGGATCACGGAGCCGTCAGGCCCATGAAGCTCGGCACGATCTGGATCAAGAACGAACCCAGCGAAACAAAACACCTGCTCCCAACGATCCTCAACCGCAGCATTTAAAATATGGTGCAATATAAAGAGAGCTTAGTTCGACAGTCAACGTACCCATGCCTGTATCCGGGAAAACAATCGGGACCTGCATGTGCAGGCCGACCACGTCCGGGGGAGTCGGCTAAGTATCGATTTTTTCGGCAAAAATCGCGGACATCAGAAAAATATCAGAAAATATCAGAACTTTGCCGGAGCCCTCTCAGGACTTGGCTCGACGGGTCCGACTATTGTTTGAGCAGTTGCAACCAGTAAGAGTTTACAGCGATTGCTCGCGAATTGAGGGTATATGCTCGGTATCATGGAGAAAAAGTCTAGGGTATTCTTTCGGTTACATGATGCTTCCCGGGATTGGATGTTTCGAGCATTCATGATTGTCCCTGAACGGCATAGCGGCGCCTTGCACGTCAACCAGTCGACAATCTTGAAAGAGCTTCCCCATGGGAAAGGTGCTTGATTTCCCGGCCCATCGGCCGGCGGACGCCACGCGTGCGGCTCGGACGGTGCCGGCCGAAGAGACAGGCGGTCTGATCGACGCGGAAGCGTTTTCCCGTGCGGTCATGTTGCTGGCACGGAGCTTCGTCTCGGTGCATGAGGCTTCTCCCCGGACCGCGGCGCTTTTTGCCACCCAGCAGCGCTGGCTCCTGTGTCATGCCGCATTGGGCAGCTACTTTCGAACGGCGCGTACGGCTCAGGCCGGATTGACCAGACGAGATCTCGGCAATCTCGCCCTGCAGTATGGAATTGCCAGCCGCAACACCGCCTACGCGTTTTTTGACGAAGCATTGAAATATGACGTCATTCGCCCGCTCGGTGGTCGCACCGGCGAGCAATCGGATCAGGCAGCACCGGCCCCGGTGACGCTTTCGATGCTGATCCACTGGTACGATGTGCATTTCCAGGCCCTCGATCTCGTCGATGGAGGGAGCAGGTCGAACCGATTTCTGTCCGAGCCGGAAACCCTGCTGACCCTGGTCCAGCCGATTGCGGCGCATGCGCTTCTTTCCAGTCCCGAGGTGCGCAGCCCCGGCCCGCTCTACACGATCTTCACCTGGGCCGATGCCGGCGGTCTTTTGATGGACAGGCTGATTGCGGGAATAGATCCCGAGGCATTGGCGGGGCGGGACAGGCTGCTGACGGATGTGAGTTCGATCTCCTATCTGGCGCAATCGTTCGGCCTGTCGCGGGCCCATACCAGCCGCAAGCTTGCGGCAGCGGAGTCGATCGGCGGCATCGGTTGGAGCGGCCGGCGTGGTCGCTCGCACATCTGGCTCTCGCGAGGCTTTTATGACGAATATGCCCGGGCGCACGCACGCAAGCTGCATATTCTGAACGATGCTTTCGCGGAGGTCTTGTCGACCTTGCCGCCGCTGTCGGAAAGATCATTGGCCACCAGCGATATCTGAAGACCTTGCCAAGCCAACCCGATGCAAATGAAAGAGCCTTCCCGGTGGGGAGCGCCCTGCTGGCCGACGATGACCGTAATTTCCGGTACCGAGAACGAACGGTCGAAAGAGGCCGGCTGCAATCGTCAGAGGCCCCAGATGACCGACTCTTCATGGCGCTTGATGAGATGCCGCAATTCCTGAAAGCCCAGGCGAACAAAATCGGCAAACTGATCGACGGCCGGCGCGCGCGGCGCATCTATGCGCTTGAGGATTGCCAGCGCGCGTTCGGGATGGGGAATGGTGATCGGCAGAGCCGTGATCGTCTTTTCCTTGCGTTGCGCGAAGACGACGCTGTGCGGCATGATGGTCAGCGCATCCGCCGATTTCAGGTAATTGATCACGCTCATGAGCGAGCCGCCGGAGTAGCGGATCTTGATTTCGGTTGCGCCGAAGGAGAGAAGCAGGGCGCGCAGGTCGGCCAGCAGCGGGCTTCCCGGTGGCGGCGCTATCCAGGGATAGTCGAGAAGGTGGCTCTGCTGCGGCCGGCGCTTCAGCAACAGCGGGTGGGTCACCCGGCAGGCGACGACGTTGCGCCCGGGAAGGATCTGCTGGAATTCGAGACCGGAGCCTTCGTCGAGAATATCGATCGGGCAGATGGCAAGATCGATCTGGTCGGCCTTGAGCGCGGCGCGAAGGTCGGGGAAATAGCCATAGCTCTGGTCGATGCGCACGTCCGGATGGCTGGCCTGGAATTCAGCGCACAGCCGGGCGATCAACGCGTCCATGAAGAAAGGAGTGCCGCCGATCCGCACGACCCCGCTCTTGCCGACGCGGAAGCTTTCCACCAGATCGGAAGCCTTGCGCGAGGCCGCGAGCATTACGAAGCCATGCTCGGCGAGCGACAGGCCAAGCGGCGTCGGCTGCAATGGCCGGCGTCCTTTGATGAAGAGCGGTTCTCCCACACGCTTCTCCAGCATGGACAAGGTGCGTGACACGGCCGGTTGCGCCAGCCCCAGAAGAGCAGCGCCTTCCGTGACGCCACCCGTCTTCACGACAGCCGCAAGCTGGATGAGATGTCGTTCATCTATCTTCATAGCGATCTGTTATATTGATTGGCAACAAAATCATCAATCCACTCGTATTCGGCTGCTAGTGTTCTTTCACATGCACGAAGATCTTGGAGGATGAGCATGGCGGAGCGTGCTAAAGCGCTCACATTCAGCGAAGCGACGTCGGCGGAGGTTTTCGCCGAGCGCTTCCCTGCAGGTGGGGAGGGCAATCTGCCGCGGCTTATTGCGGCTGCCGTCTCCCATGTTCACGACCTTATCAAGCAGTTTCGCCCGACCCAGGACGAGTGGCGCAAGGTGATCGCATTTCTGACGGAGGTGGGTCACGCCTCCGACGAGCGGCGGCAGGAATGGGTGCTGCTGTCCGATCTCATCGGAGCGTCCGCATTGGTCGAGGAGATCAATTGCCGGCGGCCGAAAACCGCGACACCGAACACCATCCGCGGGCCATTCTTCCGCAGCGATGCGCCCGAGCGGGCCTCAGGGGCTTCGATCTCGCTGGATGGCATCGGCGAACCGCTGATGGTGTCCGTGCGCGTGCAGGATCTCGACGGTCTGCCGATCTCAGGCGCCGAGGCGATCACCTGGCAGGCCAATGCCGAAGGCTATTACGAAAATCAGCAGCCGGACCTGCAGCCGGAGCACAATTTGCGCGGTCTCTTCCGCACGGACGCCGATGGACGCTTCCACTATCGCTCGGTGATGCCGTCTGGCTACGGCGTGCCGGATGACGGGCCGGTCGGACGGCTGCTTGCCGAGGCAGGCTATCCGCTGCATCGCCCGGCGCATCTGCATTTCGTCATCCGGGCCAAGGGCTTCGAGACGATCACGACTCATATCTACGATGCGAGCGACCCACATCTTGCCGAGGATGCCCTTTTTGGCGTGCGGCCGGAACTCGTCGTCTGTTTCGAGCCTGCCGAGATCGATGGAAAGCGCGCGCGGGCCGTCAACCTTACATTCGTCATGATGCGGACAAAGCCGGGGAGGGCAGGATGACGCAACCTTTTTCCTACGCGGGTAGTCCAGCCCAGATCGTCTTCGGTTCCGGCAGCCGGAACAGCGTTGCGGAATGGATAACGAAGGCAGGCTGCAAGCGGGCCCTGGTCCTGTCGACACCGCATCAGAAGGCCGATGCCGAGGCTTTGGCCCGAGAGATCGGCCCGCTCGCTTGCGGCGTGTTCACGGGTGCCACCATGCACACGCCCGTCGAGGTGACGGAAGCGGCGATGAAGGTGGTGGCGGAGACCGGAGCGGACTGTGTCGTGTCCCTTGGCGGCGGCTCGACGACCGGTCTTGGCAAGGCAATCGCCTATCGCACCGACCTTCTGCAGATCGTGGTTCCGACGACCTATGCAGGTTCGGAGGTCACGCCGATCCTTGGCCAGACCGAGGGGGGTCGCAAGACGACGGTGCGCGATGCCCGGATCCTGCCGGAGATCGTCATTTACGATCCCTCGCTGACGCTCGGGCTGCCGGTCGCCATGAGCGTCACCAGCGGCCTCAACGCCATGGCACATGCCGTCGAAGGGCTTTATGCGCGGGACCGCAACCCGATTTCGAGCCTCATGGCCGTGGAAGGCCTGCGTGCCTTTGCGCGGAGCTTGCCGGTTATCGTGAGCGATGCGAAGAACACGGATGCTCGCAGCGATGCGCTGTATGGCGCCTGGCTCTGCGGCTCGGTGCTCGGCACCGTCGGCATGGCGCTGCATCACAAGATCTGCCACACGCTCGGCGGCTCCTTCGACACGCCGCACGCCGAAACCCACGCGGTGATGCTGCCGCATACGGCCGCATTCAACGCGACGGCCGCCGCGTCCGAACTGGCGGACGCGGCCGGTATCTTCGGCGGCTCGATCGGCGGCGGGCTCTGGGATTTCGCCAAGGCAATCGGAGCGCCGCTGTCGCTCAAGGATTTCGGACTGACGGAGGCCGATCTCGATCGCGCAGCGTCGATCGCCGTTGAGAACCCATACTGGAACCCGCGGCCGATCGACCGGGGCGCGATCCGCCTGCTGCTGCAGGACGCATGGGAAGGCCGGCGGCCAAGGGACTGAGACATAGGCGCCCGCAGGCGCGCTCTTTGGGAGGAGAGACAATGAGGGGAGGAAACATGTTCACGAGACGCGATTTTCTGAAAACGACGGCTGCCGGCGGTGCGCTGCTTGCGACCTCGGGCCTGGCTATGCCCGCCATCGCCAGGAATGCGGCCATCAAGCTCGGCTATGTCAGCCCGCAAACCGGGCCGCTCGCCGCATTCGGCGAAGCCGACAAGTTCGTCATCGATGCCTTCCTGGCAACGACCAAGGCAAAAGGCCTCAACTACGAGGTCGTGGTCAAGGACAGCCAGTCGAACCCGAACCGCGCCGCGGAGGTCGCGAAGGAACTGATCGTCGACGACCAGATCAATCTCATGCTGGTTTCCTCGACGCCGGAAACGACCAATCCTGTCTCCACGACTTGCGAGGGCGAGGAGATGCCCTGCATTTCGACGGTGGCGCCCTGGCAGCCCTGGTTCATCGGCCAACAGGGTAATCCGGGCGACCCCGCCTCGTGGAAGCCTTTCAATTATGCCTATCATTTCTTCTGGGGCCTTGAAGACGTCATAGCCGTCTATACCGGCATGTGGAGCCAGATCGAGACGAACAAACATGTCGGCGGCCTGTTTCCGAACGATGGCGACGGCAATGCATGGGGTGACAAGGTCGTTGGCTTCCCGCCGGTTCTCGATAAGCTCGGCTACGGGCTGACGGATACCGGCCGCTATCAGAATCTCACGGATGATTTTTCGGCGCAGATCAACGCCTTCAAGCAGGCAGGCACCGATATCCTGACCGGTGTCATGATTCCGCCCGACCTAACCACATTCTGGAACCAGGCCAAGCAGCAGGGCCTCAAACCGAAGATCGCCTCGATCGGCAAGGCGCTTCTCTTCCCGCAGACCGTCGAGGCGCTGGGAAATGCCGGGCACAATCTGTCGACGGAGGTCTGGTGGACGCCAACGCATCCGTTCAAGTCGTCGCTGACCGGGGAAACCGCCCTGGCGGTCGCGGATGCCTTTACCAAGGCCACCGGCCGCCCGTGGACGCAGCCGATCGGCTTTGCACATGCGCTTTTCGAACTCGCCGTCGATGTGATGAAGCGGACCGAGGATGCGGGTGATGCCGAGGCAGTCGCCAAGGCGATCGGCGAAACCAAGCTCGACACGCTCGTCGGGCCGGTTGCCTGGGGCAACGAGAAACTCCCGCCATTCGCCCGGAAGAGCGTCGCCAAGACGCCGCTCGTCGGCGGGCAATGGCGGCTGAAGTCGGGCGGCGGTTACGATCTCGTCGTCGTCGAAAACGGGCTGGCGCCGAATGTGCCGCTCGGCGGCAAGCTCGAAGCCCTGGCGTGAGAGGAGAATTGTCCGGCGCCTCGCCGGGCAGCCTCCAACGGAGAACGGCAATGTCCATACTCGAACTGAACGGAGTCTCGAAATCTTTCGGCGCGCTTGTCGTCGCCGAGGATATCGGCTTCTCTGTCGAAGCCGGTGAGGCACTCGGCGTCATCGGGCCGAATGGCGCCGGCAAATCGACGCTGTTCAACCTGATCAACGGCAATCTCTCCGCTGCGCGTGGATTGATCCGGTTCGACGGCCGGGATGTGACCCATGCGCCGCCGATGCAGCGGTGCCTTGCCGGCATGGGCCGCACCTTCCAGATCCCGCAACCTTTCGAACGGTTGACGACCTACGAGAACCTGGTGGTTGCCGGTGCATTCGGCGCCAGGGCGAGGGAAAGCGATGTTACCGCCCTTTGCGCGGACATTCTCGTCGAGACCGGCCTGATCGCCAAGGCCAATACGCCCGCCGGATCGTTGACCCTCCTGGAACGCAAGCGGCTGGAGCTTGCCCGCGCGCTTGCGACCCAGCCGAAGCTGCTGCTTCTCGATGAGATCGCCGGCGGCCTGACGGAAGGAGAGTGCCGCCAGCTGGTCGCGACCATCAGGCGGGTGCACCAGCGCGGCATCGCAATCATCTGGATCGAGCATGTGCTGCACGCTCTGACGGCGGTGGCCGAGCGTATTCTCGTGCTCAATTTCGGCCGGGTGATCGGTATCGGCAAGCCCGACACGATCATGGCGTCAAGCGAGGTGCGCGAAATCTACCTGGGGATGGACGTCTGATGGCAAGCCTCATCGAGACCCGCGGGCTCACCGCCGCCTATGGCGATTTCCAGGCCGTGCTTGGCGTTGATCTGCGTCTGGAAGCCGGCGAGACCATCGCCGTCATCGGCGCGAACGGCGCCGGCAAGTCGACGCTGATGCGTTCCATCGCCGGGGTGATCGCCAACCGCCCGGACATGGTCCTGTATCGCGGCGAACCGATCGGGGCATTGGCTGCTTCCGATGTGGTTAGACGCGGCATTGCGCTGGTGCCGGAAGGGCGCAAGCTCTTTCCGTCGCTGACGGTCGAGGAAAACCTGCAGATCGGCCGCTATGGCCGCCGGATCGCGGGGCCGTGGACGCTCGACAGCATCTATGCGCTGTTTCCGGTCCTGAAGGAACGGCGCCGCAACCCGGCGACGGCGCTTTCGGGCGGGCAGCAGCAGATGGTGGCGATCGGCCGGGCGCTGATGTCCAATCCGGAAGTCCTGCTCTGCGACGAGCTGAGCCTCGGCCTCGCGCCCGTCGTCATCAAGGACATCTATGCCGCCTTTTCTCATATCCGGGCCGCAGGCGCGGCCATCGTCATCGTCGAGCAGGATATCGCGCAGGCGCTGAAGGTCGCCGACCGGGTCTATTGCCTGATGGAAGGCCGCATCACCCTGACCGGACGTCCGGCCGAACTCGATCGCGCCGAGATCCATGCGGCCTATTTTGGAGCGGAAACCCATGAGCTGGCTTGATACGCTTCTTCAAGGTGTGCTGCTCGGCGGCCTTTATGCGCTATTTGCCGCGGGCCTCAGCCTGGTCTTCGGCATCATGCGGCTCGTCAATCTCGCCCATGGCGATCTCATCGTGCTGGCGGCCTTTCTGATCCTCGTGCTGGTTTCCTTCCTCGGCCTTAATCCTTTCCTCGCGGCGCTGATCGCGGCGCCTTTGATGTTCGCCGCCGGCTGGTTGCTGCAGTACCATCTGCTGAACCGGACGCTCGGCAAGGACATCCTGCCGCCCCTGCTCGTGACTTTCGGTCTGTCGATCGTGATCCAGAACGGCCTTCTGGAGGGCTTCACCGCCGATAGCCGACGCATCTCCGCGGGGGCTCTGGAGACGGCCTCGATGCAGTTCGGCGGCATCAGCGCCGGCTTGATGCCGCTCCTCACCTTTGCCTCGGCCGTTCTCGTCATCGTCGCCCTCAATCAACTCATCTACCGCACCGAGCTCGGCCGCGCCTTTCGCGCCACCTCGGACGACGTGGTGACGGCGAGCCTGATGGGTATCCGGCCGAATTCGATCTTCGCTATCGCGACGGGGCTTGCGATGATGATCGTGACGGTCGCCGCCCTCTATCTCGGCATGCGCGCGAATTTCGATCCGACGGCGGGACCGGCGCGGCTCATCTACGCCTTCGAAGCCGTCATCATCGGCGGTCTCGGCTCGCTCTGGGGCACGCTTGCCGGCGGTGTCATCCTCGGGATTGCCCAGACGATGGGAGCGGCGATCAACCCCGAATGGCAGATCCTAGCCGGGCATATCGCCTTCCTGATCGTGCTTCTCTTCCGGCCGCGCGGCCTTTTTCCCCGGGCAGTCGATTGAGGGCGCCATGACCACAGGTTTCGAAACAATGTCGACCGAAATCGAAGCACCTGCAGGCTGGCGGGTGGAGACGCGGACGCGCCTTTCCGGCGTCTTCGCCATCCTTTCCCTCGTTGCCGTGGTCGTGCTGGCGGCAGCGCCATTTCTGGTGTCGCGCGGCATCGTGCAGGATCTCTTCTTCATCCTCACCATGCTGGCGCTGGCGCAGAGCTGGAACCTGCTTGCCGGCTATGCCGGCCTGATCTCCGTGGGACAGCAGCTCTTCGTCGGTTGCGGCGCCTATGCGCTGTTCGGCTTCGTCATCCTCGCCGGCGTCGATCCGATCCTTGCCATTCCGCTGGCCGGGCTCTTTGCCATGGTCATCGCCGCACCGGCCGCCTTTTTCTCCTTTCGGCTTTACGGCCCCTATTTCGCGATCGGCACCTGGGTCATTGCCGAGGTGGGGCGACTGCTGTTTGCCCAGTGGAAGATGCTGGGGGGCGGGACCGGCACCTCCCTGCCGCGCGAGGCCACCAGGGACATGCTCGGGATCTCGCTGCTGCAGGACTGGTTCGGCATGCGCGCCGCTGCCGCGGCCGATGCGATGGCCTATTGGCTGGCGCTGGTTCTCACGGCGCTGACGATCGGCTTCATCTACCGGCTGCTGCGCAGCAAGCAGGGGCTTGGCCTTGCCGCCGTGCGCGACAATGAGACGGCAGCCCGCGCGCTCGGCGTCGATGCGCGCCGGTTGAAGATCGCCGTCTATCTGGCGACGGCCTTTCTGACAGGCATGATCGGAGCGCTCATTTATCTGCAGAAGGCGCGTATATCGCCGGACGCCGCTTTTTCGCTTACCGACTGGACCGCCTATGTCGTCTTCATCGTCGTGATTGGCGGCATCGGCACCATCGAAGGGCCGCTGGTCGGCGTGCTGGTCTTCTTCCTGCTGCAGAATGCCTTTTCGAGCTACGGCTCCTGGTATCTGCTGGCTCTCGGCGCGTTGGCCATCATCACGATGCTGTTCGCGCCACGGGGTCTCTGGGGGCTCATATCCAGCCGCACCGGCTGGGAACTCTTTCCGGTTCGCCGCCTGCTGAGAGGCGGATCGATGCTACATGGTGAAAAGGGAGGGCCAAATGGCTGACATTACAACGGACGTTCTGATCATCGGCACGGGACCAGCCGGCTCGGCGACGGCTGCGCTGCTTGCAAGCTACGGGCTCGAGCCCATCGTGATCAACCGCTATCGCTGGCTTGCCAATACGCCCCGTGCGCACATCACCAACCAGCGTACGATGGAGGTCCTGCGCGATCTCGGTCGCGATGTGGAGGAGGAGGCCTATATCTTTGCGACCGGGCAGGATCTGATGGGACAGAACGTCTTCTGCACGGCGGTTGCCGGCGAGGAAATCGGCCGCATGCAGAGCTGGGGCAATCATCCGCTGTCGCGGGCCGAGCACCTTCTTTCGTCGCCCGCCCATATGAACGATTTGCCGCAGACCTACATGGAGCCGCTGCTGTTCAAGACAGCCTGTTCGCGCGGCGCACAGGCCCGCATGTCGACGGAATATCTGCACCATGTTCAGGATGCCGAAGGCGTCACGACGACCTGTCTCGACCGCCTGACCGGCAAGGAGCTGACCGTCCGCTCGAAATTCCTGATCGGCGCCGACGGCGGCAACTCCAAGGTCGCGGAACATGCCGGCCTGACCTTTGAGGGCAAGATGGGCGTCGCCGGCTCGATGAACATTCTGTTCGAGGCCGATCTTTCCCGCTACGTCGCGCACCGTCCGTCCGTTCTCTATTGGGTGCTGCAGCCTGGCGCCGATGTCGGCGGCATCGGCATGGGCCTGGTGCGCATGGTACGGCCGTGGAACGAATGGCTGATCGTCTGGGGCTATGACATCAATCAGCCGCCACCCGAGGTCGACGACGCCTTCGCCACCAAGGTCGTGCGCGAGCTGGTGGGCGTCGCCGATCTCAAGCCCAAGATCAAATCCGTCTCGACCTGGACGGTCAACAACATGTACGCGACCACGATGTCGAACGGCCGGGTGTTCTGCATGGGCGATGCGGCCCATCGCCATCCGCCCTCGAACGGCCTCGGCTCCAACACCTCGATCCAGGACGGCTTCAATCTTGCCTGGAAGCTGGCGATGGTCCTGAAAGGTCAGGCCGGCATTGGCCTGCTCGACAGCTACCAGGCCGAGCGCGCGCCGATTGCCAAGCAGATCGTCACCCGAGCCAATAAATCGATCGAGGAGTTCGGTCCGATCTTCAAGTCGCTGGGTCTGCTCGATTCCGTCGATCCGGTGAAGATGCAGCAGAATATGGACGCGCGCTGCGACGATACCGCCGATGCCGAGCGCCAGCGCACGGCGATCCGCGAGGCGATCGCCCATAAGGTCTACGAGTTCGATGCGCATGGCGTGGAAATGAACCATCGCTATGCCTCGAATGCCGTGGTCAAGGACGGTCAGCCGGAACCTGCCTTCGAGAAGGACGCGGAACTGCATTTTCAACCGACGACCTGGCCCGGCGCGCGGTTGCCGCATGTCTGGTTGTTCAACGACAGCGGCGAGAAGGTATCGAGCTTCGATCTCACCGGTCACGGTATCTTCACGGTGCTGACCGGTATTGGTGGCGACGGCTGGATCGCGGCGGCAAAGGCGTTGTCGAAAGAGCTGAAGCTGCCGATCGCCGTCCACAGGATAGGTCCCCGGCAGGAATGGCAAGACCTGACCGGAGACTGGGCGCGGGCGCGGGAAATCCGCGACTCCGGCGCGTTGCTCGTGCGTCCCGACCACCATGTCGGCTGGCGCGCGCATGCCGCCGTCGCCGATCCCGAGAGCGAACTGCGTCGTGTGTTGAAGACAATTCTGAATAGGTGAAGCAATCATGAGCATCGAAGAAAAAGGCTATTTCACAGAGGAAAATTCCGTCGAGGTTGTCACCAGCCGCAACGTGAATGCCCGGGACGCCCGGCTGAAGCAGGTAATGGAAGTCGTCACCCGCAAGCTGCACGAGGCCGTGAAGGAACTGGAGCCGACCCAGGACGAGTGGATGGAGGCGATCCTCTTCCTCACCCGCACCGGCCATACCTGCACCGACTGGCGGCAGGAGTTCATCCTGCTCTCGGACGTGCTTGGCGTGTCGATGCTGGTCGATGCGATCAACAACCGCAAACCGTCGGGCGCTTCGGAGAGCACGGTTCTCGGGCCCTTCCATGTCGCGGATGCGCCGGAGCTTCCCATGGGCGCCAACATCTGCCTCGACCAGAAGGGCGAGGACATGGTGATCAGCGGCCGCATCCTCGACACCGAAGGCAAGCCGATCGAGAATGCCGTGCTCGACGTCTGGCAGGCGAATGACGAAGGATTCTACGACGTCCAGCAGAAGGGTCTTCAGCCCGATTTCAACCTGCGCGGCATATTCCGCACCGGCAAGGACGGGCGATACTGGTTCCGGGCGGTGAAGCCGAAATACTATCCGATCCCGGACGATGGCCCTGTTGGCCAATTGCTTGCCGCCCTCGGCCGCCACCCCTACCGGCCCGCTCATCTGCACTACATCATCAAGGCGGACGGGTTCGAGACGCTGACGACCCATATCTTCGATCCCGATGATCCGTACATCCATTCCGATGCGGTGTTCGGCGTCAAGGAAAGCCTGCTTGCCGAGTTCAAGCTGACGGATGATCCCGCCCGCGCCAGGGAACTCGGTTTCCGCAGATCGTTCTGGCAGGTCGAGCACGATTTCGTCCTGGCGCCCGAGCGGGAATGAAATTGATTGTGTGGTGCGGTGCTCATACATGAGCGCCGCAGGCGCCCGACAGGGATTTTAGCAGGTGGAGCCCCAGCGAATGAAATATTCATGCGTCACGGAGGTAGTTCCCTTCTTGTCCTCCGCCTGATCTTCGATGAAGCCGATAATCGTATCCATATAGGCTGCGAAATCGAGCGCCAGCGTGGTCAGGTCGGTACACTCCCACATTGCGAGATTGATGCCATCCTGGCCGATAATGGCCAGATCCTCGGGAACTTTCCTGCCGAGAACGCGCGTGGCTGCGTCGCGGACGCCGATCGCCATGGCGTCGTTGCCGCAGACCACGGCATCGACCGATGATCGGCGAAGAAGCACCACGGCCTCCTTGAACCCGGAATCGTAGGAATAGTCGCCGTGGCTCTCCGCGACAAAGCCGAGGCCATGCGTGGCGAGCGCATCGGCAAACCAGCGCTTTCGCTGCTTGTCGATCCAGCTGGAATTGCGGCCGGTCAGATAGGCGAAACGGCTGCGCCCGGAAGAGACCGCCTTTGCGACGACTTCAGCCGCCGCTTTCGATCCATCGAGCAGGAGTTGCGCGATGCCGGGGTCGGCGATCGGCTCGAAGGAAACCATGATCGGGCGGGCCGTTCGAAAAATCTGGATGGCGTCCGCCATGGATACCATGTCGGAAAAGATGACGGCGTGGTCGACCTGATAGGCCGACGCCATGCGCATCAGCTGCGCTCGGTCATCGTAGCCGGCGCAGCAAAGCAGGATCGGCAAAAGCCCGCGCTCCTGCAAGCGTTGCACCAGATATTGCAGCTGTTGCGCCTCGCAGGGATTTTCTATCGAGTTGACCACGAGGGCGACGAGGCGCGACTTCTGGCTATTCAGCGAGCGTGCAATCGCATTCGGGCGATAATCGTGCTCGTCGGCGATGGACATGATGCGTTTTCTCGTCCGCTCGCTGATGCGCGCATCGCCTGAGAACGCCCTGGAGATCGTCGATGAAGAGACGCCGGCGAGCTTTGCGATTTCCCTCGAGGTGATGCGCTTGTTCATGTTCGCTTCCTGTTAGCCGATGTCGGAGATCCTCACCGATTCTCCGTCTCGCGCAGCCGATGTCTTGATAGCATCCCAGAGGCGGGCAAAGCGAAGCCCATTCTCCACGGTGGAGGGGTTTTCCTCCTCGCCGCGCCGCACGCTGAGGAAGGATTTTAACGGATTCTCCTGATGGGCGGCTTCTGCAACTTCGCGAGGGCCGGGTCTTCCCTCGATTTCGATCTCGCGCCATGCACCCCAGGCGTCAATTCGCACGATCGCTTTCGAATAGAACAGGGTCATGTGCGAGGCGCAGCCCGGAGGGCCTTCGCCGGCGGCATTGAACGTGACCAGCGCGCCGTTTTCGAGGCGGGCGGCCACCGCGCAGGCAATGTCGACCGGCTTGGCATAGTTGTTCATGTAGGCGGAGACACGGTCGAAGTCCGAACGCACGAGAAGACAAACGGTGTTCATCATGTGCGCGCCGGTGTCGAACATGAAACCGCCGCCCGACAGTTCCGGCTTCTGCTTCCATTGGCCGTCATATTTGGAGGACCAGCCCTCCCATATGGTGGCCGAAACGCTGACCAGCTCGCCGAATTCGCCCGCAGCTGCGCGCTTGTGCGTGTCGCGCACCAGTGGCGACAATGCCCCATTGAAGGCGATGACGACGGTGTTGCCGGATTTCGAGCGGGCTTCGATCAGCGCCTTCGCCTCGGCTACGGTCGTCACCATGGGCTTTTCCAGGAACAGGTCGTGACCGGCCTCGATCACCGCCAGCGCCTGCTCGGCATGGAAGGCGTGCGGTGTCGATATGTAGACCGCGTCGAGATCCCTTTTGCATTGCGCGAGCATGATCCGGAAATCATCGAATTCCCGCAAGGGTGCCCGTCCGGCAGCCGCGCAGATGTCGGCGAACCGGCGGCGCGAGGCGGCGCTGACATCCGCTGCGGCAACGAATTCGATTTCGGGCATCCGCACCCAGCTATGGGCATATTCCGCAGCTTTCAGCCCGGTTCCGATGACGGCCAGGCGAACCGGCTTTGACATGAATTCCTCCATTTGCGCACACGTTTGCGCAACATCCATCTAACTAGATATCGAAATATTTTCAATATAACCAAATGTATCAAATATTCTCCGGAATGATTTCGTCGTGGCATTGAAATTTTTGAGCATACGTGTGAGCAATCGGTACGCTGGAAACCGGAGGAGGATAGCGCAGTGCCAATCAAGGTGACCATCTGGAATGAAGGCCGGCACGAACAGACGGACGCGATCGTGCGGAAGCTCTATCCCGACAGGATGGATGGCGCGATCGCCGGCGGTATCGAAAGTCCGGATTTCGAGATCCGGCGCGTAACGATGGACGATCCGGAGCAGGGGCTGTCGGATGCGCTTTTGGAGGATACCGACGTTCTGCTCTGGTGGGGACATGTCGCCCATGATGAGGTGAGCGACGCCTTGATCGACCGGGTACAGCAGCGGGTGCTGAAGGGCATGGGGCTCCTGATCCTGCACTCCGGTCATCACTCGAAGCTCTTCCGCCGCCTGATGGGCACCAACGCCAATCTATCCTGGCGCGAGCTTCCCGAAGGCGATCTCGAACGTGTGTGGGTCATCAATCCCTCGCATCCGATTGCGGAGGGGTTGCCGCCCTATTTCGAAGTGGAGGCATCGGAAATGTACGGCGAGCCCTTCGATATCCCGCAGCCGGACGAGCTGATCTTCATCTCCTGGTATTCTGGCGGTGAGGTGTTCCGCAGCGGCTGCACCTTCCAGCGCGGCCGCGGCCGGATCTTCTTTTTCAGTCCGGGCCACGAGAGCTATCCCGTCTATCACAACAAGAATGTTCTGAGGGTGATCTCCAACGGCATTCGCTGGGCGCATCAGAAACACACCGACGGCCGAATTCTCGAGAACTGGCACCGCAAGGAGCCGCTGCATGGGAAGACTGCGCCCCGATCCTAGGCGCGGGGCTGACCAAGGTCATCGGCATCATTCGCTTGTTGGCGGATGCCTCTGGCCTTGGTCGCTTTCCATTGCGCGCACCCTTCATCGTCGGTAGAGAAGCTCAATTCTTCAATACAACCAAAGAATAACGTGAAAGTAAGCTTTCTCGAATAAATATAGCTTCTCTGGTTTCTTGCGGCCCGGGTGATGCTGCCGCGGATGGGAAGCGCCATGCCGTCGATCGATATCATCGTTCCGAAATCCGCTCCGCGCCGCTGGCAGGAGATTGTCATCCGGCGTTTGCAGGCGGACGGCTACGACATCGCTGTCCTGCATGAGCCCCGGTCAGCCGCTTGGCCGGGGGCGGTCGATGCGGCTTTGGCCTTCGAGCGAACGATTTTCCGCCGGCGCGATCCGGCCCTTGCCGCGCCGCTATCGGAAATTTCCGAAAACCCGCGCAACAGGCCCGCGGCGTTTCGCCTGGATCTGACAGGCAGCGCCGTATCATCGGGCGTTCCGACCATTGCGTTGAGGTTCGACGGCTTCACCTCCGACCTTTCGGTCGCAAAATCGGTCGCGTCGGGCACTTTGCCCGTCATCGAAGCCGTGCTGGATGGCGAGACCGTCATAGACCGCGCCTGGCCGATGGTCGATCGACGGGAGGCCGCATCGCTCGGCGTCGAGGATGTCTTGGCGCGCGCCATTACGCTTTCTGTTTCCGTCGTTAGCGCCTTTGCCGGAAACCGGCCCGCCTTGAGCGAACAAACCTCCCCGAAAGCCAGCAATTCCGTTGCCGGAACGACCGGATTTGCTCATGCCTATCTGACCAGCGCCTTGCCGCGCCTCGGCCGTGAAGCGATGCGACGCACGCGCTATCGCCACGCACATTGGCGCGTCGGTTATCGCTTTGCCGAAGGGCCGGGCGTGGCAAGCAGCCATGCGCTGGGCAGCGGCTGGTCGGTCCTGCCGGACCGGGGGGATCATTTCTATGCGGATCCCTTCCCGCTGCAGTGGCAGGACCGTTTCTTCCTGTTCGTGGAGGATTATCCGCATGCGACAGGCAAGGCGGTCATCTCCGTCGTGCCCTTCGATGCCGCCGGCGTGCCTCAGGAGCCGCGATGCGTGCTGGAAGAGCCGTACCATCTTTCCTATCCGCAGGTCTTCGAGCGCGATGGCTCGGTCTGGATGCTCCCCGAAGCCAGCTCAGGCGGCAAGCTCGTCCTTTATCGCGCGACGGAATTTCCGGATCGCTGGGCTCCCGAGGCCGTTCTCATCGAAGGCGAGATTTCCGATGCCACCCTGCTGGAACATGGGGGGCAGCTATGGCTGTTTGCGACCGACCGCGACGGCTATGGCAGCACGTCCGATACGCTCGTGGTTTTCCATGCGCCCCGGCTCACGGGTCCCTGGACGCCGCATGTATTGAACCCTGTTCTCATCGATCGCCGCATGGCGCGCCCCGGTGGCGCTTTCATCCGCGAAAGGGATGGCCGCGTCTGCCTGCCGGTCCAGGATGGAACCCTCGGCTATGGCGGTGGCCTCGGTATCTCGCAATTGCTCGAGCTCGATGAAAAGACGGTTCGGCTGTCGCCGCCGCGACCGATCGCGACCCAAGGCGACTGGCCCTATCCGAAAATCCACACCCTCAATCGCTCAGGCCGACTGGAGGTGATCGACGGGATTGCAGCCGTGCGGAAGTGAGCGGGACAGGAGCAGCGCTTCGTATCCGGCGCACATGCGCGCCGGGGAATACTGCTCCTTCAGCTGTCGGCCGGCTGCGGCAAGTCTTGCTGCCAGCTCCGGCCTGGCGACGAGCTCGGCGAGCCCTTCGGCAATTCCCTTCGCATCGGCATCGACGAAGAGCGCGGCGGCTTCGCCGTCGTCCGTCGTCAGCACTTCCCGCAGCACGTCCAGCTTGTTCGCGACCACCGGCAGGCCGCAAATGGCGGCTTCGACAGCGGCAAGGCCGAAGGTTTCCGTCAACGACGAAAAGGCATAGGCGTCCCCGGCCGCGAGGAACTCGAAGATTCGGGATGGCGGTACTTCGCCGACCAGATGCAGTCTGTCGGCGACGCCATTGGCTTGCGCAAACGCCGTGATCGCATCCCGCTCCGGGCCGGTGCCGGCGATAGCGATGTGAATGTCGGGAAGATGGACGAGGACGCCGGCAAGCGCGATCTGGTTCTTCGAAGGCGCCATGCGGCCGGAGGAAACGGCAAGCCATGCCTGCTGGGGAAGTCCGAAGGCCGTACGCGCAGCCACCTTGTCGGGTGTGGTCGAGGGGGCGGGAACGCCGTGGTCGATGCGCAACGTCCGCCGCCGATAGGCCCTCGGAAAATTGTCGAACTGCGCTTCGGTCCAGCTCGAATTGACGACGTTGGCATGGTAGAGGCCGAGAGTGCCCATCAGCTTGTCGATTTGGGTGAGAACACCCCTCACGCCCGTGCTTTGCGGCGCTCCGCTCTGGTTGGCGATGATCGGGTTTGTGCCGGCCAGCCGTGCGCCGATGGTACCGAAAACATTGCCGTAATGCTGGAAGGTGATGACGGCATCCGGCCGGGCATTGCGCAAGTAACCCGCAAGCCCGAAGGCCGCCCGCATCTGCCCGGGCAATCCGCGCGGCGGCGCCATGAGGATGAAATCCGCATAAGGGTCACGGTCGTAGACGTCGGTTTTCCTGTACATGAAAACGGTGCGTATATCGTGGCCGCGAGCCCGCAGCCCCTCGCCGATCATGTCGGAAATGCGCTGCGCCCCGCCGGCTTCCGCCTGGGTCTGCACCTGGACGATTTTCATGAGCGACCTTTCAGGAAGGAGCGGGCGGCCAAGGCGTCTTCGCCGGCGAAGAAGCCGAGGATCGAAGGATTGATGCCTATGGTGCGTCGCGCAATGGATACGGCCGTCACGCACCATACGATGATGGTGCCGGCAATGCTGAGCGCGGCGCCAATCGGGCCAAGCCAATAGGTCAGCACCGCCGTCGCGCAGAGCCCAAGCGTGTTGACGATGACCAGCAGCTTGAAAAGAGCGTGCTGAAGGCCCGTCAGCTGCATGAGGATCTCGGTCGGGCCGCAGGCGGTTCCGACGGTTGCGCCGATCCCGAAGATGATGAGCGTTACCTGCATTGTCGGCGTGGCATAGGCGGGATTGAAAATCGACAGGATCAGATTGCCGAAAAACAGGAACATGATCAGCACGAGCAAGGCGATCGCGAAGCCACCCAGGGCGGCAAGGCTGGTGATGCGCTGCACATGCGCCTTGTCGCCGGTATAGAACGCGCCGGAAATCTGCGGCGCGAGCGCCTGGTTGATGCCGTTGAGCGCCAGCACGACCAGTCGCATCGTCCGATCCGCCACGAAGATCGCGCCTGCGGCCTCCGGGCCGAGAATGGCCGCAACGAGAAGCGTGCTCGCCTGGCTGAGCGCCGGCGGCAAGGCGGTGACGCCCCAGAGCCCGAAGGTCACGGTCCTGAATTCATCCTTCTGCTCTTTCGTGAGCGGGCCGCGCCGGGCGCGGAGCGTATCGCGGAACAGGACGACCGTTTGCGGGGCGATCATGACAAGCAGCAATCCGGCCGTCAGGTAGGTTGCGGTCACCGCGCTCATCTCGATGTGCATGAAATGGGCGAGAACGAAGACCGGAATGGCGACTGCCCGCCACAGGACGTCGCGCGGGAGCAGCGCGAATATCAGCGCATTCTTGGCACGAAGGGCGCAGGCCACGAATTCCGACCAGCCGAGCGCAAAGGCGAGCACCATGGTTGCCACGCAGATCGGCAGCCATTCGGGCGTCCGGGCACCCGCGAATGGCAAGAAGCCGATGATGAGAATGATCAGGCTGGAGCCTGCGAGCCCGGCCAGCGCGACAAGGATGGAGCCCGCCATCATGCCGTTTGCCGAATTGAGATCGTTGTTGCCGGCATATTGGGGCCAGAACCGCAAAACCGCGCTCTGCTGGCCGACCACGGCGAAGAAGGAGGCCAGGCTCGCCCCGGCATAGGCGGCGCTGTAAAGACCGAACTGTCGTCCGTCGGTCGTCATGGCGACGGCGACGAACATCAGGAACGACAGGCCGGCGCTCGCAAGCTTGATGACGCCCGCAACGGCGCCGCTCTTTGCAAGCGCGCCGATCGACAAGCGCAGGTTGCTCGCAGGCGTCGCCGCTTCGGCCGATATACTATCAAAACTGCGTGCTTTATCGCTCAACGTCGTAATCCTGCGTTGATTGTTATCCGGTCGGAAGGCCGGCAAGTCCTGAAATAGAATGTATCTCTAATATCGTAAGTTCTTATGGTCGCGCCAGAACGAACTCGCAACATGGTTACTTGCGGTGTCCCGTTTCGATCACACGCTGCGGTGTAAATTCAACGGATGATTAACATTATTCACTAATACTGAATTTAGTGATGTACGATGAGCCGGAAGTTGCGCGGCTGCGGAGAACCTTTGGATGAAGCCGTTTAGCATGGACGAGCGCACGCTTCCGCCGCTGTTCGATGTAGGCGCCGCATGGACTATCCTCTGGCAACGCCGGATGACGGTGCTGGCATGCACTTGCGCCGTGCTTCTCGCGACGGTTGCCTATCTCGCCGTCGCCAAGCCGAGCTATACCGCCACGGCCTCGGTCATGATCGATCCGCGTGATCTGCACGCGACGAATTTGAACAACGTGCTTCCCGGTATCGGCAGCGACAGCGCCGCTATCGCCAGCCAGGTGTTCGTCATCGAGTCGCGCGACCTGCTGATGAAGGTCTTTGAAAGCGAGAACATCGAGAGCGATCCCGAGTTTTCCGGGGGTGGGCTCCTGTCGCGCGTCGGTCTGGCCGCTCATCCCACGAGGGATTCGATCTTCAAGAGCTTTCAGCGCGGCGTGACCGTCGAGCGGGCAGGGCTCACCTATGTCATCGATGTCAATTTCGTATCCCGATACCCCGACAAGGCGGCGCGGATCGCCAATGCCATCGTCGATCGTTACAAGGCCGGTCTTTCGGGCGAGCGGGAAACGGCCAATAGCGATGTGAACTCGCTGCTTGCCACCAAGATCGACGCTCTTCAGAAGAATGTCGGCGATGCGGAGCAGGAGGTCGGGGATTTCAAGGTCACGCATCAGATCCTGGACGCATCCGCCGGCGGCACGCTGCAGTCCCAGATCGACAAGCTTACCGACCAACTGATCACCGCGCGGAGCGATGCCGACCAGGCCAAGGACAAATATGCGCAGGCGATGGCCGCGGGTACTTCGCCGGCCGGCCTTGCCAAACTCTCCGAAATCCTCTCGTCGGAGGCGACGGTGAAGCTGCGCGAGAACTACAATCAACGCGCCGCCGATCTTGCCAACTACGAAGCCATGTACCAGCCGCGCCATCCGATGATCAAAAGGCTGCGCTCGGAACTGGACCGGATGCAGGACCTGATGGCGGTCGAAGCGCAACGCATCACGCGGGAGTTGAAGGCAAAGTCCGACCTGGCTGCGCAGAATGTCTCCGCGCTCCAGGCAAAGCTCGACAATCTTCGCCAGAAGCTGGAAGGTTCCGATGCCGCGCAGGTGCAGTTGCGGCAACTGGAGGCCAAGGCAAAGGCAGCCCGCACCGTGCTTGACGACTTCCTTAAGCGCGCCGAGGAAACTTCGCAGATGCAAGGCCTGCAATTGCAGGAGGCAAGGGTGATCAGCGCCGCGGCTCCGCCGGTGCAGCCGACCTGGCCGAAGCCGTTGCTGCTGTTGCCGGTCAGCGCGGTGCTGGGTCTCATCATCGGCTGCGGGCTTGCTTTGGTACGCGGCCCTAAAAATCGGCCGGAAGAGGATCCGACAACGCCTCTGCGTCGCAGCCTGCTCGACCTCGAGCCCCATAAGGACACCCTGACGGACGTCGCAAAGCCGGAGCCGGTCCCCGTCAGTCTCGGAGAATATCGCCTGCCGGGCGTTGCGGGCGCCGGCGCCTATTTGAGCATCCGCGCGATGCGGCGGCGGTTTTTCCAGACCGGAAACGAGGCTTTCTCGCGGGATGTCCTGCAGCTCATACGACGCATCATTCTGCACCTCACCGAACATCCGAAGCCTTATGTGCTGCTGATCTCGCCGCTCCATACGCCGCTGGCGGCGAGACTGGCGGGGGCTATGGTGGGCATCGGCCTGCAGCAGGCCGAGCAGAATGTGCTTGTCGTCGAGTTCGATGGCCAACCGGGCCTGGAGGCGCCGGCGCGCAACGGCAACGGCGTTTTTGTCAGCGGCGCGAGCGGCCTGCGGACCATCGTCTACAACAGGCCGGCGCCGGAGAATGGGGATTCGATGACGCGCCCCGGCCTCGACGATATATTGGCCGATGCCGGCACGTTCGATTTTGTGCTTTTGATGGGGCCTTCCATCGTCGACAGCAACTGGGATCCGGCACTTTTCGCCGAGGCGGACCTGATGCTTTTTGCGCTCAGCCCCACCGAAGAGACAGCGGAAGTCGCCAACATGCTTCGCCAACGCCTCGATGCCGACCAGATCGGACGCAGCGCAACGCTCGCGATTACACCGGAGCACGTTGAGACGGGACGCAGCCAGGTGGTGCGGCCGATCCGGTCGTCCGGCGACGGCGAACAGAGCGACAGAATGTCCGCGAGGGGATGATCGTGGGGCGAGGCTTGCGATCATCGATGCTGATAAGTCGCCGTAGCGCACTCAAGCTCGCAGGCGGATCCATTCTTGCGGCCATTCCTGCCGCGGGCGCGGCGAAGGCCGCAGAAAAACGCGCAGTCCCCACCCGCGGCGTCAATCTGCCGGGATGGCTGGATCGAAAAGACGGGATTGCGCCGGGCGAGGAAGCGCTCGAAAGGCTTCATCGTCTGGGTTTCGAGACGATCCGCCTGCCGGTAAACGCCGATCTCATATCGGCGGGCGACGCAGCCGAGCTCCGCCGTATCGATGAGGGCGTGAAGATGCTCATGCGGCGGGGATTTGCCGTCCTGGTGGATATGCATCCCTCCGAAAATCTTCATACCGCTTTCCGCCGGGATTTCGAGACCGGATCGAAAAGGGTCGCCGACGCCTGGGCGGCGCTGAGCAAACTTGTCGCCGATCTGCCGGATAGCTCCGTCTATCCGGAACTGTTGAACGAGCCGCCCATGCGAAGCGATGCCTGGCTCGCATTGCGGGATCGGCTTGCCGAGATCGTGCGATCGAGATGTCCAGGCCACACGCTGATCTGGGGTCCGTCGCCCTCCCAGGGGATTTGGGAGATCGGGGAGACGCCGCCTCTTGCGGACGACAACCAGATCGCCGCCATTCATTTCTATGCGCCCATGGCTTTCACCCATCAATGCGAGACCTGGGACGCCTCTCCGCTCGCACGGATATCGAATTTGCCCTTTCCGGCCACCATCGCCACACCGCGCATCCAGGAAACCATCGACAAGCTGCGTGCTGCCGGGGATGAGAAGGCCGTGAGCCTCATCAAGGAACAGCTATCGACGCCATGGACGGCAGCGGCGATCGCGACGGAGTTCGCGCGGCTTAAACGTTGGTCGGAAACACATGACTGCCCGGTGATGCTGAACGAGTTCGGCGTGCTCAATTTCTGCGTCGATGCCGCAAGCCGCACATCCTGGGTTCGGGCTGTCCGGCAGGCGGCGGAGGCCAACCAGGTCGGCTGGACCTACTGGGAGCTCGACCAGGGCTTTGGCTTCATCGAAAGCAGGCGCAGCACGGAAGGTTTTGACAGTTCGATGATCGCCGCACTGCTGGGCGGGCACGGCGGCGGCTGAGATGCGGGAGGATATCGCGTTGTGGAGCGACGATTGATGCGGAACGGTAAGGATCGGTCATGAGCGTTGCGGGAGGTCAGCTCGGTTACGGGGCGCCTGCGTCGAGTTCGTTGCGCTCGGATGTCATGTTCCATCTCTGCATTGCCATCCTTTCGGTTATCGCCTCCGTTTCGGCATTCGCCGTCTGGACTCCTTTCGGCGTCGCCGCAACGTTCGTATTGACGCTTGTCCTGTCGATCGCCCAGCCTGGCTGCATCCCCATCGTCATCGCCTGTTCCTTTCTCTATCAGAACCTCGTGGTGGCCTGGTTCACCCCATTCGTGCCCGATCACAATACCTTCGATGCGTTGCGTGGTGCCAACTTCGTCATCCTGATGACTGCGTACGGCGCCTTCGCCATGGCTTCCTTTCAGTATCGCGTGCGCGCTTTAACCGAACTGCGACCCTGGCTGATCTTCAGTTTCGTGCTGTGTGGAACCGTTTGCTTCTATTTTGCCGTCGGTGTCGTGCATGGCGGACCGAAGGACGCCGTCATCTATTTCCGCAACACGATTACGCCGCTTGCATGTTTCCACATCGCCATCCTGGCGGCCAGTCTGTATCCCGTCGATCTGCGCAAGGGCATCTTTTGGCTCTGCGCCGGCGCCATCGTCTACGGCTACCTGGAGCAGATCTTCCGGATGGACTTTCTCAGCCTGTTTCACGGTGATCTCTATATTCATCGTGGCCTCAAGGCGCAGATCGAGGCTGGCGTGTGGGAAAAGAAGCTGAGGGAAACCGGTTTCGTGCTTCGCGGCATCGAAGATACGATGATGACGACGTTCTTCAACACCAAGCTCCTGAGCGACCTGTTTCCCCCGATCTTCCGCAACGGCGGTCCGAATTTTCATCCCATCAGCTATGCCTACGGCCTGAGCATCATGTCAGCCTGGCTTCTCTTCAGAGGGCGCTGGCTGCTGCCTATGGCCGCGTTGCCGCTGTTGCTCGTCATCGGCTCCAAGGGTGCGACCTTCATGTTGATCGTGGCGCTGGGTGCGCGGCTGATCTATCGCCCGGCCCGGGCGGAGCTGACGCTGCTGGCCGTCGTTGCGCTGGCGATCGTATGGACGCTCGCCGCCATTGTCTTCGGCGCCACGCACGGCGATTACCATGTTCTGGGCCTGATCGCCGGCGTTCGCGAATTCTTGCACAATCCATTCGGGCAAGGCCTGGGGATCGGAGGGAACCTGTCGAGCACAAGTCTCAATCTGGATTGGGACCGTGCGCAGGACGAGGGCGTTGCCTCGGTTCCGGTCGAAAGCGCCGTCGGTGTGATGCTCTATCAGATGGGCGTGGGGAGCATCGTCTTTTTCAGCTTTCTCGCCGCGCTCGCTGTATCGGCACGCAGGCAATTGATTGCGACCGGAGACCCGGATTTCCTCTTCGCCTTCGTTGCGGTCGTCACGATCGCATCCAACGCGGTATTGCAGGAGGAAGCCTTCTTCTCGCCTCTCGCCCTCGGTTTTTGCCTCCTGCTTGTCGGCATCTCCTTCGGAACGCGATGGCGTTCGCTCGGCATTTCGAGGGGCCTGCTCACGCATCCGGGCAAACCGGCGCCGGCGCCTGCATCCGAATAGCTGTCCTCGAGGCGCCGGTTGCGTGACTTCCGTGGCGGGATGGATGTCCTCCGCAAAAGTGCCCGCGACAGGGTGATCGGCAAATATTCATTAATAGAAATATAGTATGTTTCTAAAATGTGAAGCATGCGTCGCCGTGTCGGTAATATTGCGGAGTTGATCATGGCAGTTTTAGGTGCGTTTCCCCCTGGACTTACTTGCCGGCCGATCGAGGAGGGCGATTGGAGTGGCATCATCGATTGCCTTCGGCGGAATTTTCCGACACGCGAGCGGGATTATTGGGAACGCGCCGTCACGCGCATGGAGAAGCGGCCATTCGTGCCGGATCTGCCGAAATACGGCTTTGTCCTCGATATGTCCGGCCGCATCGTCGGTGTCTTGCTGGCGCTCTATTTTCGGCATCAGGGGCAGGAGGGCGAAGAACTCCGCTGCAATCTGTCGAGCTGGTCCGTCGATCCGGAATATCGCGCCTTTGCCGGCAAGATGGTGATTGCGGCATTGAGGAAGAAGAACGTCACCTTCATCAATGTCTCGCCAGCGCCGGGAACCATAAAGGTCAACGAGGCGCTGGGCTTCCGCCGCTATGCCGACGGGCAGCTTGCTTTCCTACCCATGCTGAGTTCGTCGCGCCGGCCGTATCGCGTGCTCGAGGCGCGCCCCGATCTTCCTGAAATGTCCCTGCTTTCCGAAGGAGAACGGGAGATTCTTCTCCAGCATGCAGCGCTCGATTGTCTGTCATTGATCTGTGTCGACGGGGGGAAGGCATTTCCCTTCGTATTCAAGACACGCCGCATCTTTCATGGTCTCGTTCCAAGCTGCCAGGTCATCTATTGCCGATCGCCGGAGGAGTTGAGCCAGTGCGCCGGCGCTTTCGGCCGTTATCTCCTGCGCAAGGGCATATTCCTCAGCGTCGTCGATGCGAATGGACCTGTCGCCGGCCTCGTGGGGCGATATTTTGCCGGAAGCGGGACGAAATATTTCAAAGGTCCGAAGCCGCCTTCGCTTGGCGATCTGACATTCACCGAATTGGTCATCTTCGGCTTCTGATCGCGGCGGGACGAAGATGCCGGGGCTTCGGGCGAGCGCAAGGCTCCTCCCTTCGCTTCGCTCCTACATCGTCGATTTCAAGTCCAGCGCCGGTGATGGCGCGGCCGATTTGGCGCGCAATGTCCTGAGTTGATGAAGCTTTGCCGCAACGGTTGGGCTCAGGCTTGCCATGCCATGCAGTATGCGCCGCCCCATGAAATGCCACTGACGGCGCACGCGCCACCGCATATCGGTGCTGGTTGCGAGGCTGAGGTGATGATCGCCCATGCGAAGGGCGCGAGCGTCCATATCGCGCTTGTCCGGGTCGTCATAATAGGCGGCGATCCTGGTGCCGTCGACGGAAGCCTCTGCTATCCACTGCGGGATATAGTCGCCGCACAGGCGCTCGACGTCGGTCAGAAGCCGGCTGACACCGAGGCCGGTTGCAGGGGAGGAAGTCAGAAAGGCATCTCCGATCAACACCACGCCGTCCTGCCGGTGGTTTTCGGCCACGGCGATGTCGGTGAGCCAGCTGTCGATCCGGCTGCTGATCTCAAAGTCGCCAAGGATATCGACGAGCGACGGAAAGGCGGCTGTGAGCACCTGCTTCGGATGCTCATGCAGCGATCTTACCCAGGGGTCGCGCGGATCTCGGAACAAGAAGAGATTGGCCCGCGTTGCGCCGGGAACCGGGAACAGATCGAGATGGTCGATGCCGTCGCCGGCACCGTGGTAGGTGAGGGCCGTATGGCGAAATTTATTCGATCGCAGCGGGCGAATGTTGAATCCGATTGCGAGCGGACGCCTCTCACCGATCGACTTGTGCGCAATGCCGATGTCGCGGCGCAATATGTCGCCCATTCCCGTTGCGAGCACCAGCAGCCGCGCGGTGATCTCGTCCCGGCCGAGAATCGATATTCGCTGTTGCGTTGCGCTGGTGCGTAAGCCACTGACCTGGCCGACGACGAACTTCACCGTGTCCGGCAATGTGGCTCGCATCGCGGTGACGAGCCTGTTGTAGAAGAAGCCGTAGTGCCGGTCCTGCGTCCGGTCCAGCATCCGCCCCTTGTGCATGTTGACGATGTCGTCGAAGGGGATGCCGGCGGCCGACAGGGGCGCGAGCAGCTGAAGCCGCTGAAGTTTTTCGATCGCCTCGCCGCCGATCCGCTCGACGCGGAACTCCTGAGGAAAGACGCGATGGCGGTCGATGAGCGTCACCCGATAGCCGGCTCGGCCGAGCATGCAGGCGGCAAGTGTGCCTGAAAGCCCGCCCCCGACGATGGCTATGTCGCTATCTGTTTCGACTGCCGGTGGTTCGATGTGTCGTCCGTTCATCATTTCGAATACCTCAGGATTGCGTAGATGGCGTAGGGATTGGTCGTCAGATATCGCCAGAACAGCCGGCGAGGTTCCATCAGCATCCGCCAGAACCACTCGAAGCCGGCCCTCTGGATCCAGATCGGGGCCCTCGTCGTCCTTTCGGCCAGATGGTCGAACAGCCCGCCCGATGTCTTGATGACGCCGACATTGGCAAGCCGTGCGGCAAAGTCGTGAACGAAGATCTGCTCGCGGGGAACGCCGAGACCGATCCACAGGATGTCGGGCGCCAGCGCGTTAATCTCGTCAAGCCTTGCTTCCAGGGCCTCCCCTGCGAGATAGCCGTGGCAGTGCCCGACGATGCGCAGATCGGGATAGCGTGCCTGCACGGTCGCGACGGCTTTGGAGTTTGTCGCCTCGGTTGCTCCGAGCAGGTAGAAGCTTATGCCTTCCCTCGCGGCAAGTTCCGCCACGTCGTGAAAAAGGTCCGTCGTCGCCACGCGCTCCGGGAGCTGCACCCTGCATAGCAGGCGTGAGGCCATGACGAGCGGCTGGCCGTCGGCTAGGATCTGGTCGGCCTCCTGAAAGAGCCTGGCGATGTTGGCGTCGGCATGAACGCGGGCGACGACCTCGCCATTGGCCGAGGTGAAGTAGTAGGGGCGGCTGTCGCGGCGGCGTTTTCGCGCCACGGCGATCATGAATGAAGCGGCATTTCGCCGATTGACCACGGTGATGGGCAATCCTCCGATCAATACGCTTGGGAGCGCAAGAGGATGGTCTTGCGTCGGAATGGTGGATCCATGCTCGGATGCATCTACCGGCTGCATTTGGCTCTCCTGGTTCGAAATCTACCCCTCGAAAGCAAGGCAAGCACCGGCGGCGCCAGCCCCTCTCGAGGCTGGTATTGAACCGCCATTTTTGATTGAGTAAGCTCTCTCTGAATATCGTCGAGAGCCTGTATCAATATCGTGCAAGCCATTACTTCCGATTGCGTAATGGGTAGCTAATATGATCCGGAAAGTTAAGTCGTTTATTAGTATTCGGTTAATATGTAAATTTCTAAAGAAATAATATACGCATGGACTTAAAGAGGGAGGACGGTGACAGGTCGAGAGGGGTCGGATAATTTATAAGTAATTTCAATTACTTAAATTTCGTGGATTTGATCTGTCCTGACGCTGTTCGCAGTCGGGGCAGAATTCGCCTCGTCGGCGGGAGGCTCGGCCACCAACTCGGCTTCACGAAATACGATGACGGAGGCGTGCTAGATTCAAACAGTATACGACCTTGGCGCGGGTGCGGCTTTGGGTGCGTCTGCGCTCTTATTTTTCGCCGTGAGCCTTCAGGTGCAACCATGGAGATTGTATCTGCAATTGCTAAACGAATGGATGATCCGGCTTGGACAGACGCCAATATGGCACAGGGGAGAGGGCCACGCGGCCTGGCCGGCCACTGTAGACCCGCAGGCCGGCAACGCCGGAAAGTGGCTATGGCTTGCCGGAGATCTGCCGGGTCTTCATGCGCATCGGGCATGCCGATCGCGCGGGCGAAAACCTTGTGCAATCCGAATATCGTTCGCGGCGGCAATACAAGCGGCGCTTCATGCCGCGCGCTCGTCCGTCACGCATGCACAGCCGCAAACAGACGTCGGCAGGCCTCGACAAGGCTGGTTTCCTGCAGCAGCGCCCCGCCGACGAGATACATGATATCGTTGCCATAGGCTTCGCGCATCTCCGCCACCCGGTTCAAGGTCATGCCGCCGCCCGGGGCGGGCACGATCGCCTTCAGCCCACCGAGCTCGGCTGAACAGGCGCGGGCGATCGACAGGCATTCCTCGCGGGTGAAGCCGAAGCGACCGCCGAAATTCGGATAGATGACCGCATCCGCTCCCATCAGCCGGTGCAGTGCCCCGAAGAAGGCGCGATGGCTGAATCCACAGTCGGGCGAGACGACGTTCGCCCCGGAGAAGGCCGGATGCGAGATGATGGGCAGGGTGAAATCCGGATCGGCGGCGAGCGTGCGTATCACATCGTAGCCGGCAAGGGCAGGCGCGATCATCACGCCGCCGGCGCCGACCTCCTGAGCCTGTTTTGCCCGCTCGATAACGGCATTGGCAGGTCCTGTCACATTGGGCACGAAGCTCGTCTTGCCGCCACTCTTGGCGTTGGCTTCGCCGACGGCCTCGACGCAAGCCCTCAGGCGCTCATCGAAGCGTGAGGTCTTCTGGTCGACAAGACCATGGTCGTCCTTGACGAAGTGCATGCCGCCGAGCGCAAAATCATGGGCAAGACCGGCAAGTTCCTTCGTCGACAGGCCGACCGGCTTGATCGCCGACATGAGCAAGGGGCTTTCTCCGATGCCGGCGCGGGCGCGAAGGCCGGCTATTCCGTGTCGCGGCCCCTTGCAGAGAGCGAGGATGCCGGGCGACAGCCCGATGTCTTCGACCTTCAGCCCGGGCTTTATGGAGCTGTTGCCGAAGACGATGTTGAGAAATTGCGGAAAATCGCCGCCGATATCGTCGTCTGAATAGGAGATGGTTGCGAGAAAGCCCGGCCGGCCGTCAGGAGACTTCTCCAGGGATTCCAGCCTGCCGAGAATCTCTTCCTCGACATAGCCTTTGGGAACGACATCGCGCGGGATCTCGACGGTTTGCTCGAGTGCGATATCGAGCGCACGGGCCTTTGCCTCCCCGGCATCGGCGGCCCGGACGAAATAGGTGACGCTAAAGCGCGGAGCCATCAGAGCGCCTCTGCCTTCTGCGCCGAATGGACGTGGTCGAGACGCACTTCTGACAATTCCTCTTCGCCGATGGAAAGCGGTTTGCCGAGGAGACCTTCGATGGCTTTCACCAGGGCGCCCGCGTCGAGCCCATATTTCTTCATGAGGTATGGCTTGGAGGCGCCGTGCGCAAACGTGTCGTTGAGGCCAAGCCGCTTCAGCCGGATGCCGAGGCCCTCCTCGGCGAGGATCTCCGCCACCAGCGAGCCGAGGCCGCCGACGATCGTGTGGTTTTCCAGGGTGACGATGCCTTTCTTTCCGCGCGCGGCTTTGAGCAGGCCATCGCGATCGAAGGGCTTCAGCGTCGAGGCGTGCAGGTGATGGACGCCGATCCCCCGTGCGGTCAGCGGCCCGCTCGCGCGCAGCGCCTCTTCGGTACAGACACCTGAACTGACCACGAGGATATCGTCGCCTTCCGACAGCGTGCGCAGCCTGTTGAATTCAAAAGGCGTGGAGAACAGGCGCGGCACCTCGCCACGCAGGACGCGGACGTAAACGGGGCCATCGATTGAATCCGCGACTTCGAGGACGGTCTCGACCTCCGTCGCATCGCCCGTTTCGAGCACCGTCATGTTCGGCACCGCACGCATCACGGCGATGTCTTCGATTGCCTGATGCGTAATGCCCCCGGGCGTGGTGATCCCCGGCAGAAAGCCCATGAGCCGCACCTTGCGATTGGAATAGGCGATGGAATTGATCAGCTGGTCGTAGGGCCGGCGATACAGAAACACCGAAAACGTGTGGAGGAAGGGACGATAGCCCTGCATCGCGAGGCCGCCGGCAAAGGAGAGCATGTTCTGCTCCGCCATGCCGAGCGAAAGAAACTGGTCCGGATGCCGATCGCGGAAGCCATCGACCTCGCAGGAGGAGGTGAGATCCGCCGAGAGGCAGAGCACTTCGGGTCGCGCTACGGCAAAAGCCTCGAACGCCTTGGCATAGGGACGGTTGACGATCTCGACCATGTTCAGGCCCTTTCCACTGCGTTCATGTCGACGCCAAGTTCGGCTGCGAGCGCCGCCTGCATTTCCTGCCGCTCGTCGGCGCTCTTGAAGCGGACGTAGTGCAGCCGCGGGAACCGCTTCTTGAGGAAATTCATGCCCTGATAGGGCGAGGTATTGGCGAGGATTACCAGCGGCTTGCCCGCTTCCGCGCTGCCGGCCGCCTCTCTCAGGGCATCCAGATCATGACCGTCGACCGAGCGGCATGTCACGCCGAACGCGCTGACACGCGCGGCGAGATCGCCGAGATCGAGCACGGACGACATGGCACCGTCGCATTGCTGGCGGTTCACGTCAACGATCACGCGGACATTGTCGATTTGGTGATAGGCCATGGCTGCAAGGCATTCCCAGGTCTGGCCCTCCTGGAACTCTCCGTCGGACATATAGACCCAGACCTTGCCCGGCTCGCCTTTCTTCCGTCGCGCCCAGGCGACGCCCGACGCCATGGAAAGGCCTTGCGCCAGCGACCCGGTCGTCACTTCCATGCCGGGGCTGTGTTCGGCGCCGATCATCTCGACCGAACCGCCGTCCTTGTTGAAATGATCCAGCGCATGCTCGTCCATCCGTCCCGTCTCGATCAGGGCGGAGTAGATGACCAGGGCGTAGTGCGCGGGGGAAATGAAGAACCGGTCGAACTCAGGCGCGAACGGACCGTGGTAGCCGGCGCCGGTGAAGGCATCGGGATTGTGTGCCGACGGTACGCCGCGGAAGGGCAGCGGCACTTTCGGAAGCGTGGGCTCGCCGAGCTTGAGGAATTCGTTGTAGAGCAGCGCAAGGCTTTCGGCGGCGGAGCAGGCCTGGCTCAGATAGCCGCCATTGTGTTTCATCGTGTGGAAGAAGACGCGACGCCGGATTCCGAGCGCGATGCCTTCGGTGGATTTCTGATTGGAGAGGGTCATCGTCTCAGCTCCGTTCGGGGAAAAGTGCCTTGAGGCCTTCCGGCGACGGCGTCGCGATGCCGCGCTCCGTTATCAGGCCGGTGATCAGGCGGGCAGGCGTGACGTCGAAGGCCGGATTTGCCGCAGGGCTTCCTTCCGGGGAGATGCGCACGCTCGCAATCGAGCCGTCCCGCGCTCTGCCCTGCACGAAGCTCACCTCGTCGGCGGACCGCTCCTCGATCGGAATTTCCTTGATGCCGTCGTGAACCGTCCAGTCGATCGTCGGTGAGGGCAAGGCGACGTAGAAGGGCACGCCGTTGTCGCGGGCGGCAAGCGCCTTGAGATAGGTTCCGATCTTGTTGCAGACATCGCCGTTTGCAGTGGTGCGATCGGTCCCGACGATCACCATATCGATATCGCCGTGCTGCATCAGGTGGCCGCCGGCGTTATCGACGATCAGCGTGTGCGGCACGCCATGGCCATTCATCTCCCAGGCGGTCAGATAGGCTCCCTGGTTGCGCGGGCGTGTTTCGTCGACATAGACATGAACGGGAATGCCGTCCTCGATCGCCATGTAGATCGGCGCGGTCGCGGTTCCATAGTCGACGGTCGCAAGCCAGCCGGCGTTGCAATGCGTGAGGATGCGCACGGGTTCGCCCGGCTGCTTTTTCGCGGCGATTTCGCGGATGACCTTGAGGCCGTTTGCGCCGATCGCGCGGTTGAGCTCGACGTCCTCCTCGGCAATCTCGGCGGCGCGCTTGTAAGCGGCGGCGGCGCGTGCGCTTTGCGAAAGCCCGCGCAGGTGATCGCGCATCGCGTTCAGCGCCCAGCGCAGGTTGATGGCGGTCGGCCGCGTTTCGTTGAGCTCTTCCCAAACGGCGTCGAGATGGGCGTCGGAGGGGTCTTCGGCCATGGCGATCGCAATGCCATAGGCAGCCGTGACGCCGATCAGCGGCGCGCCGCGCACCCACATGTCGCGGATCGCAACGGCGACTTCGCCCACGGTTTTCAGCGTGACGACCCTGAACTCATGCGGCAGCCAGCGCTGATCGATAATGTCGACGGAGCGGCCGTCCTCGTTGAGCCAGATGGTATGGTAGTGGCGTTCCCCGACTTTCAAGCGAGTGTCTCCTTTTCAAGCCGCTCCGCCGTGGCGCGGACATCCTTGAGGCTATGGATGCGATGCCGGTTGACGGCGAGATGACGCCCGAGTTTCAGTGCCTTCCGCTCACAGGTGGCACGACGGTCGGGGTCGGCGATGGTCTCGAAATCGGCATTGTGGGCAAGGCCGAGGATGCGGCGATGCATCTCTATGCCGGCAAACCCCAGCATTTCGCGATAGATCTCGTCGAGGACGATATTCAGCGCCTGTTCCGCGCCGAGGAGATCGCCTCGATCCTCGAAGAGGCTTGCCGGGTAGAGGATCCCCGCTCTCTCGCTGCGCCAGAGATGGGCGAATTCGGCGCGGAAGGTCTCCCAGATGGTTTCGATCGTATCGAGCAAATAGGCGCGCATGTCGTCGCGTCCGGCACTGCCGCTGTCGTGACCGCTTTGCGCGAAGTAGCTCATCCAGAAATTGGCAAGCAGCATGCCGACATCGAAACTGATCGGCCCGTAGAACGCGAATTCCGGGTCGATCACCCGCGTTTCCTCGTCGGTGACCATCACCGAGCCGGTGTGCAGGTCACCATGGCAGAGCGTCTCGGCCTTGGCGGAAAAGAGATGTTTCAGCCGCTGCGCCTCGACCTTGAGGTCGCGGTCTGCTCGCAATTCCGCAACGAGCGGGTCGAGCTGAGGCGAGGTGTGGCGGTTGAGCTTGGCCCCGAAATAGGGATCCGAGAACACCAGGTTCTCTGTGATATCGCAGAGCTCGACATTATCGGCGAAGAGAGCCATGTCGGCCTTCTTTTCACGCGTGACCATGGAGAGATCCGAGCCGCGGAAGAGCGTTCGCGCGCAGAAGAGGCCGAGATCGCGCCCGATCTTCGGAAGAGCGCGACCATCGATCAACGCCCGCCGCAGGATGACGTGCGGCGTCAGATATTCCATGACGATGATGGCCTGGACGGCATCGAAGAAGAAGATCTCCGGCACCATGCCCGGATCGCGCGCGGACTGGCGCACGAGCGCGTGATACTCGAAATAGGACCGTTTCAGGGGAAGCGGCCAGCTCTCGCCGACGAGGCGCACATAGGGAAGCGCCTGCTTGACGATGGCAGCTCCCTTGTCGCCCGTGACGATGAAAACGAGATTGAGGTTGCCGTCGCCGACCTCCGTGACCTGCCACCGCGCCGAATCGCCGCCGATCTTTTCCTTGAGAATGGTGTTTCCGCCAAGCCGGGCCGGCAAGGTTTCGGCGCTGAGCGCCGCAAAGACTTGCGTGTCCATAGTGTTCTCCTCCTGCGCATGTCGCGGCCTCCACCGCGTGTCGACATGCCGTCACGGGCACAACTAAGGCAGCATTCTGTCAAATGTCAATGGCCTTGACATTTGACGAAAAGCAATCTTAACCTGTGTCCATTGGGAGGAGAGAATGAGCGAACATGCAGTGTTTCGCATCGAGGGCGTGCGCAAATCCTTTGGTGCAGTGGCGGTGCTCCAGGGTGTGCATCTCGACCTCAAAGGCGGCTCCGTTACGGCTTTGATGGGTGCCAATGGCGCAGGCAAATCGACGCTCGTGCGCATCTTGAGCGGGGTCTATCCGCGGGACGCCGGCACGATCACCCTTGCAGGCGCCCCATTCGAACCCTCGACACCGGCGGAGGCGATCCGTGCCGGCGTCGTGACGGTGCACCAGAATATCAATGACGGCGTCGTTGCCGATCTCGATGTGGCAACCAATTTGACGCTTGACCGGCTGAATGGCCGCGGTGCTCGGCTTTTCTTCAATCCGCGCCGGGTTCGGCGTGAAGCCGCCCTGGTTGCCTCACGCATGGGGCTGGCGATCGACCTCAAGGCCAGCATCAACGATCTGAGCCTTGCCGACCGCCAGATGGTGGCGATCGCGCGTGCGATGGCGCATGAACCGAGGGTCTTGATCCTCGACGAGCCGACCTCGTCCCTGTCGAGCGCTGAAGCCGATCGGCTGTTCGATCTCGTCGACCGGTTGAAGGCCCGGGGCGTTGCCATTCTTTATATTTCGCACCGCATGTCGGATATCCGCCGCCTTGCGGACAGTATCCTGGCGCTGCGGGATGGCCGCATCACCGGTCATTTCGAAGGGCCGGACCTCGACTATGAAGGTGCCGTCAATGCCATGCTCGGCAGGAAAGTCTCCGCAGACGCAATCTCCGTGCGCGAGGCAAGCGTTGCCGTTTTCCGCGCGCAGGGCCTGAAGCTGTCCGAGCAATCGAAACCTTTCGATTTCCAGCTCGGCGAAGGCGAGATTGTCGCGGTAACCGGTCTCGTCGGCGTCGGCAAGTCGGCGCTCGCCGAGACGCTGGCCGGAGCGCGCATGCCAGCTGCCGGTCAGATGATGCTGGACGACGCCCGCTACGCTCCGAAAACAACCGGCCAAGCCATTGCTCGCGGCGTGTTCCTCATCGCCAAGGACAGGGCGATCAGCGGCATCGTGCCCGATTTCAACATCTATGAGAATATCAGCCTGCCGTTCCTTCGGCGCTTGTCGCGGTTTGGAATATCGAGCCGCGGGACCGAGCGGGTAAGGGCCCGCCAGCAGATTTCCTCGCTCGGCGTCGTCTGCCGCAGCGAGCGGGATGAGATGCAGACACTGTCCGGCGGCAACCAGCAGAAGGTCATGGTCGGCCGGTGGCTTTCGGAGCCGTCGCGGCTTCTCGTCCTCGACGAGCCGTTCCAGGGTGTCGACATCGTGGCCCGGCGCGACATTGGCGAGAAGCTGCGCGCCTCGTCCGGTGGCAGAGCCACAATCCTCTTTCTAACCGAACTCGACGAAGCCTTCGAAGTCGCCGACCGCATTCTCGTCATGTCCGAACAGACGATCGTTGGCGAGCATCGCAATTCCGGCATCGATGTCGAGCGCCTGCTGTCCGAGATCGCAGGTCAATCCTCTCAACAGGTCAGTCCATTATGAGCAGTGAACAGAGCAAATCCACGGCTGCGGCCCCGTTGCCCCAACCGGCCGTGAGCTTCAGGGATATTGCGATAAAATACGGTTTCCTCGTGCTGCTTTTCGGCATGATCCTGTATTTTTCGATTGTCACGGGCGGTTTCGCTTCGCCGCAGAGCGCCGTCTTCATCCTGCAGTCGGTATCGATCACCGGCATCCTTGCGCTCGGCGTCACCGCGACATTGGTGGTCGGCGGTTTCGATCTTTCCATTGGGTCGGTCGCCACGACCGCGATGATGGCTTCTTCCTATGTGATGGTCGTCATGGGTGGCGATGCTGTCACGGCGACGCTCGTCTGCCTTGCCGTCGGCGTGCTCGTCGGGCTCATCAATGGCATCATCATCGTCTACATGCGCGTGCCGGACCTTTTGGCGACGCTCGGCATGATGTTCCTCTTGCTCGGCCTTCAGCGAATTCCGACCGAGGGGCGCTCTATTGCCACCGGAATGACGCTGCCCGATGGTTCGGTTGCAAACGGCGCATTCAGCCCCGGCTTTCTCGCCCTTGGCCGTCACCGCTTCGACTTCATCCTGCCCAATCTCGTGCCCGTTTCGGTCGTGGTGCTGATCGTGCTGGCGATCCTGATCTGGTTCTTTCTCGAATATACCCGGTTCGGACGCATGATGTATGCCGTCGGTTCGAATGAACGCGCGGCCGGCCTCGCCGGCGCACCTGTCAATGCCTACAAGATCTCCGCCTACATCATCTCGGGCATCTTCGCCTCGATCGGCGGCATCTTGCTGGCAGCCCGTCTCGGCCGTGGCGACATCGCATCGGGCAACAACCTGCTGCTCGATGCCGTCGCCGCCGCGCTGATTGGCTTTGCGGTTCTTGGCGCGGCCAAGCCCAATGCCTTCGGCACAGCGATCGGTGCTCTCTTCGTCGGGATCCTGCTGCAGGGTCTGACGATGATGAATGCGCCCTACTACACCCAGGATTTCGTCAAGGGCGCGGTTCTCGTCATCGCCCTGATCTTCACCTTTGCATTCTCGAAGAGGAGCAAACGCTAAGGGCTGAGTCTCTTGGCGGACAATCATAATTTCACCGGAGGAGGAGACTGACATGAACATAACACGCAGAACGCTGGGGCTATTGACGCTCGGGCTGATGGGGGCGGCGGCGTTTGGCGCGCCATCCTTTGCCGCGGACATGCCGAAGCCATTCGACAAGCCGGGCGATGTGAAGATCGCGCTGGTGCGATATCTCTCGACGGGTGACTTCTTCCAGTCCTACCTGTCCGGTGTCGAGGCGCAGGCAAAGGCGCTGGGCGTCCAGCTGCAGGTGTTCGACAGCCGCCAGGATGCGGCGCTTCAAGCTGACATGGTGGACCAGGCGATCGCGCTCGGCGTGCAGGGGATCATCATCCAGCACGGCCTGACGGAATCGATGAAGGACGCCGCCCAACGCGCCGTTGACGCGGGCATCAAGGTCGTTGCCTTCGACGTGAACGTCGAGAACCCGAAGATTCCCCAGATCGAACAATCCGACCGCGATCTTGCTCGCCTCTCGCTGGAGCAGGCCATCAAGGACAATGGCGAAAGCTTCAAGGCCGGCTACGTCTACGTCGCCGGTATCGCGCCGCTCGACCGACGCGACGAGACCTGGAAGGAATTCAAGAAGAAGTACGCGGGTATCAAGGAGGCCGCGCAGTTCGGCACCATGGACAACCCGATCGCCAACTCGGTCGCCAACCAAGCCCGTTCGGTGGTCTCGGCCAATCCCGACATTACCGTGATGTTCGCGCCCTATGACGAGTTCGCCAAGGGCGTGAAGATCGCCGTCGACGAAGCCGGGCTTTCTTCCAGCGTGAAGATCTATTCGGCCGATATTTCGACGTCGGATATCGCCGCGATGCGTGAATCCGGTTCCGCCTGGGCGGCGACGGCGGCAACAAACCCGGCTGTGGTCGGCCAGGTTTCGGTCCGCACGCTTGCCATGCTGCTTGCCGGCGAGGATCCCGGCCACCAGGTCATCGTTCCGCCGACGCTGATTACCCAGAAAGAGCTGAACGATCAGGACATCAAGAACATGGAGGAACTCGGAGCCAAGCTGCCGCAGTTCGCGCATGCAGATGTCGCCATGCCCGGCTGGATGCCGAAGGCTGCAGCCAAGTAATCAAACTCTTCCCCACCAGCTGGCGGTGCCTCGGCACCGCCTTTTTTGTTGTCCGGCGGCAACGGCCTCCTCGGACATGCCGGTAAAAAATTGCCCCGGATAGGGGCAATTTTCCTTGCGAGATCAGCGTGGCCTCAGCGCAGCGCGGCCGCGATATTGCCGCCATCGACGGTGGTCACATCCGCCGTCGTTCTTTCGGCCAGGGCGTGGTGTACGAAAGCGCGGGCGACGTCGTCGGCCGTGACCTCCAGGCCGAGAAGATTGCCGCCCATATATTCGGAAATCGTGACGCCGCGTGCCGCCGCACGGTTGGCGATCATCTCGTCATTGAGCAGGCCCGATCGGATGCGGTCAGCGTTGACGGCATTGACCCGGATCCGGTCCGCGCCATGCTCCAATGCGTACTGGCGGGAAAGGAAAAGGGTTGCCGCTTTCGGAAGGCCATACGCACCGAATTTCGCGCCCGGATTGACCGCCTGTTTGGAGGCATTGAAGAGCAGCACCCCGCCGGTTCCCTGCGCCTTCATGATGCGCACCGCATTTTGCGCCACGCTCTGGTGGGCAAAGAAGTTCAGCTCGAAGCTGCGGCGCAGCAGGGCGTCGTCCATCGTCGCGATGGGGCTTTCCCAGGCGGCACCCGCATTCGATACGACGATATCGACACCGCCGAAGGTGGCAATGGCGGCATCGAAGGCGGCGCGGACCGAGGCCGGGTCGGTAATGTCGCAAGCAACGCCTATCGAATTGTTCCCGGCAGACTTGGCGACCGCCTTCGCCTTCTCGCCATCGAGATCGACCACGACCGCATGGGCGCCCTCGGATGCAAATGCCCTGACGATCGCTGCGCCGATGGCGCCGCCGCCGCCGGTCACCAGCACGACCTGACCGGTGAAGGGTTTGGGTTTTGCCCCGGCGAGCTTCGCCTGTTCCAGCGACCAGTATTCGAGGTCGAACAGATCGGGCCGGCTGACCGGCTCGAACCGCCCGATCGATTCCGCATCGCGCGCAGCCTCGATCCACATCTCGCCGACATCGGCGGCGATTGCCGCATCCTTATAGGTGCGGCCGTGGCCGTACATGCCAAGGCCCGGAACCAGGGTGAGCCGCGGTATCGGATCGAGCATGACGCGCTTGACGTCGTCGCGGGCGTCGTTGCTGCGGAAATATTCGGTGTAATCGGCGGCAAAGGCGGCAACACGCTCGTCGATGATGCCGCGATAACCGGTCAGATCGCCCCTTGTCGGCGCGGGCAGCACCATCGGTCCGGTCTTGATGCGTATGGAAAGATCGGGCGTCGAAACGCCGCGGGAGGCCATGTCGGCGACTTCAGCGGCGCTGACGAATTCGAGGATGGCCGGCGAGGTGCGGAACACGCTGACCATGCGGTCGAAACGACCTTCGCCCCTATCGACGGCAACGGCGCCGCGCAGCATCGGCGCGATGTCGCCGGGGCTGGCGAGATCGCCAGGCAGGACGGCGGCCGAAAAGGGATGGCGGCCGTTCCGCTTCACATGGTCTTCCGCCAGCGTCACGTAGTGGATCATCCGGTCGTAGGATTCCTTCGCCGTCTCGCCGAAGGTGAAGATGCCGTGCTTGTCGAGGATCAGTCCGTCGACCGTCGGATCCTGTTCGAACACCTCGGCTGCTGCCTTGGCAAGGGCAAATCCCGGCATGATATACGGCACGAATCCCATCTTCCTGCCGAAGAGTTCCATGCACATGTCCCGGCTTCTCGCCTGATCGGCGATGGCAAGGATGGCTGTCGAATGGGTGTGATCGACGAATTTGTGCGGAAGAAAAGCATGCAAAAGCGCCTCGACGGACGGGTTCGGTGCGGCGGGATCGATGAGGTTGGCCCGCAACAAAGTCACCATGTCCTCGTCCGACAGCTTCGCGAGCTTCCGGCTCTTCAGGAGCGCGTCGATCCGCACGGCTGGCAAGCCCGGTGGCTCGATCACGCCCATGTCCCAGCCACTGCCTTTGACACAAAGGACGGCATGGGTGTCGCCGACGAGATCCGTCATCTCCGTCTTTACGGAGGTATTGCCGCCCCCGTGCAGCACAAGCCGCGGCTCGCCTCCCAAAAGACGGGTCGTATAGGTGCGTAGCGCAAGATCGCGATTGACGCCTTTGGCCAGATAGCCGGCCACGACTTTTTCCGCGACATCCGCGCGCCAGAGATTTTCCATTCTTGTTTGCCTCCCGATGATTTGGCCCTTCCCGTCCCGGCGGGCCATGTGACAGGCTCAGGTCTTGCCCGAGCTGTTCTTGTCGAGCCCTTCTTTGCTCCAGCGATCCAGAACACGCCGCGCCATCGATGCCGTGACGATGAGGTGCGAGGCGAAGCCGCCCTTCAATGCGGCAATCAGGGACTCGAACTTGTTGTCTTCCTGCACGACGAGCATCCGCTTCCTAATCGAGCGGATGGAAGCGAGATCGGCGGACATGCAGCGCCGGTTATGCGCGCAATCCATCCATTGGCCGTCGCGGTCGATGAGCTGCCCGGCGATGACGCCGGCCGCGCCCTTGTCGCCCATGGCGTGCATTTCCTCTGCCGAGAGGGCGCCGCATTTGACAAGATGGCTGTCTTCCTCGATGCCGCCCACCGAATAAAGCGCAAGCTGGCAATCGGAAATGGTCGCGAGCTGCTCGCGGATGACCGGCTCGGCGCGCAGTTCGTCGGCCAGCCGTTCCGACGAGAGAACGAGGGGGGCATAAAGATTGATGCCTTCGGCGTTGAGCCGCCGGGCGATTTCCGTCGTGCATTGGTCGGGGCGATAGGAATAGGGCGCACCCAGATTGCCGCAGAGCTGAACCACGGTCACGCCGCGCAGGTCCGCAAAGGGCATGACGTCGGCGATGTGATAGACGGTGCGGCCCCAGGCCACTCCGATCCGGTCGCCCTTGTTGATGAGTTCGAGGAACACCGAGGCTGCGACGACCGGCATCTCCGCGGCGGGATCCATGGCCTGCCGGTCTTCGGGCACGATCCAGGCCGTCGTCAGGCCGGTCGCGTCCTCCAGCTCCCGGGCAAGAACGTCGTCCGAGAAAAGCTCTGACGACGTGGTGATCGTGACAATACCCATCTCGCGCGCCCGGCGCAGATACATGGCAATCGATGCGCGCGAAATTTCCAGGCGCTGGGCAACTTCGTCCTGCCGCAGGCCGTGTGTATAATAGAGCCAGGCGGCCTTGTGGATGATTTGGTCGTTGGAGCGGATCGGCATGCTGCTCTCTCAAGATGGGTTGTTCTGACATAATTCATCATCGCTGACAAAAGTCAATGTGCCTGCATGACATAGCGATAGATGACTTGGCTCGATCAGCAAACCATCCGGCAGCGCGAGACCGACATGCGTCGGGTCCATTGTCCAGGCGCGCGAAAATCCAGCGCGGGTGTCAATGGTGGGGCGGCCTATGGCCTTGCTGCGGTGGCGGGGATGCGGGCATGCGCAACGATGGTGCCGCTGGGGTCGCGACCATCCCGAGTCGAATTCCAATACTTGCAATGCGGGGGCAATTCTGTTGACCTCAATTGCATAAGGATTTATATAACTAGTTATGTAACTGATTGGGGGGCCTCGCTTGGTTGAAGATATCGTGAGATCGCTGGGCTTCCTCTGTCTCGGCAGCCGGTTTCGCCGTATCGGCGAACGCCTGCAGGCAGACACGCAGCAGATCATCGAAGAGCTTGGCGTCACGCTGCAGGCCGCCCAGTATCCGTTTCTCGCCGCCATCGACCGCGCTGGTCCCTTGACGATTGGCGAACTTGCCCAGGCGGTCGGCATTACCCAGCCGGGCGCAACGCGTACCGTCTCTCAGCTTCTGGAGCTGGGATATGTCGATATGCAGGCGTCGGCCGAAGACCAGCGGCGGCGCTTGATATCGCTGGCCCCAAAGGGGCAGGAGCTTGTCGACTATTCGAAGCGATCGGTCTGGCCGCGGATAGAGCAGGCGGTCCGCGAGCTTTGTGGCGAGCTTTCCGGCCCGATGCTGGAACAACTGGCCGCAATCGAAGACGGGCTCGCCGAAGCGCCGCTTGCGCGCCGCGCCAACATTGGAAAGGAAAAGACGTCGTGAACCATATTCTCGACCGCCCGGTCTGGAACGCACTTCGTACTGCCCATGCCTCATTGGCGGAGGGCAGCGAACGTGCCCGCCGCTATCCGCCTTCGATCGTGCCTTTTGCGGCTGCCGCCGACAACTCGGCCGAGAGCCTTGAAGCCCTGGCAGAGCTACCCGTGGGAGAGGATGTCATGGCGATCGTCGAGGCCGCCCCGATCACCGTTTCCCAAGGATTGACGGTGCTCTCCAGCGCCAGCCTCGTGCAGATGATGGCCGGGCACCCTTTCGAGCGAGTGTCGGACAGCAGGATCGAACTGCTGACGGAAGACGATGCCGCGGATATGCTGGCCCTCGCCACGCAGACGAAACCCGGCCCGTTCACGCTGCGCGCCCAAAGCCTCGGTGCCTTCTGGGGTGTGAAAATAGAAGGGCGCCTCGTCGCCATGGCCGGCCAGCGGATGCGGCAGCCAGGGTTTGCCGAGCTCAGCGGTCTTTGTACCCATCCGGATTTTCAGGGACGGGGCCTTGGCTCTCTGCTCTTTCGCTTCGTGGCAGGCGAGATTTCGGCACGCGACGAAACGGCCTACCTGCACGCCTATGCGGCAAATAAGCCTGCCATTGCGCTGTATGAAGCGATGGGTTTTCGCCTGCGCTCGGACATGAGCCTTTGTGTCGTCAAACGGCAGTCGGCCTGATCTTCAACCGGCTACCGCAAACCCGTATCACTGCTGCTGCAGGGCAAGCCTCAAGCCCAGGGCCATATAGATCGTACCGATGAACTTTCCCTGCCATCGGCCGATGGTGCGGTTGCGGCGCAGCCAGCCGCCGATCGATCCGGCTCCGATCGCCAGAAGCGAGGTTACGCCAATGCTGAGGGCGACGAAGATGGCTCCGAGCAGCGCGAACTGCGCGATGACGGACCCGCTTTCCGGATGGATGAACTGCGGCAGGAAGGCGAGGAAGAACAGGGCCGTCTTCGGGTTGAGTATCTCGGTAAAAAACCCCTGCCGAAAGGCGCGCATGGGTGTGATGGCCTGCGCGGTCGGCACGTCGATGCTGCCGCTCTTCTCGAAGAAAGCCTTGAAGCCGAGATAGATCAGATAGATGACGCCGGCATATTTGACGATCTCGAAGGCGAGCGCAGATGTGGCGAGGAGCGCCGACAACCCGAAGGTCGCCATCATCGTATGGAAAAGATCGCCGGTGGCGATACCGAGGCCGGTCGCCAGCCCGGTGCGCCTGCCGCCGCTGATTGCCCTGGCCAGGGTTAGCAGCGTCGCAGGCCCGGGAATGGCCATCAACCCAAGCACCACCAATATGTAAGTCGTCAAAACACCAAGGCTGACCATCGATCCCTCTGAGGTTGGGCTTTGTCGCAAGGTCCCGGTGGCCCGGAAACCTGGCATCCGTCACGTCATTGCTAGCTGGCTTGAAGACTAGTCAATTTGAGCATCGATGCAACAATCACTTTGGGTTCGATGCCTTGAGCATCGGAGCTTCGCTGCCGGCCGACCGGCGAACCGGCTGCCCTGGCTGAGCGCTGAACAGGAAACAGGCTCGGAGTGGCCTCAGGCAATGGACCGGGCATCCCTATCGAACAGGTGCAGCTGCTCGCTGTCGAGAGCGAGGCTGACCGGCTGTCCAACGTGGAGATGGACGTTGCCGGGCAGGCGGACCGTCGTCAGCTGGCCGCCATCATGGGCGATATAGGCGTAGGTGTCCGATCCCAGGCGCTCGACGACATCGATCCTGCCTTCGAGATGACCCTGACCCGGCTCCCGCACGGCGATATGTTCCGGGCGGGCGCCAAGCTTGGCGGTGTCCGAAGGCGCGGAGGGCCGCGCCAGCACGCCGCCGGAGGCAATTTTCAGCCCTTCCGCGACCGGTGCAACATCGTAGACATTCATCTTCGGCGAGCCGAGAAACTGTGCGACGAAGAGGTTGGCGGGCTTTTCGTAGAGCTCGATCGGCGAGCCGATCTGCTGGATCGCGCCATCCTTGAGCACGACAATCTTGTCGGCAAGCGTCATCGCTTCGACCTGGTCATGGGTGACATAGATCATCGTCGCGCCGAGGCGCTGGTGCAGTCTGGCGATCTCGATGCGCATTTCCGCACGCAGGGCGGCATCGAGATTGGACAGGGGCTCGTCGAAGAGAAACGCTACCGGATCGCGGACGATGGCGCGGCCGATCGCGACGCGCTGGCGCTGCCCGCCGGACAGTTCTTTCGGCTTGCGGTCGAGATAGTTCTCCAGCCGCAGGGATGCCGCCGCGGCCTGGACGCGCCGTTCGATTTCGGCGCGGGGCGTGCGGGCAACCTCCAGGCCGAAAGCCATGTTGGCGCGCACCGTCTTGTGCGGATAAAGGGCATAGGACTGGAAGACCATGGACAAGGCCCGATCGGCCGGGCCGAGATCGGTCACATCCTCGCCGCCGATCAGGATTTGGCCGGAGGTGACTTCCTCCAGACCGGCGACGAGGCGCAGCAGCGTTGATTTACCGCTGCCGGATGGACCGACGAAAACGACGAACTCGCCGTCCTCGATCCGCAGGTCGAGCCCGCGGATGATGTCCAATGCACCGAAGGATTTTCTGACATTCTTTAGTTCGATAACGGCCATGTCGGTTTCTCCGCAGTTTCAAGCCTTGACGCCGCCGGCACCGAGGCCGCCTTGCCAGAAACGCTGCATGACGATGAATGCTATGATGACGGGAACGATGCTGATCAGCGCACCCGCCAATACGAGGGTAAAGAGCGCGGCACCGCCGCCGGAGCCGACCGTGGCCGTCGCATACCATTGCGCGAGGCCGACGGTGACCGGGAAATACTCGGCCGAACTCAAGACGACCAGAGGCAGGAAGTAGTTGTTCCAGGTCGCGACGAAAGACAGGATGAGCACGGTGGCAAAGCCCGGCATGAGCAGCCGCAAAGCCAGCGAGAAAAAGATGTGCAACTCGCCGGCGCCATCGACGCGGCCGGCATCGATCAGCTCGTTCGGTATGGCGTCGTCGGCATAGACGCGCATCAGGAAGACGCCGGGCGGATAGACCAGTGACGGCAGGATGACGGCCCAGGGCGTGTTCACGATGCCAACTTTCGACATCAGCAGGAACAGCGGTACCACAAGCGCTGTCTGCGGGATCATGACGGCGCCGAGAATGACCGCGAAGATCAGCCGCTTGCCTGTGAAATCGTACTTCGCAAGCGCATATCCGGCCATCGTGGAAAACAGGGCGGCACCGATACCGGAGGTCGTTGCATAGATGATGGTGTTGAGCAGCCAGCGGGCAAAAATGCCACCCTGGAAGCTGAAGACCTGTCCTATATTCTCAAACAACCTGAAATCGCTTGCGAACCAGAGGCCGAAGGTCGTGAACAGATCGTTGTTCGATTTCGATGCCGATACGAGAACATAGAAGAGAGGCAATGCCGTATAGAGCCATATAACCAGCAGGATTGCCGACAGCATCCAGCGGTTACGACGGAATGAGGGGGAGCGCTTCGATTTGCCGACGATGGTCATGCGTTGCCCCTGCGGTTGACGAGCAGCATGAAAGCGTAGGAAATCACGGCTGTCACTGCACCAAGAACGAAAGACATGGCGGCGGAATAGTTATACTGCTGGTTGGCGAAGGCGAGCGTATAGGCATAGTAGTTCGGCGTATAGGAATTGGTGATGCTGAGCGGCGCGAGATTGCGCAACAGATAGGGCTCCGAGAATAACTGCAGCGAGCCGATGATGGAAAAGATGATCGTAACGACGACCATGGGCGCAATCAGCGGCAGCTTGACACGCAGCGCATAGATGAAGCTGCTGGCCCCATCCATGGATGCAGCCTCTTCCAGATCCATCGGGATAGCCTGGAGCGCGGCGTAATAGATGATCATCTGATAGCCGGTATATTCCCAGTTGGCGATGTTGGCGATCGATGGAAGAATTGTATTCGGCCCGAGGAAGTTCGGGGCCGGAAGACCGAGCGCATTGGCGAGCTGCGTAAAGGGACCGAAGGCCGGGCCGTAGAGATAGCCCCAGATGAGCGTGGCGATGACGGCAGGCACTGCATAAGGCAGAAACAGGCTGATGCGGAAGAAGCTCTTGGCATAGACCGTGCCGCTGTCGAGGATGAGCGCGATGAGCAGCGCGATAGCCACCATTCCGGGGATCTGGATGACGGCAAACTTCAGAAGCACGACGACGCCCTGCCAGAATTTCGGATCGCCCAGCGCACGCACGAAGTTATCCGCGCCGACGAACTTGGTGCCGGCGACCACGGTCGTTTTGTAGACCGCGAGATTGAGCGCATAGAGCATCGGCGCAATCAGGAAGGCGATGAACAGCAGTGCGAAAGGTGCGAGAAAGAGAAGAGGCGCCAGTCTCTTGCCTACGCGGCGGCGGCGTTTGCGGCTGATAGGACCGGCCATTAGCTTTGTCTCCGGCTGCGAAATGTACCCGCGCCGAAGCGCGGGTCATGCGAAAAGGGCGTGCGGGGGCCTGCAGCCCGCACGCCGATGATTCAACCGTTGGAAACGGTGTAGCCCTGATCGGAGCAGTAGGCGCTGACGCCTGCCTGCAGGCGGTCGAAGGCATCGCCGAGCGATCCCTTGCCGCCGATCGAGGCGGAAAGCTCCTGCTGGACCTGGCCGGCGAGATAGTCCTGGAACGGTGCGTACTGGAACGAGGAGTCGACGTGCTTGGCGGCCTCGACAAAGACCTCGTTGACGGCCTGGCCGCCGTACAGATCGTATTTGTGGTTGATCAGCTCGGGATCCGAGACCAGTTCCTTGAGGACGGGGAAGAGGAACTGTTTGGTATTCCAGAGCCGTGCCGCCTGCGGATCGGCACCGAGGAACATGGCAAGCTGGGTTGCCTCCTTCGGGTGCTTCGAGGTGTTGAACACCGCGAATGTGGAGCCGCCGAGGTTCGCGGACACATATTTTCCTTCGTCCCACTGCGGCAGCGGTGCCGCCCGCCAGTGACCATTGCTCTTCTTGGCGAACTGCGGAATGAATACAGCGCCCCAGGCACCGGTCATCCAGGAAGCATACGTTCCTTCGTCAAGACCGGTGAACCAGTCGGTGGTCCAGACGGGGGTTTTGACGCCGACGGCTTTCGCGTCGATCAGGTCCTGCCAGTAGGCGGCCCATTTCTTGGCGACGGCGTCGTTGAGGTTGAGCTTGAGATCGGTGCCCTTGAGCTCGAACGGCTTCCAGCCGGCCTGCGCCAGAAGCGCGATGACCCAGCCGCCGTCGGCGGTGCCACCGAAATTGGTGAGGAAGGTATCCGGCGATGCCTTGCTGAGTGCCTTCGAGCTTTCGGCAAAGGCGGCCCAGGTCTTCGGCACTTCGATCTTGTGCTGTTCCAGCACATCGGCGCGGTAGAGAATGCCCATCGGGCCGGAATCCCACGGGATGCCGTATACGGCGTTGCCGTCGGAGGCGGATGCCCAGGTCCAGTCTATGAACTTGTCCTTGACGTCGTTGGCGCCGTACTGCCCCATGTCGAGCAGTGCCTGCAGCTGCCGGAAGCCCGGAATATTGGTGAATTCGACCTGGCCGACGTCAGGCAGGCCCGTGCCCGCCTGGATCGCATTGCGCAGCTTGACGTATTCGTCCGGTCCCTGGCCTGCATTCTCCAGCTTGACGCTGATATGCGGAAAAGCCTTGGTGAACAAATCGATCTCGGCCTGCGTGTTGGGCGTCCAGGCCCACATCGTCAGCTCGACCTTTTCCTGTGCGACGGCCGCTGTGCCGATGCCCGAAAATGCGGCCGCAGCAGCGCCCGCGCCGGCGGCCTGCAGCAATTGGCGCCGGCTCAAGGCTATCAGGCTGCTGTCTCTTTTTATGTCGTTGGTCATTGCATGTCCTCCCACATCCGACGAAAGCACTCCCTTGGAAACCGGTTCTTTCGTGATGAGCCGCAATTCATCACGCGCAATTTGCATTGTCAATTGCGCAATTTGCGAGATTATGCAAAATCTGTCGCAATTTTCGTGTATTCGGCGGTGACAGAGCCGTTGATATCGGCGCGCAGGGATGGATTTCTCACAGGAATCCCATGATTATCAGGGAAATCTGAAGGGTAGGGAATTTGACTCGTTCACCTAAGTCCAACGCAAATCAGCTCGAAATTGCCAAGGCGGCGGGCGTTTCGGTCAGTACCGTTTCCCGCGCGCTATCGGACGCTCGCGGCATCAGCGACGAGCGGCGTACGCAAATTCGAAAAATTGCGGAGGATGCCGGCTATTTCGGCCGTAATCGGGGCGCCGCCGAGCCGACCAAGCATTTGCGCGCCTATGTGACGGGTAGCCTTGCCACCGGCGGCTTGGCTCCCTTCTATGAGGCCGTGATCGGCGGCTTGCGCGACAATGCGCGCGACGCCGGCTTCAGCCTCTCGATCCGCATGGTGGACGAAACGTCGCTCGGCCCGGAGCGCATGGTTCGCGACCAGGAAAAGGAGGAGGCCAGCGTGACGATTTTCGTCGGCATCGATCTGGCTGACAATCTTGCCGACTATTTTCTGAACGGTAGCCAACGCGCGATTCTGGTGAACGGCTATGATCCCGATATGCGTTTCGATTGCGTCGCGCCGAACAATTTTTACGGCGCGCGCATGGCAGGCCGGGCCCTGCTGCAGGCCGGACACAGAAAACTTCTTTATATTCATGACCATACGCGGTGGACGACGACGCAGCGCCGTCGTGGGTTTTACGCCGCCCTCGAAGATTTCCCCGACGCATCCTGCACTGCAATCGGCGTTGCCAACGGTGTCGATGCCGCCTTGCTTGCGGAGGTGGAGCGCCGCACGAAGGACGAGGTGGGTTGGACCGGCGTCTTTTGCGCCAACGACATGGCCGCGTTCCGGCTGATGAATGCGCTGGAGACCGCGGGTCTCGGCGTGCCCGGCGAAATTTCGGTGATCGGCTTCGACGATCTTCCCTATGCCGCGATGATGCATCCGAGATTGACGACAATGCGGGTCAATTGCTTCGAGATGGCGCATCAGGCCATTCTGCTTGCCCAGCGCCGCAGTGCAGAGCCAGGCGCCATGCCGGTCCAGCTCGAATGCGCTGTTACACTGCAGTCGGGAGCAACGATCGCGCAAATTGCGTAAATTTTCGGGATGTGCGTAATCTTGTTGCGTGATTTGCGTTTATGTGCGATCTCTCGCGGGAATGGCATCGATGCCATTCAGCATTTGCGGACAGCGTTCCGCCAGGAGTTCGTTGTTGTCATCGCCCCCAGTTACCAGGCCTCTGAGGCTCAGCTTCGCTTTCGGCCCGCTCGGCATCGACAAGCTGTTTTCCATGAAGGATCAGAAGCGGCTCGAGAGCCACTGCAGCATCATCTCCCGGGAGCCGCTGCTCGAGTTTGAAAGCAGGGCTGCGCAGGCCCAGCTTGCCGATACGGACATATTGATCACCGGCTGGGGCTCTCCGTCCATCGATGTGGCGGCATTGGAAGCGGCCCCTTCACTCAAACTTGTTGCGCATGCCGCGGGATCGGTAAAGCATCTGATCGGGCCGGCCGTCTTCGAACGGAAGATCGAGGTAACGAATGCGGCAGCCGCCAACGCCATTCCGGTGGCGGAGTTTGCATTGGCCGCCATCCTCTTCGCCAACAAGGATGTCCTGCGCTTCCAGCGGCTTTATGCGCAGCAGCGACGCCCCCTGGAGATGCACCAATCCTTCGATGGCGATAGCGGCAGCTGGCACAAGAAGGTCGGCATTGTCGGCGCCTCGCGTATCGGTCGCCGCGTCCTCGATCTCCTGAGGTCGCACGATATGGACATCCTGCTTTTCGATCCGCTGGTGAGCGTTGCGGAGGCCAGGCAGTTGGGCGCGGAACTGGTCTCCCTGCCGGAGTTGATGGAAGGGTGCCAGACGGTCTCCCTGCATGCGCCTTTGCTGCCGACGACGCGGCACATGATCGACGCCGGCATGCTCGCCCGCATGCGCGACGGTGCGACGCTGATCAATACCGCGCGCGGCGGCCTGATCGATCAGGCCGCGCTGGAGGCCGAGCTGGTGAGCGGCCGGCTTTCCGCCTTTCTCGACGTTACGGAGCCGGAGACCCTGCCGGAGACTTCACCGCTTTACGATCTGCCGAACGTCGTTCTGACGCCGCATATTGCCGGCGCGATCGGCAACGAGCGCCAACGTCTCGGCCGGCTCGTCGTCGACGAGATCGAACGATTTGTCGCTGGCAAGCCGTTGCAACACGGCCTGACTTTGGAAAGCCTGCACCATCAGGCCTGAGCTGCCGGATAGTGCGCAAGACCCTGAATTTTGAGAGTGAGGACAGCCGCATGACCGCATTCCCCTTCATCGCACCCCGTCCGGATGATCCGCGACTTCTGCAGCAGCGCCGCTACGGCATGGTTATCGACGGCAAATCGGTTCCAGCCCTTTCGGGAGAGACGATCGTCCGGGAAAGCCCGGCGCATCCCGGACGCATTGTCAGCCTTATTCCAAAAGGCCGGCGTGAGGATGCCGAAGGAGCGATTGCCGCTGCACGCCGCGCATTCGACAATGGCCCCTGGCCGAGAATGACCGGCGGCGAGCGCGCCCGCATCATGAATCGCGTCGCCGATCTGATAGAGGCAAATCTCGAAGAGCTGGCGACGATCGAAGCGCTCGAGGTCGGCAAGGCTATCAACCAGGCGCGGGGCGAGATGGGTTTTTCCGTCAGCCTCTGGCGCTATGCGGCAGGACATGCCCAGGGGTTGGAGGGAGAGGCGCACAATGATCTCGGTGCGAATACGCTCGGCCTGATACTGCGCGAGCCTGTCGGCGTCGTCGGCCTGATTACGCCGTGGAACTTTCCCCTCCTGATCGGCTCGGAGCGTATCCCCTGGGCCATTGGCGCCGGCTGCACCGTCGTCATCAAGCCGAGTGAATTTACCTCGGGATCGACCATCCGCATGGCGGAGCTTGCGCTTGAAGCCGGCCTGCCCGCAGGCGTGCTGAATGTCGTGACCGGCTACGGCGCCGATGTCGGCCAGATCCTGGCCGAACATCCGGACGTGGATGTCGTCAATTTCACCGGCTCGCAGCGTGTCGGCCGCGTGATCGGCGCGCTCGCCGGGCAGAATATCAAGAAGGTCGGGCTCGAGCTCGGGGGCAAAGGTCCGCAGGTGGTTTTTGCCGATGCCGATCTCGATGCCGCCGCGGCAAAGATTTCAGGCGGTGTCTTCCATTGCTCCGGCCAGGTATGCATCTCCGGCAGCCGCTTGATCGTGCACGAGAGCATTGCCGATGCGCTCCTGGAGAAGGTCCGAACCGTGGCGGCTCAGATCGTCACCGGCGATCCTCTCGACGATCGGGTAAATGTCGGCGCGCTGATCCATCAGCCGCATCTCGACAAGGTTGCCGGCTATGTGGCGGAAGGAAAGGCCGACGGCGCAAAGGTGCTGATGGGCGGCGAAAGGCTCGGTGCAGCAGGCGCTTTCTACGCGCCGACCATCTTCACCGATGTCAGCCCAAGGATGACCATCGCGCAGGACGAGATCTTCGGCCCGGTTCTGACGACGTTTCGCTTCAAGACCCCCGAAGAGGCGATCCGGATGGCGAACGACACCCCGTACGGGCTGTCGGCCTGCGTCTGGTCGACGAACCTGTCGACGGCTTTCCAGGCCATTCGGCGCATCAAGGCGGGCCGGACGTGGATCAACGGCATGGGGGACGGCGCCCCGCAGCTGGCGATCGGCGGCTACAAGCAGAGCGGCGTCGGGCGCGAACTCGGGCGGCACGGCTTCGATGAATATTCGGAGCTGAAGAGCGTTCATGTGACACTTTCGGCTTTTCCGGGCTCGGCATAAGCGCGACGGTCGCCCGTATCGACAACACAGGCTGCGGCAATCCGCTGCATTTTGCGATAGCGCATGGAATCGATCGCCGAGACTTTCGGTTGCGGCGGCGTTTCCGTGCGCTATGGTGCGTGACGTGAATGGATGGCAATGCGGGCCCGGTTGTGATCGGCTGCGCGCATTCGCCATCGATTGTGCTATCGGAGCTACGAGAACGACGACTTCACCGGAGGCAACAAACCGTGTCGGGATATCCCGGCCGGCGGAGCCGTGTCGCCGGGCATTCTACTCTTCCCGCAACGTTTCCTGCCAAGGAGTTCATGATGCGTCTTCGCCGGATCAAGATGAAATTCCTCCTGTCATGCCTGGCCTGCCTTTCGCTCGTCTTTTCCGAGGTTGGGGCGGGTGCGTGTACCCGATTGGTCTACCTCGGTCCGAACGGCAATGTGATCACTGCCCGCTCGATGGATTGGAAGAGCGATGTCGCGACCAATCTGTGGATCCTGCCGCGCGGTATTTCCCGCAGCGGCGAGGCCGGGCCGAATTCCATCAAATGGACCGCGAAGTACGGGAGCGTCGTTGCCACCGGCTATGATGTCTCCACGACGGACGGCGTCAACGAAAAGGGCCTGGAGGCCAATCTGCTCTGGCTGGTGGAGTCCGATTATCCGAAGTTCGACAAAGGTAGCAAGCCGGGTCTGACGATCGCCGCCTGGGCCCAGTATGTGCTCGACAATTTCGCGACCGTCGACGAAGCGGTCGCAGCTCTCGAGAAGGAGCCGTTCACGATCGTCACCGCCAATGTTCCCGGCGAGAACCGCCTGACGACGCTGCATCTGTCGATGTCCGATGCGTCGGGGGACAGTGCGATCGTCGAATATATCCACGGCAAGCAGGTCATCCATCACAGCCGTGACTATCAGGTGATGACGAATTCGCCGACATTCGACGAACAGCTGGCGTTGAACGCCTATTGGAAGCAGATCGGCGGCACCGTCTTCCTGCCGGGCACCAATCGCGCCTCCGATCGTTTCGCGCGGGCGTCCTTCTACGTCAACGCGATACCGAAAGGCGAGGATCCGAACCAGGCCCTTGCCAGCGTCTTCAGCGTGATCCGCAACGTCTCCGTGCCCTACGGGCTCAATACGCCCGAGGAGCCGAACATCTCGTCGACCCGGTGGCGCACGGTTTTCGATCACAAGCGCGAGCTCTATTTCTTCGAATCCGCCCTGACACCCAATACGTTCTGGGTCGATCTCAAGAAGATCGATTTTTCCGGGAGCAGCAAGGTCAAGAAGCTGGATCTCGGCGAGAACCAGGACCACACCTATGCCGGCGATGCGACCTCGTCTTTCAAGGAGGCTCCGGCCTTCCACTTCCTCGGGCTGAGCTAGAGGCCAACGAAAGGTTGGAGCAATCGTCCGAGAAAGCCGTGAAAGCGAACATGTCCTTCGATCGCCGCGAGCGATATGCATTCGCCGCCGCTGTCGATGACCGGGCTATGCTCCGTTTCGTCATCGCCTTCGACGAAGTCACCCGGAAAATAGTGATTGTCGCCATCGGAAAACGACCCCGTCAGGACCTGCGTCACCTCCAGGTCGGAGTGTCCGTGCGCCGGCATGCGCTTGTTTGCCTTGACCTTGAGGAGAATGACATTGGCTTCCGGCGCGTACGGCAAGCCGACACGGCTCAGCCTGACGCCAGGTCCCACCATGCGCCACGGGCCTATGCTGCAGCCGTCCAGCGCAGCCGGAAGCACCAGATTGTCAATCGAGGTCCGTACCGGTCGCATGGCCGCTTGCGACCGGTTCCCGATCTCGCTCGCATCCAAACGGGAAAGGGCATGGTCGAGAGCCTTCGAAGAAAGCGCCTCGGGTTGCATCTGGGTTAGGATTTCCCCTCCGACCGCTTCAAACGTCGCCGCCCGTCTCCGGCAGACGGGACATCCGCTCAGATGTGCCGCAACCACGAGGGCGGGACCCGCGGGCAAGGTCCCGGCTGAAAAGCGCAGGAGCGTCTGGTCGCTGGGGTGATGGTTCGCTGTCATAACGTCTCTTCCAGCATGGTCTTCAGCCTGGCGAGCGCGCGTCTTATCCGTGACTTCACGGTGCCCAAAGGCAGATCCAGCTCCTTGGCGATTTCAGCATGGGGACAATCTCGGAAAAAGGACAATCTTAGGATTTCTTCCTGCTCGGGGCCGAGCGCCTGCAGCGCTGCGTGAACCCTGTCTTCATCCGCCCTGACGAAGATGATTTCCTCTGGAGTGCGCTCCATCGCCGGGATGCTGCTTGGGTCATATTCGGGAGGTTTCTGCGACGACTTTGCCTTGCGCTGGAAATCGATGCGCAAGTTGCGTGCGATGGTGAAGATCCACGTCATGGCGCTGGCGCGGGCGGGATCGAAATAGGAAGCCTTCCGCCAGACGATCAGCATCGCTTCCTGGGCGATCTCTTCTGCAAGCTCGGGCGAAGATCCTGTACGCATCATGAACGCCTTGATCCTGGGGGCTGCGAAATTGAAAAGCTCGGCGAAGGCGTCGCGTTCGCGTGTCGTGGCGATAGCCAGTACCAGCCGGTTCACCTCCTCCGCAGATATGCCTTCGCGGTCGGACACGGTCGTCACCGAAAATCCTCCTCCAACAAGGGCGAGGCGCAGAGGCTTATCAAGGTTATCGTTCTGCAGCGCTGAAACATTCATGTTCCTTATACGAGAGGCAATGCCGTTTGGATCCCGGGATCCACTGCAGGAGAAAACTCGTATCAGCTTTCGAGAGGAGAAAGAAAGAGCTCCCCTTATGAAGTGTTCGTATTCAAGAGCTGCATCGTTGAAGTGGGGACCGCTTCGGGAATGCGGCTTCCCAAACGGTCGGCACTCGCTGCCGACGGGCAAGAGCCGATGAAGGAATGACAATGTCACAGGACGTTATGGAAAAGCCAAGGCCCTGGGTGAATGCAGCGCTGGCGATCGTACCCGTCGTAATTGTTCTGCTGCTTGGGCAATGGGCAACCTTCCCGAACATCGAGGGCTGGTATGCGAGCTTGATCAAACCGGACTTCAATCCACCCAACTGGATTTTCGGGCCGGTGTGGACCTGCCTTTATGCGCAGATGGCCTATGCGAGCTGGCGCATATGGATGCTGCCCGCAGACCTGCAGGGACGGTCGTCGGCGCTCTTTCTTTTCTACACGCAACTCGCGTTCAACGCCGCCTGGTCCTGGGCTTTCTTTGGGCTCAACAACCCGATGCTCGGTCTCATCGACGTCATTCCGCAATGGATCCTGATCCTTGCGACAATACGCGGCTTCCATCGCCTTGATACGTCCGCAGCCTATAACCTCGTTCCGCTCGCAATATGGGTCGCCTTTGCCATTGCGCTCAATTTCGAGATCTGGAGGCTGAACGGCTGAATGGCCTTGCGTCGCCTCGGAGCGCTGCAGCGGCGGCTCAACCATGCCCTCCGGCAGGTCCGACGAGGCGTTCGGTGATCCACTGACCACTCCCGGCAGCAATGCTCGAAAGCAATGTGCCCCATATCAGATCGGCGATGGTGAGCGCAGTCGACCAGTTTCTGAGCGTCGCCTGGTTGGTCAGGTCATAGGTGGCGTATGCCGTGAACCCAAGCACGGCGCCGTAGAGCGATGCCACCGCCAGAGAGCCGGATGTCAGGCCCGGCCGAACGGCCAGGATCGTCAGGCCGCAGGCATAGACCAGGTAGAAGACGAGGGCCGGCGCCATGCGAAAACCGGGCGCCAGCATATCGCCAAGCACGGGTCGGTAGAGCCGATCCGCCATGCTGCTCAGCCAGATAAAATCGATGGCGACAAAGACGATCAGCGTGGCGACATAGGCGACAATATAGGATTTCACCGGAAGCTCCCTGGCGGATGCGCATTCTCTTGGTCAGTTCAGACGCGCCCAATGGACACCCCTGCATATCAGACCCGCGACGATGCAGCCGCGGGTCGTCATCTCATTGCCCTTGACCGACAGCGTGATCCTGTAGGTAAGGTTGCGTTGCGGGTCGAAGGCGGTTCCCGAGTACATATCGTCGCTGTCGCGCTTTATCGTCATCACCAGCCTGTCGCCGGCTTTCTCGCTGGGCGTGCCCGGTTTGATCCAGGTATTCACCGCACAAATATCCGCGCCACAAGGAGCGATGCGGATCTTCGCATTGCCGTCGCCACGGGACCATTGTCCATCGATATCGGCGGCTTCAGCGACGGCCGCAATTCCACATGCCATGATTATCGGTATCCAGAGCATCGACCTCATGTTCCGCTCTCCTGTTTTTCACCGAATTAGCGATGTTCGATCGTATAGAGGCCGACATCGATACTGCCTTCCTCGAAGCCGGCCTCGCAGTAGCAGAGATAGTAGTGCCAGAGGCGTCGGAATCGCTCATCGAAGCCAAGCGCCGCAATCGCCTGCCAGCGCGCGTGAAAACGCGCTCGCCATTCGCCAAGCGTCAGGGCGTAGGACTTTCCGAAATGCTCCTTGTCCGTAAGCGCGAGGCCTGCCTGCGACACCGCCGCTTCGAGCGCGGAAACCGAGGGAAGGAACCCGCCCGGGAAAATATATTGCTGGATGAAATCCGTGCCGTCGCGATAGGAGGCGAAACGCTTGTCCTCGATCGAGATGATTTGCAACACTGCACGCCCGCCCGGTTTCAGGCAGCGCTTCAGTGCCGCGAAATAGGTCTGCCAATAGGTTCTGCCGACCGCTTCGAACATTTCGACGGAAACGATGCGGTCGAACTGCCCTTCGATGTCGCGATAGTCCTGCAGGCGCAGATCAACTTGCTCCGAGCGCCCGGCCGCCATGGCCATCTCCCTGGCCCAGACCAGCTGCGATGGTGAGAGCGTAACGCCTGTCATTCTGGCATCGGCTCGGCTTGCCAGATCGATCGCAAGAGAGCCCCAGCCGCAGCCGATCTCCAGGATATGTTCGCCGCCGTTCAAGGCGAGCTTTTGCCGAATGCGGTCAAGTTTCCTCTGCTGAGCAGTCTCCAGCGTATCGCCGCCGGCCGGGTCGAATATTCCGGAGGAATAGAGCATCGAGGCGTCGAGCCATTCCTTGTAGAAGTCATTGCCGAGGTCGTAATGCGCCTCGATATTTCGCCGGCTACCGCGTTTCGTGTTGGCATTGAGGAGATGCTTGATGCGATTGAAAAATCGCATCGGCACGCTTCCTTCGACCACGGGCGTCAGCGCCTCGCTGTTTCGCGCGGCGAAGCGGATGACTTCGCGAAGGTCGGGCGTCGTCCAATCCTCGTCCATGTAGCTTTCGGCAAAGCCGATATCTCCGGCGAAAACGAGGCGAGCCAGCATGCGCCAGCGCCTTATGATGATCGTCGCTTCCGGCCCTGGCTGTAAGCCGATTTTTTCGATCGCGCCGCCGGAAGGCGACACGATCGTCAGCCGTCCATAACGGACATTGCGCAGCAAGCGCAGAAGCAGTCGAGCACCGATGCCGAGCCTTCGTGCATCGTAAGCCCGGTCAGCAGGGATAGAGGAAAAATCATCAAGCGGGCTCATGGGCATCGACCTTGCTGCGGGACTCTTCTCCCTTCGTGGAGGACGGACGAACGAACGAAACGGGCTCTTTCGGCGGTGCTGGGCGGGCGCGCAGGCGCATTCCCTTCAGCCAGATCTTCAACGCCTCCCAATGAATGCCGCCGACGACACGCAGCGTCAGGAAAGGAATGGCGACGAATGCTCCGAGGAGGGCAGCATCGGTCAGCCTTTTGCGCCGCGCCAGGTGTCGCGCCGTCATGACGAGCCCGTCTTTGTCGAGCGTATCGATACGGATGGAAAGATGATCGGCAGGGGGCAGGACATGAAAGGCGTAGCGCAGATCCATGTCCATGAATGGAGAGACATAGAATGCCTTGTCGCAATGCTGCACGATTTTCGAAGATGAAGCCGCTTCGACCGGGATCATGTAGCCGTGGCGTTCGCCAAAGGTATTGTCCACTTCCCAAAGGATCGCCTTCAAAACGTCATCTCGTCCATAACAGAAGAAGACGCTGAGCGGATTGAAAGCCCAGCCGAGGATACGAGGCATGGTGAGCAACCTTATCGAGCCGCCATCCGGCTCCAGTCCGGCGCCCCGCATCCTGAGCTCCACTTGCGCCTTCAGATCGGAGCCCGATCCATCACCGCGATCCCTGCGATAAAAGGAAAACAGGTTGAAGCGGTCGATTGAAAGCAGGCGGAGCGACGCATCCATCTCGTCGAGTTCATCCAGGTCAAGCAATAGGGAATAGATGCGATAGTTCAGCCTGTGCGATTTCGGCCGAAGGCGTGCATGCGTGACAGATCCCGGATAGAGGGCCGAACACAATTCCTTGCTCATGCCAGCGCCTCCTGCGGGTTGATCGGCGAATGCAGTGGCTTGCGCACGATGCGGGCACTCTCATGCATCACCTCCCACGGACGGCGCGCGCCGCCCAAATCCTCGGCGACCGCCAATCCCGCCTGGATGCCGTCCTCATGGAAGCCCGCGCCGAAATGCGCCCCGCAGAACCATGTTCGCCGAACGCCCTGCAGCGACCAAAGCTCCCGTTGAGCCTCGTCGGTCGCCATGTCGAAAACCGGATGTTCGTAAACCTCTCGGTGGATCACGGCTTGCTCTTTTGGAGCGCGCTGCGGATTCAAGGTCACGAAAGTCGGCGGCGCATCTCCCAGGGATTGCAGTCGGTTCATCCAGTAGGTGATCGAGGGGCCTTCGCAACTCCCGTGTCTTTCCGCCACATAGTTCCAACTCGACCATGCCGCGCGACGCTTGGGCATGAGGCTGGTGTCGCCATGCAAAACAGCTTCGTTTCGGGAATAGCGAAAGGCGCCGAGAATGCGCCTCTCGTTGACATTTGCATCCGGGAGCATGCCCAGCGCATCGTTTGCGTGGGTGCCGACGACGACATGATCGAAAACATGACGGCCTCCGCGCATATCCTCGATCACAACGCCACCGGGCTTGCGATGAATTGTTTTCACGGGTGTCGACAACCTGATGCGACCCTTGAAGCCTGCTGTCATGCGGGCCACATATTCGCGGCTGCCGCCCTTGACCGTGCGCCAGACCGGCCGGTCCCACAGGTTGAGCAGACCATGGTTGCGGCAGAATTTCACAAAGCTGGCTGCCGGATAATCGCCCACCTGCATGGCCGGCGTGGACCAGATTGCAGCGGCCATCGGATAGAGATGGTCCTCACGAAAGGCGCGGCCGTAACCGTTGCGCGCGAGATATTCGTCAAGAGACATGCCGCTCATCGTTCGCAGTTCGCGTGGCGCATTGCGGTAGAAGCGCAGGATATCGCGCAACATCGACCAGAAGCGAGGGCTGACGAGGTTCGATTTCTGCGCAAGAAGCCCACCTGCGGTCCCGCCGGCATATTCGAAGGCGCCATCGTCAAGCGAGACGGCGAAAGACATGTTCGAGGCGACCGTCGGCACATCCAGGGCGCGGAACAGGGCCGTCAGGTTGGGATACGTGACCTCGTTGTAAACGATGAAGCCGGTGTCGACCGCAACCCGGCCGTTCGCGCTTTCGAATTCCACGGTGTTGCTGTGACCACCCAGACGGTCAGCCGCCTCGAAGATCGTGACGTCGTGGCGCTGCGATAGAAGCCATGCCGCCGAAAGCCCGGAAATGCCGCTTCCGATCACGGCGATGCTCAATCGCCCTTTGTCCGTCGTTCGCTCATTTTGGTCCATCAGATCCTCTGGTCCGGCCGTTTTATGTTGGCTTGTTTGAGAGATACGAAGGGAAGCGGCGGCTGGTTTCGCTTTTTGCGCGTTTTTTTTCGACGGGACGAAACCAGGCCGGGATCGCCGCCGTAAATACAATGTCAGAACGGCAAGCAGCCCAAAGCGAGCAAACGGATGGACGGTCGTCTTCTTGTTGTCATAGCCATCGGATTGTCCTTGGCGATGGCCGCAGCGTGGTACGTGCAGCGTGTGACCCGCCGCAGCGGCTGGATCGACACCGCCTGGTCTTGCGCCGTCGGATTCGGCGGGGCGGCCACGGCGATGTATTCCGCCGGACCTTTTCAGCGCCGCCTTTGCGTATTGATCATCATCGTCGCCTGGGGAGCGCGGCTTGCAAGCCATATTGGCTTGCGCACCAGGGTGGGCATGGAAGATCCGCGCTATGCAAGCCTGATGGAGCAATGGGGAGACAATGCCGCCTTGCGGCTTTTCCTTTTCCTGCAGCTTCAGGCCGCGGCCGCCTTCGTCCTTGTCCTCTCCGTTCATCTGGCTGCAGCCAATGGCGCCGGCTATCCGCGTCTCCTGGACATAGTCGCGATGCTCGTCGCCATGGCGGCTCTTGTCGGGGAGGCCGTATCGGATGCGCAACTGGCGCGTTTTCGCAGGTCGCAGCAGAGCGCGACCGAGGTGTGCGAGACTGGTCTATGGCGATACTCCCGCCATCCGAACTACTTTTTCGAATGGCTGTTCTGGTGCTGCTGGCCGCTCTTTGCCGTTTCCGCCTCGCACTGGAGCTGGCTGTCGGCACTGGCGCCGATCATGATGTACTGGTTGTTGGTGCATGTTTCCGGCATCCCGCCCCTTGAGGAGCATATGTTGCACTCCCGCGGCGAGAAATTTCGCGCGCTGCAGCGTCGCGTCAACGCCTTTTTCCCGGGACCTCGCAAGGGCGGCGTCCGCACATCAGGAGACTTTCCATGAACATGCTGGCCTTTGCCATCAATACGGTCGAGCGCGCGCCGCTCAGTGACGGGATGACGCTTGCAGGGATCGATCTCCTTTGCGGTCGCACGAAGCGCCGTCTGGCTGCGATGCCGGAAGAGGTGGAGCGCCGCTTCGTCGAGACGATGGACCGTTTTCCGGTCGCGACCCATACGGAAATGGCAAATCGTCAGCATTACGAGGTTCCGGCGGAGTTCTTTGCCACCGTTCTGGGGCCGCATCGGAAATATTCCTGCTGCCTTTACCCATCCGCCGACACGACGCTGGCGGAAGCGGAAATTCATGCACTTGCCGCGACTGTGGCTCACGCCGAAATAGAGGATGGCATGAGCATTCTCGAGCTTGGATGCGGCTGGGGCTCCCTGTCGCTCTACATGGCGCAACGGTTCCCCAAGGCTCGCATCACCTCGGTGTCAAATTCGATCTCGCAGCGGCAATATATTGTCGACCTCGCAGTCGAGCGCGGGCTCACCAATCTTACTGTCATTACCGCCGACATGAATGATTTTGCCACGAGCGAGTGCTACGATCGCGTGGTCTCGGTGGAGATGTTCGAGCACATGTCGAACTGGCGTGCTTTGCTGGAGCGCGTCCATGGTTGGGTGATGCCGGACGGCAAGCTCTTCCTCCATATCTTTACGCACAGGAACCGGTCTTATCGGTTTGACCACGAAGATCCGGCGGACTGGATTGCGCAACATTTCTTTACCGGCGGCGTCATGCCGGCCAGAGACTTGCCGCATCGCTTCAGCGATCTGTTCTCCGTCGAACGAGAATGGTTCTGGTCTGGAACCAACTATCGTCGGACCGCACTCGATTGGCTTGCCAATTTCGACGGCGACGTCGATCGCATCCAGTCGATTTTTTCAACAGTCTACGGCGGTGATGCCAAGTTATGGCAACGCCGCTGGCGTCTGTTCTTTCTGGCAACGGCCGGACTTTTTGGCCATGACGACGGCAACGTCTGGGGCGTCGGTCACTATCTGTTGAGGTCATCCGCGTGAGCGCAAGGCGCGAGCATGACCCGGATCCCTTGACCCGGGCAAGCCTAACCGTCGCCTGGGTTATCCTGGCGAACAAGCCCTTTTATCCCCTATACGTATGGTGGCTCGTCGGAAGTGGGGTCGGGACCTCGCTGGCCACGCTTGTTTCCGTTCCATTCTTCCTGATGATACCGCTTCTCGCCGGCCGATTTCCCTTCGGTGCACGGCTTCTCCTCCCTTTGATAGGCACGCTCGACACGGTTTTCGAAAGCTTCGTTTTCGGAAGGGCGTCCGCGACGCTGTCGTTTCTGGCGCCATGCATGGTTCTTGGGATTATCTCCTTTCATCCATCCGAGGCGCGATGGCAGCGTTGCCTCGTCGGCTTCATCTTCATCTGCTTTGTTGTCGCCTGGCATTTCGTCGGGACGCCGATATTTCCCTGGGACACCGGCCAGCTTGCCACCCTGTTGAATATCAATGTCCTTGCTGTCGGCAGCCTCCTGACATTCATCGGCTGGCGATATGCCGGACTGCGATCTTGCCAGGATGCTGGGCCGCCGCTCCCATGAATATCATTGCCGGGAGGCAAGCCCAGCGCGGTATTCTCTGTCCGTAACCTTCTCCATCCATATGACGGAACTCCCGTCGAGCGCTTCGGCAACCGCGAAATGGACCATGGGTTCCGTGGCGCTGGCGCCGTGCCAGTGACGCAGATGCGGAGGAATCGAGACGATATCGCCGGGACCGACCTCTTCGATCGATCCGCCCTCCTTCTGGACCCAGCCCTTGCCGGAAACGATGTAGAGCGTCTGGCCAAGCGGGTGCGTATGCCAGGCCGTGCGTGCTCCGGCGGAGAAGGAAACGGTCGCTCCGCCGATCCTCGCGGGCGCGTCCGCCTGAAAGCGCGTGGAAATGCGGACCTGTCCGGTGAAATAAGCGTCCGGACCCGCAACGCCGTCATCCGGTTGGCAACGAACGATCCGGAGATCGCATTCGGCCGGCTGCTGCGCGCCGGTTTGTTCCCCGCGTGCGGCAAAGACCTTTTCCAGTACCGGAACGGCGGACATGGAGCGAGGCCAGCCGACATAGAAGCCGAGATGCGCCGCCGCCTCGCCGATTTCGGCACGAGTGAGGCCGTTGTCCATGGCCCGGTTGGCGTGGAAGGGAAGCTGTTCCGGCTGGCCGATGGCGATAAGTGCCGCCATTGTGACAAGGCTGCGATCTCGCGGCGCCAATTCGGGACGCTGCCACAGGTCGCCGAAGAGGACCCGATTGGTGAGTTCGGCAAGTAGCGGAGAGGTCGGTGCGACGTGTGCATTGACAGCGCCCACCCGTGCCGCTTCCGCAGTCGCCTCGAGTTCGATCCGCGCCGCCTCGCTGCAGGCAATGGGACCTATCTCGAGCTCGTCGAACACCGTCTTTACCTCAGCGACGGCTGACATGGCGTTCGGCCAACCAGAATAGAAGGCGAGATGGGTAATGACTTCACCGATTTCTTCCGCCTTGATGCCATTGTCGAGCGCGCGGCGGACATGGCTGCGGATCTGCGCGAACTTGCCGGTCGAGACAAGCGCGGCAACCGTCACGAAGCTGCGGTCGCGAGCGCACAGTTCGCCGCGCTTCCAGACTTCGCCGAAAAGCACGTCATCCGTAAAATGGCCGAGGCCGGGAGCGATCTCATATACGGCGGCCGGAGCGACGCGTCCGCCGGGATTGTGGGATAGCGTCTGAGGCGTGGTTCTTGTCATGGCCGTTCCTTCTGATCCGTTTCTCACAATTCCTGCGCGGTCGGACGGAACAGGATCTCATTGATGTCGAGTTCTTCCGGCTGGCTGATGGCGAAGGCGACGATGCGGGCGAAATTGTCGGCCGGAATGGCAACGGCTTCATAGAAATCCTGGATGCCCTTGGCGACGTCCGCCTCGGTGATGCTCCCTGGCAGTTCGGACTGAACCGCGCCAGGCGAGATGATGGTGGTGCGGATATTGTAAGGCGTCACCTCCTGACGCAGCCCTTCCGAGAGCATGCGCACGGCGGCTTTCGTCGCGGCATAGACAGCGCTGCCGGGGCGGACCTTGTGACCGGCCACCGACGAGACGTTGATGATGTGGCCGCTCTTCTGCGCTTTCATGTGAGGCAAGGCGGCGGCAATGCCGTAGAGCACACCCTTGAGGTTGACATCGATCATCCGATCCCAGTCCTCCACCTTGCCGCGCTCCAGCGGAGAGTGAGGCATCAGGCCCGCGTTGTTGAGGACGACGTCGATGCGGCCATGCAATTCGACGGCGCGGTCGACCAAGCGCTTCACCTGGTTCCTGTCTGTGACATCCGTGCGTACTGCCGCGCCTTCCGGCAGTTTCAGCGCGTCGACCAGCGCTTCCAGGCGGTCCAGGCGGCGCGCGCCAAGCACGACCTTTGCGCCTTCGTTGGTGAGATAACGGGCGGTTTCGGCGCCGAGGCCGCTCGATGCGCCGGTGATGACGACGACTTTGCCTGCAATGTTTTCCACGAGATGATCCTTCTTTCCTTGTTCTTTCAACGGCTGATCCGGGCCGCAGCCGCCCCGGAATAGCGATCGCCGGCGATCTTGATGGTCTTGAGCTGTGTTTCTATGGCCGCGAGGTCTTCGGCGCTCAGCGGGACCGCGGCAGCGCCCAGATTTTCCTCGAGCCGTTCCAGCCTGGTGGTTCCGGGAATGGGGGCGATCCACGGCTTTTGCGACAGCAGCCACGCAAGCGCGATCTGGGCTCGCGTGCAGCCTTTGGCGTCGGCAATGCGGCCCAGCTCGTCGACGAGCTGCTGGTTGGCGCGGCGGTTTTCCTCGGAGAAGCGCGGAACTTGACGGCGGAAATCCGTCTCGCTGAACGCGGTACTGTCGTCGATGCTGCCGGTAAGGAAGCCCTTGCCGAGGGGGCTGAAGGGCACGAAGCCGATGCCGAGTTCCTCAAGAGCCGGCAGGATCCCGGCTTCAGGCTCACGCCACCATAGCGAATATTCGCTTTGCAACGCTGTCACCGGCAGCACGGCATGGGCGCGGCGGATCACGGCGACACCCGCCTCCGACAGGCCGAAATGCCTGACCTTTCCGGCGGCGATCAGGTCCCCGACCGTCCCGGCCACCTCCTCGATTGCCACGTTCGGATCGACACGATGCTGATAGAACAGATCGATCCGGTCTGTGCGGAGCCGCTTCAACGCCTCGTCGCAAACCTGCCGGATGCGTTCGGGGCGGGAGTCCATGCCCGCGGTGCTATCTCCGTTCCGAAATCCGAACTTGGTGGCGATGACCACCTCATCCCGGACGGGCGCCAGCGCCTCGCCGACCAGCTCTTCGTTGACAAACGGGCCATAGGCTTCGGCGGTATCGAAGAAGGTGACACCGCGCTCGTGTGCCGCGCGGATCATCCTTATGCCGTCGTCCCTGGAAACGCCGGAACCATAGCCATAGCTTAGCCCCATGCAGCCATAGCCGAGGGCGGACACTTCGAGGCCGCTCGCACCGAGCACACGTTTTTCCATTCTGATCTCCTTTCAGCGCCCGGCGATCCGCCCGACCGAGCGGACATTCCGGTGTCCAGCGGCGCTCGCGCCGCAACACAGGACGCATTCGATTGCCGTCGGCATTCAAAATAGAGCGCAAACAGTTTATCTATTAGCGGGAAAATCACGCATGGCTCTATCTTGGAAATTCATGAATGCATCGGAACGAATTTGGTGACCTCGCAGCTTTCCTCGCTGTTGCAGAAGACCGCAGCTTCACAAGGGCGGCAGCACGGATGGGCACGTCACAATCCGCCCTTAGCTATACGCTCAGGCGGCTTGAAGAACGGCTCGGGCTTCGGCTCCTCAGCCGGACCACGCGCAATATCGCTTTGACCGAGGCCGGCGCGAAATTGCTCGCGACACTGAAACCCGCTTTCGACGATATTCGCGGCAGTCTCGCCTCGTTGGACGAATTGCGCGAGACGCCATCCGGCACCATCCGCATCACGTCAAGCCGCAGCGCGGCCGATGCTATCCTCATGCCAGTTGCCCGCGAGCTGATGGCTCAATATCCCGATCTCAACGTCGAACTCTCGGTCGATGCGAAACTGACGGATATCGTGGGCGAGGGATTTGACGCCGGCATACGATTGGGAGAGCAGGTCGAGAAGGATATGATCGCGGTTCGCATTTCTCGCGACATGCGCATGGCGGTCGTCGGATCTCCCGCCTATTTCCAAAAACATCCTAAACCGAAAACACCGCACGACCTGACGGTCCATAACTGCATCAATTTGCGGCTGCCCACCCTGGGCGGCCTCTATGCCTGGGAGTTCGAAAAGAAGGGCAGACCGCTGAACGTCAGGGTCCAGGGACAGTTTACCTGCAATGACGTGCTGACGATCATCGACGTTGCCCGCAATGGGCTCGGACTGGCCTGCCTCCCCGATGACACGGTACGCGTCGAACTCGAAAACGGGAGGCTGGTGCGGGTGCTCGAGGACTGGTGCCCTCCGTTCCCCGGCTATCATCTCTACTATCCAAGCCGCCGACAGAACTCACCCGCCTTCAATCTCCTGATCGAGGCGTTGCGCGGGCGGGCGTATCCCCCGCCGCCGGACCAGCATTCTCCCAAAGGTGTGCTTTAGATGACATTCATTTGACATCCGCGGGTAAGCACTCGTTCACCATGACTGCAGCTTGGGCCCGGCAGCGAATCGACGTTCACCTGAGGATAACCTCAGGACCGCAGAATGGTCCTTCACATCTGTTCCGAGGAATCCCGTTGACTAAAGGCGTTATTGCGGATGGCGAATTGCCAATCTCATTGTCAGAGGTCGAGCTAGCCTCGCACGCGGCAATTCTGCACGGGAGGCCTGAGAGCCTTCAGCGTGATATCGACATGGTCGAGCGACAATATTGGCTCGAGAACGTGATCAACCAAATCCCCGACTACATATATGCGAAGGACCTCGAAGGGCGTTTTTTGTTTGCGAACCAGGCAGTCGTCGCCAATAACGGATTGTCCCATCTGGCGGATTTGGTGGGGCGGACGGATTTCGATTTCCTGCCGCGCCATGTGGCGGAAACCGCAGCGGATGTCGAACGTCGTGTAACCGAAACCGGGTTGCCGCATTTCGGCAGCGAGGAACTGGCGTTTCGGGGCGGAGGCGAACGATGGCTGATGTTCACGCGCGTTCCGTTGCGGGACGCGTCCGGAACGATCGTGGGCGTTGTCGGGGCTTCCCGCGATATCACGGCGCAAAAATCGGCGGAACGACGGATGCGCTCCCAGTCGTATCTCCTCGAAATGATAGCGCGTGGGACGCCGCTTGCCGATTTCCTCGATGAACTCGCGCGAATGATCACAGGATTCTCGGAGGATGTGCATGCGGCACTCCTGACGATCAGGCCAAATTCAGGCCAGCTGCGCATGGTTGCCGCGCCCACCTTGAACGAGGAATATCAAAGGCGCGTCAATGGGGTATCTATCCTTCCCGTTACCGCTAATCTCGCGATGATCGAGGCGGCCCTCAAGCTTGCCTTTGATCAGGCGGGTATCTCTGAACTCGACCATCAGTGCCATTGCTTGGCAATCTCCGATGCAGACGGTCAGATCGAAGGCGTGCTCGCACTCTACTCGTCTGAGGCCTCCCGGTATCAGCCGGGTTTTTCCGACTTCGTTTCGATTGCCGTACACATGGCCGGGATCGCAATCAGCCGCCATCGCGCCGAGGCACGGATTCGGTTTCTTGCCGATCATGATCCTCTGACGGGGATGGCCAATCGCGCGTTGCTAGATCGAAAGCTCACCCTTGCAATGCAAAAAGCCGATTTGCGAGGAGGGGAGGTCGCGCTGGCATTCCTTGATCTCGACAACTTCAAGCTCGTCAACGATAGCCTCGGCCACTCGGTGGGAGATCAACTCCTGAAGATCGTAGCCGACAGGATCTACGAGCTCATAGGCGATCACGGCTCTCTCGCCAGAATCGGGGGAGACGAGTTTGTGATTATTCTTGAGTCCATGGATATCAAGAGCTGTCTGGGGCTATTGTCAGCGATAAGAGAAGCCGTCGCGCGCCCGATTGCACTCCACGAGATCGAACTCAGAATAACCTGCAGCATCGGCGTCGCCACTTATCCGAGCCACGGCAAGTCTGCGGGAGACCTGCTCGCATCCGCCGATATGGCCATGTATCGCGCGAAGGAGCTGGGCCGCGATGGCATCGCTTTGTTCACGGCTGAAATGACTGCAACCGTCCGAAGAAAGCTCTCCCGGACCGACGAGCTCCGCCAGGCGATTCTTCGCGACGAGTTCGTGCTTCACTACCAGCCGCAGGTCGATGTCCAAACGGGCAGGATCATCGCGGCCGAAGCGCTGGTCCGCTGGAACCATCCGTGCGAAGGCCTCGTCTTTCCGGATGATTTCATTGCGCTTGCCGAAGAAACCGGCCTAATCGTGCCGATCGGCGAGTGGGTACTGCGCACGGCATGCAGGCAGGCCAGGACATGGCAGGAGCAAGGGCTCGGATCAATCAGAATCAGCGTCAATGTTTCCGCGAGACAGTTCCAGGAAAGGCGCCTGATCGAGACCGTGGCGGCCGCGTTGAATGAGACCGGGCTCGATTCCTCATGGCTTGAGCTTGAGATCACCGAGAGTCTGATCATGAAGGATCTTGCCGGTTCGATTGCCAGAATGCACGAATTGGAAAAGCTGGGCGTAAAGCTCGCGGTCGATGATTTTGGAACAGGCTATTCAAGCCTCAGCGCGCTCAAGAGGTTTCCATTGTCGCGTCTCAAGATCGACCGGTCATTCATCGCTGATATTCCGCACGACGCCGATGATATGGCTATAACCTCGGCGATCATCTCGCTTGCCCAGAAGATGGGCCTCGAGGTGGTTGCCGAAGGTGTCGAGACGGAGGAGCAGGCTCGGTTCCTTGTCGAAAGCGGTTGCAAAGAGGCGCAGGGTTACCTCTATAGCCGGCCCATTGAACAGGAGCGCTTCAGCCGAATGCTCGAGAGCAACGGCCGCGATCATCCCTGAGCGGCTATGACGCCGCATCGGAAGGGCGCAGCCCTGTTAAGGAGATCGTGTGTCTCTCGCGGCCGCTTTGCCGCAAGTGTGCCGGATGGCAACCAATCAGGCGCCTTCTCAGGGCGCACATGCGATCGTCCACATATCCCAATCGCCACGGCAATTGAGGAAGAGCCCAATCAAAGGGAAAGCGACGCCATCCATTTTCGGGACGGATGGTTGTGGTTGCTCAAGTGGATTTCGCCACGCGCCTGCCTATCGAACCATAGCGACATGCCGGCGTGAGTTCCTAAATCCCCGACCCGTCGAGCTGCTGGGCGTCGTCGCCTTTCCAAGGCGCGGGCATCGAGGTGCGATTGAGATTGGCCAAGGGCATCGGCATCCAGCATTTCAATTCCGGCTCGGCGTATTCGATGATGTGTCCGGGCGAGGAATCGGAGGCGCGCCAGCCTTCCGCACCGAACTGGTCGCCGTTCGACCAATAGGCGAGGTCAACTTCCGCCGGTCCCTGTTCGGACGAGCGGATCGTTACAAGAATCCGACTACCGTCTTTCGGTGCGCTTGCCATGTGGCGCCAACGGTCTGCCTCGTCCATCGTTTTTCCTCCTGCCTTGCTGCAGGTTGCAAGTGTCGCCTCGTCATCGAAAACGGTCAACTCAAACTTTGCACGGCCCATCCTCTGTCGATTGACTGTCCCATCCAGGGATCGGGCGTAATTCCCTGAGCATCGGCGGAACGACGCGCGTGATCGCGAGGAGAGTAACCCGAGGAAAAGTGCGGGGCGGCCTTCCATCCGGAATCGCGTAAAAACAAAGGGATGGAGCGGTCACGCGCCATCTCGACTGCAGGAAGACTAAGGCCCGCCGGTTCTCCTGCCGTCGCGGGTCTGGATCTGCTCCGTTCGTATGGCGGGGATCGGCTATCGCTTAACCCTTCGGTTGGGTTAGTCGCTCAAGCCCGCGTGTCACCCCCTCGGGCTCGACGTCGTCCAGGATTGCTGACTGGACGACGTAACCCAGCACAAGCGACAGCAAAGTCGCCGCCACGTCCGACTCCGGGTTGCCGGGCATATCGGATTTATGGCGCCGCCACCGGGCGACAGCGCTTGCAAGCTCGCTGCGAAAATCGAAGTAGAAACTCTTCATCGTCGCCTTGAGTGGCTCGCTGCGTTGTGCCTCGCTCCAGCCGAGCAGCGCGATGCGCTTGAGGTCATAGCCGTCCCTGGTCGTGAAGCGATCGATGGTATCGGTAATCCTGCGCACGAGTTCGGGCGGAGCCAGGGCCGGTTCGGCGCGCAACAAGGGTTCGACCAACGAGGTCAGCCCGGACAGGGATGCCGTGACAGCAGCCATGATGAGCTGATCCTTGCTCGGAAAGTAGGAATAGACGGCGCCGGCCGAAAGGCCGGAGGCGCGGATGATGTCATCCATCGTGGTGGCATGCAGCCCTTCCTTTTGAAAGCAGCCCCAGGCGGCTTCCAGAATTTGTGCCCTGCGGGCGGCGCGCTTTTCGTCCGATATCTTTGGCATGCTCTCGAAATAAAACGAACGCTCCCTCTTTACAAGCCTGCCTCTTCCATAATAAAAAACGAATGACCGTTCTTTATTGGAGGTAAAGGCCATGATCAGGGTTACGGCGATCGAGACCGGAAAAGCGCGCATGAAGACCGCCCAGCGCACCGGCCGCGATGGACGCGGCGGTTTTGGCCGCAAGGTCGATATCTTCCGGGATCCCAAATGGGTCGAGCCGCTGCCGATCCTGTGCTTCCTGATCGAGCACCCCGAGGGGCGTTTCCTGGTCGATACGGGAGACACCTGGCGCAATTCGGTGCCGGGCTACCTGCCGGGATGGAACCCCTTCTACAAGCAGGTGCAGATTCGCGTGGCGCCGCACGAGGAGGTGGGTAGCCGCCTGCTCGCAATGGGTATCGATCCGGCCGAGGATATCGGCACGGTGATCCTGACCCATTTCCATCACGATCACACCGGAGGGCTCGATCATTTCCCGCGCAGCCGGATTATCGGTCCGCGCACAAACTTCGCCATCTCGACGGGCTTGCGCGGCATGATGACGGGGTGCCTGCCGCAACGGTGGCCGATCTGGTTGCGGCCGGACCTGGTCGAGATGGATGGGCCGGCGGTGGGGCCGTTTCCGACCTCGCACGCCATCACGCGGGACGGGCGTATCCTGCTCGTCCCGACGCCGGGTCATGTTGACGGTCACGTCTCTGTCGTCGTCCGCGCGGAAGGCGTCACCTATTTCCTGGCCGGAGATGCCACTTATTCGCAGGCCAACCTGTTGGCGGAGAAAACGGATGGCGTGACGAACGATCCCGCAACGGCGCTGGCGACATTGCGGGCAATTCGTCGCTTCGCCGCCGCGGAGCCGACCATCCTGTTGCCGGCCCACGATCCGGAAGGCCCTGCGCGGCTTGCCGCCGGTTCATGCCTGGTCTGATCGCAGTGACGGAGATGCGCCATGAAGGCTGATCGTTTCGTCCGGATGCCGCAAACGGCCTGGATCTATCCGCTGCTGGCGGCGCTGTTCTACGTCGCCGCCTCCGTGCTCGGCTTCGGCAACCAGGTGGCGCCGGGCGCGATCGGCATCCTGCTTGCGTGCCTGCTCCTTCCCGTGATGTTCGGGGCCATCTTCGCCGCGGTCTATCACGCCGAGGTCATCGCCCACCGCACCGGTGAACCCTACGGCACGCTCATCCTCACGGGGGCGGTGACCATCATCGAGGTCGCGTTGATCGCTTCGGTCATGATGTCCGACGCCGAGAGCGGACCGACACTGGCGCGTGACACGGTCTACGCAGTCGTGATGACGGTCTGCACCGGAATTACCGGCCTGTGCATCCTGGTCGGTGGCCTGCGCTATCGCGAGCAAAGCTTTCGCATATCGGGCGCGAGCGCCTATCTCACCGTGCTGATGGTCCTGGCAACGTTGACGCTGATCCTTCCAAACTATACGCGCCATGCGGCCGAGCCATCCTATTCGTCAGCCCAGCTTGTCTTCGTGGCGGTCGCGACGCTGCTGCTTTACGGCGCCTTTCTCTATATCCAGACGGTCCGCCACCGGGATTATTTCATCGCACCGGCCGCCCGCCACGACTGGCACTTTGCGCCTTCGGCAACACGGCTCGCAATCAGCGGCGCAATGCTTCTGCTGGCGCTCGTCGCCATCGTGCTCCTCTCCAAGAAGTTCGCGATCATTGTCGAGCTCGGTCGCAATGCCATCGGCGCTCCGCAGCAGGCGACGGGCCTCGTCGTCGCCATCCTGATCCTGCTGCCGGAAGGCATCGCGGCGTTCCAGGCCGCCCGCAACGATGTGTTGCAGAAGGCCCTCAACCTCGCGCTGGGTTCGGCGCTTGCCACCATCGGCATGACATTTCCGGCGGTCGCAATCGTCACGCTTTATCTGGGCACGCCGCTCGCGCTCGGCCTGGATGCTTCCAGCATGGTGTTGCTGGCGCTTACGATGCTCGTCAGCACGCTGACCTTTGCCACCGGCCGCACCCATGTGCTGCACGGCCTCGTGCACCTCGTCATTTTTGCGACCTTCCTGTTCCTCAGTTTTCAGCCATAGGCCGGAGGAGTGCAAGGAAGGCGGCATCGGTAGCACGGCCGTGGGGTCGTGGCGGTCGCAGGATCGATTTCGGTCCGCAAGCAGCGCTCAAGCTGGGCATTTGCGCGTTTTGCCGCCATTCTCTCTTCTAGTGAGCGAGATTGGAGGAATCCACACAGTCATCAAGCGTCGAAAAGACCTTCGATCCACCGTTCAGAGGCACTTTGATCGAATAGGTTCCGAAGCTGACGGTCATTGCCGTTGCCGCCATTGCCATGTCCAGCATCGGAATTGAATCGGTCGTTGCGAGAACGGTGGTGCTCGAACGGCTTCGCACATTCACCGATATCGTGTTCTGATCGTCGGGAAGCCCCTCGAACTGAATCGTTACGGTATCGTCCTTGGTCGTCATCGGTGCGCCGAAATAGATTTCTTCAAACCGTTTGAATTTCGAGAACATCAGCGGGACTTTGCCATTCAGCACATACTGAGCAAGGCAGATCTCAAGTGGGCCGTTGTCGCCTCTTACCACCCGCCAATTCCCTTTCTCATATAGGATCGGCTCGAAATCGCGAGCAGCCGTTATGGAGGGCAGCAGTAGAATGGTGGCAAGGACGATGGCTGACGTAAACTTCATTCCAAACCCTGTATCGCAAAGGGCATGAAGAAGTAACGTTGTTCTTGATCTAAATAAGGCGAGGACGATCGGGTTTTCCGCATTTTATGGTTGGTGACGGGGACGGCTCGGCCTTTGCACGTTCGCGCCGAAGGATTGTCAGTTGTTGTGCAGTGAGCCCAATCTCGCAATCTTTGGACAAGATTTCCTTGCGAGAAAACATAGGCTTGTCCTCGAATTGGGGCGGGCGGAGATTGAACTTTCCGATGCCGGGTGGTGAACTTGCGCTGGAAATTGAAGGCTTGGGCCATTTATTTTCCGGCATCTTGCGGATTTCCTGTTTCTAGCCCTACCGCAGCGATGATGTTGCCGACTGATTCTCCGCCAGGCCAATCCGAAGGCGAGATTCGGCAACCGGTGCCGGCTCTGCGATCCCCCCGTCAGCCTTGGACCAGAGATGCCTGCTTGCCGCCGCGAGCGGCCATGACGACAGTTCCAGCCAGGCATGCGACCCCGAGGAACGACATGACGCCCAGCGGCCCCTGCAAGTCGACCAGTATTCCGCCCAGGACCGCTCCGCTGGAAATTGCGACCTGAAAAGCGGTAAGGAGCAATGCGCCTGCGCTCTCCGCTTCATCCGGGGCGGCACGCGTGATGTAGCTTTGGATGCTGACTGGAAAGGCGCCAAAGGCGAAGCCCCAAATGGCTACTCCGACGGCTGCGGCGAGATTCGAAGCACCCGCGGTTACGAAGACCGCGGCGACAACGGTAATCAGGCTTGATGAGAAGACAATGCCCGCGGTGGCGCTGCGCTCGGCGATCATGCCGCCGACAATATTGCCGAAGAAGCCGCTGACGCCGTAGGCGAGGAGCACCAGCGACACCATCTCGACATCAAGGTGGGCGACGCCTTCCAGGTAGGGGCGGATATAAGTGAAGCCGGCAAAATGGCCTGCAACGATGAGAAGCGTCGTGATCAGCCCGATCCGCATCTTTGGCAGCTTCAGGACGGCGCCGAGGGTTGCCAGACCCGCGTGACCTGCCGGTGGCAGCGACGGCACGGTGACGGCCTGCGCAACGAATGCAAGCACGCCGACAGCCCCGGCAAGAACAAAGGAGGCTCTCCAGCCAAGGGTGGATCCAATATAGGAGCCGAGCGGTGCGGCGGTGACGGTGGCAACCGAGACGCCGGTAAAGATCATCGCCATTGCGCGGGGGAGATGCTCAATCGGCACCAGCCGCATTGCGAGCGCGCCGGCCATCGCCCAGAAACCGCCAAGCCCGACGCCCAGCAGTATTCGGGACAAGAGAAGCAAAATCAATCCGTTGGCCGTCGCCGCCAGTGCGCAGGAAAGGACGAGGAGAGCCGTCAGCCCAAACAGCACCCAGCGCCGATTGAAATTTCGGGTGGCTATGACGACACCGGGTCCGGCAAATGCAGCGACGACGGCCGTTACCGTGACCGTTTGGCCGGCCGCCCCGGAGGAGAGGCCGAGATCGGCTGAAATTGGCGTGAGCAGGCTCGCCGGCAGGAATTCGGCCGTTACCAGACCGAAGACACCAAATGCCAATGCGATCACGGCATCCCATTTCGGTCTGCCGAGCGTCCCTGCGGGCGACTGATCTCGGGGGGAAGGATCTGGTTCAAGATGGCTGTTTGCCATGGGAAGGTCCTGTACGAAGATGTTTTGGCGTGTTGTTGCCATTGAATAAAGAGGTAGCGGTGACAGCTTGTACTTTCCATGCTAGGAAATCCGAGATGCTTGACTATTCGTCCAAAGAAAAAGCCGGCAAGCCCCATGATGCCCTAAGCGAGATGCTGAGGGGCCTGCGGCTCGACGGCGTTGAATACGGTCGCTGTCGTCTCTCGGAGCCGTGGTCGACCTATTTTGCATCGCAGACGTCTGCACGATTGCATTTCATTTCGTCCGGGTCCGCGTGGCTTCAGAAGCCGTCAGGAGATTGGCTTGAGCTGAGGTCGGGCGACGCAGCGCTTCTGCCTCGCGGCAACGCGCATGTGATTGCGAGCACGCCGGGCATTCCACCTCTGCCTTTCGAGCAATTCGATCGCAAGGAGGTCTGCCAGGATATCTTCGATGTGCAGTGCCCCGATGCTTGCTGGGCAACGGTGGCTTTGACCGCGTCGATGCGCTTCAATATCGACAATCTCCATCCGCTGCTGCAGTTGATGCCTGACACCATGCTCACCAGCGATCTGGCAAAGAACGACCCGGCGATCCCCCATCTGCTCGATGCCATGGCGCGCGAAGTGGAGATGGATCGCGTCGGTGCCGGGGGTATACTCGCGCGGCTCGCGGACGTGCTGACCGCGACCTTGATCAGGACATGGGTCGAACACGGCTGTGGCGAGACCACCGGCTGGATTGCCGCTGTACGCAATCCCGAAGTCGGCCGCGTCCTGGCCGCAATTCATCTCGAGCCGGACCGCGACTGGAGCCTGGCGGCGCTTGCCAGCCTGATGGGCACTTCACGGTCGGGCTTTGCGGACCGATTCTTGAAGGTTGTCGGCGAAACGCCGGCTCGCTACGTGGCCAAGGTGCGCATGCACCAAGCTCTCCAGTGGCTCCGCAACGGGATGCGCGTGTCGGTCGTCGCGCAGAGATTGGGCTACGACGCCGAGGCGTCCTTCAGCCGGGCCTTCAAGCGTATTATCGGCGCGCCACCGAGCCAGTTTCGCAAGAGGAGCGGAGCTGAAACGGATTCGCTCAATATGGATTGAAACTCTTCAGCCGATCGGTTTTTCGATAAGGCAATTGAAGAGGTGCCTCTCGCGAAATGCCGGGCATGCTGGTCAATTTCGGCGGTTCAGATGATGATAGGCCAGCGATGGCGCGGGTTGCATCAGGCTGGCCATGTCAGGAATCCTCGGGCGGAATTCAGTCATGGACGTCGAACTGTTCGTCGAGCCAGTCCAGCACCCGCCGATTCAAGAGGGAGCGGTTCTGCATCTCGCAATGCCCATCCGCACCTTCCGCAGCCGTAAAACGCATCAGCGTCTTCGGGCAGGTGAGCGCGTCAAAAAAGGCGCCTGCGCTCGCCGAGAGGATGTCGTTCTCGGCCTGGGTCATCAAAGTCGGGCATCGAATGAATTCGGCATGACCTTTCATGGTGAAAAGCTCGGCCGAGGCGAAGAAAGCGCGCAGGTTGTCGACGCCATGCACCCAGAAACCGCGTTGAACGATTTTCCAATACAGCTGTCGATTGCCGCGGATAGCAGCATCAATTTTGTCCAGCAGCGGCTGGTCCAGCAGACCAAGGTCGGCGGCCGATTCTGCCGACACGCCGAACATACGCATGATGACGTCGCGAAACCCATCCGCGATGCTCCAGGTGCCGGGATCGGCGATGAGCGCTGCTATGCGCGGCTCGCCCGAGGCGCCGCGCGGGGCGAGATGGCCGCCGAGGCTCCAGCCGTAAAGCGCGATGCGCTTCGCATCGACAAGAGGCAGGGTCTCCGCAAAGTCCACTACCGCCTTGATGACAACCTCCCAGTCGTGCCGTAACGGGACGCCGTTCTCATAGAGCATTCCCCCCTGGCCGGGGCCGTCGAACAACAGAGTGTGATAGCCACGCCGCGATGCCGCCACCGCGGAGGCGAAGTAGGTGTCGATGATGGTGGCGTCATAGCCGTTGTTCAGGATGATAAGCGGCCGGACTTCGTTTTCGAAGCCCTCTGCTGGAATGAAATAGCCAGGCATCGGCGTTGTCGCGAACGGGATGCTGAGGGGCCGGACCGGATGGGGGCCGATTGCCAGGCCCCTGTCGAAGGCTTCGACCTGCTTGCGAAATGCGGAGAGCAGGCGCGGATCGACGGGCGCGCCGAACAGCGGGTGGAAGGAGGCGGCGTAGAATACGCCCGCTCGGAGATAGGATTCTCGGGCGCTGACGCGATGGCCCTTGGCGAGAGCCGCTTCGGCTTCCGCGCTCAGCCGGTTGCCGGCGTCGATCCATGCTTCGTAGAAGGCAGCGTCGTCGCCATCCCCTATGGCTTCGGCGACCGCCCGGATCTCGCCGAAGTCAGCGCCGCCATAAGGAATATAGGCAATCGGCCATCCGCCGAAATCTTTATGCAATTCGTCGCGAAACAAGCTGGTCAAGGCTTCCCCTCCCACATTCCAGCGTACCGACGCCTCGAATGTAACATGTCGCGCGACAGCCGTTAAACGAATTCAGCGCGCCGGCACAAAGCTGGTCGTCGGGGATCCGAAAGCCTGAACGGTGCCGGGCAGATCCATGCGCGTCGGCAAGCCCTGGCCGCTGCCGACCATGCGCCGATATCGGCTGCAGATGCTGCACAGGCACTCGGCTTTGCGCGACTGAGGCCTCAGTCCACCGAGAATCTTGGGGAAGGCGAGGCTTCGTGGCGCGACGGCGGGGATGATGAACGTTCTCGCTGCACCGGTTCCTGACGCGGCTGGTTCTTCCCGGATATCTCATCGAGGGGCCGCGTTCTTTGCGGTCAACCGCTATTGAGCAAGTCTGTCGCCCCCACGGCCTGTCACGGCGTCAGTTTTCGCTGGATTTCACGATTTCCGCGCGGACCCACCGTTGGCCGATATGGTCCTGGGTGCGTTCGTGCCAAACCATTCCGACGGCGAAGCCTTCCACCGGGAAGGGCGGCTCAACGATCATCAGCCGGTCTCTATGTGCCGCGGCCAACCTTCTCGGCACCAGCGCAACGAAGTCGGTCGTCGACACGATGCTGATGACAAACAGGAAGGAACTGGCAGACAGCATCACCTTGCGCTGGTAACCCAGCGCCTTCAAGGCCATGTCGACAGGCGTCATGAAGTCACCGCCGCGGAGCGAGACGATGACATGGTCGAGTTCCGCATAGTCGGATGTGCCAAGCCCGGCCTTCAGGCGGGGATGGCCATGCCGCCCGATCAACACGTAACGTTCATCGAACAGGTGCCGCGACCTGAGATTGGCCGGCGCATCGCCAGGGGTCATGAGCGCAAGGTCGATTTCGCCGTGGATCATCTGTTCCTCGAGCCTGGCGAGATCGAGGTTGCGGAGCGCGACCCGTATTCCCGGCGCTTTTTGCCTGAGGCCTGCGATGAAGGGGCCGGCCAATGCCGCTTGCAGATAATCCGTACATGCGATGGCGATTGAAAGATCAGCGCTTGCCGGATCGAAGTTGCGGTAGGAGGTCACGGTGACGCGCGCCAGTTCGAGCGCGTTGCGGATCGGCTCGCGAAGCTCGATCGCCTTGGGCGTCGGGATCATGCCTCTCTGGGCCGGGACGAACAATTGGTCGTCGAAGAGATCGCGCAGCCTGTTCAACTGGGCGCTGACGGCCGGCTGGCTGAGATTGAGCCGCGCTGCGGCGCGGGTGACGTTCTGCTCGGCGAGCAGCGCTTCCAAGGTCACCAGGAGATTGAGATCGAAACGTCTGCTATCCATGAGGATTATACTAGCGCAGCAATAATCCGATTTCAAATATAGCAGGGGGAGGCGCTAGTTTCAGCCTCGACAGATCCGAGGAGACCGATGCGGTGTCTCTCGGCCATCCAGCCTCGAAGGAAGTGAAACTATGAAAAAGACGATCCTCATCGTTCATGCGCAGCCGGAACCGACGTCGTTGACGCGTCACCTTGTCGATATCGGCGTCGGGGCACTTCGGGAGCAGGGGCATGAGGTCCTGACATCCGACCTCTACGGCATGAAATGGAAGGCGGTGTTCGACGCCGATGATTTTCCCGATCGGACCGACACACGCCGCCTTTCGTTCATCGATGAATCCCGGCACGCCTACAAGCAAGGGCTCCAGACACCGGACGTCGTTGCCGAGCAGGAGAAGCTGCTGGCTGCGGACGCCGTCATCTTGAAGTTCCCGCTCTGGTGGTTCAGCATGCCTGCGATCATGAAGGGATGGATCGAGCGGGTCTATGCCTATAACTTTGCCTATGGTTACAAGGATGCCGGCAATTCCTATCGCTACGGCGAGGGAATCTTGAGGGGTAAGCGGGCGATGCTGTCGGTCATGTGCGGCGGCCCTCGGGAAGACTACCTGCCACGCGGGATCAACGGTCCGCTTGACGAGCTTCTATTCCCGATCACCCATGGCAGCCTTTTCTATACGGGCATGGACGTGCTGCCGACCTTCGCCCTCTACGGGACAGGCCGTCTCGACACGGATGGCGTCGCCGCGGCCGAGAAGGCGTGGCGCGGCCGCCTGGCTCGCCTGTTTCAAGAGGATCCCATTCGCTATCGCCGTCAGAACGACGGTGACTTTCCGGACCGTCACGTCATGGCCGATGACGTCGCCCCGGGCAAAACCGGCATCGCCGCTCACATCGAAGACACGGAAGAACCGGTCGCCCAATTGCAGGCGCGCGGATAAGCGCAATGAAAGGCGGCTACGTGGTCGAGGGGGCCGGGAATTGAAATCCGTTCGGGCAGCACAATACCGCCGCCGTCGCCGCCAGGATCAAACCGTCCAGTCATTCGGTTCAGGCGTCCGATAGATCATTCGACCATGAATCTCGAACTGAATGGGAGGCTCGCCGCGCCGACAGCTTTCGGCACGCCGGACGCACAGTCCGTCAACACTCGAACGTAGGGAAGCCGTGCTTCGATCGTAGCCGCCAGTTCCCGGCATATGTCCTCGGCAATGAACGAGGACAGCACGACGGTCCTTATCTCGATAAACTGCGACAGAGCCTGGATGGAGCCGGCGGCGGCTCCGGCAAAAGCTTCATGCCATGCCGTGCCGACGCTTCCCAGTTCCTGCCATTTTGCCTGTGACGACCAGATGGATTGCGCCAGGTCGGGACGAGAGGCCAGATCGCGTTCAAGGGCGGAAATTCCCACATCCTGGCTGATGGGCGAGTTGCCGTTGTAGATTTGATGGTTCAGAACCAGGCGGCTATGAAGGCGTGCCCCCAGGTAAAAGAACAGGAAGTCCTGCAGTCGCCTGGCAACGCCAAAGAGACTTTCGCCCGCCGCCGCCGCCGCGATGTCATTCTGCACGAACACGGGAAGATCCAGTTCCGCCTCCAACCGCTTGTGCAGTTCCTCGTTGGTGGATATGCGGCTCTCGGTCGGTGCGGGAATGGCGACGCCGATACCTGTTATTCGTTCTCGCAGCGGGGGCGACAGGCTGTCGATCGCCTTTTTGACCTCATGGGTCGCGCCTTCCAGATCGTCGAACTCGCCGATTTTTCTATGGGGCAGGGACGAGCTGAACCTGATGTTTCCGACGAAATCGACCAGGACCACATGCGTATTCCGGTGTCCGACGCTGATGCCGACTGAATAGGCGCCATCCGGGTTGAGCATCAAGGGTGTCGTGGGAGGGCCGACGCGCCCTTTCTGCGCCTCGCCTTTCATCACAAGCCCCTCCTGCTCGAGGGATCTTACGATGACGGAGATCGTCTGCGCCGACAGCCCGGTTTTTTCGCCGATTTCGAGGCGGGTGGTTGTCTCGTTCTGCAAGAGCAGCGAGAGCACAAGCCGCTCATTGTAGCTCCGCACGCTGAGCGCGTTGAGGCCGCTCGCGCGATCGGCGATACGCAAGGGGTTGGGAGGAGCAAAGCGCATGTCGGGCAAGATTATCTTCCTTTGAAGGACTTGGGCGCGGACTGCAGTTCGGCCCAGCCGATGGACAGCACTTCCACGGCAAGGGCTTCGCCCAGTTGGCGATGTGCCTCGCCGTCGATATGGAAGCCGTCTTGCGGTGCGCACCTGCAAACCGTTCCGGCATCGAAAAAATGAACCTCAAGAGAATCGGCCATGACTTCGAATTCAAGGGCCAGTTTTCTCGATTTGGCCTGCGCGCCGTAAAAGATCGCCTCCCACTCCTTGATGTCGTCCAGCATCGGGGGAGGCGATACGATCATGATTTCGGGATCGTGGCCATTCGGTCCCGGCGCCAACTCCCTGATGTCGTGCACCAGACAGCCCATTCCCATCGCGACTTCGGATGGAGGCATGTGAAAGCGCGCCTTGAGGTCGTTGGTGCCCAGCATGAGGATCACGAGATCCACTGGCGCATGGCTCTGGAGACACGGTTTCAGATAGGTTCTGCCATTCTTGTGCGCGCCCTCGATGGGGTCGCTGTGAACCGTGGTCCTGCCACTCAAACCCTCCTCGACGACATGCCACCCGTCGCCGAGCGCAGCCTTCATGACCCCCGGCCAACGCTCATGAACCGGATAGCGATCGAGCGGCGTTCCGCCTGGTATCTGCCCATGCGTATTCGAATCTCCGAAGCAGAGAACAGTGCGCATCTATCGCTCCTCCATGCCTGCCGACATGGCCTCTTTTGCACCTAGTCGAGCGGATTGGCAACATCGGGTCAATTATTCATTCAACTTGAATAACTATTGACAGCGCGAAAATCTCGGTGTTTGTTGCGGCCACGGAGGAATTGATCAGACAAGATGAATAATTGGCGCGGGCAGACCTTGTCCGCGATGGAGGATCCTTGTCTGGCGCTCGCCGATATCTGCCATGGAGGAGCTAATGAGCAGCTTGTTGAAGAGACTTACCCTTGCCCTGATGATCGCGTCGTCCCTAAGCGCCATGCCGCTGCGGGCACAGGAGGTGAACCTGCTCGACGGCGTCACGACGCCTGCCGAAAACAACCCAACGGTCGAAGCGGGCAAGTACAAGAAGGATGCCCCCTGGGTCATCGGGATGAGCAGCTTCGGCGTCAACGCCAACACCTGGACCGTTCAGGTGGCGCATGAGGCCGAGGCGGCGGCTGCGAGGGACAAGCGCATTGCCAAGTTCATCCTTCTCGACGCCGGTTTCGACCAAAAGAAACAGGTGGCCGACATCGAGGATCTCATCGCACAGAAGGTCGACGCCATCATCGTGCAGCCGGTCACGTCGACATCGGCGGATGCCAGTATTGAGAAGGCGGTAAAGGCTGGCATTCCGGTCATTCTCCACACCGGCCGCATCGAAAGCGACGCCTATACCACCGAAATCCAGGGTGGCGCGGAACACTTCGGCAAGGTCATGGGCGACTTTCTGGTGAAGGAACTGAAGGGCAAGGGCAACATCTGGGTTCTTCGCGGCCTCGCCGGTCATCCGGAAGACACCAATCGCTACAACGGCCTCCTGCAATCCTTGAAGGGAACGGATATCAAGATCACAGCCGAAGAAAACGGCGACTGGCAATACGACAAGGCAAAGAAGCTCTGTGAGACCCTCTACCTCAGCGATCCCAATGTCGATGGGATCTGGTCTTCCGGCGCCGACATGACGCGCGCGTGCGTCGATGTCTTCAAGCAGTTCGGCGCGCCGATCCCGCCGATCACCGGCGAAGGCAACAACGGCTTCTTCGGCCAGTGGATAAAGGACGGATTCAAGTCGGTATCCTCCGTGTACAGCCCCGCTCAGGGTGCCGCGGGTGTCAGAGCCGCCGTCGCCCTTCTGGAGGGCAAGGAACTCAAGAAGCACTACGCCTACAACCCGCCGGGCTGGGATATCGACAAGGCCAAAAAATACTACCGCGACGATCTTTCCGCCAATGTCTGGTGGCCGTCCGAGCTTTCGGAAGAGCAGCTGAAGCAGTTCTACGGAAAGAAGTGAGCCTGTTCGCCGGGAGCCTCCCACAGCTCCCGGCGACAGCATACCCGGATGCGAACCATGCAAAATCTTATTGAAATGTCGCGGATTTCGAAGTCGTTTGGCGGAAGCCATGCTCTTCGCGAAGTCTCGCTGACGCTGATGCCCGGAACCGTCCATGCGCTGATGGGCGAGAACGGGGCCGGCAAGTCCACGTTGATGAAGATCCTCGCCGGCGTCCATCAGCCGGACAGCGGAGAAATCTTCAAGAACGGCCACCGGATTTCATTTTCGAACCCGCGCGACGCGCTCGAATTCGGAATATCGACGGTCTTCCAGGAGCTCTCGCTGTTGCCGAACATGTCGATCGCCGAGAACATGTTCCTGGGTCGCGAGCCGCGAACCCGCTTTGGCGGCCTCGATCGACGGCGCATGAGGCAAGAGACCAGGGCGGCGCTTGAGCGGCTCGGACTCAATCTCGATCCCGGCATGCTCGTCTCCGAACTTTCCATCGCGCAGCGGCAATTCGTCGAGATCGCCCATGGCATCGACGCCGATGCCGCCATCTTCATTCTTGACGAGCCGACCGCAGCGCTGAACGCGGCAGACGTGGAGATCCTCAACAGGCACATTCGTGACCTTCGCGATCAGGGAAAGGCGATCGTCTACATCTCCCATCGCATGGACGAAATTTTCAACATCTGCGACACGGTCACGGTTCTCAAGGATGGCCGGCTAGTCGGCACAAGGCCCCTGCCGGACATGACGCCGTCGTCGCTGATCGCGATGATGGTCGGACGAGAGCTGAGCGATCTGTTTCCGCTCCGCTCGCAGCGCGCCGGCGACGACGCAATCGAGCTCGTCAACGTCAAGATCGATGTGCGTGCAAAGCCGTTTTCCCTGTCGGTCCGCAAGGGAGAGATCGTCGCGCTTGCCGGTCTCGAAGGCCAGGGGCAGCAGAAGATCCTGCGGTCGCTGGTGGGGGAATTCCAACCTTTCAGCGGAACGGCCGTTATCTGCGGGCACAGCATTCGCCTGCCGATGCGTGCAAAGCACGGCATAAGGGCGATGCAGAGGATCGCAGTGGGCTTCGTTCCTGAGGACAGAAAGGATGAAGGTCTCTTTCTCGGACTGTCCATCGAGCACAATCTGTCGATATCGCTCCATGCCGCCCGCAAGGAGTTTTCGATCGCGCGATCCTACCGGGACATCGTTGCCGCGACGATGCGCGGCATGAACATCAAGTCTTCAGGCCCCAGCGCCGCTGCCGGTTCCCTGTCGGGCGGCAACCAGCAGAAGGTTCTCCTCGGGCGGTATCTGGCTGCCAGGATGGATGTCCTTTTGATCGAAGAACCGACGCGCGGCGTCGATATCGGCGCGAAATCGGAAATCTACAAGTTGTTGCGCGAATTCGCCGATCGCGGCGGCGCAGTGCTCGTGCTGTCGCGCGAGACGCTTGAACTCATCGGGCTTTGCGACCGCATCTGCGTCGTGCACGGCAATACCGTCGTCGCCGAGATGCCGGCCGCGGACGCCACTGAACACGGCATTCTTGACGCTGCGCTCGGCGCGTGAACGGGAGGAGATTGAAATGAACCTCACAGGCAACTCGCCTCTTTTCAGATATATGGGCAATCGTGGCCATCGCCAGGGGCTCTGGCTCCTGCCGGCGGCGCTGGCATTGGCGATCGCCTGCTGGCTCGCCTTCGCTACCGATCAATTCGCCACCAGCGAGAACGCGCTGAACCTTGTGGCGCAGGCGATGCCGCTGCTGATCACCGCAGTCGGCCAGATGCTCGTCGTGCTGATCGGCGGTCTCGACCTTTCCGTCGGCTCCGTGATCAGCTTCACGACTGCAGTCCTGGCGCTCGGGGGGCCGGCCTATGTGATTGTCCCCAGCGTGCTGCTGCTGGCAGCAGTGATCGGCTTCGTGAATGGCGTGTGCGTGACCCGCCTCCATGTCCATCCGATCATCGCGACGCTGTCGATGCAGTACATCGTGCTTGGCATCACACGCGTGCTGCGGCCGGTTTCCGGCGGAACGGTGCCGGACATCGTGCGATGGTCCGTCGAGGGACATGTTTTCGGCATCCAGATGCCGCTCATATGGGGAGCAATCACCCTCGTCGTTGCCTGGAAACTTCTCTATGGCACCCGCTACGGCGTTCATCTCTTTGCCATCGGCGGCGGTAGCGCCGCTGGGATGGATGACGCCGCGCGCAACTTCGGCATTCCTGCGAGGCGGAACATCATGCTTGCCTATGTCGGCAGCTCCCTGTTTGCCTGCGCGGCCGGTATTTTTCTCGCGGGACGCATCGTATCCGGCGATCCCAATGTCGGCCTGTTGTTCGAGCTCGACGCGGTTACGGCCGTGGCGATCGGCGGAACGCAGCTTTCAGGCGGGGTCGGCAGCCTGCAGGGAACAGTCGTGGGCGTTGCGATCCTCGCACTTCTCTCCAACGGCATGAACCTTCTGAACGTCACCCCATTTGTCCAGACCGCGATCAAGGGATGCCTGCTCATGTTTGTCGTCGCTCTCCAGTCTCGCAGAAGGATTGGGCTCTGATGCCGGCTCTTGTTCAAACCCCGCTGGCACAGAGGTTCGCAAGGATTCCTCCGGCCTATTATCTATTCGTCATCCTCATCGCGATCCTCTGGATAACGAGACCGCAGATGTTGAACGTCAATGTCATGGGTGTCTTCGTCCGCCAGGTGGTTCCGCTCGGGATACTGGTGCTCGGCCAGCTCCTGGTGATGCGCGTGAAGTCGATCGACCTATCGGGCGGTGGCGTCATTCTGCTCGTCAACTATTGCATCTCGTCGGGCATGTTTCCCGGAGCGTCGTTGTCTTTCTTCGTCGCGCTGGCGCTTGCTGTGGGACTCGTGATCGGACTGTTCAACGGCTTCATGATCGCGATCCGGCGCGTCTCGGCAGTCATCGTGACCCTCGCGCTGAACATCGTCATGATAGGCCTTGTTCAGTATCTTTCGAGCGGCAAGCCGCCGGGCGACGTGCCGCCGGTGTTCGGGGAGCTTTTCAACACCCGCTTTCTCTCCATTCCGACGCCGGTCCTCTTCTGGATAGGCATCACGGCGATCATGTCCCTGGCTCTGGCGCGGACGGTATTCGGACGGTTCGTGGCATCCGCGGGGGAAAGCATCGAGGCGGCGCACTTCTCCGGCGTACCGGTCGAGAGAACAGTCATCGCGGCGCATGCGATCGCCGGCCTGATCGCGGGGATCGCCGCCCTGGTCCAGACAGCGTCGATCGCGGTCGGAAGCGTGCGCGTCGGATTGGATCTGCCGATTCTGTCGGTGGCAGCCACAATTCTCGGCGGTGTGGTCTTCGGCAGGGGCGAGGGCGGCGTCTGGGGTCCCTTCTTCGGGGTCCTGTGCTTCGCGTTCCTGTTCGTCGTCATGACCATGTTCGGCGTCGGCGAGCCCGGCAAACTGGTCGCTCAAGGTCTCATCATTCTGCTTGCGGCCATCTTCTATGGTCTCAAGGCGAGCGGAACCAAATCCTAGACTATCGAAAGAGGAAGCAATGGCAGAAAAACGATCCATCCTGTGTTTTGGAGACTCGCTCACCTGGGGCTGGATTCCAGTCGAACAGTCGTCACCGACGCTCAGATACCCTTTCGAGCAGCGGTGGACCGGTGCCATGGCGGCCGAACTCGGCGACCGCTACTCCATCATAGAGGAGGGTCTGAGCGCACGCACGACGAGCATCGACGATCCGAGCGATCCGCGGCTGAACGGAAGCGCCTATCTCCCATCCGCGCTTGCGAGCCACCTTCCTCTCGATCTGGCCATCCTTCTCCTCGGCACGAACGACACCAAGTCGTATTTCCGCAGAACCCCTTATGAAATCGCCATTGGGATGGGCAAGCTTGCGGGGCAGGTGCTGACCTGTGCTGGCGGCGTCGGCACGCCTTATCCGGCTCCCAAGCTGCTCATCGTCGCGCCGCCGCCATTGGCGCCCATGCCCGATCCGTGGTTCGAGGGCATGTTCGCGGGCGGATACGAGAAGTCGCTTGAGCTGGCGAAGCACTATCGCGCCCTGGCGTCGTTCCTGAAGGTCGATTTTCTCGACGCCGGCGAAGTCGTCACCACGGACGGGGTCGATGGCATTCATCTTTCCGCCGAGACGAACGTCAGGCTCGGAAGAGCGATCGCCGCGAAGGTCGTCGAGATCTTCGCGCGGGACAGCCGCCAAAGCGCGGCTTGATTGCGTTTGTTTCGCCGGTGATTGCTCCGCATTCGCCGGCGGTTCCTTCATGGTCGCATCTGAGGGCTGAGCGCGACCTTGTCGAGGACGATCATACTCGACGAGAATAAAAACCCTCAGATCAATCCGCGTCGCGCCAGGTTGCGCATGAGATGCGACGTTCCGAACGTCCAGGGAGCACACTCGGTCGATAGCAGCACGCGGTTTCGCAGCGATCCCAACCGGTCGTTGGAGATGGTGACGATATCGCCGGACTTGTGGGTAAAGCCCTGTCCGGGCGTATCACGGTCCTCGACAGGCGCAAAAAGCGTTCCCATGAACAGTACGAAGCCATCCGGGTATTGATGGTGGCGGCCGATGGTCTGGGAGACGAGGTCGAGAGGATCTCGGCTGATTTCCTTCATCGACGAGCGACCATGCAGCACATAGCCGTCCTCGCCTTCGACCTTCAGGTCGAGATCGGCATTGCGCACGTCATCCAGGCTGTAGGTTTCATCGAAGAGACGGATGAACGGCCCGATCGAGCAGGAGGCGTTGTTGTCCTTCGCCTTGCCGAGCAACAGGGCCGACCGGCCCTCGACATCGCGCAGGTTGACGTCGTTGCCAAGGGTGGCACCCCTGACCCGGCCGCTGCTGTCGACGGCAAGCACGATTTCCGGCTCTGGATTGTTCCACTTGGAGATCGGATGCAGGCCGACATCGGCCCCGGGGCCGACCGACGACATCACCTGCGACTTGGAAAAGACCTCAGCGTCCGGACCGATGCCGACTTCGAGATATTGCGACCAGACGCCCTCCTCGATCAGCGCCGCCTTGACCTTGGCTGCCTCGGGAGATCCGGCCTTGAGGTTGCGCAGGCTGTCGCCGATCAGCGCGGTCACCTTGCCGCGGATCGCTTCGGCGAGGTCCGGATTGCCGGCCGCGCGCTCCTCGATGACGCGTTCCAGCATCGAGCGGGCAAAGGTGACGCCGCAGGCCTTGATCGCCTGCAGATCGACGGGAGCGAGAAGATGGACGGCCGCGAGGTCGGGCTCGGCGGCCAGCAAGGTATCGAGTTTGGCGACGGCCTCGCCCTTCTGAGCGCGAACGAAAGCGACCGGATCGTCCTTCTCCAGAAGGTCGCGCATGGTCGGCGCCTCCTTCGACGTAATGTCGTAAACGGTGCCATCCCGGACGGTGATGAGGGCAGGGCCATCCACGTCGGGGCGCCAGACGCGGCCGACGAATGTTCCGGTTGTGAATGTTTCCGAGCTGGCCATATCGTTCATCTCCTCCAAACTGCGAGTGTTTCTAACGCAGTCGTTCGTGCTTTGCCATCGGTTATCGATGCGCCATTTGCCGCGTCCTGGACTTTCACTTTCTCCGGACCGACCAAACGCGTAAGACCCCGCGGCAACGCCGCGAGGCCTTTGGGTCGCAAGCCGGGAGAGAGTGGCTTTATGCGGCCTGAACCTTGCGATTGCCGCGGGCCCATTCCGGCAGCCAATCGCCATGGGCGACCAGCAGCTCGTCGACCAGCGACCAGATCTGGTCGAGATCGAGCTCGGCTGCCGTATGCGGATCCATCATCGCTGCATGGTAGATATGCTCGCGATTTTCGGTCATTAGAGCCTTGACCGTCAGTTCCTGCACGTTGATGTTCGTGCGGATGAGGGCCGTCAGCTGTGGCGGCAGATCGCCGACATAGGTCGGCTGGATGCCCGACGCATCGACGAGGCAGGCGACTTCCGCCGCGCAGTTGGAGGGCAATGACGTGATGCAGCCATTGTTGCGGACGTTGCCGTAGATGACGGAAGGTTCGCCGGTCCAGACCGAATTGATGATCGAGGAAGCATATTCCTTCGATTGCTTGACCTCGATCTTCTCGGTCGTGCGATATTCCTCCGCCTGGTTCTTCCAGCGCGCGACCTGCTCGATGCAGCGCTTCGGATATTCGTCGAGCGGAATGCCGAACTTCTCGATCAGGTCCTCGCGACCTTCCTTGATGAAGTAGGGCGTGTACTCGGCGAAATGTTCCGAACTTTCGGTAACGAAATAGCCAAGGCGGGTGAGCATCTCATAACGCACCTTGTTCGGGCAGCGCGGATTCCAGCCGGGCTTCGGCGCGCGCCCCTCGCGATAGGCACGGACGAGATCGGGATAGAGGTTGCGATAGGAACCGTCCGGCTGGCGGTGCTCGAATTCGAGATAGAACGCCATGTGGTTGATACCCGCCGAACGATAGCGGATTTCGTGGTAGGGAATGTCGAGATCGTGCGCCAGCTCCATCGCCGTGCCCTGCACCGAATGGCAAAGCCCGACCTGCCTGATCGTCGGATACTTCTCGCCGATCGCCCAGGTGTTGATCGCCATCGGGTTCACATATTGCAGCATGATCGCGTTCGGGCAGACGGCCAGGATGTCCTCGCAGATCTTCCAGAGATGCGGAACCGTGCGCAGGCCGCGCATGATGCCGCCGACGCCGAGCGTGTCGGCGATCGTCTGGCGCAGGCCGTATTTCTTCGGCACCTCGAAATCGGTGACGGTGCAGGGCTCGTAACCGCCGATCTGGAAGGCGACGACGACGAAGTGGGCGCCATCAAGCGCCTTGCGCTGATCGGTGAAGGTCTCGACCGTGGCGGATGTGCCGAGGGTCGAGGCCAGCTTGCGGGCCACGATGGCGCTTTCGTCCAGCCGTTGGGGATTGATGTCCATGAGCGCGATCCTGGCGCCGGCAAGGGCCGGGCGCTGCAAGACGTCGCCGATGATATTCTTCATGAAGACGGTCGAGCCGGCTCCGATGAACGTGATCTTGGGAGTGCCTGTCATGTGAAAATCTCCTGGATGCTATGAGGCTACCTCGAACGCCGCTCTGACAAGGCGTTCGGTGTAAGCGGTCTTGGGATGAGACAGAACCTCGTCGACCGGCCCTTCCTCCATGATCTTGCCATGCTGCATGACGATGACGCGATGACAAAGGGCGCGGACGACCTTGAGGTCGTGTGATATGAAAAGGTAGCTCAAGCCCCTTTCGTCCTGCAGCTTGCGCAGGAGGTCGATGATCTGGGCTTGAACGGAAAGATCGAGCGCGGAGGTCGGCTCGTCGAGCAGAATGAACTCCGGTTCGAGCGCTATGGCGCGGGCAATCGCAATGCGCTGGCGCTGGCCGCCGGAAAACTCGTGCGGGAAGCGCGAGAGAATGTTGGCCGGCATGCCGGCGCTGACGAGCGCTTCCTTGACGCGTTCCAGGCGTTCGGCCCTGTTGGCGCCGAGATTGTTGACCACCAGCCCCTCGGAAATGATCTGGCCGATGGTCATGCGCGGATTGAGCGATGAGAACGGGTCCTGAAAGACGATCTGCATGCGCGAACGCAATGGCCGCATTTCGGCGCGCGACCGGCCATGGATCGGCTGCCCGTCGAAATAGATCTCGCCGCCATCGGCATCGATGAGGCGCAGAAGCGCCTGGCCGAAGGTGGTCTTGCCGGAGCCGGATTCACCGACCAGACCCAGCGTCTCGTGACGGCGCAGCTCGATATTGAGGCCGCCGACGGCAACGAGCTCACGCATGTCAGGCTTGAAGAAGCTGCCGTGACGCAGCATGAAGGCGACTTTGACGGCCTTGCCCTCGAGGACGATGTCGCAGTTCGGCGGCAGCGGCTTTGCCTGCCCGCGCGGTTCCGACGTCAGCAGATGCTGCGTATAGGGATGCTGCGGATGCGCGAAAAGGGCCTCGGTCGTGTTGTGCTCGCGCATCTCGCCATGCTGCATCACATAGACATAGTCGGAAAACTGGCGCACGACCGTCAGGTCGTGGGTGATGAGAATCACCGCCATGCCCAGCTGCTTCTGCAGGTTGCGGATGAGGTTCAGGATCTGCGCCTGCACGGTGACGTCGAGCGCGGTCGTCGGCTCGTCGGCGATCAGGACGTCCGGATCGTTGGCGAGCGCCATCGCGATCATCACGCGCTGGCGCTGCCCGCCGGAAAGCTGATGCGGATATTGCTTCAGCCGCGCTTCCGGATCGGGGATCTGCACCTGTTTCAGCAATTCGAGAGCCCGCTTTTCCGCATCGCGGCGGCTGACCTTGCGATGCACGCGGATCGCCTCGATGATCTGGCTGCCGACCGTGTAGATCGGATTGAGCGAGCTCATCGGCTCCTGGAAGATCATCGAGATGCGGTCGCCGCGCAGCTGCCGGCGAGCCCTCTCCGAAAACTTCAGCACATTCTTGCCGTCGTAGTGGATGGAGGACTTGTCCGAAACCACGGCGCGCTTGGTCAGCAGCCCCATCACCGTGCGGGCGGTTACCGATTTTCCCGAGCCGGACTCTCCGACAATCGCGATGGTTTCACCACGATAGAGCTGGAACGAGATATCCTTGACGGCATCGACCATGCCATCCTCGACCTTGAATTTGACGGCGATACTGCGGGCGTCGATGACAGGGGCGACCGCTTTTTCTCCGGCGTCGAGGCGAAGTTCGGGAGCGAAGGAGTTGACGAGTGCAAGAGCCATGTCCGGTCTCCTCTCAATATGGATCTATCGCGTCGCGCAGGCCGTCACCAAGCGCGTTGAAGGCGAAAACGGTGATCAGAACGAAGCCGACGGGCGAGAGAATCCAGGGATAGGAACCGATGACCGAATAGGTCGACGTATCCTGCAGCATCAGGCCCCAGGAGATCAACGGCGGCTTGACGGCAAAGCCGAGAAAACCGAGGAAGGATTCCAGCAGCACCACGCTCGGGATCGCCAGCGTCACCGCCACGATGACATGGCTCATGACGTTCGGAAAAATGTGCTGGAGAATGATGCGCCGGTCGGTCGCGCCCACTGCCATCGCCGCCCGCACATAATCGATCCTTGCCAATGCCAGCGTCTTGCCGCGCACCTCGCGTGACATCTGCGCCCAGCCGAGCGCAGACATGACGACGATGACGAAGGCAAGGAACACGTTGGTTGGGGCGGTCACGGGGATCAGCGAGGTCAGCGCCAGATAGAGCGGCAATTGCGGAAAGGCCAGAACCACTTCGACGAAGCGCTGGATCCAGGCATCGACCGTGCCGCCGAAATAGCCCGAGATCATGCCGACCGTGGTGCCGACGATGGTGACGATTGTAACGACGGTCAGGGCGATCATCAGCGAGATGCGCGAGCCGTAGATGGCGCGCGACAGCACGTCCCGGCCAAACTTGTCCGTGCCGAGGAAATGAACCGGCCCGCCGTCGGTGGTCGCGAAGAGATGCCGGTCGCCGGGGATCAGGCCGAAAAGATAGTAGGGATCGCCCTTGACGAAGAAGCCGAGCAGACGCGGATTATCGTAATCCGGCCCGACGATCGGCTGGAACGTCACAGGGTCGAGATCGCTGGTTTCGACGAGCGCGTAGACCCGCGGCTGAAAGACGAAATTGCCGTCCTTGTCATGAAAGCTGATGACTTGCGGCGGTGCGAAGCCGGTGTCGGTTGCCTTTGGATCGAGCGGCGCGATGAATTCGGCGAAGGCGGCCATCAGGAGGAGCAGGACAACAAGGGTCAGGCCGCTCATGCCCGTCCAGGAGCGCTTCAGGCGCCGCCAGACCAGTGCGGTGTAGCTCTCGTTGCCGCTCTTTCGCTTGATTTTCTCTTCCTGCGGGGGCGGGGAATTGCTGAAGGCGAGCATTAGTGGATCCCTCCCTGTTGACGCACGCGCGGATCGAGCAGGGCAAGCAGCATGTCGGCGATGATGTTGCCGATGATGAGGGTTGCCGAAAGCACCATCATGAAGGTTGCCGTGACATAGACGTCACCGACCGCCATCGAGCCGACGATGGCCGGCCCAACGGTCGGCAGCGTGAAGATGATGGCTGTTTCGATCTCGCCGGTCAGCATGTAGGGCAGAACCACGCCCTGATACATGACGAGGGGATGCAGTGCGTTCGGCACGGCATGACGCATGACGACAGCGCCGCCGGAAAGGCCCTTGGCGCGTGCGGTCTCGACGTATTGGGCGTTCAGCGTGTCGAGCAGGTTGCCGCGCATGACGCGCATATTGTAGGCGAGCCCGCCGAAGGTGGCGATGGCGACGACCGGCCAGACATGTTTGACGAGATCGACGAACTTCGCCCAGGACCAGGGCGCGCCGCCATATTGCGGCGAGAAGAAGCTGCCGATTTCAGAGACGTTGAGCTGGAAGACGAGGATGTAAACGATGATCAGCGCCATCAGGAAGCGCGGCACCGTCATGCCGAGGAAGGAGATGCCCGAGAGCAGGGTGTCGATCCAGCTATATTGCCGCGTCGCCGCCCATATGCCGAAGCCGATGCCGAGAATGGACGCCAGTATATGGCATACGAGCGCCAGAGCGAGCGTCCGCGGCAAGCGCTCGCCGACGACATCGGCGACGGGCTTGTTATAGAACATGCTGTAGCCGAAATCGCCTCTGGTGACGATACCGCCGATCCAGTTGACGTATTGAATGACCATCGGCTTGTCGAGCCCGTGCTCGCGGCGATAGATCTGCGCTTGTTCATCGGCTTGCGCAAAGGATGCACCGCCCTGGTTCATCAATTGCGAGCGGATATAATCCGCATAGTCGCCCGGCGGCGCCTGGATGATGGCGAAGGTCACCACGCTCAGGATGAAGAGCACGGGAATTGCGGAGGCTATGCGAACGAGCAGGAATCGTAACATCGGACGGTTCGCTTCTCTTGATGCTGTCTGCAGTCTCTGCCCATCGGGACGATATGCGCCAGCGGTTCATTCTTCTCCGGCGATGGCTGATCGCTGGAATGCTTCGGAGGTCCATGGCAGCCGGCATCATGCCGGCTGCCATGGGGGCTTCATGCGACCTTATTTGATCGGACCGGCGCTGCCCGGGGCACCCGGAAGCTGCTCGGGGAACAGCTCGAATTTACCCTGCTTGTCAGCAGCTACCCAAAGGCGTTCGCGGATGATGGAGTCTTCCGCCCAGTTGAACAGGAAGATCGGCGTGCCCGGGGGAACGTTCGAGAAGCGCTTGTTGATGATCAGCGCGCCCGGATATTCGGTCAGGCCGATATTGTAGAGATGCCCGGTCGAGATCTTCTGGAACTGCTTCATCAAGGCCACGCGCTCGTCATTGTCCTTCGACGTGGCGAACTTGTTGACGATATCGGCCATATCCTTTTCGAAGGGCATCAGGTCCAGCTGACCGCTTTCCGGAGCGCGGTGGTTCCAGCTTGTGCGCGGGCCGACCGGAGCAAGCTGCTCGGTGTTCTGCACGACGGAAGCCAGTTCCGTGCTGTTGCGACGGACCATCCAGTCGAAACGACCGCTATAGTTGGCATCGTCGCGCTTGGGACCATCCAGCGCATTGATGATGACGCGCAATCCGAGCTTTTCCATCTGGGCGACGACGCCCTCGGCAAGGCTCTTGTCGGTGGTGTAGTCGTTGCTGACCAGAAGCGTGATTTCGACGTCCTTGCCGCCGTTGACGTCGGCAGGGAAGTTGACGACGCCGTCGCCATCGGTGTCCTTGAGGCCGGCCTTCGCAAGCTCGGCCTTGGCGCCGGCGAGGTCGAACGGATAGTATACCGTGGAGTTGCGGTCATAGAAGGTGCTGCCGGAGGAAAGGCCGCCCGGATAGATCGCCGTGAAGGGTCCCTTGACCAGCGAATCGCCGAGCGCCTTGCGGTCGAGGGCCATGGTGACTGCCTTGCGGAAGTCCTCGTTGCGGTTCAGCTCGCGTACGGCCTGAGCGCGCGGATCCGGGCTGCCCCAACCGTTGGCCGAGAAATTCATCTGCAGGTTATAGCCGATGAGGCGGGGGCCGAAGGCGAGGCGAGCCGGAGCATCCGGCTGTGCGGCGCGCTTCAGCGAAGCGACGAAGTTTTCCGGCTGCTCGAGGTTCGAAAGATCCGCGGAGCCGGCAACAGCCTGCACGTCGCGGTCTGCCCAGGTGGACAGCTTGTAGTGCAGCTCGTTGAGGTAAGGCAGCTGGTTGCCCTTCTCGTCGACCTTCCAGTAGTAGGGATTGCGGCGCATGACGATGATGTCGTCGGAGCGATATTCGACCGGCACCCAGGCGCCCATGACCGGAATGTTCATATATTCCGGTGGGAAGGCGTTCTTGAACTGGTCGTAGGTGTTCTTGGAATATTTCGGGTGCTGCGGCTTGAGGATGTGCGACGGGCCCGGGCAGAAGTTCGGATAGGCCATCGTATAGAGATATTGCTTCGGGAAGGCGTCCTTGAAGGTCCATTCGATGGTGTAATCGTCGATTTTCTTCAGCGTGGTTCCTTCGCCGAAGGCTTCCGGGGAGGCGCCGCCGCCGAGCGGCGAGACGTTCGGGTCGATGACTTCGTCTTCCCAGTAGAACATGATGTCGTCGGCATTGAACGGCACGCCGTCGGACCATTTTGCGCCTTCGATCAGGTGCATGGTGAGCTTGTGACCGTCCGGCGACCATTCCCAGCCCTTGGCGAGGTTCGGCAGCGGCTCGGTATCCTTTGCCTCGACCTGGAAGAGGGGTGCCGTGCGCGTCAGGCACTCGGACAGGCCGATGTCGATGCCGCCCCAGCCCTGGGTCTGGCCGGCACCGTAGTTCCAGCCTTCCGGCCGGCCGCCGATGACGTGGCGCAGCGTGTCGCCATAGACGCCGATGCCGTCAGGCATGTTGCCGGTCTTGTAGACGAGCGGCTCTTTCGGCAGGCGATCCTTGACGGGCGGCAGCTTGCCGGTCTTGACGAAATTATCCGTGACCCAGGCGGGCTCGTGATATTCCGGCAGCGCCTTGAACTCCAGGATGGAGCTGCGCTCGACATACTTGATCTTGCCTTCCGCCGGGAAGACAGGTGGCACGGGCGGCACTGTCGGCTCGGCTGCATAGGCGCTGATGGCGATTGCGGATGTGGCAATCGTCAACGCGGCGAGAAGGCCGATCGGTCGAAAATGTCTCATCTTGTTCTCTCTCCCTAAATCGCGAGCGTTCCGTTCGAGGCCTCGCGTTCCTCCATCGAAACGGAAGACGGCCGGTTGTGGCGGGATATCCCCTGAAATCCCGCCACAATCCTTATCTTCCGATCTGCATGCTCATTAACCGGCCTGCTTCAGGGCGGCTTTTTCCGCGCGCAATTCCTCGATCGAGCGCACGTTGCGGCTTGCGGCACCCTTCCAGTCCCGCGTCTTGACCTTGCCGCGCGACAGGCGCTCCTTCGCCTCGTCTACAGCATGGGCGTATTGCGGCAGCCAGCGGGCTTCGGCGACGACCATTTCGTCGACCATCTGCCAGACCTCCTCCGGCGTGGCGACGGCGCCAACCAGCGGGTCGTGCAGGACGGCGAGCTTCAGGAGGTCGATGTCGCCGCTGACGGCGGCATGGACCGACATGCGCTGGACGTTGATGGAGGACATGCAGGTGGCGGCACATGCCTCAGGCAGCGTGATGCCGGCGACCATGTTGATACCGAACCGATCGACGAAGCCGGGGGATTCGATGATGGCATCGGCGGGCAGGTTGGTAATGACGCCGTTGTTCTTGACGTTGAAATGGCCGCGATAGACACGGTTGGTTTCCAGCGCCTCGAGAATATGGCTGGCATGTTCGTTGGAACGCCTGCTGGCATCGATCGGCTGCGAGGCGCTGTCGAGGATCTGCTGGAATTCCGTCTCGAACCAGTTGCGCGTTTCGGTAGAGTGGCGCAGATAGCCGCCGGTCTCGCCATGGATCCAGTCCGACATGTCGATCCATTTGTTGATCTCGTCGGGGCGCTTGCGATACCAGGGCAGATATTCGGACAGATGGCCGTTGCTCTCGGTGGAATAGACGCCGAAACGCTTCAGCACGTCGATGCGCAGCTTCTCCTGCTGCGAGAACACCGGATGGGCTTCGAAGGCCGCGATCAGCTCGTCCTTGCCGATCTTGCGGCCATTGAGGCGCAGGTCGACGAACCAGGTCTGGTGGTTGATGCCGGAGCAGATATAGTCGAGTTCGCTCTTGTCCTTCGCTCCGAGCACTTCGGCGATCTGTTCGGCGCCGTGCTGGACGCCGTGGCACAGGCCGATCGTGTCGACCTTGCCGTATTCGATGGCCGCCCAGGTGTTCATCGCCATCGGGTTGGCATAGTTCAGGAACTTGGCGCCGCTCTCTGAGACCTCGCGGATATCCTTGCAGAAATCGAGAATGACCGGAATGTTGCGCTGGCCGTAGAGAATGCCGCCGGCGCAGATCGTGTCGCCGACGCATTGGTCGATCCCGTATTTCAGCGGGATGCGGATATCCTCGGCATAGGCTTCCAGACCACCGACCCGCACGCAGCTGATGATATAGCGCGCGCCGTCCAGCGCCTTGCGGCGATCCGTGGTGGCGGTGACGCGCGTCGGCAGCTTGTTGGCCTCGACGATCCGGTCGAGGATCGCCTTGATCATCGTCAGATTGTGCTCACTCATGTCCGTCAGCGCAAATTCGACGTCGCGGAATTCCGGCACGCAGAGAATGTCGGTGAACAGCTTTTTCGTGAAGCCGACGCTGCCGGCGCCGATAATAGCGATTTTGAAACTCATGATCCTCACCTTCAAGTCGATCGAACGCGCAGCGGCAGGGGAGACAGCAGCATTTTCGTCCCATGATCGCACCGGTTGCGAAACGGGCCGAAATCGTGGTTTTTCCTCCAATCGCCGATCCTCGTCGGCGGTCAAGCGCTGTTTTCTGGCGGGATTATGCCTATAATGGCTGAGCCGAACAGAGAACTATTATGCTTTCAAGGGTAATTTTGTGCTGCAGGAATTGATCGATAACGGACAGGTCATGCGGACGGTTTCGCTGCCGCGCGGACGTCACCGGCTGCATGCCATGCCGACCAGCGCCGGCTATGAAATCAGGCATGACGAGCCCTATGATTGGGACGGGCGCCGCCGCGGCCAGACACCGTTTACCGTGCTTCAGCATACCATCAGCGGCACCGGGCGTCTGCGCTACGAAAGCCGCAGCTATCGTGTGAATGCCGGCGAAACGCTGCTCGTTCTCGTGCCGCACAATCATCGCTACTGGCTGCAGAAAGGCGAGCGCTGGGAATATTTCTGGATCTCGATGAACGGCGAGGAAGCCTTGCGCATCCATCGCCTGATCCTGGCTGCGGCCGGCCCAGTGCTGAAACTGCAGCAGGCGACCATCGATCATCTTGCCGATTGCAGCCTCCGGCTGGTCAAGGGCGCGGAGACGCCCGCCTCGGCTTCGGCCGTCGCCTATGAAGCGGCGATGGCGCTCTATGACGATGTCTTCGGCTCGCACGCCTTTGCTGCCGATCGCTCCGCCATGCAGATCGTCATCGACCATATCCATGCCAATCTCGACAAACCACTTCCTGTCGACGAGCTTGCCAGGGTCAGCGGTCTCAGCCGCGCGCATTTTTCGCGTGTCTTTGCCGAAAGCGAAGGCGTGCCGCCGGCGGAATTCGTGCTGCAGCAGCGCATGCAGCGTGCCGCCAAACTGCTGACGAAGGCTGCGTTCATTCCGGTCAAGGAAGTGGCGATCATGTCCGGCTTCGACGATGCCAACTATTTTTCCAAGGTGTTTCGCCGTATCTATGGCATCAATCCGACGGAATTCCGCACCACCGGCATGTATGCCGCAGTGCGCAGCCCGGTTGAGGAGGCGAAGAACGGACGCAGCCGGTAGGTCTTGCGAAGCGGCCTGATCGGCAGTGGGTTACATGGCGGGAAAATCGGAATCCGCCAACCGGTCGCATTGCGCGCCCGCGACGAGCCAGTATAGATATCGCCCCGCGGCATCTGCGCCTGCCTCGCCGCGCGCCTGATTTTCCAAGCAACATCTGTTCGTCACCCGATGCGACGGGCTTACTCGATAGGATTGAATATGCGTTCTGTTGTCGCCTTCAACGAATCCTGGACGTTTCATGAAGGGTTCTCATTCGAGGACGCCGAACGCCGGCAGGAAGGGCAGCGCGTGACGCTGCCGCATACGGCCGTCGAACTGCCCTTCAATTATTTCGACGAAAAATCATATCAGCGGGCCTTCACCTATCAGAAGATTTTGAACTGGGACGACAGGTTTGCCGGGCGCGAAGTATCGCTGGTCTTCGATGCCGCCATGGCTGATGCCGTGGTCTACTTGAACGGCCAGGAGATCGTCGCCCACAAGGATGGCTATACGCCATTCGAGGCACGCCTGACCGGTCATCTGCTCCAGGGCGAGAACCTGATCACGGTCAAGATTGACGGCAGCGAGAATCCCGAAATCCCGCCTTTCGGCGGCCGCATCGACTATCTGACCTATGCCGGGATCTATCGCGATGTCTGGCTGAAGCTGGCCGCCCCCGTCTCGATCGCCAACATCAAGGTCGAAACGACGGATGTCCTTTCCGACCGTAAATCCGTGACGGTCCGCTGCGACATCTCCAACCCGCAAGATCTCGCTTTCAAGGGTACGGCGAAGGTCGCGCTGCGGTCTGCCGATGGCGCGGTCATAGCCTCGGGACAGGCGGAAACGGCGGGCGGGAGCGTGACGCTCAGCTTCGATGGCCTTGCGGGCATTTCGCTTTGGGACCTCGACAATCCCGTGCTCTATTCGGCCGAGGTCGAGCTTGTGACCGATCATGGGCCGGATCGTCACGCGACGCGTTTCGGCTTCCGTAACGCAAGCTTTACCGCCGAGGGTTTTCTGCTGAACGGCAGGAAGCTGAAGCTGCGCGGCCTAAACCGTCATCAGGCTTTCCCCTATGTCGGCTATGCGATGGGCCGCTCGGCGCAGGAGCGCGATGCCGAGATCATGAAGCGTACGCTGAAGTGCAATATCGTGCGTACCTCGCATTATCCGCAGTCGAAATGGTTCCTCGACCATTGCGACCGCATCGGCCTGCTGGTTTTCGAGGAAATTCCCGGCTGGCAGCATATTGGCGACGAGGAGTGGCAGCAGGAGTCGATCCGCAACGTGCGGCGCATGATCGAGCGCGACTGGAACCATCCCTCGATCGTCATCTGGGGTGTCCGCATCAACGAATCGCAGGATTCCCACGATTTCTACGCCGAGACCAATCGGCTGGCACGGGCGCTCGATCCGACGCGCCAGACCGGCGGCGTTCGCTACATCACCGAGAGCGAAATGCTCGAAGACGTCTATACGATGAACGATTTCATCCTCGGCAACGAGGAACTGCCGGGCGCCAACCGGCCACGCACACCGCTGAGGCCACAGCAGGAAAACACCGGTCTTTCCAAGGATGTGCCCTATCTTATCACCGAATTCGGCGGCCATATGTATCCGACGAAGATCTACGATCAGGAGCAGCGGCAGGCCGAGCATGTGCGCCGGCATCTGGAGGTCCTGAACGCGGCCTACGGCGATCCGTCGATTTCCGGCGCCATCGGCTGGTGCATGTTCGACTACAACACCCATAGCGATTTCGGCTCGGGCGACCGGATCTGCTATCACGGCGTGATGGACATGTTCCGCGAGCCGAAATTTGCCGCTTACGCCTACGCCAGCCAGTGCGACCCCGCCGACGAGGTTGTCATGAAGCCGGTGACGATCTGGGCGCGCGGCGAGCGCAATATCGGCGGGGCCCTGCCGCTTATGGTGCTGACGAACTGCGACGAGGTCGAGCTGCGATACGGGTCGCTCACCAAGCGCCTCGGTCCGGACCGGGAGACGTTCCCGCACCTGCCGCATCCGCCCGTCGTTTTCGATCACCGTTCCTTCACCCAGGACGAGCTTGGCGTATGGGGAATGGAATGGGAGGACGTGCAGTTCACCGGCTATATCGGCGGCAAGCCCGCGGTGGAGCAGCGCATGGTCGCCAATCCGCTGCCGACGACGCTTCAGGTCGAAGCCGATGCCGACACCTTGCGCGCAGGCGAGCGCGACACGGTGCGCGTCATCGTGCGCGCGCTCGATCAGGCCGGCTCGCGACTGGCTTTCCTCAATGAAGCCATCACGATCAAGGTCGATGGTCCGGCGAAGCTCATCGGTCCGGAAACGGTCGCATTCCAGGGTGGAACAACGGGCTTCTGGTTGCAGGCAACCGGAGAGGTGGGCGCGATCAGGCTCGAAGTCGCTTCCCCGCGCTTTGCCAGCCAAAGCCTGCGCTTGACTGCGACGTGAGTGGCCGGCCGGCTCCCGCCGTCAGGCGGCGGAGCCGGCGATTTCGCTCGCACCTTGCGGGATCGACTGCAGCAGCGTCTGACGTGCCGAGGCGAGATGCTGGCGGCAGGCCGCGTCGATCCTTCGCTGGTCGCGTGATTGCAGCGCTTCGATATAGTCGAGGTGTTCGGCTATGGCGCGGGCATTGCGCTCGCGGGCGAAGGCCTTGTTCCACTGGTAGTGATAGTGGAAAATGATGGCGATGGCGTCGTAGAAATCGGCGATGAAGCGGTTCTTGGAGGCACGGTGGATGAGAAGATGAAACTTCTCGTCGAGGCGCGAGAAATCGCGATAATGTGCGTCGAAATCCCTGAGCAGCTCGTGATGTTCCTGCTCGATCGCCTTCAGGTCGTCCCAGGCGTGGTGATGGGCGGGCAGGCGGCCGAATTCGGCTGCGGAATGCAGCTCGAACATTTCCCGCACGTCTGCGAGCTCCAGCGCGAATTCGCTGGTGAAGCCTTTCAGGATCCAATGGCTGTTCGGCCGTTTCTCGATCAGGCCGAAACGACTGAAACGAATAAGAAATTCACGGACGACGGAGGTGCCTGTGCCGATTTCACGCGCCAGTTCCAGCTCGTTGATCTGCATGCCGGGCTGGGCTTCGTCCGACATGATGCGCATCATGAAGCTGCGCTCGATGATATCGTGCAGGGAATCGGTTTCTTCCTTGGGGAAGAAATCGGCGGGTATCGGCGGGCGCAGGACCGTCTTCTGCCGCTTGTTCCAGAGAATGATGCCGGCGTCACTGAGACGCATGAGGATCGCGCGCGCCGTGCTGCGGCTGACGCCGAGCTCGGCTGCGATTTCAGGCTCGCTCGGCAGCTCGGTATCGGGCTTCAGGCGAGCCGTATAGCGATTGAATGCCTCCTTGAAGAGCGTGTTTTGCCTTGCCATTTCCCCCTCGCGTATCGTCGCCGCTCTTTGCCGGCGGCGCTGTCTGAACCATGTATCAATGGCAGTCAATTGCAGGAGTAGTATCGAAACCGGCGTTTCCGCCATCCCCGGGCGGTCCCATGATTTCCTCGTTGACTCCAAAATGTTTATTGTAGATAAAAAACAAAATCAATTGGCGATGAAGGGCGAGCGCTTTCGATAACGCCGATGAGCAGGGAGAGAGTGAGAATGGCAATGCTTGCATCCTGCAGCCGGCGTGCAATCGTCATTCCGAGATGCGGCCACGTCGCCCCACGCCAGCGATAGATAATTACGCACCGTGACGATGGCGACTGCGTCGAGCCATATGCGACGGGAATTGAAGTGACCGTCATCACAAGGGAGAGGTGATGAAGACTAGAACGATCGGCAGGACGGACCTTGAGGTCACGGAGATCAGCTTCGGCGCTGCGGCGTTGGGCGGTCTCTATCGTGCCTGCCCGCGCGACCAGGCGATGGAGACCCTGCAGGCCGCCTGGGATAACGGCATTCGTTATTTCGATGTCGCGCCCTGGTATGGCTTCGGCCTTGGCGAGCGCCGCGTCGGCGATTTCCTGCGCGATCAGCCGGAGGACAGCTACGTCTTGTCGACCAAGGTCGGTCGCCTCATGCGGCCGGTGCCGAGCGACAAGGTGCCGAATTACGGCTATGTCGATCCGCTGCCTTTCGATGCCGACTACGATTATTCCTACGACGGCATCATGCGGTCGGTCGAGTTCAGCTATGCGCGTCTCGGGCTCAACCGCATCGATATTCTCTACGTTCATGATATCGGCGGCTATACCCACGGCAAGGCTCTCAACGAGCGTTATCTCGGCCAGCTCCTGGGATCGGGGTTGAAGGCTCTGGAGGAGCTGAAGTCGTCCGGGGCGATCAAGGCCTATGGCCTCGGCGTCAACGAGGTGCCGGTCTGTCTGGACGTGATGCATGCGGCCGATATCGACTGCATTCTGCTGGCGGGGCGCTATACGCTGCTCGACCGCTCGGCCGTTGCCGAGCTGTTGCCGCTTTGCGAGAAGAAGGGAACGTCGCTGGTCGTGGGTGGCGTCTTCAATTCCGGCATTCTGGCCACCGGGCCCGTGCCTGGCGCGCATTTCGACTATCTGCCGGCAACGCCCGATGTCCTGGCCAAGGTCGGGGCGATGGAGGAGATCGCCCGCAAGCATGGCGTTCCGCTCGCCCAGCCGGCGCTGCAGTTCCCGTTGCGCAGTCCTTGCGTGGCTTCGGTTCTGATCGGCACGGCAAAGGCAGCAAGTCTTGACCGCAACATGCAGCTCGTGGAGCCACGGCTTCCCGACAGTTTCTATGCGGAATTCGAAGGATTGACCCTGGTCGCGTCTCCGTTGGGAGATGAGGCGGTTCGGGTTTAGAAGACAGCGAGCTATCGAGCCGTCGGGAGAGGCGGCTTCGAAGAGGAGGAAAGCCTGTTTTGGCGCCGGTGGCTTTTGTCGCGGCGCGATGCGTGATGCTCCAAGGCGTCACGATACCGGCCGTAAGCGTTCACCGGCGGGTGTGCAGGAAAGCAGAGCGCGTTGAGAGGAGAAGCAGATGAATATTGCCAAGTCACTTCTGTCCCGCCGCAGCTTTGCCGGCCTTGCCGGCGCTGCCATCATCGCAGTTGCGATGCCGGTGCAGTCCTTTGCGGCCGACGTGACCATTCCGATCATCGTCAAGGACACCACATCCTTCTACTGGCAGATCGTTCTTGCCGGCGCACGCCAGGCGGGCAAGGATCTCGGCGTCAAGGTGCCGGAACTCGGCGCGCAGGCTGAAACCGACGTCAACGGTCAGATCAGCATTCTCGAAAACGCTGTTGCCGGCAAGCCGGCCGCAATCGTCATCTCGCCGACCGAGTTCAAGGCGCTCGGCAAGCCGGTGGACGAAGCAGCGAAGTCCGTTCCGATTATCGGTATCGACTCCGGCGCCGACTCCAAGGCTTTCAAGTCATTTCTGACCACGGACAACGTTCAGGGCGGCCGTATTGCCGCCGATGGCCTGGCCGCCGCGATCAAGCAAATGACGGGCAAGGATGAAGGCGATGTCGTCATCATCACCAATACGCCCGGTGCCGGTTCCCTCGAACAGCGCCGCGAAGGCTTCCTGGATCAGGTCAAGACCAAGTATCCGGGCCTGAAGGTTGTCGCCGACAAGTATGCGGACGGTCAGGCAACGACCGGCCTCAACATCATGACCGATCTGATCACTGCCAATCCGAAGATCGTTGGCGTCTTTGCCTCCAATCTGATCATGGCGCAGGGTGTCGGCCAGGCCATTGCTGAAAACAAGCTCAGTGACAAGGTCAAGGTCATCGGCTTCGACAGCGACGATAAGACCCTCGGCTTTCTCAAGAGCGGTGCCATTGCCGGTCTCGTCGTTCAGGACCCGTACCGCATGGGTTACGACGGCATCAAGACCGCTCTCGCCGTCTCCAAGGGTGAAAAGGTTGAAGCCAATGTCGATACCGGCGCCAACCTCGTAACCAAGGCCAACATGAGCGAGCCGAAGATCGAAGCCTTGATCAACCCGAAGGTCAAGTAAAGCTTGGAGGCTGCGGCCGATTCGTCGGCCGCAGCCTTTCTGTCTGTCCGCCTCTCGGGCGGTTGCGCGGCGATGCCAGAGGGAGGAGACCATGACGAGCCTCGAAGAAATCAGCCATCGGCACGATGACACGACCAAGACGGAAGCAAGTCGGGTTCAGGCCGGCTCGCCCATCCTCGAGCTCAAAGGGTTGCAGAAGCGGTATGGGTATGTCGAGGCACTAAAGCCGGCGACGATCACATTTCTGGCGGGTGAAATTCATGCCATTGTCGGCGAAAACGGAGCCGGCAAGTCGACGCTGATCAAGCTCCTTACCGGCGTCATCACCAGGACGGCCGGCGAGATATTCTGGTGCGGCCATCCCGTAGCACTTGCCAATCCCAATGAGGCGATTGCACGCGGCATCAACGCCGTGCATCAGGAGGTCGTCCTTTGCCCGCATCTGACGGTTGCGGCCAATCTCTTTCTTGGCGACGAGGTCAATCGCTTCGGGCTGATGCGCAAGAAGCAGATGGTCGCCATGGCCCAGACGGTGCTTGACGATCTCGGCTTCGGACTACCGGCGGCCGATCTTCTGAGTTCGCTCACCATTGGTCAGCAGCAGCTGGTCGCGACCGCAAGAGCCGCCATGCGCGGCACGCAATTCCTCATCTTCGATGAGCCGACCGCCTATCTGACGCGCAAGGAATCGGCGCAGCTGTTCAAGCTGATCCGGCGCCTGCAGAGCGAAGGCGTGACGATCGTCTACATCAGTCACCGCATGGAAGAGGTCTTCGAGCTGGCCGATCGCGTGTCCGTGCTGCGCGACGGCACGCATGTCGGCACCCGCCTGATTGCCGAGACTGATGATGACGAACTGATCAAGCTGATGATCAATCGTTCCATCGAACAGATCTATCACAAGGAAGAGATTGAGATCGGTGGGCCTATCCTGGAGACGCGCAGCCTTTCTGGTCCCGGTTTCGAAAATGTCTCGCTGACTGTGCGCGCCGGGGAAATCGTCGGACTGTATGGGCTGATCGGGGCGGGTCGCAGCGAATTCGCGCTCGGCCTCTATGGTCGTCAACCGGTTTCGGCGGGCGAAATATACTGGGAGGGGCGCAAGGTTCAGATCCGCAACGAACGCGACGCGATGGAACTCGGCATTGCGCTTGCGCCGGAAAGCCGCCGCGATCAGGGGCTCTGCCTCAACCTGCCGATCGGCCTCAATATCAATTTGCCAGTGTTCGGACGGCTGAGCCGAGGTCCGATCATCAACAACAAGAGTGAGGCCGCGAATGCCGACAAGCAGATCCGCGATCTCAGCATCAAGACGCCCAGCCGGCGGGTCCTTGTTTCCTCCATGTCTGGCGGCAATCAGCAGAAGGTGGTCATCGGCAAATGGCTGAGCCACGGCGCCAAGCTTTTCATCTTCGACGAGCCGACGGTGGGTGTCGATGTCGGCACCAAGGCGGAAATCTATCGGCTGTTTGCCAAGTTGCTTCGCGAGGGGGCGGGGATTATCGTCATATCTTCCTACCTGCCCGAGGTTTACGAGCTTGCCGATCGTCTGCATGTGTTCCGGCACGGCCAGCTGGTCGCCAGTCATGATTTTCACGCTGCCACGCATGAGGAAGTCCTCGGCGAAGCGATCGGCGTCTGAACGAAAAAATCGAAAGAGGGAGAACAAGAATGGCCGCGAACACAACAGAAGGGCCCGCCGTTGCACCGCGGCGTAAGATGAATATCCTCTTCAGCCTGACGCTGATCCTGCTTTTGATTGCGCTATGGATCGTGCTCGGCTTCTCGACAGATGTGTTCTGGACGCAGCTCAACATCACCAACCTGGCGCGGCAAGGGTCGATGACGGCCATTCTTGCGCTTGGACAAACCTTCGTCATCATTACCGGGGGCATCGATCTTTCCGTCGGCGCTATCGTTGGCTTTTGCACCGTCGTCGTCGCCTGGCTGCTCCAGGCCGGAGTACCGGTCTGGGCCGCTATCCTCATCACTTTGCTGTTCGGGGTTCTTATCGGGGCATTCCATGGCTTCGGCATCGTGCGCATGGGTTTGCCACCTTTCATCATCACGTTGGCGACGCTGACGTCCCTGCGCGGCATCGGCCTGCTGATCACCAATGGTTCGAGCATCAACATCGTCAATGACGCTTTCACCAATTTCGCGGTCGCCGATTTTCTCGGTATTCCGAGCCTGTTCTGGATGGTGATCGTGGTGGCGATTCCGGCCGTCGTCTTCCTGCATCTCAGCCGTTGGGGCCGTTATCTTTTTGCTGTCGGTTCCAATCGCGAGGCTGCGCGTCTGTCCGGCGTCAATGTCAACAGGATGATCTATTTCGCCTATATACTGTCTGGAACCTGCGCCGCCTTGGTGGGTGTTCTGCTTGCCTCGCGCATAGCCATCGGCAATGCGACCCAGGGCGATGGTTGGGAACTGCAGGCGATCGCATCGTCGGTTATCGGTGGCACCAGTCTCTTTGGCGCGATCGGGTCTGTCTATGGCCCGCTAATCGGCGCCTTCATTTTGGCGACCATCAACAACGGCGCTAATCTTCTGAACCTGAACTCCTTCTGGCAGCGCATCATCACCGGCGTGCTCATCATTGTGATCGTCTATTTCGACCAGTTGCGCCGCCGGCGGAGCCCTTGATGTGCTTCCCGCTGGCCGGGAGAGGGCCGGTTCAGAAACTCAGGCTGGCGAGGGGCGCGCTCTTAGCCAGCTGGCGTTTCGCAGCAGATTGCGCAGCGGCTTTTCGACCAGCTCATATGCAAAGATACCGAGAAGGGTTCCCGCTATTGCGCCGATGAAGGCTGCGACATCGGATGGAATCGGCGTGGAGATCACGAGTTTTGCGATCACGGAGATCGCGAGCGTATGCCAGAGATAGATGGAATAGGAGCTGTTGCCGAGATAGGTGAGGGGCGGAATTTCCGGCAGCTTGCCGCCGCGTTCTATCGAAACCATGCCAAGCACCAATGCTATGGCAAGGGGACCGCAGATGATCTCGTTGAATTCGAGGCCGAATATCTCAATGGCTGCGAAACCTGAGAGCGACGCGATGACGAGGGCAATGCCAAGGCTGGCGCCCGGAACGCTTCCCTTCAGCCAAAGCAGCCCCAAAACCGCACCCGCCGCGAATTCGAGAATGATCGGCCTGGTATAGGTGACGAGCAAGGGCGACTGCGGGTGAAGGGCTGCACCGGCGATGACGAAGGCAGCAAAGACGCCGATCAGGCTGCCGAGACGCAGGCGTCGCGGCAGGAACAGGCAGGCCGCGAAGACGACATAAAAGAACATCTCGAAATTCAACGTCCATCCCTGCACCAGCACCGGCCAGATCTCGCCATTGCTCGGCGATCGGACCGGAATGAACAGCAGTGAACCGAGGATATGGCTTGCGGTCAGTCTCATGTTCGGAAACAGGCCGGCAGCCGCCCCGCCGATCATGATCGCCGTGACGATCCAGTAGGATGGTGCGATACGCTGCAGGCGGTCGAGCACGAAGCGCAGCGGCGTCACGGGGCGGCGTTCGCTCATGGTCCACATGATGAAGCCGCTGATGACGAAGAAGACGTCGACGCCGGCAGCCCCGACGCGGAAATGGCCGCCGCTGCGCTCGGCGGCATGAAAGAGTACCACCGCCAGAGCGGCAAAGGCGCGCAGATACTGAATTCCGTAAAGCGTTTTCATCGACCGGTTCGCGCCTCCCAGTTTACCGTTGGCGTGAATGGCGTTCGCTCGCTTGCCGTCAGCGCCGCTTTTGCAGGCGTACGCATCCGCATGGAGAGCTTTCCAGCCGTGAAATAGAACAGGAAGGAGCCGACATGGTACGGGTTCAGAATGTCGATCTCCACGAAGGAGCGGATCAGGAGCAGCGTGGCGACGCCCAGAAGCACATAGGATTCGTCGTTTCTGACGTCGCTCAGGAACCGGTTGATATGACCGACGAAGGCCGTCAGCAGGATCGAGGCGAGCAGGAACACGCCGATGAGGCCGGTTTCGACCGTCGTCTCGATATAGGTGTTATGGAAATGGAACCCGGCGCGCGAGGCGATGTAGAATTCCTGCCATAGCCGCTCGGGTTCCGAGAAGCCCTGGACCCAGTAAGCCTGATAGCCGACGCCGAAAAAGGGATTCTGCGTCGCGGCCGCGATGCCCTGTTGCCAGAGATAGGTGCGGCCCGTGAGCGTGGAATCCTTGCCGAAGGCGCCGAGCACGAGATCCACGGCGCCGAGATAGACGCCGGCGACTGCAAGGATGACGCCGGAAATGGCCACGGTGGCGAACAGCTTCTTGCGCTGCTTTGGTGACAGGAAAAGAATGAGGCGCAGGCTGATGCACAGCATGACCACCAGTCCGGTCGTCAGCACCGAGGTTGCCGATTGCGACGCCAGCAGGCAATAGGCTGACAACAGGCCGGCAATTCCCCCGCCAAGCATCCAGATCCGCCGCTCGCCAAGGACGAAAACGGCGGCGAAGGCGAAATAGATGCCGAGCGAAGCATAGAAGCCGAGCTGGTTCTTGGAATCGAAGGCGCCGACGAAGCTGTATGTCCCGTCGATGGGGTCATAGGCATAATAGCCGAACAATATCGAATAGATGAGCACGATGCCGGTGCCGGCGATTGCACCGCGCGCAAGCGTGCGGATATCGAGCGCACGCATGGCGATCAGGGCGCAGAAAATGTGCGTCATGTACTGGATTGCCGCGCGCGCCGTCACCGACGGGACGACAGACCAGAAGATCGACAGACAGGTGAAGACGCCGAAGGCGAACAGCCAAAGCTGCTTCTGATAGCTGCCGAGCACTGTGCGATAGTCCATCAGCACCAGCGGAAACCACAGGATGTAGTAGAGCAGGATGGAGGCCTGGCCGAAGCGGGAGGAATAGGCAAAGACGAAGAAAGACAGCGCAACCGCCACCATGCCGTAGGTGGCGTTGCTGCCTGGACGAACGAAGACCGATTTGGCAATCCGCATCGATTTTCCTTATCGCATGGCAAGACCGGTGCTGACCTTGATGAGGTCACCGGGCAGCACCTGGGTGTTCTCCTGGGCGGGAATTTCCTTCGTCTGGCCTTTGTCGTCGCGAATGATCGTATAGACGATGCTGACGCCCTGCCCGTTGGCATCGAGATTGCTGGCATCCGCCGATTGAGCGACCGCTTCCTGCATGAGCGACTGGCTCGTGGAAAGCTTCAGCTGCAGCGTTTCCAGCTGCGTATCGGTATCCTGCATATCCTGTGCCAGCGAGCTCTGCCAGTCGTTGTGCAGGGTAATCTCGTCCTGATTGGCCTTGTTGATATCCTGCTTGGCTTTCAGCGAGGCCGTCTCGGTATCCAGAAGCGTGGCCTCCAGATCGGACGCACGCTGCTCGGCGGAAATCCGGCGAGAGGCAAGTTCCAGCCCTCTTTCGGCAAGGCTTTCGACCTTGTCACGGTCGGCCTTGGCCAGGTCCAGCTGACGGCTCTGCGTGTCGTTCTTCTTCGAAAGCGCCTCGACTTCGTTCTGCAGCAGCGTCTTCAGATCTTCCAGCGATTGCAGCTGCGTCTTCATGCGCTGGCTGCGCGTATCCATCAGCGCCTTCTCGCTTGCGAGCAGGTTTGGCGCCTGGGGCAGCTGCTTGAGTTCAGCCGGGACATCGATCTCGTCCTTGCCGGCCAGTTCGGCCAGCAGGCGGGCCTTGCGCATCAACAGGCGTCCGCGCTCAGCCATATAGACGACGGCATCGCCCTTGGCATTGATGAAGTCGCGGGCAAAGCGCTGTCCGGCGTCGGCGCGCCGCATGCCGCCGCCAAGGCTCACGGCCTTGAGCACGGTCAGGTTGGGCGCGAACGGATATTCCCCGGGGTTCTGGACCTCTCCGGAGAGGTAGATCGGCCGGAACTGCGACATTTCGACGGAAGCCGAGGGCCGATCGCGCAGGCCGAACTGCTTTTGCAGGCCGATGCCGATGGCTTCGGCGATCTCATCCGTCGTCTTGCCCATGGCAGGCATTTCGCCGATGAACGGAATGGAAATCGAACCGGAAGGGCCGACCGTGTAATCGCCCGAAACCACCGACCAATCGCGGATAGTGCCTTCGGCGGTCTGCCATTCGGCAACGCGTACATGCAGCTTGTCCATGACCCCCAGATGGTAGCCGGGCAGATTATCGGCCACGGCCGAGACTGAAGCTGCGCAAAGGCTAAGAGCAACGAAAGCTGCGCACCGAAGCGATGTGTTGACGCGAACGAGCCTCTTGGAAGGCCGAAATTCAATCATGCAGGATCTTCCCTGTTACTGGTCGGCAGCCCGCAAGATGCGGGAAAACCGCAGGACGGATCCCACGGTATCTGCCAGTCATCATCAATAGCTGCCGCGCGAGAGGCAGACCGCAGGAATGGTTTTGGCGATGATCATCATGTCGCTGCTGAGCGACCAGTTCTTCACATAGTGCGTATCGAAGGCGACACGGCTTTCATAGGAGACGTCGTTGCGGCCGCTCACCTGCCACAGACCGGTGAGGCCGGGGCGGGACTGCAGGTAGTAGATCGCCGCGGTCTCATAGAGTTCGAGTTCGTCCTCCACGACCGGGCGCGGACCGACGACGCTCATTTCGCCGCGGATGATGTTGATCAATTGCGGCAGTTCATCAAGGCTGAGCTTGCGAAGCACGGCCCCGACGACGGTGACGCGGGGGTCGTTCTGCAGCTTGCGGGTTGCGCGCCACTCCTCCATTGCCCTTGGGTCGGCCTGCAGATGGGCATGCAGAATCTTGTCGCCGTCGACCATCATGGTGCGGAACTTCAGGCAGCGGAAGCTCTTGCCATTATGGCCGATGCGGCGATGACCGTAAAATGCGGGACCGCGGTCCGTAAGCTTCACCAGCAACATCAGCATCACGAAAAGCGGGCTGATGAGAACCAGTGCGGTCATTGCGGCAGAGACGTCGAAAACGCGCTTCAATACTCCACCAGTGGGCGGAAAGACGTCGCTTTCCGCAGCGCTGAAAAAAGCCGATGTGGCCGATCTCGTCGCAGACTTCATAGAGAAAACTCCATTCATGTTGACGATTGGTCGGAAATTCTCGGACGCGTAATTAGAGCCGCGATGACCGGAGTGTAGGTTGGGATTTTGACTTTTTAAGCCAAACTTTTGTAGCGATATGGCATGGCGGTATATATTTACCGCATCGATGGTGACTTGGTTTAAATCAGTGATCGGTTATAGATGAGATGTACTGTATCAAGCTTCGTATAGCCGCGGCGTTGATAGCTCTGCCGCGTTGCGGAAGACGGTTTTCAAGCACGTTATAGGGAGTTCAAGGTAAGTTGTTCATAATCATTGGCTTCGATAGCCTCGGATCGCTTTCCCGTTAGCTGCGGGCCATCTTGGTTCTCCTGCAGGATATATTGCATTGCAGCAATGTTTTGCGATGCACATACTCAGGCCCGCTTTTTCAGGACTTTGTAATAAAAGTTGATTGAATTGGCGGTGAAGTGAGCGACGGGCGGACGAGCGAATGCGTCTTAATGGGTGTGTATTTTTGACATATCGCCAAATGATTGCAGATAAGAAAAATGAACAAATTCAATTGTAATTATAATTGACGTGTAGTTTTAACCTGCGCGGCGTAAGGATCGTATCAATTCGCAACGGATCGCCGTGACTTGGTTGAATCTCAATGAATCATAAAATATATTTGAGGTTCAGGTCTGATAAGGGAGGAAAGACCTTGATCGTTTTTGACATGACGGCTGAGCGGGCGAGGTAACATTATGTATGCGCCGCGCGTCTTTATCAGCATGCTGGGCACGCTGGTCGTATTTGCCATCGCAACATACTTTTTGACGAATTCTCTTTGGACGACCTTTATCGAGACGATCATTTGCGCCGTCCTCCTGCAGATCGGCTATTTCCTGGGCGTCCTTTATCTCGTCTGGAAGGAACGCAAGTCGCGCGATGCCTTGCTCAGCGAAGAGAAGATACCTGTATCGGGCCAGGAAGACACCAAGGTCGGTGGTCTTGCCGCGTCCAATCTCAAGCGGTCCGAGCCGTTCAACCCTTAAGCAGGGTCGCCAATCCGATCTTTTGCCCGTCCGGCGGTTGCCGGATCCAAGCCTTGTCCTAAGTCTCCGGCAGAACCATTGGAGGCTGACGTGACCGACCGTGCAGAAAACAGCGTCTGCGTAATCATTGCCGCAAAGAACGCCAGCGACACCATCGGGCTGGCTGTCGCCTCAGCTCTCCATGAACCCGAAGTGGCGGAAGTTGTCGTCATCGACGATGGCTCGACGGATGGAACCGCCGCCGCGGCAGCCTGCGCCGATGACGGCAGCGCCAGGTTGACGATCCGGGAATTCGAAAAGAACCGTGGCCCGGCGGCTGCGCGCAATCATGCTATCGAGATATCCAAGGCGCCGCTGATCGGTATTCTCGATGCCGATGATTTCTTCTTTCCAGGGCGTTTCGCCTCGCTGCTTGACGATGACGATTGGGATTTCGTTGCAGATAACATTGCCTTCGTCAGCGCCGACACCGTTCCGGATGCGTATGCGAGGCTGGATCATTTCGATGCGAAGCCGCGCTTTCTCGATCTCGTAGCGTTCGTTGAAGGCAATATTTCCAGGCGCGGCGTGCGCCGGGGCGAGATCGGCTTCCTGAAGCCCTTGATGCGCCGCTCGTTCCTGGATGCGCATGGCCTGCGCTACAACGAGGCGCTGCGCCTCGGCGAAGACTATGACCTCTATGTCCGCGCGCTGGCCAGGCACGCGCGCTACAAGATCATCCATAGCTGCGGTTACGGCGCGGTCGTGCGCAGCGATTCGCTGAGCGGCCGGCACAGGACGGAGGATCTGCGACGGCTTTATGAGGCCGACCGGGCGGTCCTTGCAAAGGGCGGCCTTTCCTCTACCGACGCCGCGGCGATCCGCCGCCACGAACGTCATATTCGTGATCGCTACGAGCTACGGCACTTCCTCGATATCAAGTCGCAGTCCGGGCTCTTGTCCGCCGCAAGCTACGCGCTTGCGCACCCCTTCGCCGCTCCGGCGATCGCCGGCGGCATCCTGGCGGACAAGACGGAGCGCTTCCGCAAGCACGGCGGCGCGCCTATCGCCCATGCCGGCGCCAACGGCCTGCGCTATCTTTTGCAGGCCGCGCCGGAATAAGCATTTCGCGGACTACAGGTAGTCGCGCCGCACGCCGTCGATCACCGTCAGGAGGCGCTCCTTGCAGCTTGCGAGCGCGGCGTCCTTGCTCAGCTGCGGCTTTGCCTTGCTTGCCTGCCAGAGGGCGAGGGCCGAGGGCATGGCCAATGCCTGTTTCGCCATCACCCGCAGCGTGGTCTGCTCGGGATCGGCCAGCATGACATTTTCGCCGTACCGCTGCTTTTCGAGTTCGGCCGCGGCCTGCTTGCTGCGTTCGAAGCCGACGCCCCAGAACCGGGCTCCTTTGGCGATCGCCTCGGCACGGGTGGAAACGGGGATGTGCCTCGGCTGGTAGGTGACGCCGAGCGAACGGGCCCAGTCGTTCCACTTGAAACTGTTGATGGAACGCGAGGAGCTGACCGCAATCCACGGAACGCGGAAGGCATCGGCAAGAATTGCGCCATGCATGGATTCCGCCACGATCAGCTCGGACGCAGCGATCTCGCGGATCACGGCCTTCGCCTCGCCGCGAGGATCGAGGTAGGAAAGGCCGACGGTCTTGCAGATCTCGGGCCAGAGGCCGGCGGCGGCCGACTCCCAATGCGGTATGAAGGTGCGTTTGCCATTCTTCGAAACATTCTGGAATTCCGGCATTTCCGTCACCAGGACGGCGGGGTCGACGATGCCCATTTCGATCGGCAGGCCGGCTTTTTCCGCGGTGAGCGGGCCGCGGACGCTGCGGACATCCCATTGCGAGCTGTCGCGCATGTCGGGCAGGGAGCCATAGCCGAAGCCGCTGCCGATGACGAGCTTGTGTCCGTCGGCGGGCAGGATTTCCGTGTTGAGGACAGTTCCGACGCCGACCAGCAATGTCTGCGCATGGACGTCGCGAAGGCCGGGAAGCAGGAAATCCCAGAGCCAGAGATTGAGATCGTCACCGAAATTGCCATGGGTCGATTCCCAGTGGAACGGCTTCATGCAGGACTCCTTGCTGATCCAAGCGATAACGGGAACATGCCGTGGCTCTTGGGTGCGGCATGCGCAGTCTATGCTGCGGTGCAAAATCTAGGGCGCGAGTTTACCCACGGCAAGGCGCATGGCGCTTTGTAAGATGGCGGGGTCGCGCAGCGCCCATTTCGCCAGCAATCCGAATTGCGGCAGGCGCCGTTGCCGCATCTGCCGCGCCTGGCTCCAGAGCGCCTGCCGGCGGGCGCGATTCTTGTAGCCGCGAATGGCTTCGACATCCTGCGGCCGGCGCGAGAATCTCTGCTCGAGTGTGTTCAGCGCGGTCCATGTGTTGAATTGCTGACGCAGAAACTGGGGTGAATCATTGTCTATGCTGTGAAAGATGTTCACGCCCTCGCCGCGTAGCGCACCCACGTTTTCACATAACACCACACGCTTGGCCGCCAGGATGCAATCGCAGAAAAAGAGGATATCCTCGGCCGCCAGCCGCAATGTCGGCTCGAAACGGACTTTCTCGAAAAGAGATCTCCCGATCACCATGCAGGACATATGCAGGAAGCTCCAGTCCTTCAGCATGACGCTGGCGACATTCGGGATTTCGATGACCGCGGGCCTATCCGAAAGCCGGACCGTATCGGCGGATTTGCCAAGTTCAGCGATGCTGAAATGATAATGGAACTCATCGCCGCCCTCGATGGAGTCCCAATAGCAATCGGCATGATGGTGGGTGAGTGTTCCGAATGCATTGCTCAGATGCTCCGGTGCCCATTCGTCATCCGAGTCCAGAAATGCCACGAACCGGCTGTCGGCCGGTACGCTTTCAAGGCCGGTGTTGCGCGCCCCTCCCGGGCCTGCATTGGTCTGGCGGATCACCCGGATGCGCCTTCTTTCCTCGCTGCTCAGCGATTGCAGTTCGTTTTCCGCCGGAAGCGGCGATTCATCGTCGATGATGAGTACATCGAAATCCTGAAACGTCTGCCGGGCTATCGACGTCAATGCACGCTGCAGAACGCCCGTATGCTTCTGATAGAAGGGAATAACAATCGTGATAGACGCCATTTTCCCGCCTTTACGTTTTTCGATTCAAGAGCTTGCGTTCTCATTTCCTGGGAACGCGACCATCAGTATTGCAGCGGCGCGAGCCGCCACTCCCCGGCTGCGTATCCGCTGGCGGATCGCGCCGTGACGCCAACAGGTAGCGTCCATTCGATGCGGAGCAATGTCGGGAATGAGATTTTATCGAAGTTCATCCATGCAAGGCGGGGATCGTCGAATTCCGCGTCTGTGCACTTTTATGACGCATGGCCGCTCGGGATCACGGGGAGTACAGCCATGGGAGGAGCGGGGCGAATTGATTTTCTTATAGCGATTGAATGCCTGTCGCATTTTGGTCAAGCTTCGCGCGCCAAAATCTGCTGCGCTGCAAAAATCTTCACCTTCCAGCAGAAAAATAACAGCGTCCCGGATGCGTCGTCCAGCGCCGGCATGCAAATATCGAGCGACGCCTAAGTTCCTATCACGGCAACGCTTTTCATCGATCTAAATCGATTTTTCTATCGCTGACGGCCGGGAAACGATGTTTTCGGCCTCCGTCACCATATCACTTTTCGCTCATTTTTGCTGCGGTGCCATATTCCCTTTCCGAAGAGCGCCCTAGGTTACGTCTGCGAGCTCTGCTGTGCTCTGTTTGAAATGGCTGCGAGGGGGGATGCAGCCCGAAGAAGGGGTGACAGACATCGTGAATATGACTGCCAACGTGTCTTCGCGGATAAACCTCATGCGTATCGTGCTTATCTCGGGCATCATCTTTGTCCACATACCGTTCGATACGCATACCAGCCCGTTCAACGGCACCTACGGGCTTTTCGATTGGCTGAGAGTGTTCCTTCGCGACAGCCTGTTTCGCGTCGGCGTTCCCTGCCTGAGTGCGATTTCAGGTTATCTGCTGTTTCGCCAGGGCACGGCATCTCTGGATTATGGCAAGACCATTCGTAGAAAGACAAAGACAATCATTCTGCCGTTCCTGCTGTGGAACAGCGCGTTCTTCCTGTTCGTATTGCTCCTCCAGTACTATGGGATCGGCGATGGATATTTGCCGGATCTCTCGGAAGCTACTCCGCATACGCTCTCGACACTTCTATTCGCGATCGACGGAACTCCGGTCAATCTACCGCTTTACTTCCTGCGGGATCTCTTCGTCTGTATTCTGTTGTCACCGCTTCTTGCCGTTCTGATCCGTCGCGCACCGTTCTTGACCTTGGCCTTTCTGCTTCTGCTTGCTGCCTGGCCGATATCGATCGGCCTCGTGCTGCGCAATTCGATCCTTTTCAGCTTCAGTTTCGGCATCTACCTCAGGCTCTATCGCATCGATGTCACGATCATGGATCGCTATGCTGCCTTGATCGGGCCTGCCTTCATCCTGCTTGCGGCGCTTCTGGCAACGGCCGCCTATATCACCGGCCCCGGTTTGCCCTTGTGGCTCGAGGTTTGCCGCAACCTGATGGTGATTGTCGGCATTCCCGGCTTCTGGGCCTTGTCGGCAATCTTCATCCGCAGCCGTTTCGGACAGAGGCTGGCGGGAACCGGCGGCCTGAGCTTCTGGATCTTCTGCGCCCACTATCCGTTGCTTTTCTGTCTCTGGGTTCTCTGGAACCGCGGCGGCAGCGATCTTTATCCGGTTTTCTATCTCCTGGCGGCGGCGCTTGCCTTGCTGCTGCTGCCTCTGACGAATGGCATGGCGCGCTACGCCATGCCGAGCCTCTACAACCTGCTGACCGGCAGCCGGACGCGCCCGCTGGCCGAAGTCCAAGCTGCCCAGAACCGCGCCGCCGAAGATGATCGGCATGCGCGATCCGAGCAAAGGTGATGCCATGACGACATCGAAAAACTGCATATCGAGACTTGCCCTTGTCTCAATCGCTCTTTTGGGTGCGTTCTTGCTGCCGCAGGCCGCGTCCGCGCAGGACAATCAATCGACGGGCGGATCCTTCGTCGACAATTTCGCGCGGCTGGACACCGGCCGCTGGTATGTCTCCGACGGCTGGAACAACGGGCCGCACCAGAATTGCACCTGGTCGAAGAAGCAGGTGAGCATCGAGGACGGAATGCTGCAGCTGCAGTTTATCCAGTCCAAGGCAGGTGAGCGCAACTACGCCTGCGGCGAAATCCAGACGACGAAGCGGTATGGCTACGGCACCTATGAGGCGCGCTATCGCACAGCCACGGGTCCCGGCCTGAATTCCGCATTCTTCACCTATATCGGTCCGGCCGACAAAAAGCCGCATGACGAAATCGATTTCGAGGTGCTCGGCAAGAATTCCGGCCAGGTCCAGGTCAACCAATATATCTCAGCCAAGGGCGGCAATGAGAAATTGGCGCCGGTTGCCGGCGGTGCCGACCAGGGTTTCAACGATTACGCCTTCGTCTGGGAAAAGGATCGCCTGCGCTACTATGTGAACGGCAAGCTCGTCCAGGACGTAACGGATCCCTCAAAAATACCGACGAATGCGCAGAAGATCTTCTTCAGCCTGTGGGGCACCGATACGCTGAGCGGCTGGATGGGCAAGTTCGCCTATGGCGGCGAGCCTGCGACCATGCAGATCAAGCGCGTCGCCTTCACCGCGGCAGGCGAGAAGTGCCTGTTTCCGGAATCGATCACCTGCAAGATCGACTGAACCCGGCCGATCGCGCGGCGTCCCCTGCGATCGGCTGCAATGCCACGATGCAACACCAACCACACGGAGCGCCCGGTTCGGGCCGGGCGCGGAAGCGAAAATCTTGATGCTGCATATCCTTTACTTCGTTCACGATCTTGCGGATCCCGCCGTGCGCCGGCGGGTGCTGATGCTGCAGGCCGGCGGCGCGCTCGTGACGCTGGCGGGTTTCCGGCGCGATGACAACGCGCTTGCCGCCATTGACGGCATCGAGCCGATCGAGCTTGGCAGGACGCAGGACGCCCAGTTCGCCCAGCGTGTGGCCGCCGTGACCCGGTCGGCGGTAAAATTGCGCGGCGCGTTGCAGTCGGTTGCAAGGCCGGATGTCATCATCGGGCGCAATCTGGAAATGCTGGTGCTGGCCAATCGCGCCAAATCCATATTCGGGGGCGATATGCCGGTCGTCTACGAATGCCTCGATGTCCATCGGCTGCTGTTGCGGGACGACATGGTGGGCGGCGCGCTGCGTGCTGCGGAACGCCATTTCGGCTCGCAGGCATCCCTGCTGATGACCAGCTCGCCGGCCTTCGTGGAGCGTTACTTCCGTCCGCGCTCCGGCCTGGAGCTGCCGATCATGCTGCTTGAAAACAAGGTCCTTGCGCTTGAACCCGCGGCCAGCATCGTTGCCCCGGTCGCGCGGCCGCCGGCTGCAGGCGAACCGTGGAAGATCGGCTGGTTCGGCGCGCTTCGCTGCCGCAAGTCGCTGGCTTTGCTCGACGATTTCTCCCGCCAGATGGGAGGTCGTTTCGAGATCGTGCTGCGGGGCCGTCCGGCCTATTCGCAATTCGATGACTTTGACCGCGTCGTGCGCGATGCGCCCTTCATTCATTTTGCCGGCCCCTACAAGAATCCCGAGGATCTTGCGGGGATCTACAACGACGTCCAGTTCTCCTGGGCGATCGACTTCTTCGAAGAAGGGTTGAATTCGAGCTGGCTGCTGCCGAACCGCCTCTATGAGGGCGGCCTCCATGGCGCCGTACCGATCGCGATCGATGGCACCGAGACGGCACGGTTTCTGGCCAGCCGAAGGATCGGGCTTATGCTCGATACGGCCGATGCCACGCATCTGGCCGCACTGCTGGGCGAGATGGACGAGCAGCGTTATCTCGCCGCTTTCGAGGCCGTCGCCTCTCAGGATCGCAAGCAGTGGATGATCGATCGGGCCGACTGCCATGGATTGGTGCAACGGCTGGCGTCGCTGACGCGCGCCAACGAGCAGATCGCCGAAGTACAGGCCCTCCCACAACTGCATCGCAATAGAGGTGGATTGCAATGACGAACGGACGTTCAGGGGATATGCGCTGCATAATCGTTATTCCTTGCCTCAACGAGGAAAAGCACATCGAGCCGCTGATCCGCAAGCTCGGTCAGGCTCTCGATGAGCTCGACGCAAGGATCGTGGTGGCTGATGGTGGCAGCACCGATCGCACGCGCGAGATCGTGAGAGATATCGCAGCCAGCGATCCGCGCGTTCTTCTACTCGACAATCCGAAGCGCCTGCAAAGTGCCGCGATCAATCTCGCCATAGAAACCTTTGGCGATGACTACGACTACTTCATCCGCATTGACGCGCATGGTGAATATCCGGACGACTATTGCCAGACGCTGGTTCAGGAAGCCGGCGCGACCGGAGCCGATTCCGTTGTCGTTGCCATGCGCACCATGGGCTTCAGCGCTTTCCAGAAGGCGACGGCCGTGGCGCAGAACTCCAAGCTGGGCAATGGCGGCTCGAAACATCGCGAAGGCGCCAAGGGCCATTGGGCCGAACATGGGCATCATGCGTTGATGCGTGTCGCAGCCTTCCGCGCGGTCGATGGCTATGACGAGACTTTCAGCCACAACGAGGATGCGGAGCTGGATTTCCGGCTCAACAAGGCGGGGTATCGGATCTGGCTCACGGACAAGACGGCCATGACCTATTATCCGCGTGCCAGCATTCCGACGCTCTTCAAGCAATATCTCGGCTACGGCCGCGGTCGCGCCCGCAACATTCTCAAGCACCGCAGCATGCCGAGCCTGCGCCAGATGCTGCCGCTCGCGGTCGTGCCGATCTTCATTGGCGCGTTTCTCGCCATCCTTAACTGGATTGCGGTTATTCCGGTCGGCCTCTGGGCCGTGGCGTGCATCGCCTACGGCTTCTGGATCGCGCTTGGCCAGAAGAACCCCTATGGGCCGCTGGCCGCCATCTCCGCCATGGTCATGCATTTCGCCTGGTCGATGGGGTTCTGGATGGAGGTCTTCAGCTTCCGCAACCGCAGGATCGCGTCATGACACAAGTCCATCGACGCCCCATAAGGATCGACATAGCGGTCTGCACCTATCGGCGGGCGGAGCTCGATCAGACGTTGCTGTCGCTTGCCGTGCTCAGCGTTCCCACGGGCGCTGTGGTCCGGATCATCGTTGCGGACAATGATGTGACACCGAGCGCCCGGAGCCGTGTCGACGCCATGCGTTCGGCCGTGCCTTTCGAAATCCTCTATGTCCATTGCCCGGCGTCGAACATCTCGATTGCCCGCAATGCCTGCCTCGATCATGCGAGCGGCGATTTCCTTGCTTTCATCGACGACGACGAGACGGCTTCGGAAGACTGGCTGACGGAAATGCTCGTCATGGCCGATACGACCGGCGCGGATGCCGTCCTCGGCCCGGTCCAGGCGGTCTATGCAAATGTCGCTCCGGCCTGGATGCAGCGCGGCGATTTTCACTCGACCTTGCCCGTCTGGGTCGCGGGCGAAATTCTGACCGGCTACACCTGCAACGTGTTGCTGCGTCGAGCTGCGCCTTCGCTTGCCGGTCGGCGCTTCAATATCGCTCTTGGCCGCAGCGGCGGCGAGGATACCGAATTTTTCACCCACATGCACAAGGCGGGCGGCAGGATCGCCTATGCCGAGGACGCGCTGGTCTACGAACCCGTTCCCAACGGGCGGGCGTCGGTGTCCTGGCTCTCGAAGCGCCGGTATCGCATGGGTCAGACACACGGCCGCATGCTGCTGGAGGCCACGAGCGGGCTCGGACGCTGGCGCGCGATTGCGCTCGCAGCCACCAAATCCGCCTTCTGTTTTGTTGCAGCGGCGCTGCTCTTCGCGTCTCCGATCAAGCGGCATCGCTATGGCTTGCGCGGCATCATGCATGCCGGCGTTGTCAGCGGTCTCTTCGGAGTTCGCGAAATCGAGCAATACGGAAGTCTGGAGAAAGCACCGCAATGACGGATTTCATCCCCGATGTCAGTTTCGTCATCGCTGCCTACAATGCGCAGGAGACGCTCGCTCGCGCCATCGACAGCGCGCTGGCGCAAGGCGCCGTCAGCATGGAAGTGATCGTCATCGACGATTGCTCGACGGACGGTACGCGCGACATTGCCGGCAATCATCCCGATCCGCGCGTGCGTCTCGTCGCCATGGCCCGCAATGGCGGGCCGGGGGCGGCCCGCAACGCCGGGCTTGATGCGGCCCGCGGCCGCTGGGTTGCCGTGCTCGATTCCGACGACGCCCTGCGCCCGGACCGAATGGCGCGTCTGATCGCCCGAGCGGAAAAAGCCGATGCGCAGATCGCGGTCGATAATCTCGACGTCATTCGCGAGGACGTGGGGACCATGCTGCCGATGTTCCCCGAGCCGATGTTGGCGCGCATGCCGCTGCTCTCGCTGGCCAAATTCATCGCCTCGAACATGATTTTCCAATCGGAGCACAATTTCGGCTACATGAAGCCGGTCTTCGAGCGCGCCTTCATCGAGAAGCACCATCTGCGCTTCGACGAGGCACTGCGGATCGGTGAGGACTATATTTTTCTGGCGTCGGCACTCGCCCGAGGCGGTATCTGCGTTGTCGAGCCAAGCGTAGGCTATCTTTATTACATTCGCGAAGGATCGATCTCGAGGGTTCTCAAGAAAGAGCACGTCGAGGCGATGATCGCGGCCGATGCCAAATTTTTCGCCGAACATCCCTTCGGCGCCGCGGCCCTTGCCGCGCAAAGGCGGCGCACGCGCAACCTGAAAGAGGTCATCGCATTCCTGAAGCTGGTCGACAGCATCAAGGAGCGCGAACTGCAGACCATGCTGAAGATCGCCTGCCTCAACCCGCGCGCGGTGCGCCATCTCAGCATGCCGGTTGCTGCCCGCTTTCGTCGTCTTGCCACTGCCCTGTGGGGCAGTCGCCAGCCGGCGCCGACCTCTCAACTCTCCTCGCCCCTGCCAAATATGAGCGCAGGCCCTCACTCTAACAAAGGATAGAGCCATGGACCCCAAGCATCGTGTGAGAAAAGCAGTCATTCCGGTTGCCGGCAACGGAACACGTTTCCTGCCCGCCACAAAGGCCATGCCGAAGGAGATGCTGACGATCGTCGATCGTCCGGTCGTGCAATATGCCGTCGATGAAGCCATCGAAGCCGGCATTGAGCATATCGTCTTCGTCACCAGCCGCAACAAGTCGGCGATCGAAGATCACTTCGACGATACGCCGGAGCTGATTTCCTCGCTGCAGCGCGCTGGCAAGAGCCATCAGGTCAGCGAGCTGGAACGCCTTCTGCCCCGGCCGGGTTCGGTCAGTTTCACCCGGCAGCAGGCTCCGCTCGGTCTCGGCCACGCCGTTTGGTGTGCCCGCGATCTGATCGGCAACGAACCCTTCGCGCTGCTTTTGCCCGATATGCTCTGCTACGGCATGCGCGGCTGCATGGCCGGCCTGATGGATCTCTATAATGAGGTCGGCGGCAATATCGTCGCGGTCGAGGAGTGCGCTCCGGAAGAGACGTCGAAATACGGCATCATCGGCAAGGGCTCGGCGGTACGTCATGGCTTTGCCGTGACCAAAATGGTCGAAAAGCCGCATCCGTCGGAGGCGCCTTCAAACTTTTACCTCAATGGCCGCTATATTCTGCAGCCTGAGATCTTCGATATTCTGGCCCGCCAGGAGCGCGGCGCCGGCAACGAGATCCAGCTGACCGACGGCATGCTGCGCCTCTCCGAGACGCAATCGTTCCATGCCCAGGTCTACAACGGACGCACGTTCGACTGCGGGTCCAAGCACGGCTTCATCGAAGCAAACGTGGCCTTCGCGCTCGCCCGCGCCGATATCGGCGGCCTGGTCTATGACTCGATCCGCAATCTGGTCGTCTCGCACGAAGCGCAGATGACCGCCGCTTAAGCCTGTTCACATCATGGCCTGCGGCCGGGAAGGCCGCAGGCCATGGCTATTGTTCATTCAGGCTTCTCCGACAAGGTGGTCGCCATGCATCAAAAGAACTTCACTTTCCAGAGCGCTCTTCCGCAAGCGGAGTCGCAGGATAGCTTTATCGATCTCGATCGGCTGATGGCCGTCGTGGTCCGTCGCATCCGTACCATCATTTTCGCCGTTGCCGCTTTTGTCATTCTGGCCGTCGCCTATCTGCTGACCGCCACGTCGAGCTATACGTCGATGACGCAGATCCTGCTCGATGAAAGCATGACGAAATATGCTGAGGATCAGCCGCCTGCCGCCAGCAGCCAACAGGCGGACATGGAGATCGCCAGCGCCGTCGAAATCCTGAAATCGAACGAGATGGCTTTGCGTGTCGTCGATCAGGCCGGCCTTTCCGACAACGCCAAGCTCCTTAATCCCCCGCAGTCGCCGGCGGCCCTGCTCAAGTCCGGTGCCGGCCTGATCGCCAGCATCTTTACGCCTGGACGCCCGCCGATGACGCCGGAAGAGCAGCGCGAAGCACAGCGGCAGAAGGTAGCGGCCGTCCTGCAGGACGGTCTCAAGGTCGAGCGGGTCACGCGAAGCTCGGTCGTTGCCGTGTCCTTCAGCTCGACCGACAAGCTGCTGGCCGCCAAAGTCACGCGCGCCTATGCCGACGCCTATCTGACCGACCAGCTGAACGCCAATTTCGACGCGACCGAGCGCGCCTCCGTCTGGCTGCAGGAGCGCTTGAACGACCTGCGCCAGCGTGCGCAGGAAGCGTCGCTCGAAGTCGAGAAGTACAAGGCCGACAATGGGCTGACCTCGACCGGCGGCGAGTTGATGTCGGAGCAGCAGATTTCCGATTTGAACAAGCAGCTGATCATCGCCCAGGCCGATACGGCGAGCGCATCCGCGCGCTACAACCAGTATAAATCGATCATCGACCAAGGTCCGGACAACGCCGTCAGGAACGCCACCATCTCGTCGAGCCAGACCGACAACTCGGTACTGCAGGATCTGAAGACGCGTTATCTCGCCGTCGAGAAGCGCGAGCAGGATGTCACACAGAATTTTGGCGCCGACCATCCGCAGGCCGTCGCGCTTCGCGCAGAACGCCAGGACATCACGCGGCAGATCTACCAGGAGCTTCAGCAGCTTACCGCCAGCTACAAGAACGAGCTTGACGTTGCGCAATCGCGGGCGGAATCGCTGCGCGAGAGCATCGACAAGGTCGTCGGCAAGAATTCCGAAGCCAACAAGTCGCTGGTTCACCTGAATGAGCTGAACCAGAAGGCGACGGCCCTGAAGACGCTCTACGAATCCTATCTCGGCCGCTTCGAGGAGGCGACGCAGCAGCGTTCCTTCCCGATCGCCAAGGCGCGCGTCATCTCGGTTGCGGGCGTGCCAACCGCGCCGTCGAGCCCGAAGAAGACGCTCGTGATGGCGCTTTCCGTGATCCTCGGCCTGATGGCCGGTGCCGGCCTGGCCGCCTTCCAGGAATTCCGAGACCGCTTTTTCCGCGTCGAGGCCGACGTGCGCTCGGCGCTCGGGCTGAAATTCCTCGGTTATCTGCCCCTGCTCGGCCAGCAGGGCAAGACCAGGAAGAAGGCCCGCAAGGCCAATGCCGGAGCCGAACCGGCAACGGCGGGCGAGGCCGAGAATGGTGTCGCGTTCGAGCGCATGATGCGCATTTCGGTCGAGGCGCCGCGTTCGATCTTCGCCGAGACATTGAGGAACGCCAAGCTTGCCAGCGACGTCATGCTGCAAGGTCGCGCCGATCGCGTGATCGGCGTCGTCTCGGCACTGCCGGGCGAGGGCAAGTCGACGACGGCAGCCAATTTTGCCGCACTGCTCGCCAGCAGCGGCAAGCGCACGCTGCTCATCGATGCCGACTTGCGCAATCCGGGCCTCAGCCGGACGCTGAAGTCGCCGCCGCAGGCCGGCTTGATCGAGGTCGTGCTCGGTGAAGTTCCATGGACCAATGCCGTGAAGGTCGATCCGCGCACCAAACTTGCCATCCTGCCAGTGGTCGTGCGCGATCAGCTGCTGCACACCAGCGAGCTCTTGTCGTCGCAGGGCATGCAACACCTCATGGAAAATGCCCGCAAGATGTTCGACTATATCATCGTCGATCTTGCGCCTCTGGGACCGGTCATCGATGCCAAGGCCTTCGCCCCGCAAGTCGATGCCTTCCTGCTCGTCACGGAATGGGGCGCGACACCCACTAACCTTGTTCGTGATGTCCTGGAGCAGGAGCCGCAGATCAATTCGCGTATCCTCGGCGTCATCCTCAACAAGACCGACATGTCGGAATTGCCGCGCTACAGCGACTTTGGCGGAACGGAGCGTTATCGCCAGAAATATGTGAGCTACTACACGGAGGCGCAGCCGCGTGCCCAGGTGGATGCATAATCTGTTTATGCCCTGCAGGCCTTGACCCTTGCTCTTGCCAGGGCATGTTCACGCCAGATCGTGAATATGCCCGCCGCAACGACGATGAGCGCGCCCAGGATCATGGGCGCGCTCAGCTTTTCACCGAAGATGGTGACGCCGATGATGGCGGAGAACACGAGCTGCAAATAGGTCAGGGGCTGGATGACCACCGCGTCGAGCATGTCGTAGGCGCGAATGAGGAAATAGTGGCTCGAAACGCCCGTGAGGCAGAGAATGCCCATGAAGATCCAGTCATGCGGCGCAAGCTGCGTCCAGAAGAAAGGCCCGATGCAGCTCATGGCGACGGCGCCCACCACGCCTGTATAGAAAAAGCTGGTCATGGCCCCGTCCTCGCGGCTGACGTAACGGGTAAGAACGACATAGAGCGAAAACAGCAGTGCGCCGAAAAGCGGCACCAGAAAGCGCGCATCGAAAACACCGCTTTCGGGCTTCAGGATCAGCAGCACGCCGACGAAACCGAAGCAGATCGCCAGCCATCGCCGCCAGCCGACCTTCTCGCCGAGGATCGGTATGGAAAGCAGCGCCACCATGAGCGGGCCGGAGGAGAAAATCGCCTGCGAATGGGCCAGTCCGACGATGACGAAGGATGAGATGGCGACGACGATCTGTGCGGCCAGCAGCAGGCCGCGGGCGATCTGTAGGAAGGGGCGCTTGGTAATGACATTGCGTCGCAGGCCGCCCGGCGCGCGCGAGGCCATCGCGATGGCGAACAGCATGAAAGCCCAATAACGGATCATCGCCACCAGAAGCGGCGGATAGGCGCTGACGAGATGCTTGGATATGCCGTCCTGTATGGCGAATATGGTGATCGCCAACAGCGTGAAGACGTAACCGATACTATTGGATTTCATGGTTTTCGAAGGAAGACGATGTGCGGGGCCCCGGAGGCGTCGGGACCCGGCGCCACAGTCACATTAGGCTATTCGTCGGTTCAATCATAGGCTTCATATTTGCCCTTCGGCCCAGCGGCGAGCGGCGTGTCAGCCCTTTTTGCGGTCCGAGACGAAGGCGCTGAAGCCTTCGATGAAAACCGTGAGATTGTGTTTCACTTTTTCATCGACCATCTGGCCATTTTCATCGAAGACGCTGCCGGCGCGCGACACCATCAGCCGGCCGCCGAACCATGGATCGGCCCCGAGCGTGCGCAACACCGTCAGCCAGGCGTTCTGGCTGAGGATGGTGCCGAAATTGCCGGGCGAAGCCCCGAGAACGGCGATCGGCTTTGCGCCGAAGACCTGGGCGATATCGCTGGACGGCCGGCTCATCCAGTCGATGGCGTTCTTGAACACCCCGGGAAGCGAGTTGTTATATTCCGGCGTAAACAGGATCAGCCCATCGGCAGCGATGGCCAAATCCTTGAGTTCGCGTACTTTTTCGGGAATGCCCTCCGCAGCCTCGAGGTCTGCGTCATAGAGCGGCACGCCATGAATGGTGCGTGCAATCAGCTCGACACCGCTTGGCGCCAGTTCGGCGGCGGCGTGAAGCAGGGCGGTGTTGAAAGAGCCTTTGCGCAGGCTGCCCGATATGCCGAGTATCTTCATTGCTTCCCCCGTTTGCGGTTACAGGAAGACATTTATGCTTCATCGCCCGTCGTCAAGGTCTAGGAGCGATCTTATGCGGCGAGCAGCGACTTCAGCTTGACCGAATTTGCCGCCAGAGCGGCGCAATCCGGACAGGCGCGGGCGGCGATCAGCATTTCGGCAAGGCGGATGTCGCGTGCGATGGCATTGCCACGGCCGATACCGCTGGCGGCGAGCAGCCGTCCATCCGCGCCGAGGTGGAAGAGGATGAACGCTCCGTCGCCAAGATCGCGCCGTACATGGGTGACCGCCTCGTCGGCCAGGCCGGCGATCTGCAATGTCAGGTCATACTGGTCCGACCAGAACCATGGGACGGCGGATATTTCCGCGTCTTCCCCCAGCATGTTGGCGGCGGCCAGGTTTGCCTGTTCCTGCGCATTGCGCCAGGATTCCAGGCGAACGCGCCGTCCGCCATAAAGTGCCAGCGGAAAGGAGCAGCAATCGCCCGCCGCATAGATGCCGGAAACAGAGGTCTCAAGCCGTTCGTTGACGGCAATACCGTTGTCGATCGCAAGACCCGCTTCCGCAGCAAGCGCGACATTCGGCAGGGCGCCGATGCCGACGAGCAGCAGATCGGCGGAAATCATGCCGCCGCCGGCGAGGCGAATGACCGCCTTGTCGGCCTGTTCCTCAACGGATTCGATTACCTGGCTGCAACGAATATCCACGCCTTCCCGGCGATGACGTTCCGTCACGGCCTCGGCGATCGCCTCCGGCACGCCGCGCTTCAACACCCGCGACAGGCCTTCGATGAGGGTGACGTTCGCGCCGCGCATACGCGCCGTTGCCACCAACTCCAGGCCGATGAAGCCGCCGCCGATGATGGCGATGTGCTGCCCGGCGCGGAGAGCGGCATGCAAGGCCATCGCATCCGCATGGGTGCGCAGCACCCGGATGCGCCCGGATGCGCCGCGGGCACCGGGAAAACCGCGTGCCGAGGCGCCGGTCGTGAGCAGGAGCTTGTCGTAGCCGAGCGTTTGTCCGTCCGCGAGCCCGATCGTCTTTGTGAAAGGATCGATCGCTGTCACCGTCGCATTGAGCCTCAGGTCGATCGATTGTTCTCGGTAACGCTCCGGCGTGGCGATGAATTTCGGCTCCGGTGCCTCATCCGCCCCGCCCTTCGAAAGCGGGGGGCGTTCGTATGGCGCGAGCGGCTCGCTGCCGATCAGGGTGACGTCGCCGTCAAATCCCTTTTCACGAAGCGCAAAGGCTGCGCGTGCGCCGCATTCTCCGGCGCCGACGATGACGAAATGAGCCACGCTTGCCCCCTCAGAGCCCGATGAAAACGGTGCCATTTTCGACCTTGACGGGATAGGTCTGCAGATTGACGCAGACCGGAGCCCCCTTGGCTTCGCCCGTGCGATAGTCGAAGCGGCCATTGTGCTTGGGACATTCGATGATGTTGTCCATGACGAGGCCGTCGGCGAGATGGATCTTCTCGTGCGTGCACAGGCCGTCGGTGGCAAAATAATCGTCCTCGGGACTGCGATAGACGGCGAAGGTTTTCCCGTCGTGATCGAAGCGGATCACATCTTCTTCGTCAATTGCGTCAGCGGCGCAGACTTCGATCCAGTTGTTCATGTCTTCCTCCCTTTGCGATTTCAGTCTTACTGGGCGGCTGCGGACGGTAGCTCGCCGTGGAACTCCTCGCGATAAGGCCTGGCAGTCGGCGGCAGCTCGCGCTTCAGGAAGTAATCCTCGTTGCGCAATTGCCGCAGGAACGCCGGTATCATTTCGCGATAGCCGGACCACATGGACGGATTGGCGGCCGGCAGATCGTGCTTGATCATCGCATGCAGCCTTGGCAGCGCGTGATAGGGCACCATCGGGAACATGTGGTGTTCGACATGGTAGTTCATGTTCCAGTAGATGAAGCGGCTGACAGGGTTCATCATGACGGTGCGGCTGTTCAGCCGGTGATCGATGACGTTGTCGGCGAGGCCGCCATGCTGCAGCAGGCCGGTCAGGACGTGATGCCAGGCACCATAGAGCCGGGGAAGGCCGATCAGCATCAACGGCAGGATCGAGCCCATGGCGATCGCCGCCGCAATGGTCACGGCATAGATGGCAAGCCAGATGCGGGCGATGCGAATGGCCTTTGGCTGCTCCATTTCGGGGATGAAGCTCTTTTCCGCGGCGCTGACGACGCCGGCGGCGTTGCGCAGCATATCGACGATTGCATACCAGGCATCGAGAATGCCGAAGAAATTCAGGACGAGGCGCAAGAGATCCGGCGGCCGCATGACGGCAATCTCCGGATCACGGCCGACGATGACGGTATCGGTGTGGTGGCGCGCATGGCTCCAGCGCCAGGTGACCGGATTGCGCATGATCATGAAGCAGGCGATCTGGTAGACCACATCGTTCATCCAGCGCGTCTTGAACGCCGTGCCGTGACCGCATTCATGCCAGCGGCTGTCCGAGGCCGAGCCGTAGAGCACGCCGTAAGCCAGGAAGAAGGGGACAGAGATCCACGACCCCCAGAAATAGATACCCAGCCCGGCAAAGACCACCATGGTGCCGAGCCAGAGAATGGTGTCGCGGATCGCCGGCATGTCGGAACGCTGCATCAGCGCCTTCATGTCCTTGCGCGGAACATCGGTATGATACCATTCGGCAGCCGCAAGTCCGGTCTCCACGGCCAGCCTGCCGCTTGCGCCGAGCAGATCGTAGTCACGCTTGATTGTCGTCGTCATCCCTGCCTCCCGCGATGCGCAACAGCGCCGCGCCTCAATGCCGGAAACGATAGATCGACTTTTTGCTTGCCTCAATGCGGGAATGATGGAATCTATCAAAACACATCAAACTCTGATGTCATGAATGATGACATATCTCAGGAGCAGCCATGCGTCGCCCCACCATATCCGATCTCGCCAAGGTATCCGGCGTCAGCGTCGCCACGATCGATCGCGTGCTGAACGGACGTCACCGCGTTCGGGAAGAAACGGCCAGACGGGTGTATGAGGCGGCGCAGGAAATCGGCTATCACGCCGTCGGCCTCCTGCGTCAGCGTGTCTTCGAAGACCTGCCGCAATATCGATTGGGTTTCGTGTTGCAGAAGCCGGTTCAGGCCTTCTACCAGGCATTCGCCAAGGAGGTGGTGGTCGCGGCGCAGGCGATGACGACGGCACGGATCAACGCGCATGTGGATTTCGTGCCAGCCTCGACGCCGACCGCCATCGTCGAGAGACTGAAGGCGATGGCCGCCCGCAGCCAGGCCGTTGCGCTCGTCGCGCCGGATTATCCGGCCGTGACGGCTGCGATCGAGGAGTTGAAGGAAAAAGGCATTCCGGTCTTTTCCCTGCTGTCGGATTTCTCCACCACCGCGCGCCAGGGCTATATCGGCGTCGACAACCGGAAAGTCGGGCGCACGGCGGCGTGGATCATCGCGCGTTCGGCCCGTCGCCCCGGCAAGGTCGCCTGCTTCGTCGGCAGCCATCGCTTTCTAGGTCATGAGCTGCGCGAGATCGGTTTTCGCTCCTATTTTCGCGAGAATGCGCCTGATTTCGAGGTGCTCGATACGCTTATCAATCTCGACACGCCGGAAATCACGCATGAGGCGACGCTCGATCTGCTTCAGAAGCACCCCGACCTTATCGGTTTCTACGTCTGCGGCGGTGGCATGGAGGGCGCAATTTCCGCTATCCGCGAGGAGCGGCTGGCCGGCAAGCTGATTGTTGTCGTCAACGAGCTGACGCCGGAATCGAAGGCGGCGCTCGCCGACGATGTCGTTGCCATGGCGATCGGCACGCCGTTGCCGGCGCTCTGCAAGGAGCTGATGGGCCTCATGATCGCGGCGATCGAGAATGGCGAGGCCGCGGTACCCGGCCAGAGCTTCCTGCCGTTTGAGATCTTCGTTTCGGAAAACATCTAGCAGCTATGATGGAATTCCATCATAAGTGGGATAAATCTATCAGGAATGATGTCTAAGGCCGATGGAACAAGGCCATGAATCTCATTAGTCCTTCGCAAAGCAGGCGCGGCGGATCGAGATGTCTTTTGCGGCCGGACGCCTTGAGGAGGAATGCCTATCATGAGTTCCATTCGTTTCGCGCTCAATCATATGTGCGCGCCGTCCCTGAGCCTGGAATCGTTCTTTGCCGCTGCAAAGGAGCTCGGTGTCGACAGCGTCGAGATTCGCAACGATCTTGCCGGCAACGCGATCCTGGACGGCACGCCGGCAACCAGCGTCAAGGAGCTTGCTGCGCGCTACGGACTGACGATCATCTCCATCAATGCGCTGCAGCGCTTCAATGAATGGAATGATGAGCGCGCCCGGGAAGCGGCGGAGCTGATCCGTTACGCCCATGACAGCGGCGCCAGGGCTCTCGTTCTCGTGCCGGTCAACGACGGCAGCGGCCGCGAGCCGGAGGCGCGCCGCGCCAATCTTCGCAAGGCGCTCTCGGCCCTGAAGCCGATGCTGGAGGCTGCCGGTATCGTGGGGTTGGTGGAGCCGCTCGGCTTCGAGATCTGCTCGCTGCGCCTGAAGAGCGAAGCGGCGGCCGCGATCGAGGAGCTCGGGGCGAAATCCACGTTCTGCCTGGTGCATGACACCTTCCACCATCACCTCGCCGGCGAATCCGCGATCTTCCCGGATCTGACCGGGCTCGTGCATGTTTCCGGCGTCAGCGATGCCGGCGTTTCGGTTGCCGACATGCGGGATCCGCATCGCGTTCTCGTCGATGCCGAAGACCGTCTCGACAATGTCGGCCAGTTGCGGGCATTGCTTTCCGCCGGTTATGCCGGTCCGGCATCCTTCGAACCCTTTGCTCCGGCCGTGCATGCCTTGAAGGATCCGGTTGCGGCTCTCAAGGAGAGCATGGCCTATATTGCGGCCCGGCTCTGATTGATCCGGTAGTCCGCGGGCAACTTGCCCGCCGGCTCAATCGTGCGAATGCGTTTCGGGATGATCCGCATCATGGTCCGATGGGATGATGTGCAGGTTCCCGAAGCGCACGCCGCGTTGCGTCACGACGCTGTCGGCAAACGTCTTTATCTCGTCCGCCTTGCCCTTCAGCACGGAAACTTCGAGGCACTCGTGCCCATCGATATGAACATGTAGGGTCGAGACTGAAAGATCGTGATGATCGTGCTGCGCGGTCGTCAACCGCCGCGACAGGTCGCGGGTTTCGTGTTCGTAGACATAGGTAAGCGCCGCGTAGCATCTGGCTTCGCCGTCGATGGTCGGCTGCGCGCGGGTGACGGCATCGCGAACGAGATCGCGCAAGGTTTCCGAGCGGCTGGCATAGCCGCGTTGCGCGCTGATCGTATCGATCGTCTCCAGAAGATCGTCATCGATGGTGATGGTAATGCGCTGCATTTCCTGATCCTCTGTTGTCTGGCGGCCTGCCGCGCTGACTAGAGGAAATTTCAGCGTGATTTGCAACGGTATCAGGCGTTATTGACGGCCGCGGAACCGACGCTGATAGGTGGGGTCGTAGAGCGAGCTTTCACGGAAATCGCTGGCGGCAAGCGATGGACCGACGAAGATCAGCGCGGTGCGTTCGATCGGTTCGGCCCGCACCTTTTCCTCGATCGTGGCCAGCGTGCCCCGAACGATCCGCTCATCCGGCCAGGATGCCTTGACGACGATCGCAACCGGGCAATCGGCTCCGTAAAGCGGCGTCAGGTCTTCTACGACCTCGCTGAGTGCGTGAATGGCCAGATGGATCGCCAGCGTCGCGCCTGTCGCGCCGAATTTTTCCAGCGTCTCGCTGTTCGGCATCGGCGAGGCGCGGCCGGAAACCCGCGTCAGGACCAGGCTTTGGGCGACGGCCGGGATGGTCAGTTCACGGCCGAGCGCCGAGGCCGCGGCCGCGAAAGCCGGAACGCCGGGAGTGAGCGTATAGTCGATGCCATGCTGTTGAAGCCGGCGGATCTGCTCGGCGACCGCGCTCCAGACCGAGAGATCGCCGGAATGCAGGCGCGCGACATCCTCGCCGGCTTCCGCCGCTTTCAGATATTCCGCCGCGATCTCGTCCAGCGACATCGGCGCCGTGTCGATGATGCGGGCGCCGGGCGGGCAATATTGCAGCAATTCCGGCGAAACGATCGATCCGGCATAGAGGCAGACCGGGCATTTGCCGATCAGGTCGCGGCCGCGCACCGTGATCAGGTCGGCGGCGCCGGGGCCTGCGCCAATGAAATGCACTGTCATCGCTCTACCTCATTCCTGATTATGACTTGATCCAGCACCATTGCGTCACCGGCATGGCCGGCCGCCAGCCGGTCATGCGGCCGACGGGCGCGGCGCGCGCGATATCGATGCGGATCAGCGAGCCGCCCCTGCGTGCCTGTTCGGCAAGCAGAAGGGCTTCCATTTCGGTCGTAACGGCATTGGCAACCAGCCTTCCGCCGCTTTTCAATTGGCCGATGGCGGCATCGAGCACGCCGGCATCGCTGCCGCCGCCGCCGATGAAGATCGCATCCGGTGCCGGCAGCCCTGCAAGGGCATTCGGCGCCTCTCCCTCGACGATGGTCAAGGCGGGGACGCCAAAATTCGCTGCGTTGCGATGGATTCGCGCTGCGCGCTCGGCCGAAGCCTCGATGGCGATGGCGCGAAGCGAGGGATCGGCCAGCATCCATTCGATACCGATCGAGCCCGAGCCGGCGCCGATATCCCAGAGCAGTTCGCCGTGACGCGGCGAGAGTGCCGACAGCGTCATCGCGCGGATTTCCCGCTTGGTGATCTGGCCGTCATGCTCGAAGAGGTCGTCGGGCAAGCCCGCGCTCAGCGGCAAAATCCGCGCGCCGGCTTCGGCTTTGACCTCGATGCCGCAGACGTTCAGATCGTTGACGCCGGAAAGGGCGAACTCGGCCGCGTTTTGCCGGGAGACTTTCTCATGCGGGCCGCCAAGCGCTTCCAGCACCGTCAGTTTGGATTGACCGAAGCCTGAGGTTTGCAGCAGGATGGCCAGTTCGGCAGGTCCCTTGCCGTCGGAGGTCAGCGCCAGGATCTTGCGGCCGGGATGCAGATGCGGCCGGATGAGATCAATGGGCCGTCCGTGGAGCGACAGGACCGTCGTCTCTTGCAAAGGCCAGCCCAACCGGGATGCAGCAAGGCTGAAGGACGAGGGCGCCGGGATGACGGTCATCTCGGCGGCTGCAATGCGTCGCGAAAGCGTCGCGCCGACGCCGTAGAAGAAAGGATCGCCGGAGGCGAGAACCACCGTCGGCTTGCCCCGTCGATCGAGGACCGCCTCGACGGATCGTTCGAATGGAGAGAGCCATTGATACGTCTCGCCAGTGATGACGGGGCTCATCAATTCGATATGGCGCGCGCCGCCGAAGACGACCGGGGCCGAGGCGATCAGCCGCCTGGCCGCGTCGCCGATGCCGGCTGGACCGTCTTCGCCGATGCCGATAAGAGTGAGCCAAGGTTGAACGGAAGGTATCTCAGCCATGGGCAAGGCCCGTATTCTGATCCTGGGCGGCACGACGGAGGCCCGTGCGCTGGCGGCAACCCTTGCCCCGCGCGCCGATCTCGACGTTGTCCTGTCGCTTGCCGGCAGGACCGCCGATCCGGCGCCGCAGCCCGTTCCGATACGCAGCGGCGGTTTCGGTGGCGCCGAGGGGCTTGCCCGCTATCTTCGTGATGAAGCCATCGATCTGGTGGTCGACGCTACCCATCCCTTCGCTGCCCGCATCTCCGCCAACGCGGCCCGGGCCGCTGCGGAATGCGATGTGGCGGCCTTTGCGCTGCGCCGCCCGGCTTGGGCGCCGGTCGAAGGCGATGACTGGCTCTCGGTGCATAGCGTTTCTCAGGCCGTGACCGCCCTTGGCAACGCGCCCCTGCGCGTCTTCCTGGCGACCGGCCGGCAGGAGGCGCATCAGGCGAACGCGGCGCCGCATCACCACTACTGGGTCCGCAGCGTCGATCCCGTCGAGCCGCCGCTGACGGTACCTCACGTCGGCTACATCCACGGCAGGGGACCGTTCCGGCTGGAGGACGAGCTGGATCTGTTGCGGAGACATGGGATCGACGTGGTCGTCGCCAAGAACAGCGGTGGCGATGCGACCTATGCGAAAATCGAAGCGGCACGGCGCCTCGGCATCCGGATAATCATGATCGAGCGTGCCGAGACTGCCGGCCTGCCGGTGGTCGAAACAGTGAAAGCAGCGCTCGGTCAGATCGATCATTTCGCCTCTTCCCGGATGAAACGCGGCGTATAGACCAGGTCAGGCCGTCCTTCGCGGGCAATGACGCGCGTCTCGGCCGAGCCGATGATGACGCAGGTCGCCATATCCGCCTGCGACGCCTGGGCATCGGCAAGCCGCGCAACCGTCATGCGCTCGTCCGGCCGGCCGGCGGCCCGGCCGAAGATGATCGCTGTATCCGCCGGCAATATGGCCCGTACGATGTCGAAGGCCTTGCCGAGCTGCCAGGGCCGCGCCTTGCTGATCGGATTGTAGAGCGCGATCACAAGGCCGGCCTCGGCAACGGTACGAAGGCGGCGCTCGATGAGGGGCCAGGGTTTCAGATTGTCCGACAGCGAGATCGCGCAGAAATCATGCCCGAGGGGAGCGCCGATGCGCGCCGCCACCGCAAGCATGGCCGTGATACCCGGCACGACGACGAGATCCACCCCGCGCCATTCCGCAGGGCCGTGATCGATCGCCTCGCAGACGGCCGCCGCCATGGCGAAGACGCCGGGGTCGCCGCCGGAGACGACGCAGACATTAACGCCGGCCGCCGCCCTTTGCAGCGCCACCCTGGCGCGGTCCAGCTCCTCGCGATTGTCCGAGACATGGCGGATCTGGTCGCCGCGCAACGTCAGGCGGTCGAGATAAGGGCCGTAGCCATAGAATTCTTGAGCATCCGCAACCGCGCTCAGCGCCTCCGGCGTTGTCTGCGCGGGATTGCCGGGACCGGTGCCGATGACATAGAGACGCCCGCTCATGGCCTGTTTTCCCAACCCGGAACCAGGACGAGCGAGAAATAGGGGGCCTCGGCATCGTCGCGGCTTGCAAGCGGCGTCATCGCACCGTTCGCCATCGTGCCGCGCTCGACATAAACGGCTTCGTTGAGCCGGCCGGCAGCATCCAGCGCACGCCGGATCTTCGGCAGGTTGCGGCCGACCTTCATGATTACCGCGGCCTGCGTATCACCGAGACGGCGGACAAGCTCGGCTTCCGCCATCGTTCCCGGCAGCACGGAGAGGACGTCGTCTCCCTGCACCATCGGCAATCCGGCGAGAGACCAGCAGCCGGACATGGCGGTCACGCCCGGTATGACCTCGGTCGGGAAGCGATCGGCAAGGCGCACATGCAGATGCATGTAGGAGCCGTAAAACAGCGGATCGCCTTCGCTGAGGACGGCAACCGTTTTTCCTTCCCGCAGGCGTGCGGCCACCATCTCGGCCGAGACGTCGTAGAAGGCCGTGATCTGACGGATATAGTCCGGCGCGTCCTTGTCGATCTCGGTCGTAACGGGATAGTAGAGCGGCAGCAGCGTCACGTCCGCCTTGAGGAATTCGCCGACGATCGCCTTTCCGTTGCCGCCTCTGCCCTGCTTGGCGAAGTAGGCGACGACATCGGCACGCTCCAGAGCCTTGACGGCCTTGACCGTCAGCAATTCCGGATCGCCGGGACCTGTGCCGACGCCGATCAGGCTTCCGCTTGAAGGCACGCTCATAGGCCCGGCCTCGCCAATGCGTTGAGGGCCGCCGCCGTCATGGCGCTGCCGCCGAGGCGACCGCGCACGATGGCAAAGGGAACGCCGTAGGAATTCTCCGCAAGGGCATCCTTCGATTCGGCCGCGCCGACAAAGCCGACGGGCATGCCGATGATGGCGGCAGGCCTCGGAGCACCGTCGCGCAGCATTTCCAGAAGATGGAAAAGCGCAGTCGGCGCGTTGCCGATGGCGACGACCGAGCCGGCAAGCCGATCGGTCCATAGATGCATGGCTGCGGCGGAGCGCGTGTTGCCGATGGTCTTGGCGATGTCCGTCGTGCGCGGATCCTGCAGCGTGCAGATCACGTCGTTCGCCGCCGGCAGGCGGGCGCGGGTCACGCCACGAGCCACCATCTCCGCATCACAGAAAATCGGGGCGCCGTCGGCGAGTGCCTTGCGGGCCGATGCGACGAAATCGGGGGAGAACATGAAATGCCGTGCTGCTTCCACCTGTCCGCAGGCATGAATCATGCGCACGGCGACATCGGCCTCGGCTTCGGGAAAACGCTGGAGATCGGCTTCGCTGCGGATGATCGCGAAGGAGCGCTCGTAGATCGCTTGTCCCTCGCGGATATAGTCATAGTCAGGCATTTCTATCCCTGTCGTAAAGCCGTCGCGATTGCGTCCCGGCCGAGCCGTTTAAGACACTGCCGTGCCGATTCGCCAGCAGCTTTGTTGTTTCGTAGCAGTTCACCGAGCTGCGAGAGCGCCGATTTCAGCTTTTCCTTGCCGATGTACGCCACAGGCTCGTCCGATGATGACCCATTTACGACAATAGCATGGCCTGTTGCAGTACCGACGATGGTCAGCATCGCCGCAGACGGATGGGCGCATCCCTTTGCGCAGCCCGACAGATGCACCTCGATCGAGCCGTCGAGCAAGTCGGTCCCGACCTCGAGGAGATCGGCGGCAGCCTGTCTCGTGGCATAGTGGGCCGAGGCACATGCACCGGCGCCGGCGCAGGGGATTGCGTAATTTGCCGGATCGCCGGCACGCGTCTGAAAGCCGCAAGCCGCCGCCGCAGCCAAGATGCCTTCGATACGATCGTGCGGAGGCCCAAGGAGCAGCAGGCTGTGTTCCGGTCCCGTGCGGATTTCACCCACGCCCGCGGCTTCCGCCATGGCAAGAAAGCGGATGAGGTCCCGGGCGTGGATCTGGCCGAAAGAGGGGCGCAGCCCGACGGCGCAATGCTGATCGTCGAGCCGAATGAGGCCGACGGGGGAGGCCGAGGGAGCGATTGCATCGCGGCTATGGTTCGGCGGGGCTGGAAATAGGGCGCGCAGAGACGTGGCGTCCAGATCGCGGCCCCGGGCGCGAGGGCCGATTGCGGCCAATGCTCCGAGCAGCATGACGACGCCGGCAATCGCCTGTTCGCCGTGTAAGACGGCAAGTGGTGTAGCCGTCGCGTCCATTCCCGCGATGGCGAGCGTCCATAGCTGGCCGTCATCATCGGAGTCGGCGGCTTTCAGCCGGATATCCGCCGAGAGTTCGTCGAGAACGAGCCGGCCGGCGCCATCGACGATGATGGCAAGCTTGGCAGCCAGAACCGGCTTGGGATGAAGCGAACTGATCGCGCTCCGCAGGCGCTCGGCGAACGAGCGGGCGTCAGCGATTTCCGACGGATCAACGCCGCTGAGCGGCGGAACTTCGATGACGACGCCGCTTTCCGGCACGATGCCGGCCCGATCGATATCGGCAGCCAGCCCGGTCATGCTTTCCGGCGTCATGCCACGCAGCTGGAGATTGCCGCGGGCCGTGATCTCGATCAGTCCGTTGCCGTGCTTCTCGGTGGCTTCGGCCAGAGCGCGAAATTGCGCGACGGTCAGTCCTGGCGTTGCGGGCCGCAGCCGCACAAGCAGCCCATCGCCCGTCTGCATCGGTGCGCTCAGCGAGGGGCAGGCACCGCGAACCATGGAGGGTAGAGGTGAGGCAACGCTGCGGTGCCCGGTCTCCTCCTGCGAGAAGCACGCTTGTCCCCTTACCGTCTGTCCGTCGGCCGCAACCGCAAAACTGCCCTTCATAGGGGACATTTCCTTGCACAATCCCGACCGGCGGGCAAACGATTTGGCGCCACGCGGCTCATTCGCGATCGTCGAAATCCTGCCCTTTGCGCAACAGATAGATATCCATGATCCACCCGTGCCTGGCGCGCGCTTCGGCGCGCGTTGCAAGAATGCGCTCGGAAACATCCGCCAGCCGGCCCGCGATGGTGATCTCGTCCCTGGTGCCGAGATAGGCTCCCCAGTAAATATAGGCTTGGGGATCGTCGATCTTGCTGAAGGCCTGCTCGCCATCGAGCATGACGACAGCGGTTTCGGCAATGCCGGGAAAGCTTTCCGTCAGCCGCCGGCCGGTCGTGATCTGCACCGGCTTGCCGACGAGATTGAGGGGGATGCGATGGCTCGCTGTCAACGCCTGGATGCTGGTGATGCCGGGAACGACGCTGTAGTCGAGCGTGACATTGCCCCGAGCGACGACACGCTCGAGGATACGCAACGTGCTGTCGTAGAGGCCGGGATCGCCCCAGACGAGGAAGGCGGCACTTTCATGTTCGCCCAGATGCGCCTGAAACAGCCGTTCGTAGGTCGCGGAAATCGCGTCATGCCATTCGTCGACGCTTTGCACATAGCTGCGCTCCGCCGTCTGGCGCGAGGGCACGTCATAGTCGACGAAGCGGGTGGCCCGGTTGGTGACATAGCGCTGGCAGATCTCCCTGCGGACGTCGGCAAGCTCCGTCTTGGCGGCCCCCTTGCTGGGGATGAGGATGACATTGGCGGCATTCAGCGCATTGATCGCCTGCACGGTCAGATGTTCGGGGTTTCCCGTGCCGATACCGACGATGTGAATATGCCGCATATGCTTGCCCTCGCTCTCAGCTGTTTGCCGGAAGCGTCAGATCATTTCAAGAGCAAGGGTTCAAGCCGATTGCCGTTCGAAGGTCCAGCGGTTTGCCATGTAGGCGCGCGGCGAGGTGCCGAGCATGCGCCGGAACATGGTGGTGAAGGCTGCCACGCTCTCATAACCTGCTTCAAGCGCGACATTGGTGACCGGTTGTCCTTCGGCAAGCTGTGGGAGGCAGGCAAAGACGCTCGCCTGCTGGCGCCACGTCGTAAAGCTGATGCCTGTTTCCTTGCGGAATTGCCGCGTGAAAGTCCGCCGGCTCACCGAAAGCTTTTCCGCCCAGTCGTCCAGCCTGGCGTTGGGGGATGGATTGGCGAGATAGTCGCGGCAAAGCGCCGTCAGCCGACGGTCGGAGGGGAAGGGGAGGCCTAGCGGACGTTCCGGCAGCGTCGCGATTTCCTCGACGAGCAGAGACAGGACCAGCTTCGCCTTTCGATGGCTGACGGGCGCTTCTCCGAGCCGAATGGCCTCAAGCAGCAGGCTGCGGGCAAGATCGGTGACCTCGACGACGCGCGGGGTTTCGCCTTTCGGCGGCGGACTGCGCGGCATCACGTATACGGATTTCATGCTGACATCGCTCAGGATCTCGATCGAGTGCTCCAGCCCGACGGGGATGAACAGGGCGTGACCCGGCGGCACCATCCAGCGGCCTCGTGCGGTCATGATCACGGCGACGCCGGCGAAGATGCAAAGCAGCTGCGTGCGGCGATGATGATGCCACGGAACGGTGTAGCCCTGCGGCGGCTCGGCACTATGCACGAGCACATCCGCAGGCGAATCCTCCATCCAGCGCATGTTCTGTACATGATCGTTGTCGAGGGTTGCCAGCAACTGTTTCGATAGCTTTTCCATTTTGGCCCGATCGCGAAACTACTGGACCAAAACACGAAAGAAGGTCATCTGCAAGCCGTGTAAAAGGCGGATCAAAGAATATGGTCGGCAACTGTGCCGACAGAGGCAAGGATTCCCCCCATGGTTGCGGCATTTTCGGGTACGCAGGCCCGATATGAAAAGACGACGATGTCGATCGTCATGGCGGTCAGCACCTGCCACCTGCTGAACGATACGATGCAGTCGCTGCTGACGTCGCTCTATCCGATGTTCAGAGAGAATTATGCGCTCGATTTCGTTCAGATCGGCCTGTTGACGATGATGTTCCAGATCACGGCGTCGCTGCTGCAGCCGGTGGTCGGCATCGTCACCGACAAATGGCCGATGCCTTACTCGTTGCCGGTCGGCATGGTGAGCACGTTTTCCGGCCTGCTGCTGCTCGGCTATGCCGGCAGTTTCGGCATGCTGCTCGTTGCCGCAAGCCTTATCGGTTTCGGTTCGGCTGTCTTTCATCCGGAGGCATCGCGTGTTGCCCGCCTGGCTTCGGGCGGGCGTCACGGCCTGGCACAATCGCTCTTTCAGCTCGGCGGCAATGCCGGTTCGGCCATCGGGCCGTTGATCGCCGCGTTTTTCGTCCTGCAGCATGGCCAGAAGAGCGTGGCCTGGCTTTCCGTGCTTGCCGTTATCGGATTCATCGTTCTCAGCTGGGTCGGCAACTGGTTCATCAACCACCGTCGCCAGCACTCGGCGCGTCCTGCGCCGAGCCGCGCCCTGCCGATCGCGCGCAACAAGGCAATGTGGGCGCTTGCCATCCTCATCCTGCTGACGGCGACGAAAAACGTCTACATGGCGAGCATATCGAGCTATTTCACCTTCTACGTCATCGACAAGTTCCATCTGGATGTCCGCGACGCACAGCTGATGTTGTTCCTCTTTCTCGGCTCGGTCGCCGTCGGAACGATCATGGGCGGGCCCGTAGGCGACCGTTTGGGCGCGCGCTTCGTGATCTGGTTCTCGATCCTCGGCGTCATCCCGTTTGCGCTGCTGATGCCTTATGCCGACCTGTTCTGGACCTGCGTCCTGACCGTCATCATTGGCCTGGTGCTGGCTTCAGCCTTCCCGGCGATCGTGGTCTTTGCCCAGGAGCTGATTCCCGGTCGGGTCGGACTGATCGGCGGCATCTTCTTCGGCTTCGCCTTCGGCGCGGGCGGACTTGGCGCGGCCTGGCTCGGCGATTTCGCCGATGCGCGCGGCATCCCCTTCGTCTACACGATCTGCTCGTATCTGCCGCTGCTCGGGCTCTTTACGATCTTCCTGCCACGCATTCCCAGGCATTGATCGATATCGGCGGGCAAGAGGCTCGCCGATCCTGTCTTGAGGTATGAAGCGCCCACCGAATCCCGGCGGACAGGCCTTATCGCCACGGGTCGGGTCGACCCGTGGGCTTTTGAAAGCGGTTGCGGATGTGGCGGGCCGATCAGGCGTAGCGGCTGATGGCGAGATCGGTTGCGTCGATATCGGGCTTGCGGCCGCTGACGAGATCGCTGATGACGCGCGCCGAGCCGGAGCTCATGGTCCATCCAAGCGTGCCGTGGCCGGTATTGAGGTACAGCCCCTTGATCTTCGTCGGCCCGATGACCGGCGTTCCATCCGGCGTCATCGGCCGCAGGCCGGACCAGAAGGACGCCTTGGCAACATCGCCGCCGGGGAAAAGATCGGTCACGGAATGCTCGAGCGTCTGGCGCCGGGCAAGGCCGAGATCGTTCGTATAACCGGAGATTTCCGCCATGCCGCCGACGCGGATGCGATCGCCGAGACGCGTGATGGCGATCTTGTAGGTCTCGTCCATCACGGTCGATTCCGGCGCGCGCGATACATCGGTGATCGGGATCGTCAGCGAGTACCCCTTGACCGGATAGACGGACAGGCTGATGCCGAGCGGCTTCAGCAGCAGCGGCGAGTAGCTGCCGAGCGCGACGACGATCGCATCGGCGTCCAGGCGTCCGCGGTCGGTCACGACGCCGCGCGCCTGGCCGCCCTGAACGTCGAGCCCCTTGATCGTCGTGCCGTACTGGAACCGGACGCCGAGCTCGACTGCCTTTGCGGCAAGCGCATTGGTGAACTTGAAGCAATCGCCGGTCTCGTCCTTCGGGGTCAGCAGACCGCCGACGACCTTCTCGCGGACATGCCGGAGCGCCGGCTCGACGCGGATGCAGCCTTCCGGATCGAGTACCTCATAAGGAATGCCGTCGGCCGCGAGCGCCTTGACGTCCTTTGCCGATGCGTCGAGCTGCTGCTGCGTGCGGAAGAGCTGCAGCGTGCCCTGCATGCGCTCGTCATAGGCGATGCCGGTCTCCTCGCGAACCTGGGCGAGCGAGACGCGGCTGTAATCGGCAAGGCGCAGCATCCGGCTCTTGTTGAGCGCATAGCGTTCCGACGTGCAGTTGGATAGCATCTTGACGAGCCAGGAGAGCATCGCGCCATCGACCTTCGGGCGCAGGATGAGCGGGGCATGTTTCATGAACAGCCACTTGAGCGCTTTCGCAGGAATGCCAGGTGCGGCCCAGGGCGAACAGTAACCGAAGGAGACTTCGCCTGCATTGGCAAAGCTCGTTTCCAACGCGGGACCCTGCTGCCGGTCGACGACCGTGACTTCGTGGCCCGCCTTGGCAAGCTGGTAAGCGGACGTCACACCGACGATGCCGGCACCCAGAACGACGACTTTCATGATATCCTCGGAGAATTGAGCATTGGGAAGTTCAGCGGTATTGCCTGTTGTAGCGGTGGCCGAGACTGGTCAGGATTTCGTAGGAAATCAAGCCGGCGTCCCGGGCGAGATCGTCCACTGTCTGGTGATCACCCAGAACTTCCACCAGACTACCGAAAGACAGGGCGCCTTCGGGCAATGCGCTGATATCGATTGTCATGCTGTCCATCGACACGCGCCCGACGATCGGCAGGCGTACGCCGTTGTAATAAGCCGCGCCGCGATCGCTGAGACTGCGCGGCAGGCCATCGGCATAGCCGGCGGCGATGGTCGCAAGTCGGGTCTGGCCCTTCGTCACATGCACGCCGCCGTAGCCAACATGCGTGCCCGCCGGGACGGTGCGGGTCTGCACCACGGCGATATCGAGCCGCACGACGGCTTCCATCGGATTGGCGACACCACCCCTTGGAGCGCCGCCGTAAAGGGCGATCCCCGGCCGCGCCAGAACGCCATGAAAATCTTCGCCGAGGAAGATGCCGCCGGAATTCGCAAACGAGACCTCGTGATCAGGGAATTCCGCCGCGATGCGGCGCATTTCCGCAAGCTGGTCGGCATTCTGTCCGCTGTCGACTTCGTCGGCGGAAGCGAGGTGGCTCATGATGAACAGGATGTCGATGTCGTCGGATGTCTGAAGATGGCCAGCGACAGCGCCCCTGTCTTCCGGCGCGATGCCAAGCCGCGACATGCCGGTATCGAATTGCAGAACCGCCGGGAGCCTGCGCTGGATAGAGCGGGCAATGTCAGACCATTGCCGCAGCTGATCGAGCGAATTGATCACGGGCACGATGCCGCCTTCGGCGCAGGCGGCTTCATTGCCGGGCTGAAGGCCGTTCAGCACGAAAATCGTCGCATTGTCGGGCAGCTGCGGGCGCAGCCGCAACGCCTCTATGAAGTGTGCGACGAAGAAATGCCGGCAGCCGCGCGCATAGAGCGCTTTGGAGACCTGGCTTGCGCCAAGTCCGTAGGAGTTGGCCTTCACCACGGCGGCTGCGCGCGCCGGCGCGACGATGGAGGACAGCTTGTCGTAGTTCCGGCCCAAGGCGGCCAGATCAATCGTCAGATAACCACACGCTCCGTTGTCGACCGCCAATTTTGTCGCCCGGAAATCCGCTACGCCGCCGTCCATGTCCGCCCTCGTTTTTCAGGGGCAGAATATTGAAACGATCGTGAAATTACCCGTTAAACAGTGATTGATTATTGTGTAGTTGCATTGATATTGAAATTATCTTCGAGTTTTTGAAAGAATCCGCATGGCTGCCCTCGACGCGATCGACCGCAATATTCTCCGCCTGCTTCGCCTCAATGCGCGCATCAGCAACGCGAAGCTGGCAAGCGAGGTCGGATTGTCGCCATCGGCCTGTTTGCGACGCATCAAGTTGATGGAGCAGGCGGGTGTCATCCGCGGCTATACCGCGTTGGTGGATACCTCCCAGGCGGAGGCGGCAATCGCCGTCATCATCAACATAACGCTTGAGCGGCAGACGGAGGATCATCTCGATCGTTTCGAGGCGGCGGTGCGCAAGCACCCGGAGATCAAGGAGTGCTTTCTGATGACGGGTGGTTCCGATTATCTGCTGCGTGTCGAGGTCGCTAATCCGGGCGACTTCGAGCGTATTCACAAGGATATTCTCTCGACCATGCCGGGAGTGCTGCGAATCCATTCAAGCTTTTCGATCCGCAACGTGCTTGCGACGCGGCCGAAAAGCATGCGCTGAACGGGCCGTTTCTGCGCGGGAAGCGACCTCATTCCTCTGGATCGAGCGCCTGATCCCAGCCGATGCCGGCGGCGGCATGGACCTCGCAGATCAACCCGCTGGGTTCGTAGCTGACATGCACCTTGCCGTTCAATTCGGCAGCCAGCAGGCTTTCGATCAAGCGTGAACCGAAGCCCTTGCGTGTCGGTGGCATCACGACCGGTCCCCGCGATTCCTCCCAGCGCAATTTGAGCCGATCGGACTTGCCGCCTTCAAGAGACCACGCGATCGTTACACGGCCGTCCGGCACCGACAGCGCGCCATATTTGGCGGCGTTCGTTGCAAGCTCATGCAGCGCGAGCGATATGGAGACGACGGCTCGCGGCGCAAGATTGATGGCCGGCCCGGAGATTTCAAACCTGTCTTTCGGATAGGGCGACAATGCCTGCGCGATGACGGTGGTCAGCTCCGCCTGCTCCCATTTGCCATGGATCAGGAGATCATGGGCGCGCGCCATCGAAGAGAGCCTGGCCTCGAACGTCTCCACCGAGAACTTGTCGGCGTCGCTTCGTCCCAAGGTTTGGCGCGCGATGGCCATGACGGTCGCGAGCACATTCTTGACGCGATGATTGAGTTCGCCGACAAGCACCGTCTGAAGGCGTTCGGCCTCCTTTTTCGCGCTGATATCATGGGCAATCTTCGATGCCCCGATGATCCGGCCATAAGCGTCATAGATCGGCGAAACGCTGAGCAGCACGTCGACAAGCTCGCCATTCTTCCGCCGCCGCTTGGTTTCGTAGGGTTCGACCTTTTGGCCCGCGCGGATGCGGGCGAGGATTGCCGGCTCTTCCTCGCTTCGGTCGTCGGGGACGAGCATCATGACCGATTGGCCGATGGCCTCTTCGGCCGATTGTCCGTAGAGCCTTTCGGCACCGGTGTTCCAGCTCGTGATCACCATTTTCAGGTCGGTGCTGAGGATGGCGTCGTCGGACGAGGCGATGATGGCCGCCAGGCGCCGCTCCACTTCCTGGGCCCGCTTGCGCTCGTTGATATCGATGACGATGCCGGCGACCCGCTGGATGCGTCCCGAACTGTCCCGCAGGCCGGAAACGGAATCTGTGACCCAGACGAGGCTGCCATCCTTGCGGACGTAGCGCTTCTCGATCTCGAAGCTTTCTCCGGTCGCCATCGTCATTTCGAACAGCCGCATGTTCTCGCGCAGATCGTCCGGATAGATGATGTCCTGCATCCGCATGCCGAGAAGTTCGCTTTCCGGGTAGCCGACGATCTCGCAGAAGCGCCCGTTGACCAGGACGAAGCGGCCATCGAGCTCCCATTGGACGATGCCCGTTGCCGACTGCGATATGACAGCGCGAAAACGCTCTTCGCTTTCGCGCAAGGCCTGGTCCGCACGAACGCGTTCCGTCGTTTCGTTGACGATGCAGAAGACACCCAGCACGCGACCGTCCGCATCGCGAACGGGTGAGTAGGAAATGTCGAAATAAGCTGTTTCCGGATAGCCGTGGCGTTCGATATAGAAAGGTCGGTCCTTGGCGGCGATCGTATTGCCGTCTTGCAGGACCGAGTGCAGAAGCGGCTCAAGGTCGTTCCAGAGTTCCGCCCAATTTTCCCTTGCCGGATGCCCTAATGCTCGCGGATGCTTGTCGCCGATCGTGGGTGCATAGGCGTCATTGTAAAGGGCGATGAAATCCTCGCCCCAGAACACGACGATCTGTGCTTGCGCGGACAGCATGATATCGACGGCGGCCGTGAGGCAGGGGGGCCATGCCGATCTCGGGCCAAGACGGGTGGTCGCCCAATCGAAGCCAGAAATGAGTGCTGCCATCTCGTTGGTGTGACTTGCCAGTTCGGGCACGATGTTCAGGCCAAGATCCTCTCTTGAGCGACGGCAAGCCCGCAAGGGATGCCCTGTTCCGCTCATCTTCGCGAGGACTCTTAGCATATTTTTATTTGCGAAGTGCAGAAGGAAAATATGGTGATTTCAATGTATTTTAAGTAACATAAGTGGGTTCTACTATGTCGTTTTATGGTCGTCATGGTTGGCGGCGCCAGCCTTGCCCCTGAGCATCCGGTCGATCCGACCGCGACGTGCGCCATCGGCGCAAGGCGCCGTATGGTCCCAATGGAAAAAAGTGAATGTGTGACGCTTCTCGGCTGTCGCGACGGAACACCCCTCGCAAGGATCAAAGATGTCGTCAGGTGGCGGAAGGTCCGATCACGGACTCGACCGCCACGTTTCTTCTTAAGCCGCGCGCAGCAGCATGCCGAACAGATCGCGCGGATCGTCCGGATCGGCGATGATGTCGAGCTTCTGGAAGTAGTCCGTGCCCGCCAGCTTCTCGCGGACGTAGCGCAATGCAGAGAAATCTTCGATCGCAAAGCCGACGCTGTCGAACAGCGTGATCTGCCTTTCGCTGCTGCGGCCCTTGGCCCGGCCGCTCACCACCTGCCACAATTCGGTGACCGGATAATCCGCATCCATCTGCTGGATCTCGCCTTCTATGCGGGTCTGCGGCGGATACTCGACGAAAGTGTCGGAGCGCAGCAGGATGTCGCGATGCAGTTCCGTCTTGCCCGGGCAGTCGCCGCCAATGGCATTGATGTGGACGCCGGCGCCGACCATGTTGTCGGTGAGGATCGTTGCGTACTGCTTGTCGGCGGTACAGGTGGTGATGATGTCGGCGCCTTCGATGGCGGCCTGGGCCGAGGTGCAGGGCACCAGCCGCAGGCCGGTCTTCTCCAGGTTGCGAACGGTCTTTTCCGTTGCTCTCGGATCTATGTCGTAAAGACGGACTTCTTCGATGCCGAGAACCGCCTTCATCGCCAGCGCCTGGAATTCCGCCTGGGCGCCATTGCCGATCAGGGTGAGGCGGCGCGAATTGGCCGGCGCCAGGTGTTTTGCCGCCATGGCCGAGGTCGCTGCCGTCCGCAGCGCCGTCAGCAGCGTCATTTCCGTCAGCAGCACCGGGTAGCCGGTCGAGACTTCGGCGAGCAGGCCGAAGGCGGTGACCGTCTGCAGCCCCTGCGCCATGTTCTTCGGGTGGCCGTTCACATATTTGAAGCTGTAGACGGCGCCGTCCGAGGTCGGCATCAATTCTATGACGCCGTCATGGGAGTGAGAAGCGACGCGGGGCGTCTTGTCGAAAAGATCCCAGCGGCGAAAATCCGCTTCGATGGCATCTGTGAGTTCGACCAGCACGGTTTCGATACCGACGTGATGCACGAGGCGCATCATGTTCTCGACGCTGACGAAGGGGATGAAAGCTCTTTCCGATGGGAGCGGTGCGGCCATTCTCGTATCCTCGATGAGATTATTTCCCATAGGGTACCAAGCGGATCGATTGACTGAAATCGCAAAACTGTGTCAGTTCTGGTATGGGTTTGCACAAATTGCCCAGAAATTTTGACCAAAAAGACAAAATCAGGATTGCGTAATGGCGCTTGCCAAATATATCCCCGATGATCTCGACCGGCGGATCATCGCCCATCTGCGCGCCGACGGGCGCGCTTCGCTCTCCAAACTATCCGACGCCCTGGGTGTTGCGCGGGGTACGGTGCAGAACAGGCTGGATCGGTTGATCGAGACCGGAACGCTGCTGGGCTTCACCGTGCGGGTGCGCGAGGATTACGACGAACAGACCGTGCATGCGGTCATGATGATCGAAGTTGTCGGAAAGTCGACGACGCAGGTCATCCGTAAATTGCGCGGCCTGCCCGAGATCTATTCGCTGCACACGACGAACGGAAACTGGGATCTGGTCGCCAATATCCGCGCCACCAGCCTTTCGGACTTTGACCGGGTCTTGCGCGAGGTGCGCATGATCGATGGCGTCGCCAACAGCGAGACGAGTCTGCTGCTGAGCAGTCTTTAGGCATGCAGCTACCGGCGCGCCAATGGCTGGGCGCAGCGGTCTGACGTGCTCTTCGCGGCATGTTCCCGCAAGAAAACCGTCCCTATGGCGAGCTGCGCGGCTCGCCACATTGCCTGTGTTCCTGTTCCGCCCGGGCGCGGTGGGATGCGGTGCCGCGCTTGAAAACCCGTTCCATATGTTGTTATGATTTCGCATGGAACTCGCTCTGCTCGCTCACGCTCTTGCCTGGACCGTCCTCGGACTGGTCGTCGTGACCACCGTCGTCCCGGTCACGACGCGGTATCAGTTCATGGCGCTGGCAAGTATCGATAGCGTGGTTCCGTTTGGTCTCCTGGGTTTCCTGTTCGTGATGGCTTACCCGGATGACCGTCGCGTCGTCGCCCTGGTGTGCATATCGGTCGCCGCGGCGAGTGAATCGCTTGCGCTGGTCCTGCCACAGAAGTGTCTGCGGATCGAGCGTGCCATCCTGAAAGTTCTGGCCACCGTTTCCGGCCTGCTTTTGGGCGCGGTGTTCATGGAACTGATGCATCAGGCGTCGTAGCTTCCGTCCCTGGGGCGAATGCGCGGAGTGGTCAAAACACGCACTCTTCAGCACATTCGCTCAGAAGAGTGATCTTCCATATACAACTAACGATCAGAAGACTTGCCGCTTTGGCTTTCCAGGCGATAGCGATTTCCGGGATAGACCAGCCGGGCCGTGGAAACGACACCGCGCGCCGACCATGTGCGCCGCCGGATCGTCAGACAGGGTTCGGTCTTCAGGATGGTCAGCAGCTTGCATTCCCAGGCCTGCGGCATGACCGCCTCGACCACATGTTCCGAGCCGCTGAGGGGCGCGACCGACGAAAGATAGGCGTTCGGGGTCATGTCCGTGAAGTCCTGCTCCAGATAGTCGGGCGCGGCGTCGGGATGCACATGCCGATCCTCGATCTGCACGGGAACGCCATTCTCGCTATGCACGATCAGCGAATGGAAAACCGGCGAGCCGATATCGAGTTCCAACGCGTCGGCAACCTCCGGCGCCGCCGCCTCTCGCGCCAGCACGATCACCGTTGCCTGGTGGGAATGACCGCGCTCGGCGATCTCTTCGGCGATGTTGCGCACCTCAAACAGGGCCGACGCGCCCTTGCGCTCGGCAACGAAGGAGCCGACGCCCTGGATGCGGACCAATTCGCCTTCGTTGGCGAGTTCTCGCAGGGCGCGATTGGCCGTCATTTTGCTGACGCCGAGTTCGACGATCAGTTCGTTTTCCGACGGAACCCTATGTTTGGGAGGCCACTCGCCACTGTGAATGCGGTCGAGTATCATCTGCTTGACGCCGGCATAGAGGGGCGCGGCGTCATTTTCCGCCAGTGCGTGTTTCATCTCGCCGGAACGCTTCATTGTCTATTCCCTTTGCACGAACTGAATCTGCCTCGAAAACAACTTTCCCACTTGCATATCATAAATTATCTCATATGGTACCCTATACAACCTCGCAATCAATCCTAAAAATAAATTGGGAAAGCGAGCAAGCCGGCGGAGATCGGTAGGAAGTGCCGCAAGGCCTGTTTCAACCTCAGAGGAGCTCTACACAATGAAATTCAGTGCAATTCTCTTGTCAGGTGTCATGGCTACCGCCGCTTTCGCGGCTCCGGCTGTCGCCAAGGACTGGAAGACGGCGACGATCACCCTGGAAGGTGCTTACGCGCCCTGGAACATGACGAATGCCGACGGCTCTCTCGGCGGCTTCGAACCGGAACTCGCCAAGGTTCTGTGCGAGCGCGCCAAGATCGACTGCAAGCTTGTCGCTTCCGATTGGGACGGCATGATCCCGGCGCTCAACGCCGGCAAGTTCGATGTGATCATGGATGCGCTGTCGATCACCGACGAGCGCAAGCAGGTCATCGGCTTCACCATTCCTTACGCCGCCACGCCGGCCGCCTTCGCAACCGCCAAGGATAGCCCGCTTGCCAATGCCGCCGGCACCGGAGCCACGATCAAGATGACGCCCGGCCAGACCGGCGTCAAGGAAATCGATGCCCTCAAGGAAGCCTTCAAGGGCAAGACCATCGGCATCCAGGCCGCCACGGTCTATGCCAAGTTCGTCTACGACAATTTCGGCTCGATCGCCACGATCCGCGAGTACAAGACCGGTGCAGACCGCGATCTGGATCTCCAGAACGGCCGTATCGATCTCGGCTTCGACGATGCCGTCTACTTCACCAATGCCTTTGCCAGCGCAAACGACTCGCTTGCCTTCACCGGTCCGGAAATCGCCGGCTCCATCTGGGGCGAAGGCGAAGGTCTCGGCATTCGCCAGGCCGATACCGATCTGCGCGACAAGCTCAACGAGGCGATCAAGTCGGCACTTGCCGACGGCACCATCAAGACCCTGTCGATGAAGTGGTTCAAGGTCGACGTCAGCCCTGAATGATTGTCGCGACCTTCAGGTCGTGGTCACCGGTCTCCGGCTTTGCTGCTGGAGACCGTGTGATATCCTGACGCGTGAAACTGCCACGGACAGGGATTGGATCTATGGCAACCTTGCAATTGCTGGGCTTCGGCTCGAACGGGTGGGGCGCGCTTCTGCTCGTCGCCACCTTGATGACACTTGCCGTCACGGCAACGGCTTTGGCCATCGGGGCCGTGCTGGGCGCGATCGTCGCGTTCGCCAAGCTCTCCGGAAGTCTGGTGCTGAAAACGATCGGCAATATCTATACGACCGTTTTTCGGGGCGTCCCCGAACTGCTGATCATCTATCTGATCTATTTCGGCGGTTCGTCGGCGATGACGTCAGTGGGCAAATGGCTCGGCTATGACGGCTTTCTCGGCCTGCCGTCCTTCGCTGCCGGTGCGCTCGCCGTCGGTATTATTTCCGGCGCCTATCAGGCGGAGGTCTTCCGCGGTGCCTATCTCGCCATTTCCAAGGGCGAGCTTGAAGCCGCGTCGGCGATCGGCATGCATCGCGGCCTGCGCCTGCGCCGCATCATCATCCCGCAGGTCCTGCGCTTCGCCATTCCCGGCCTCGGCAATGTCTGGCAGCTCAGCCTCAAGGATTCGGCTTTGATCTCGGTGACCGGCCTTGCCGAATTGATGCGCACCAGCCAGGTCGCCGCCGGCTCGACCCGCCAGTATTTCCTCTTCTTCATTGTCGGCGGTTTGCTCTATCTGATCCTGACCAGCCTGTCGGATCGCGTGTTCAACAGGGCCGAACGACGCGCCAACCGGAGCATGCCGGCTGCGACGATCGGCCAGGCTTGAGGAGGAAGACATGGATATCGACTTTCTTTCGAGCACGATGATTACCTTGCTGAAGGCCGTGCCGACGACGCTTCTGCTGTTCTTCCTGTCCATCGTCTGCGGCGGCCTTCTGGCGCTCGTCATCGTCGCCATGCGCGTCAGCGGCAACCCGATCCTGTCCGGCTTCGCCAAGGGCTACATCTTCGTCTTCCGCGGCTCTCCGCTGTTGATCCAGATGTTCCTGATCTTCTATGGATTGGCGCAGTTCTCGATCATTCGCTACTCGTTCCTCTGGCCGTTCCTGCGAGAGCCGGTCGTCTGCGCGATCCTGTCGCTGGCGCTCTGCACCGCCGGCTATTCGGCCGAGATCTTCCGTGGCGGCATCCGCGCCGTTTCGCCGAAGGAGATCGAGGCGGCGCGTTCGATCGGCATGTCCGGCTTCCTGCTCGTGCGCCGCATCATCGCGCCGATCGCCTTCAGGCACGCCCTGCCGGCCTATTCGACCGAGATCGTCCTGATGATGAAATCGACCGCGCTTGCGAGCCTCGTCACGGTCTGGGAAGTCACCGGCGTCGCCCAGCGTCTGATCTCGCAGACCTATCGCACGATGGAGGTCTTTCTCTGTGCCGCGATCATTTACCTCGTGCTGAATTTCGTCATTCTGCAGGCCATGGCCCTGCTGGAATATTCCTTGTCCCGCCATCGCCGCGCCATTCCGCCGGCGTTGAAGGCTTAAAGCTTACTGGAGCAGGCAAATCATGCCAGGTGTCACCCGACTTTCAGTCCGCAACATCCGCAAGAGCTTCGGCAATCATGAAGTGCTTCGCGGTATATCGCTCGATGCCCAGGACGGCGATGTGATTTCGCTGCTTGGCGCCTCCGGCTCGGGCAAATCGACGTTCCTTCGCTGCATCAACCTCCTCGAGATCGCCACGGATGGCGAGATCTGGGTGGATGGCGAGCAGATCCGAATGATCCACAAGAATGGCAAAAGCCGCCCGGCGAGCCACAAGCAGGTGGATCATATCCGCTCCGAACTCGGCATGGTGTTCCAGAGCTTCAATCTCTGGTCCCACATGACGATCCTGCAGAATGTGATCGAGGGACCGGTCCATGTCCTGAAGCGCCCGCGCGCCGAGTGCATCGCCGAGGCCGAGACGCTTCTGGAAAAGGTCGGCATTGCCGACAAGCGCCACGCCTATCCCGCGCATCTCTCCGGCGGCCAGCAGCAGCGTGCGGCCATTGCCCGCGCCCTTGCCATGAAGCCGAAGGTCATGCTGTTCGACGAGCCGACCTCGGCGCTCGATCCTGAACTTGTCGGCGAAGTGTTGCGTGTCATGCGCGCGCTTGCCGAAGAAGGCATGACCATGCTCGTCGTTACTCACGAAATGAGCTTTGCGCGCAATGTCTCCAATCGCGTCGTCTTCATGAAGGAAGGGCTCGTTGAAAGCACCGGCACGCCGGACGAGATGTTCGGCGGCGGCGCCTCGCCTGCCTTCCGTCAGTTCATCGGTCATTTCGGAAACGGGCAATGACCGTCACGATCGATAGGCCTTTATCCTGGCGCGAGGTTGCGCGCATCGGTGCCGGTGAGCCTTTGGCTCTATCCGATGCGGCGTGGGGGCGTGTTGCCGAAGCAAGCCGCATCGTCGAGCGTATCGTCGAAACCGGCGTGCGCGCCTATGGCGTCAATACCGGCGTCGGTGCCTTGTCCGATACGGTGGTCGATCGCCAATCCCAGAGCCGGCTCTCGCGCAACATCATCCTCAGCCATGCCTGCGGCGTCGGCCCGCTTTTGCCGGTGCGCGAGGTGCGCTCCATCATCGCGGCACAGATCGCCAATTTCGCCCATGGCCATTCCGGTGTGCGGCCCGAAATCATCCGGCATCTGGCGGCATTTCTCGAGCATGGTTGCATTCCGGAAGTCCCCTCCAAGGGGTCTGCCGGTTATCTCACCCACAATGCCCACAGCGCCCTGGTGCTGATCGGCGAGGGACGGGCGACCGTGAGGGGCGTATCCATGAGCGGCGCCGAGGCGCTTGCGGCGATCGGCTTGACCCCTCTGGTGCTCGGCGCCAAGGAAGGCTTGAGCCTCGTCAATGGCACGGCCTGCGCCACCGGACTATCGGCGCTTGCGGTTTCTCGTGCCGAACGCCTGCTGGACTGGGCCGACGCCATCGCCGCGTTGACGCTCGAGGCCGCCGGTTGCCAGATGGCGGCATTCGATGAGAGCGTATTGGCGCTTCGCCCGTCGGCCGGCATCGCCAAGATCGGGCGCAGATTGCGCAGCCGGCTGCAGGGAAGCGGTCTTGTCGCCGCAGCCCTCGGGCGGCGGACTCAGGATGCGCTGAGCCTGAGATCGGTTCCCCATGCTCATGGCGCGGCGTGGGATGTCTTCGAGCAGACGGCTCGCATCGTCGATCAGGAGCTGGCCTCGGTAACGGACAACCCTGCCGTCTCGGGCACGCCCGAGCAGCCGGTCGTCTCCTCCGAAGCCCATGCGGTTGCACCTGCTCTTGGCCAGGCGGCCGACAGTCTGGCGATTGCGATTGCCCAGATATCCGCCATGAGCGAGCGTCGGACGGATCGTCTCGTCAATCCGCTGGTCAGCGGCTTGCCGCCTTTCCTGGCAAGCGATGCCGGTAGCCATTCCGGCTTCATGATCGTGCAGTATACGGCTGCGGCGCTGAGCAATGACAACAGGCGGCTCGCCGCTCCCGCATCGCTTGACGGCGGTCTGACCTCCGGCCTTCAGGAGGATTTTCTCGCCCATCCGACGGCGGCAGCCGGCAAGCTACTCGCGATCCTCGACAATGCCGAATATATCCTGGCAATCGAGCTGATGGCGGCGGCGCAGGCACAGGACTTCCTCGTCTCCAAGGGAGCGCGGGCGCGGGGAACGGAACGCGTCTACGCGGCGGTTCGCTCACGCGTGCCCCTTTATGGCGACGATCGGCCCTTGAATGCGGATATCGAAGCCTTGCGGGCCATGATCGCGGATGTCGCGCCGCCGGCCGACAATGAAACTGGAGCATAATATGTCTGCGGAATTCGACGTTGCCGTTATCGGACTCGGCGCGATGGGAAGTGCCGCCGTGTCCTTTGCCGCGGCTCGCGGCGCAAGGGCAATCGGGATCGAGGCCCATTTCCCGGCGCATGCGCTCAGCTCCTCGCACGGCGACAGCCGCCTGATCCGCCTCGGCTACTTCGAGGATCCATCCTACGTACCCCTGCTGAAGCGGGCCTATCACAATTGGCGCTCGCTGGAGGCGAGGCTGCGCGCCGAGATCTTGACGGTGACAGGCGTTCTACAGATCGGGGCACCCGATAGCAAGATCGTCAGCGGCACGCGCGCCTCGTGTGACATGCATGGATTGCCGCATGAGATCCTCGACCGGGATGCCATGAAGCGCCGTTTCCCCGCTTTTGCGCTGGAAGAGGGCGAAATCGGCCTGCTCGATCCGCAGGGTGGCTATGTGCGTCCCGAAGCTGCGATCATGGGCTATCTGAAGCTTGCGGCGGAAGATGGGGCGGTCCTGCATTTCGGTGAGCGTGTCGTCTCCATCGATCCGGACGAAACGGGCGTAACCGTCGTTTCGACCACGGGCAGATATCGTGCCCGCAAGGTGATCGTTGCTACCGGCGCATGGATTGCCGAGCTCGTACCGCAGCTGAAGGCGCATGCGCAGCCGATCCGGCAGGTGGTCGCCTGGTATCAGCCGAAGGACGGTTTCGTTGCGGAACCGCAGCGCATGCCCTGCTTCCTGCGTGACGAGGGAGATGAAGGCTCCTATTTCGGCTTTCCGGCAATCGGCGTCGACGGCGTGAAAATCGGCCGCCACGCCCATTTCCGGGAACCCATCGATCCCACCCTGCCCAATCCGCCGGTCAACGACACGGATACCGATTTGCTCGACGGCTTTGCCCGCAAGCGCCTGCCGGATGCGGCGTCGTTTCGCGTGCGGGCGACGACCTGTCGCTATACCATGCTGCCGAGCGAGGATTTTCTGATCGACACGGTGCCGGGCCAGCCGAACGTGGTCATGTCTTCGGCTTGCTCCGGCCACGGCTTCAAGTTCACCAGCGTTGTCGGCGAGATCCTGGCCGATTTGGCTCTTGAAGGGGGAAGTCGGTTGCCGACGGCGCTGTTCTCCTTCGAAAGGCATTTTGGCCGCCAATCGGCCTAGCCGCCAAACGCACGGCCGTTTCTAGCCGATCGTCATGCGGCGCAATACGTCCGATCGGAAATAGAAGTGCTGAACGAGCGCGCCGAGAATGTGAAGGACGACGACGACCCAGAGCAGGGATTTGATCGGTCCGCCATGGACGAAGGCAGCGGTATCGATGCCGAGATAGTAGGCCGCCAGTCCCGTGAGCGGCATCGCGAAGATCAGCACATAGAGCAGGCCGTGTGTCACCCGCGCCATATAATGCAGGAAGGCGGGCTGACCATCCGGCATGGCGGGCGCGTCGGATGAAAACCTGACGGCGAGGCGCACGATGGCGAGCAGCAGGATCGCAATGCCGGCATAGGCGTGAATGTTGGCGCTCGCAATGTCGGCCGGCGATGGCGTCTGGCCGTTACGGACCAGATGCCGCCACGCATTCATCCCGTCGGGAAACAGGAGATTGAAGAAGACCAGCATTGCCACGAGCCAGTGAAGGATGCGTTGTGGAACGGAATAGCGGAATCTCGCGGGCATAAGGGCTCCCATATTAGAATTGCTCTAAAACTAGAGCATGATCCTAACGGGAACCTGAATGCGGCTGGCCCTTTTCCGCTACGCCTGATCGCATGGCATAGTTGATTGGTGACCGCCGGCAGGGAAGCAACGGACCTAGAGCACGTAGCCGCCGTCGATCGTCAGGCTGGACCCGGTCATGTAGCCTGATTGCGGGCCTGCGAGATAGGAGGCAAGGCCGGCGATTTCTTCCGGGCGCCCAACGCGCCGCAGCGGGACGATGTCCTTCAGGCGGTCGATCATGCTCGAGGTCATGTCCGTCTCGGTCGGGCCGGGCTGGATATTGTTCACCGTGATCCTCCGCGGCGCCAGATCGAGGGCAACGCCCTTTGCCATGGCCGCGACCGCCGCCTTGGTCATCGCATAGACACTGCTGCCGGGGGAGCCGGTTCTGATTGCGGTGTTGCTGCCGATGGTGATGATACGACCTCCGTCGGCCATTTGTCTTGCCGCCGCCTGCACGGCCAGGAAAACGCCGCGCACATTGATCGAAAGGGAAAGATCGAGATCCTCGATGCTGACGGCGTCGACCGGGCCTATGCGCAGGACGCCGGCATTCACGACGGCGACATCGAGCCGGCCGAAGGTCTCGACCGTCCGCGTCACGGCCGCGTCGACTTCCTTGGCGTCGGCGCTGTCGGCACGGATCGCAATGCTTTTTCCGCCGAGCGCGCCGATCTCTTCGACGAGCTGCTGCGCCCTGTCCGGGCTGGAGAGATAGGTCAGGGCAACCTGAAACCCATCCTGAGCCAAGCGTTTGACGATAGCCGCGCCGATGCCGCGGGATCCTCCGAACACGATGGCGGCTTTACGTTCACTCTCTCCAAGGCTCATCGCTGCATCTCCATTCGATCACCACCACGGATGCCGGGCGACCGGATTGCGTCACCGCGACTTTGCCGGCGGCTGGCATCCGAATGTCGGGACGACAACCGCCGGCGAAGGCATCTTTAGATTTTTTGGAATGATTGGTCAATAATGAGGATAGTAGAAATTTCGGGTGCTGCTCAGCTCAGGACGGCGCGAGGCTCCAGGAAGGATTCCAGGCCATATGTCCCGAATTCGCGGCCGATGCCCGATTGCTTGAACCCGCCGAAGGGAGCCAGCGGCTCGTGCGGTGCGCCATTGATGACGACACGGCCGGCGTCGATCCGTTCGGCGACCCGCTTTGCCCGGGCGAGATCGGAGGAAAAGACATAAGCCTGCAAGCCGTAGGCCGTATCATTGGCGATTTCGAGCGCGTGCGCCTCATCGCGATAGGGAATGACGCACAGTACCGGGCCGAATATCTCCTCGCGGGCGATCCTCATATCGTTGCTGACGTCGGAGAAGATCGTCGGGCGAACGAACCAGCCGCGATTAAGCCCTTCGGGACGTCCTTCCCCGCCGATGATCAGCCGAGCGCCTTCCTCCTGGCCGAGACGGATATAGGATTGCACGCGATCCCATTGCTTCTGGCTGACCATGGGGCCGATGCTGACTTCGGGATCGCTTGCATCGCCCACCTTGAGCGTGGCTACCGCGCCGGCAAGGCGATCGTGGATTTCCGCCAGCCGGCTTTCGGGCGCGAGAACGCGGGTGCCGGCGATGCAGGCCTGACCGCTATTGGCAAAGCCGGCCGCCAGGACCTGGGGTATGACGGTATCGAGATCGGCATCGTCCAGAATGACGTTCGGGCTCTTGCCGCCGAGTTCAAGCGTTACGCGCTTGAAGGTCGCCGATGCGGCCTGAAGGATTGCCCGTCCCGTCACTGTCGAACCGGTAAAACTGATCTTTGCGATATCGCGGTGGGTGCTGAGCGCGGCGCCGACCACATGGCCATAGCCGTTGACGATGTTGAAGACGCCATTCGGCAGACCGGCCGCGTGCAGGCATTCGGTGAGGAGCTGCGTCTGGATCGCGCTCATTTCGGAGGGCTTGACGACCATGGTCGTGCCGGCCGCGATCGCGGTGGCAAGCTTGCCGCAGATAAAGCCGTAATTGCTGTTCCAAGGCGTGATTGCGGCTGCCACGCCGGCGGGGCGCATCTCGACTTCGGCGTGGCCGATACGACGACGGAACTCATAGGTTTCAAGCGTGCTGGCCATATGGAGAAATGACGTGGCGGCATGCGGCACCGAGAAGCCGATGAAGGATGCCGGTGCGCCATATTCCTCGCGCATGGCGTCGGTCAGGTCCGCGGCTCGGGCCGACACGGCATCGTGCAGGCTATGCAGCATGGCGATACGCTCGGCCTTGGAGCTTTGCGACAGGATTGCTAATGCGGCCTTGGCTGCGCTTACCGCCTTGTCGACGTCCTGCTCGTCGCCGAGGCGGACGATGCCGATCTGCTCTTCGGTGGCCGGGTTGAAAAGAGCGGCTTCTTCCTTGCCATGGGGCTGAACGAAGCTGCCGTTGATGTAGATGGTGTCTATGGTGCGCATGGGCGTCTCCTTTGTCTTCCGGATAGAGGTAAGATGCGCTATCTGTGCGGGCTAGAAGGACAAGTTTGCACAGTCTGATGAGGAAAATCGCGCAATGAAAGCAAGCCTGGCTGAGCTGGAGGCGATTGCGGCCGTCGCGCGTCACGGCGGCTTTCGCGCGGCCGCACGAGAGCTCGGCATGTCGTCGTCCGCCCTCAGCCATGCGGTTGCGGCGCTGGAGGAGCGCCTCTCCGTGCGGATATTCAACAGGACGACGCGCAGCGTGACACTCTCGGATGCGGGCGAGCGGCTGGTGGCGGACGTGGCGCCGGCGCTTGCCGCGCTCGACAGGGCCATCGAAAATGCCGGCATGTCTTCCGGCTCGGTGTCGGGCACGCTTCGGCTCAACATGGCGCCCGGCGCCGCGCGCATGCTTCTCAAGCCGCTCATCCTCGAATATGGCCGGCGCTATCCGGAGGTCGAGATCGAGATCGTCACCGATAACGCCCTCGTCGATGTCATCGGCAAGGGCTTCGATGCCGGCGTGCGCCTCGCCGAGGCCGTGCCGACGGATATGGTCGCAGTACCGATCATTCCGACCATACGCTCGCTTGTGGTCGGCTCACCCGCCTACTTCCGCCAGAGGCCGCGCCCGCTTGTTCCGGGCGATCTCCTGCAGCATCGCTGCATCCGAGCCCGCATGGCGAGCGGCAGGCTTTATCGCTGGGAATTCGAGCGGCATGGTCAGTCCATCCTCATCGACGCACCGGGAAGCCTCATTCTCGATGCCTCCGACCTGATGCTGAACGCCGCCCTCGATGGGGCGGGGCTTGCCTATATCAGCGAAGCGTCCGTTGCCGATCACATGGCTGCGGGCAATCTGATTTCGGTGCTGGAGGATTGGAGCCCGCCCTATCCGGGACTGAGCCTCTATTTTGCCCAGCGGCGCCAGATGCCCGCGCGGCTGCGCGCGCTGATCGAGCTTATTCGCGAGCAGAATGCGTCCCGCACAACGCCGGTAAAAGATCAAGTTTCAGACATGCTCCCGGATAGCGCTTGAGCCGCGCCATATCGCGATGTAGCCATATCGCCTGGGACATTCCCATGATGATTGCCTGGAAGGTGAGTTTGCCATGGACGAGAAGATCGAAGCCGTTCTTGAAGCCTATCACGAACTTATCCGCGAGGAGCATAGCAAGCCGAAAGAGATGCCGCCCGGCGGGCGCGATGGCGGCCAGGATCGTCGCTTGAGGGCTGTTGGGCCCGAAACCGGTCGGCTGCTCAATATTCTGGCGAAAAGTCTGACGTCTCCCGCCATTCTGGAGCTCGGTACATCCTTCGGCTATTCCGGCATCTGGCTTGCGGAGGCCGCGCGCGCCAGCGGCGGAAGGCTGATCTCCATGGAACTGCACGCCTACAAGACCGAGTTTGCCCGGAAGATGGCCGGGAAGGCGGGGTTGTCGGAGCATATCGACTTCCAGATCGGCGATGCTGTCGAGATGATCAAGGCGCTTCCGATCGGCGTCGACTTCGTCCTCGTCGATCTGTGGAAGGATCTCTACATTCCCTGCCTGGACGCCTTCTATCCGAAGCTCAATCCGGGCGCGATCATCGTTGCCGACAACATGTTCATGCCCGGCAACGAGGACGTGAAGCGCTACGGCGAGGCTGTTCGCGCCAAGCCGGGCATCACGTCCGTTCTGTTGCCCGTCGGCTCCGGGATCGAAGTCAGCCGCTACGATCCCGTGTAGGAAACAGGCGGCGGCCATTCATGCGGCCGCCGCCGTTTTCCCTTATTTGCCGGCGTCTTTCGCTGCCTTTTCGATAACGGCCGCGACCTTTTCCGGCTGCGAGGCGAAGACGGCGTGGCTTGCCTTGATTTCGGTCACGACGCTGCCGGCGCGCTTTGCCATGTCCCGCTCGAGGGCCGGATTGATGGAGCGGTCATCGCTTGCAACGACGACCCAGCTCGTCTTCGTCCGCCATGCCGGATCGCCGACCTTGGCTGTAAAGGCTGCCTTCGAAGCGAACACCTGCGATCTGGCCAGGAAATCGGCCTCATCCTTCGGCAGGTCGGCGGCAAAGTCGGCGGCGAAGGCTGCCGGATCCAGATAGAGGTATTGGCCATCCTTTGTTTCGCGGATGTTCATGCCGCCGGCGGGCTTGGAGCTGGCGAGGCTGATCAGGCTTTCGCCCTTATCGGGCTGAAACGCGGCGACATAGACGAGACCGGCGACATCGGGCCTGTTTCCCGCCTCGGTGATGACCATGCCGCCGTAGCTGTGGCCGACGAGCAGGCTCGGCCCGTCCTGCAGGTCGAGCACGCGGTTGGTCGCGGCGACATCGTCGGCGAGCGAGGTGATCGGCTCCTGAACGATCGAGACCTTGAAGCCGTCCTTCTCGAGGATCTCGCTGGTCTTGCGCCATCCCGAACCATCGGCAAGCGCGCCGTGGACGATGACGATATTCCTGATCTCGGCGGCGTGCGCCGCAAACGCCATGGTGCTTGCAGCAAGGCCAAGGGCGATGGTGGAGAGAAAACGCGTGTTCATAGCTATGACTCCTGTCGGGTTTGGTTCTTGTGTGGGGTAAGAGGGGAATTTCAGCCGAAGGTGAAGGCGTAGGCCTGTACCCCGGGGTCGAGGAAACGGATCTCGAAGTTGCGTGCGGCGACATCGCCGGACTGGCGGACGAGCTGGTAGAGCCTGGTTCCCGTAACGGTGCCGTTTCCGGCGGCATCGGTATCGGAGCCATGGTTGGAGCCAGGGGCCTTTCCGTCCACCGTCACCTGGAAGCGGATCGGCTTTCCATCGGCGGATGGCCCGAGGACGAGATGCAGGTCGCGGGCGCTGAAACGATAGCTTATGCCGCCGCCTGCCGTGTCGAGCGAAGCCTGTTCCGGGCCGACGGTCCATGTTCCGGCCAGCCCCCATTGGTTCAGGTCGGGATTGGCAATCGAATAGTTGGCAGGGGCATCGGCCTTCAGGCCCTCGGGAGAGACGAAGCCGGTCGCCTGTTTGTAGCCGACATAGGTCTCGCCCGAGCGGATATGGCCGAGATCGGGGCTCGCTTCGGCACCCTTTGCATCGGGAACGACCGGGCCGCTTTGGGCCATGTCGCTGCCTGCCTCGCGCAGAAGATCCTGGATCGCCTGTTCGGTCTGGCGATAGTTGCCTTCGCCGAAATGCTGGTAGCGGACCTGCCCCTTGGCATCGATCAGGCAATGGGCGGGCCAGTAGTTGTTCTCGAAGGCGCGCCAGATGCGATAGTCGTTGTCGATCGCGACGGGATAGCCGATCTTGAAGTCGGCGATCGCCTTCCTGACGTTATCGACATTCTTCTCGAAGGCGAATTCGGGAGCGTGGACGCCGATCACGACAAGGCCCCGATCCCTATACTTTTCCGCCCAGGCGCGAACATAGGGTATGGTGCGGATGCAGTTGATGCAGGAATAGGTCCAGAAATCGACGAGCACGACCTTGCCGCGAAGCTCGGCTGACGTCAGCGGCTCGGAATTCAGCCAGGTGACGGCGCCGTCGAGGGAAGGGGATGGGCCTTCGATCGGAAGATCGCTGTGGAACGGGTGTGTCGCGTCGCTGGCAATCTTCATTGCGCCGTTGCTGGCAATTTCGGTCTCCGGACCTGTCGCTTTCGCGTGCAGCTTTTCCAGCAATGCCTGCTCGAAGGAGCCGGTGCTTGCATAGGAAAGGCGGGCGAGCAGGCCGGTATCGAGGCCAAGGGCGATGGCTGCGACGCCGGCGAGAACAGCGGCACCTGCGAGCTGGCGGATGCGTTCGCTGACGCCCAGAGATCGCTTCATGCCGGCAAAGATCCTGCCGCCGGCAAACAGCGCGACGGCGAGCGAGGTCGCGGCACCGGCGCCATAGGCCAGCAGCAGGAACGTCGTCTGCAGGTTGGCGCCCTTCAATGCCGCGCCCGTCAGCACAAGCCCGAGGATCGGGCCGGCGCAGGGCGCCCAAAGCAGGCCGGTCGCAATGCCGAGCACGAAGGAGCTTCTGACGCTTGCGCTCGCACGATGCGCGCCGGCGGCGTTCAGGAGATTGTTGCCGAGATCGACGGCCGGCCGGGACAGGGCGCTGGCGATACGCGGCGAAATCAGGCTTAGGCCGAAGAGCCCGAGCAGGACGATTGCCGCGAGGCGGCCGTATTCATTGGCGCGGATGGCCCAGGCGCCACCGATCGCGGCAAGGGTTGCGACACATGCGAAGGTGAGCGCCATGCCCGCAAGCATAGGCAGCGTGCTCCTGACGAAGGGCTGTCCGGCGCGGGCGAAGACGAAGGGGAGGATGGGCAGGATACACGGACTGAGGATCGTCAGCGCGCCGCCGAGATAGGCTATGATGAGAAGCGTCATCGTCTTGTTCCTTTGGAAGCGATTGACCGGCTGCCGACGGCGAGGTGCCGTGCTCAGCGGTGAGGCCATCTGCCGCTGGCGACGTATCTCGAATGTGTCGGGCTGGACGGGAGAATGTACCGAAACGTCGATGTCGTCGGCCTCGATACAATGCGATACAAATTGGCGGACGCGCGTGTGATCTTGCCGGCGTTTCGGGCGCTGCCAGGCCTTGGTCGATCAAAGGAAGCGGATTGTATCAGACTGTATCTGTACGGCCTGAAGCTACAAAGGCATTCAAAAGGCCGCCGCATGCGACACATCGACGATACAAGCGGCTGGTTTTCTCGATCTCACGATCCAATCGACAGGAGAGACAGATGTCCGAGGAACTCAATCACAGCCGCCGCCGCTTTTTCGGTCTTGCCGCCGTCGCCGTCGCAGCCGCCGAACTCGGCCTGCCGGCCATGGCCGGCGCCGCCCAACCGAAGGCTTCCGCTTCGACCCTGCCTGCCGTCAAGGCTGGAAGCCATACGTCCTTCGACGCGCTGAAGCAGATCGATGCGGGCGTGCTCAACATCGGTTACGCCGAAGCCGGTCCGGCCGATGGCCCGGTCGTGCTGCTGCTGCACGGCTGGCCCTACGATATCCATAGCTTCGTCGATGTCGCGCCGCTCTTGGCCGGTGCCGGCTACCGTGTCGTCATCCCCTATCTGCGCGGATACGGGACCACCCGCTTCCTTTCGAAGGAAACCCCGCGCAACGGCCAGCAGGCAGCGCTGGCGGCCGATATGATCGCGCTTCTCGATGCGCTGAAGATCGAAAAGGCCGTTGTTGCCGGTTACGACTGGGGCGGCCGCACCGCCAACGTCATGTCGGCGCTCTGGCCCGAGCGTTGCAAGGCGATGGTTTCGGTCAGCGGCTATCTGATCGGCAGCCAGGAGATCAACCGCAAGCCCTTGCCGCCGAAAGCCGAACTTGCCTGGTGGTATCAGTTCTATTTCGCCACCGAGCGCGGCCGTCTCGGCTATGAGGAAAATCGGCATGATTTCGCAAAGCTGATCTGGCACACCGCCTCGCCGCAATGGGCCTTCGACGACGCCACCTACGATCGGTCGGCCGCGGCATTCGACAATCCAGACCATGTCGATATCGTCATCCACAATTACCGCTGGCGCCTCGGTCTGGTCGAAGGCGAGACGAAGTTCGATGCCTACGAGAAGACGCTGGCCGCAGGCCCGGCGGTTGCCATACCGACGATCACCATGGAAGGCGACGCAAACGGCGCGCCGCACCCGGAGCCGTCGGCCTATCGCGGCAAATTCTCGGGCAAGTACGAGCATCGCACCGTCACCGGCGGCATCGGGCACAATCTGCCCCAGGAAGCGCCGCAAGCCTTCGCTCAGGCCGTGATAGATGTTGATCGATTCTAGCACGGCGATAGTGTGCGTGCGGGCGCCGGCATATGCTGGCGCCCTCCGCCGTTGGCACGGCAAGAGGATCAATATTCGTAGGTCGATGCTTACGATGATGGGTGGGAAATCAAAATGGACCATGTCGACCATATCCTGATCGTGGATGACGATCGGGAAATCCGTGAGCTGGTGTCGAGCTATCTGAAGAAGAACGGCTTGCGGGCGACGACGGCTGCCGATGGCCGACAGATGCGCAGTTTCCTCGAGGCCAACTCGGTCGATCTGATCGTGCTCGACGTGATGATGCCGGGCGACGATGGCCTGGTGCTGTGTCGCGAGCTTCGCGCCGGAAAGCACAAGGCGACGCCGGTCCTGATGCTGACGGCGCGCGACGACGAGATGGACCGGATTCTCGGCCTGGAAATGGGCGCCGACGATTATCTGGCAAAGCCCTTCGCTGCCCGTGAGCTGCTTGCCCGCATCAAGGCGGTTCTCCGGCGCACGCGCATGTTGCCGCCCAACCTGCAGATCAGCGAAGCCGGCCAAATACTGGTCTTCGGGGATTGGCGGCTGGACACGGTCGGACGTCATCTTCTCGACCGGGACGGAACCGAGATCGCGCTCAGCGGTGCCGAATACCGCCTGCTGCGCGTCTTCATCGACCACCCGCAGCGGGTGCTCAATCGCGATCAATTGCTGAACCTGACACAGGGCCGCGACGCCGATCTTTTCGACCGCTCCATCGATCTGCTCGTCAGCCGGCTGCGCCAGCGTCTGGGGGACGATGCGCGTGAGCCGATCTACATCAAGACGGTTCGCAGCGAAGGCTATGTCTTCTCCGTGCCGGTGGAAATTGCGGAGCTGCGCCCATGACGATGGCGGGCCTCTCAGTCCGATGGCCCTGGTGGCCCAGTACGCTGCGCTCGCGGATTTCCCTGATCCTGCTTGCCGGGCTTGCGATTGCCTACGGTCTGTCCTTCAGCGTGCTCTACATCGAGCGCTACATGTCGGCAAAGGCCGTCATGCTCGGTACGCTGGAAAACGACGTCGCGACCTCGATCGCGGTGCTCGATCGCCTGCCGGCGGATGAAAGGGCGAATTTGGTCGATTGGCTGAGCCGTGGCAATTATAACTTCGAGCTGGGAACGGGCCTGCCGGGCGTGCCCGATACCTCCACCCATGGCGCGGAGATCGCCGCCAAGATTGAGGACGCCGTCGGTCATCGCTTTCCGATCCGCATGGAATCGATACCCGGCCCGATCTCGCGACTGCAGGCGCATCTGAACTTGAGCGACGGCAGTCCGCTGACGATCGATGTCACGCCGAGGGGAATCATGCCGATCGCGGCGTGGCTGCCTTACGTCTTCGTCGTCCAGATGCTGGTGATTGTCCTGTGCACCTGGTTTGCGGTTCGCCAGGCGATCCGGCCGCTCGCCGAACTTGCCGCCGCCGCTGACGCGCTAGATCCCAACAAGAAGGGGGCAGCTTTGAGCGACGGGGGCCCGAGCGAGGTGGCGCACGCCGCCAAGGCCTTCAATGCCATGCGGGATCGCATAGCGCACTATCTCGAGGAGCGGGTGCAGATTCTCGCAGCCATTTCGCACGATCTGCAGACGCCGATCACGCGCATGCGCCTGCGCGCCGATATCGCCGACGATTCACCCGAGAAGGCCAAGCTGCTGCAGGATCTCGGAGAAATCGAGCGCCTCGTGCAGGATGGGATCGCCTATGCGCGCAGCGCCCATAGCAATGGCGAGAAGAGCTCGCGAATCGACCTTGCTTCCTTCATCGAGAGCATCAGCTACGACTATCAGGATACCGGAAAATCCGTCGAGATTCTCGGCCTCATTCGCGGAACGGCGACGACAAAGCCGCATGCCCTTCGCCGCATCCTTACCAACTTCATCGACAATGCCCTGAAATTTGCCGGCGCCGCTGAAATTGCTGTGGAACGCAGGGACGCGGGCGAGATTGCGATAACGGTTCTGGATCGCGGGCCGGGTATTCCCCAGGACCAGATCGAGGCGGCCATGCAGCCTTTTTTCCGGCTGGAGCAATCGCGCAACCGCAACACCGGCGGCACCGGACTTGGGCTCGCGATCGCCCAGCAGCTCGCCCAGACGCTCGGCGGTTCCGTCCGGCTCTATAACCGCGAAGGCGGCGGCCTGGCCGCCGAAGTGGTCATCTCCTGAGCGCTCTCGGAGAGGATTTTTGAGGAGTGGGTCTTCTGGTCGCCTGGATGGCGGTCAAATCCATCCAAGCAGCCAGGCGAGCAGCAAAAGAACGAGGGCGAGCGCCAGCCAGGTCAGGAATCGCTCTCTGGCGCTGCGCTTGGCATCGTCCTTGGAAACAACCCGACATGCCTCCATGCGAGGCTTTTCCGCCCATTTTGACCTGCTTACGATCCTCAGGATCTTTGTAAGCATTTGTATCCGACCTGTTCGGGCCTACGTTTTGTAACACTTCCGGCGATTCCGGAAACATGCCGGATACCTCGATCCAGCAAAAACAGCTCCGTCAACGGACGTCGCCCCTCACCACACAACAGAGCGGGTAACGCAACAACGGAGTGTTCCATGACCAAGATCGACAAGGTTCTCTACACCGGCAGAACGCACACCATCGGCGGCCGCGACGGCGTCGCCCGCAGCGATGACGGCCAACTGGAGGTCAAGCTCTCGCCTCCCGGCAGCGCTCACGCCGGCACCAATCCCGAGCAGCTCTTCGCGGCCGGCTGGTCGGCTTGCTTCACCGGCGCAATGGGTCTGGCCGCCGGCAAGCGCAAGGTCAAGCTGCCCGCCGCTCTCGCCGTCGATGCCGAAGTGGATCTAGGCACTACGGACGGCGCCTACTTCCTGCAGGCTCGTCTCACCGTCAGCATGCCCGGCATCGAGCCTGAGCTAGCGCGGGTGCTGGTCGAGGAAGCGCACCAGACCTGCCCCTACTCGAAGGCGACTCGCGGCAACATCGATGTCGAGCTGAAGCTCGCCTGAGAATCGTTCACGTCTCGATATTGCGCGCCGTACCTGAGGGTGGGGCGCGCAGAATCGTTAATTTTTCTGCATCGGATATCCAGCAAGGCGGCGCACGCCTTGCGCCCGGAGGATCTCATGAGACCGATCATTCTTTTCCTTGCGGGAGCTGCGATTTTTGCCGCTCCATGCGTCTACGACCCCGGTTCCAACGAGCCTTCTGCGCTCGCGAGCATTGCCGTTTTGTGGGGCGGTTCCGGCTCCAACGAGAGCTCGCGTTAACCACTTGTTAACCATATGAGCGCTACAAACGGTCAACGATTTATTTACATAGATGACCAAAGTGCTAACAGACGCTCGTTCGATCCGTATCAAGGGCCGCTCCTTTCTGGCGGTCGTACTTTCGCCGGATCTTCCGCTGGAACAGTGGTTGATCCGGCTTGATGATCTGGCAGCCCGTTCGGCCGGCTTCTTTCTGGGGCGGCCGGTCGTGCTTGACATCACCGACCTGCCGATCGACCGCCCTCAGCTCAAGGAGCTGATCGGCGAACTTACGGCCCGCAATGTCAGCATCATGGGCATCGAGGGCGGACGTCCGTCGATCGCTGGACCGGGGATGCCGCCAATCCTGAAGGGTGGGCGTCCGGCTGCCGACTTCGAAGTCGCCGAGGCGGAGCCCGTGGTGGAGCGTCGCAACAGCGAGCCCAAGTCGCCGCCGCCGGAAATCCGGCCGGTGACGCAGTCATTGATTATTCGCGAGCCGGTGCGTTCGGGCCAGTCGGTGATCTTCCCCGAGGGCGATGTCACCATCATCGGTTCGGTGGCATCGGGCGCGGAAGTGATCGCGGGTGGATCCGTCCACATTTACGGCGCCCTGCGGGGCCGTGCCATGGCGGGTTCGATCGGCAACGCCTCGGCGCGAATCTTTTGCCGCAAGCTCGAGGCCGAGCTGCTGGCGATCGATGGAATCTACAAGATGGCGGAAGACGTATCACCCGGCCTCCGGGGGCAAGCCGTCCAGCTCTGGCTGGATGGTGAGACGATCATGGCCGAGAAACTAATCTGAGCCGAAGCCGGCCAAAACAGGAGAGCGAGATGGGCAAGGTAATCGTCGTCACATCAGGCAAGGGCGGAGTTGGAAAGACAACTTCCACGGCCGCACTGGGGGCGGCTCTGGCGCAGAGAAACGAGAAGGTCGTCGTGGTCGATTTCGACGTCGGTCTGCGCAATCTCGATCTGGTCATGGGTGCGGAACGCCGCGTCGTCTACGACCTCGTCAACGTCATCCATGGCGATGCCAAGCTGCCGCAGGCCCTGATCCGCGACAAGCGGCTGGAGACGCTCTTCCTCCTGCCGGCTTCGCAGACGCGTGACAAGGACAATCTGACGCCAGAGGGTGTCGAGCGCGTCATCAATGAGCTCAGGAGCTATTTCGACTGGGTCATCTGCGACAGCCCGGCCGGCATCGAGCGCGGCGCAACGCTTGCCATGCGCCATGCCGACGTTGCCGTCGTCGTCACCAACCCGGAAGTCTCCTCGGTGCGCGATTCCGATCGCATCATCGGCCTGCTGGATGCAAAGACGCTCAAGGCGGAGCGCGGCGAGCGCATGGAAAAGCACCTCCTGCTGACCCGCTTCGATGCCGCCCGTGCCGAACGCGGCGACATGCTGAAGGTCGACGACGTGCTGGAGATCCTCTCCATCCCGCTGCTCGGCATCATCCCGGAGAGCACGGACGTACTGCGTGCCTCCAACCTCGGTTCGCCGGTTACTCTTGCCGATGCCCGTTGCGCGCCGTCTGTAGCCTATTTCGAAGCAGCACGCCGTCTTGCCGGCGAGCAGCTGCCGATCACCATCCCCGGCGAGAAGCGGGGTATCTTCGGCAAAATCTTCGCAAGGAGGGCCGCATGAGCATTTTCGGACTGTTTCGCAAGCAGAGATCTGCACCGATGGCGCGCGAGCGCCTGCAGATCCTCCTTGCCCACGAGCGCGCCTCGGTGGGTTCGGATCTCGTATCCGTGCTGAGAGAGGAAATTCTCGCCGTCATCGCCAAGCATGTCCAGGTCGATCGTGACAAGGTGCAGGTGAAGATGGATCGCGACAAGGATGTCTCCATGCTGGAGATCGATGTCGAGATCCCGCGCGATGCGACCTTGCAGGCCGCCTGACGCAAATTGGGGCGGCAGATATGTGCGAATAATGCCAAATGGCTCTGCCATGTGGCGAAGCCTTGAAGTTTTTCGAAGTTAGCCCTTGCAAAGGGTGCGATTCGCTATTATCTGCCCTCCATCACCTGTATCGATGGCCTGCCGGGCCGGCATTTTCGTGTCGAGCCGGCGTTTGCTTTCCGGGTTAAAAAGCAAGGGCGCTCCCCGGAAACGGGTGGAGCGCCCTTTGCTTTTGTCGCGTTCGCGGCGCTTTCCTTGTCCGATGCGATATGCCAGTTTGCCTTATTCATGCGGGAGGCGGCTGGCTTGGGCGGATTGAACAGTCTGGGGAATGCACTGGGCAGATTGTTGTTGACCGCTATCCTTGTTGCGGTCTCCACCATCGCCGGCCAGGCGGCGGACAGAACGATCTATCTGACATTTGACGATGGTCCGTTGCCGGGAACGCAGAATGTTCTTTCGGTGCTGCGCCAGGAGAATGTGCCGGCCGTCATGTTCATGGTCGGGTTGCATGTGGAAACCAGCCCTGGGGGACGGGACCTGCTGGCGGAAGCCAAGGCAATGCCACTGGTGACCGTCGGCAATCACAGCTACAGCCACGCCAACAACCGCTACAGGCGATATTACTCCAATACGCAGGCTGTGGTGGCGGACATGCTGCACGCCAATCAGGTGCTTGGGTTGACGCCGACCGTGAATGCGCGGCTGCCGGGCAGGGACGTCTTCCGGCTTCCGACCGTATCGCGAGAGGATCTGTCCATCAATGTCGCCCAATGGGAGCGCGAGTGGCTGGACTATGAACTCGTCGCCGAAGCAGGCTTCTATCTCTATGGCTGGGATTTCGAATGGGTGCATCGCGATGACGGCAAGCCGGTTCAATCGGTCGACCACCTGGTCAACGAGATCGATCACCTCTTTCAATATGGCCGTTTCACCCAACGGGGAAAGATGATCCTGCTGATGCACGATCAGATGTTTCAGGACCAGTTCGACGGCCAGGAAAACCTGCAAGCCCTCATCCGCAGGCTGAAGCAACGCGGTTATGCCTTCGGCGATATCAGAAGCTACGCCTCGTCGACCCCTTGACGGGCGCGAACTTGCCTACGCCTGTCTCGCCGCGGCGCCCGCTGCAATCGTCAGGATAAAGTCATCCAGCTCCAGTTCCAGGCTCTCGATCGGCAGGCCGACGAATCGACCTTCGAGGCTGATGCTGACGACGCCGTGCACGGCACCAAACAAGGTTCTCGCGCGAATGGCCCGTGCCGTCTCGGACATCGTGGGCTGCAACTCGGCGAGCGGCGCGGCAATGACGCCCATCAGGAACATGTGTTCTTCCAGATGCCATTCGGGGCTCGGGCGGTCGTCCGGCGGTCGATGGTCGAAGAGCGCCTTCCATAGGTTGCGGTGGGTGACCGCAAACCGCAAATAGCCGCGTGCGAGGTTGCGCAGCTGGTCGGCCGGCGTGTGATTCTTGACTTCCGCGAGTGTCAGGGAAGCCTCCAGCGCCTTCAGCGTTGCCGAATTGACGTGGATGACGAGATCGTCGAGATCGGTAAAGACCGTATAGAGACCGCCGAGCGCACAGCCGACGTCCTGCGTGACGTCGCGCGCCCGCAGGTTGGAAAGCCCATCGGCCGCTATGCGATTGCGCGCCGCCTCGATCAGCCGCAGCTTCAGATCCTCGCGCTTTTCCAGCGTTTTTCTCGCCATTGTCAATTCCAATCCAATTTTTTGAACGTTGTTCAAAATTGTTCTTGAACAACGTTCATGATTCTGGCATATCTCGTTTCATGAACATCGTTCATAAACGGGAGACGACAAATGTTCAATGTAATTCTGACGCTCATTCGCGGTCGGGCCTTCGATGCGGAGCAGGCGTTCATCGATCGCAACGCCGTGCCGCTGCTGGCGCAGCAGATCCGTGACGCGGCAAGCGCCATTCAGTCGGCGCGCCGCGCGGTGGCAATCGCCGTCGCGCAGAACGAACAGGAAAAGAGCCAGCACGCGGCGGTTGCCGGCCGCATCGCGGACCTGGAAAGCCGGGCCGTTGCCGCCTTGCAGAAGGGCAGCGACGAACTTGCCAGACAGGCGGCCGAGGCAATCGCCCAGCTTGAAGCCGAGCGCGACGCTTCCGAGAAGGCGCAGGCGCAATTTACCCAGACAATCGGCAGGCTCAAGGCCACGGTCCAAGCATCGGAAGCGCGTCTGCAGGAGTTGCAGCGCGGCGAGCGGCTGGCGCGCGCCACGGCGCAGACGCAGAAGCTGAATGCCGCCTGTGACGATAATTCCGGCCTGGCAACCCTGGACGAGGCCGAGGAAACCTTGGCCCGCCTTCGGGCCTACCAGGGGCGCTGCGAGATTGCGGCCTCGACCATGAAGGAAATGGACGCGTCGAGCCGGCAGACGGCCATCGTCGAAAAGCTTGCCAATGCCGGCTTTGGTGCACCGCTTGGCCCTTCGGCGGACGACGTGCTCGCCCGCCTTCGCGCGCGCATGAATTCAGCAGCCTGAACCCGAACACACCAAACCCATAAGAGAGGACACGACCATGAACGACAGCTTCCAGAAACACTCGCAGGCTTGGGTCAGCTTTTCCTATATTTCCTTCGGCGCCGCCGCCTTCATGCTCTTCGTCGGCCTTTACATGATGCCGATCGATCTCTGGGGCAAAGGCTATCTCGCCATGGGCATCCTGATGTTGGTGCAGACGGCGGTCAATGTCACCAAGACGATCCGCGACAACAGCGAGGCTGACAAGCTGATCCGCAAGGTGGAGGATGCCCGCACGGAGAAGCTGCTCGTTAAGTTCAATCGTGACGGTCAGGACTAAACTTTGTTAACGACGCCGCAGAGTTGCATTGGCGCTCAACCTTTGCGTAATAACTCTGTGGCGTCTTGTTGGCTGAACGAGGGGTACGTCATGCAAAACCACCTGATGAAATCGAGGAAATTCGCGCCGCTGTTCTGGACGCAGTTCCTCACCGCCTTCAACGATAACTTTCTCAAGCAGACACTGGTTTTCGTCATTCTCGCGCAGATGGCGACGGAAGGTGCGGCGCTGGTGACGCTTGCCGGCGGCATCTTCATTGTGCCGTTTCTGCTGTTGTCGGCGATTGCCGGCGAGCTTGCCGACAAATACGACAAGGCCAAGATGGCGGAGCTTCTGAAGCGCTGCGAGCTTGGGGTCGCAGCCATTTCCGTCGTCGGCATCGCCTTCTCCTCGATCTGGATCCTGATGCTCGCCCTCTTCGGCTTCGGCGTCATTTCCTCTCTTTTCGGGCCGATCAAATACGGCATCCTGCCGGATCACCTGGAAAACAGGGATCTCCCGAGGGCCAACGCCTGGATCGAGGGCGGCACCTTCATCGCCATTCTCACCGGCACCATGGTCGCCGCGGTCGCCTTTCGCGAGGGCGAGAATGTCTGGATCTTCGGCCCGATGATGATGGGGCTTTCGATCCTTTGCTGGTTTTCCGCCCGCATGATCCCCTCGACCGGCTCCAAGGCGCCGGATCTCGTCGTCGATACCAATGTCGGCCGTTCAAGCTACAGGCTGGTCAACGAGCTTCGCGCCGACAGCCGCATCTGGCGCGCATCGCTGATGAACTGCTGGTTCTGGTTCGTCGGCGCCTTCATCATGTCGATGCTGCCGGTCATGGTGACCGACATTCTTGGCGGCTCGGAAATCGTCGTTCCCGCCTATCTGGCAATCTTTGCGGTGTCCGTGGCCATCGGCTCGGCTATCGCCGGCTGGATGGCTGCCGGCCGCATCGTGCTTCTGCCGGCGCCTGTCGGCATGCTGATCGTCGCTCTTTTCGGTCTCGATCTCGCCTGGAACCTCTGGGGTCTGCAGTCGACCGCCCATGCCGAAACCATTCTCGCCTTCTTTGAGGGGCCGAAGACGATCCGCGTCGCCATCGATCTTGCCGGCATGGCAATCGGCGGCGCTTTCCTTGCCGTTCCGACCTTTGCGGCCATGCAGAGCTGGGCAAACGAGGATCGCCGCGCCCGCGTCATCGGTGCGGCGAACGTGCTGTCCGCTCTCTTCATCGCGGTCGGCCTGGCGCTTGTGGCCGTCCTGCAGGCCGTCGGCCTGTCGGTTCCGGTCATTATTCTCAGCATCTCCGTGCTCAACATCGCGATCGCCTGGGTCATGCTGAAGATGCTGCCCACCAACGCCTTCCGCGACCTCATCTCCATCATTTTCCGCGCCTTCATGCGGTTGGAAGTCGAGGGACTGGAAAATATCCGCAAGGCGGGTCCCGCGCCGATCATCGCGCTTAACCATGTGAGCCTGCTCGATGGCGCGCTGGCGCTCGCCATCACCGAGGAAGAGCCCGTCTTCGCCATCGACTATGCCTTCGCCAAGAAATGGTGGGTGCGGCCGCTGCTGACAAAGTGCAAGTTCCTGCCGCTCGACCCGACGAAGCCGATGGCGACGCGTTCGCTGATCAAGGTGATCCAGGACGGCAGCCCCGTCGGCATCTTTCCCGAGGGGCGGCTGACCGTGACAGGCACGCTGATGAAGGTCTACGACGGCGCCGCCATGGTCGCAGACAAGACCGGTGCGATGATCGTGCCCGTTCGCATCGACGGCCTTGAAAAGAGCTACGCCTCCTATCTGACGTCGAGCCATGTTCGCCGCCGTCTTTTCCCCAAGGTCAAGGTCACGATCCTGGAGCCGGTCAAGCTTGACGTCCCGGCGGAGCTGAAGGGCAGGAAGCGCCGCATCGCCGCCGGTGCCGCCCTCTATCAGATCATGTCGACGCTGATGTTCCGCACCGCCGACATGAACAACACGGTCCTCGGCCGCGTCATCGAAAGCGCCCATGAGTACGGCGGCAAGAAACTCGCGGTCGAGGATCCGATTGCCGGCAAGCTTTCCTATGCCAAGCTTCTGACCGCCGCCGCGGTGCTCGGCGCGAAGTTCAGGAAGATGTTCCCTGAGGAAAAGACGCTCGGCGTCATGCTGCCGAATGCAAACGGCACGGCGGCTACGGTCCTCGGCGTCATGTCGGCAGGCAAGGTTCCGGCCATGCTGAATTTTACGGCGGGTGCGACCAATATCCTGTCCGCCTGCCGGACCGCCGAGGTCAAGCACGTCCTTAGCTCGCGCGTCTTCATCACGCAGGCCAAGCTCGGCCCGGTGGTCGAGGAACTCGAAAAGCAGGTGGCGTTCGTCTGGCTGGACGAGCTGCGCACGCAGGTCACTTTCCTCGACAAGATCGTCGGTCTCATCCGTAAATATCGACCGTTGGTCAAGCGCAGCGCCGATGATCCGGCAGTCATCCTTTTTACCTCCGGTTCCGAAGGTGCGCCGAAGGGCGTGGTGCTGAGCCATCGCAATATCCTGTCGAACGCCGCCCAGGCGGCCTCGCGCATCGACTTCCATCCCGGCGACAAGGTGTTCAACATCCTGCCGATGTTCCACTCCTTCGGCCTGACGGCCGGCACCATCCTGCCGCTGGTCTCGGGTGTGCCAATCTTCCTCTATCCGTCGCCATTGCACTATCGCATCGTGCCGGAGCTGATCTACGTCTCGAACGCGACCATTGTCTTCGGCACGGATACGTTCCTGAACGGCTATGCGCGCAGCGCTCACCCCTACGACCTGAGGTCGATCCGCTATATCTTCTCCGGCGCAGAGCCGGTGAAGGCCTCGACCCGCGAGGTCTATATGGAGAAATTCGGTCTGCGCATCCTGGAGGGCTATGGCGTTACCGAGGCAGCCCCGGTCATCTCGCTGAACACGCCGATGTACAACCGCACGGGAACGGTCGGCAAGATCATGCCCGGCATGGAATGGAAACTCGAGCCGGTTCCCGGCATCGACGAGGGCGGCCGTCTTCACATCCGCGGCGCCAATGTCATGGCCGGCTACCTGCGGGCCGACAATCCGGGTATCCTCGAGCCGCTGCCGGAGGGCTGGCACGATACCGGTGACATCGTCACCATCGACGAAGACGGTTTCGTCAAGATCCGCGGCCGCGCCAAGCGCTTCGCCAAGATCGGCGGCGAAATGATTTCGCTGGCCGCGGTGGAGACCCTTGCGGCGCAGCTTTGGCCGGGTGCTCTCAGCGTCGTCTCGGCGGTGCCCGATGCCAAGAAAGGTGAGCGTCTCGTGCTCCTGACCGACGCACCCGAGGCCACGCGAAGCGATTTCCTGGCATTCGCCAAATCGAAGGGCGCCACGGAAATGATGGTTCCCGCCGAAGTCACCGTTGGCAAGGTTCCTGTCCTCGGTTCCGGCAAAGTCGACTTCGTGACGGCGCGTGCCATGGCTTTGGAAGCTCAGGCGCAATCGCAGGCGGCGTAGGGGCCGGCTCTAAACATTGGAGCGGTCGATGGTCATAGCCATCGGCCGCTTCTATCTTGGATAAGCGCAGCATAAGACATTATGTAAATTCGGAATGATTCTCGCGTGACATCAAAATGAAGCCGTTGCGACTCATATGCGCTGCAATATCACTCTGCCTATTTGGCCTTGTGATCTACCATTTCTATATCGGTGTCACCATGTCTCCACTCGCTGTTGCGGAGGCTTGCGAGGGCTTTGACAACTCGACGCATGAAAAAGGCTGCTTCCCTGAATTGGAGCACCTATTCTTAGGGTTCATTTTTCTCGGGCCAGCCATCATTACCTGCTCTCTGGCTTTGGCCGGAAGGAAGAAACTGCGGTCCAAAGTGTAAATGAGCTATTGGTCAGTAGCGGAAAACAGTGACGCGTAAGGCAAGACGATCTGAAAGGCCGTGCCGTCTTTGCTGCTCTCAAGCAGCTCAATGCTGCCGCCATGCGCTGCGAGCATCGCTCTGATGATGCCGAGGCCCATGCCCGTGCCGCCGTCCTCGCGTCGTGTCGAGAAGAAGGGTTCGAAGATGTGATCCCGATTGCCATCGGCAACGCCGCGCCCATTGTCGCGCACTTGGATCGTCATTTTCCGCTCTTCGTCGCTTGCCTTGATTGCAAGGGTTGTGGCGCCGTTCTGAAAGGCATTTTCCGCAAGATTGGAGAAGACAATGCCGGCTGCTTCGACTGGCAGAGTCAGCATCACGTCGTCGTCGGCGCCTTCGTTGCTGATAGCCAGTTGGCGAAACTGCATTTTGAGCTGGGCGATAATGTCGCTAAGGCTGCTTGTACCCTGCTCGGACGGCAGTTCGGCTTTCGCCAGTTCCCGCAGGCGCGACAACAGCCGGTCCAGCCGTTCGGTATCGGCGATGATGTTGGCAAGGAATCGCTCGCGCTGCTCCGGGCTCATCGGATTGCTGTCGTCATCGTCGCGCAGCAGCTCCGCCGCGCCCTTGATCGAGGTGAGCGGCGATTTCAGCTCGTGGGAGACATGGGTGGCAAAGGATCGCACGTAGTCGGAGTGGTCGACCAGTTTGCCGGCGAGGTCGAGAAAGCTCTGCGAGAGGCTTGCGACCTCGCGCGTACCATAGATTTCGAGCGGCCGGATCGCAGAGCGTCCACCGCGAGCGATCTCGTCCGTGCGGGCGATCAACGCGTTGATTGGCACGGTCAGGGTGCGTGTCAGTACATAGGCGACGCCCAAGGTCAGGATGAGGACGACGGCAAGGGTTGCGATCTCGGCCGGCGCGATGGCGCCGGAGGCGGCGCGCACGACGCGAAACCAGATGAGGGTCAGCACCGGAAGCGTCATCACCGTCAGAAGCACGGCATAGACGATGACGGCGAGCGGCGGCCGCCATTTCGGCTTAACCCGTGGCGCGCGCATCAGGCGCTTCCTTCCATGCCCGATGTCAGCTTGAAGCCGATACCGTGGACGGTGGCGATGATGCCCTTGCCGCCGGCCGCCGCAAGCTTGGCGCGGATATTGCGGATATGGCTATCGATGGTGCGATCGGCGACCTGCATATCGGTGCCGTAAGCGGCCTCCATAAGCTGATCGCGGCTGAACACGATCTCCGGCCGCGACAATAGCGTGTCGAGGATCGCGAATTCCAGCGCCGTCAAGGCGAGCGGCATATCGCCGAAACTGGCGGTACGGCCACCTCGATTGAGCCGCAACGATCCCATGGAAATGGAGCGGTTGTTCGTGTCCGGCTGCGAATCGTGCCCGCTTCGCTTGAGGATGGCCCGAACCCGCGCGACCAGTTCGCGTGGGCTGAAGGGTTTTGTCACATAATCGTCGCCGCCTATTTCCAGGCCGACGATCCTGTCGATTTCCTCGTCGCGGGCCGAGAGGAAGAGGATTGGAACATTCGAGGTCTTCCGGACGCGCCGGCAGACTTCCAGCCCATCCATTTCAGGCATGCCGATATCGAGCACGAGCAGATCGAGGCCGCCCCTGTGAAAGGCCATCATGGCCTCGGTGCCATTACGGGCTGTCGTCGTCTTCATGCCGGCGCGATCGAGCGCGAAACAGATCACGTCGCGTATATTGGGCTCGTCGTCGACGACGAGGATGCGCTGTGCCATGTGAGATGCGTCCCGGTTCACCCGCCCGTTTTCTTCGTTTCGGCCTCATCTTGCAAGTGCTGCCTCGTTTCTGAGGTCGTCGTCGAGGCGCGCGGCGCGATATGTCCAGCTTCGCCAATCGGGCGAGCGGCCCTCATGCTGCCGTAGAAGCGCGTCCCGCACCCTGCGGACGTCGCTGTCGGCAGGCAGCGATACCAGATAGGTATCGAGTGCCGGGATGGCCGATGGGCCGAGCGCTGCGAGATAATCAAGGTCAAGCACGATGCCTTCACCCGATATTTCGCGACTGTGGGCGACATTGAAGCGGGCAATGAGGGCGGGGATATCGGCCAGTGCGGCGGCGTAAAGCGTCATGGCCAGCGTCGCGGAGCTGAGTGCGATCAGCCATTCGTTGGAGCGGCGAAGCAGAATGCGCAGCAGGATGAAGAAAAGGCCGACCGCCACGAGGCCCATCCATATGCCGGCCGCAACGCGCAGCTCCGTCAGCGAATAGACTTCGACGTAGAGATCCAGGCGTAGAATCGAGGAGAGGCAGAGCAGGATATTCTGGGCGATCCACAGATGCACCAGGCCGCGAACAAGGACGCTTTTGTCTCCCGGACCGCCGGGGCGCATGGCAACAAGCACGAAGATGGCGGCAAGAAGCGCGGTGACCATCAGCGGATAGGCGCCGCGATGAGCATATTCGGCATGGCTCATGCCATCGGGCAGGCTCGCTCCGCCCCAGAGATAGGTAAGATCGAGCAGCGTCTGCACGGCGAACAGTGCGTTGAACACGATCAGCGAACGTAGCAACGCGGCATGGCCGAACAGCCCATCCTCAACTCTCGTGACGACTTCCGCGGCCCCGCGCCGATGATGGCGGCGCCGCATCAGGCCTGGGCGCAACAGCACGGAAAGGACGGCTGCGACAACAAGCCAGAAGCCGATGCGCCACATGCTCAGCAATTGCAGCAGGAAGGTGAGGTCGATGCTGCGCAGTGTCTTGTCGATCAGCGGATTGGCCGCTGCGAAGAGCGCAAGAAAGCCGGCGGCAAACGTCAGCGGCATGATCCAGCCGCGAAGGTGATGGCGAACGCCTCGCGCCGATGGCTTTTGCAGGCGTTGCAACCAACGATAGCTCACACGTCGGAAAGGCCGTGTCGGCAAGTCCAGGACGAAGCGGAGAAGCACGAGCGGCAGGCGGGTCCATTGCCGGGGCAACAGTCCGCTGGCGCCAAGCGAGACGCAGGAAAGGCCGAGCAGGCAGATCGTAATGCCCATCCAGGATGGGGTCTCGATAAGAGGGACCGATGCGATGAGACCGCATAACAGGAGCCCAGCAGCTTTCGAAAAGGACAGGGATTTTCTGGAGCAGATCAGTAGACCGGCCGCGACGGCATTGGCAAAAACGAAGAGGTTGAGGCCGGGCTCCCTGTCGAAAAGAAGAAAGTCGGCAAATATTACAAGAGCGAAAAGTATCAGGAATTTGCGATTGGAGTTGCTTGTTGGGTTGGCGGGAAGGGTAGGGGCATCGGATATGCTCATCGGCATCGGCTCCCCGCGCGGCGTTCGATGGCGGCAAAGGGTATGATGGTGGCAGGCTGAGCCGGCAAATCGGCCTGAGAGTGACGATTGTCCGCCAGCCACCAGCCTTCCCTAAGGAGGCTATGTGGCAGGCGAACGGATGGAGTGCTTGGTGTCTCGGATGTGTTGCTCATGGTGCGACGTTGACGCCGGGCTTTGCAGAAACTGTGCAGAGCACGAGCAGCTGTTCAGGAAAATTGGTGAAGTTGGAAAGTCGGCCTCGTGGGCATTGTGCGAGATCTGAACAGCAATTGCTTCAGGTGACGCTAATCTTAGCCAGGATAAATTTGAACTTTGAGCGATAGACGTGCCGAAATGGGGCAGTCACTTGTGGAACTTAAGCTTGTGTTTTCCAGCTTCCAGTCACCCTATGGATTGCTGGTTTGAAAATCGATTTGTTGTCCGTGCTGTCGTACTCACCCCTGACGACAGCCGGGAGTCTCGGCGGCGGCCCTTCAGCTGCAACTGAGATTCCCGTCAGAGAAAACCGATGTCGTCGGGTTATACCCCGAACGAAGCAAGCGGCGGCTTGGAAGCATCGGGATATCGGGATCCGGCGCTGTGCGAGCTTCGCGGAGTGGCGATCGCCGGAGGATAAGCGTCAAATAAGCCGGCAATCAGCTTTCCATGCCGCTTGTTCAGGCTTTATCCTACGAGCAAGTGTCATAACTGAAGACTCGCCTGACAAGGACTTCAGAAATGCATGAGCGAGGCGCAGAGGACGGCATATGAGAATTACGACAATTACGAATTGGGCCTACGGCATCACCGTGGTCCTGACCGTGCTGTCCGCCGTGGCGTTCATTCTGTCGGCTCGGAGTGCTGTGCAGGAAAGGCAGGCCGTCGAACAGCATCTGCTGCTCAACAGCATGGGCGAGGAGCTTGCCCTCGGTGCCGAGGAAACGACCGATGAAGCCCGTCTCTACGTGATGCGCGGAGAGGAGAGGCATCTCGATGCTTTCACCGTCGATGAAGGCGAAGAGCGTCGTCGCGATACGGCGATCAACAACCTGCGCGGCATCGGCATACCGGATGCGGAGCTTGAGGTGGTCGAAGACGTGGCGGTGAACGCGCAAGCGCTGGACAAGGTGGAAGAAGCCGCGGTCGCCGCCTATACCGGCGGCAATCAGGCCGGTGCGCGGGACGCCCTGTTCGGCCCGGAGCACGAACGCGTGCAGACGACGCTTCTCAACAGCGTCAGCCAGTTTCGCGCATTGGCGACGGCTCGCACCGAGGCCGCCGTCCGCTCGGCACAGGCGCGCAGCGATCTCTGGGCCGATGTCGCCAAGGTGATGCTCGCATTGACTGCGGCGATTTTTCTCGGCGTGCTCTATTTTATCTTGCGGCGGCGGGTTGCGCTGCCGCTGGTCCGCATGACAGGAATCGTCAACCGGCTGGCAAAGCAGGACTATGCCGTCGAAGTGCCGACCGATCGCCGTCGCGACGAGATCGGCGAAATGAACGACGCCATACAGATTTTTCGCGAGAACGGCCTGGAGCGCAACCGGCTGGATGCCGAGCGCAAGCGCGACCTGGAGACCAAGGATCTCATCCTGCAGATGATGCACCGTCTGCAGGCCTGCTACGCACAGGGTGAGCTTGCCGAAGTGGTCGCGCTTTTCGTGCCGCAGATCTTTCCCGGCATCGCGGGATGTCTTTATACGATGAACGAGAGCAGGACGGCGTTGACGGAAGTCAGCCGATGGCTGGATCCCACCCATACCGAGCCTTCTTTTGCAGCGTCCGCCTGCTGGGGCCTGCGCCGGGGGCGACCGCATGTCAGCCATGTGGCGAACAACGATATTCCCTGCCAGCATCTGGATGACTCCGGCGTACCCGGCCTCTGCGTTCCCCTGACAGCGCTCGGCGAGGCCATCGGCCTGCTTTATTTCGAGGACCGCTCGAAGGACGCGACCGCTGCCGATGCGCCACGGCTCTATCTGGAGCTGATCGCAGAAAATATCGGCCTTGCCATCGCCAACCTGCAATTGCGTGACAGGCTCATCAATCTTGCCGTGCGCGATGCGCTGACCGGTCTGCTCAACAGGCGCTCCCTGGACGAGACGCTCAACAATCTCCACAGGGATCAATCCGCCCGCACGGTCATCTGCATGATGATCGACATCGATCACTTCAAGCGCTTCAACGACGAGTTCGGCCATGACGCCGGCGACGAGGTGTTGCGGCATGTCGGGCAGATTGTCGCCGATACGGTCGGCGAAGCCGGCACGGTCTATCGCTTCGGCGGGGAGGAGCTGACCGTCATTGCCACCGACATGGCCGACGAGGCAGGCTTTGCGCTGGCCGAGAAGCTTCGCATGCGCGTCTTCGCCACACCATTTTCCTATCGCGCGCGCATCGTCGGGCCGCTGTCCGTTTCCGTGGGGATCGCCTCGTCTCCGGTTTCGGGCCCGACCACGACCTTGATCAACCGCGCGGACGGAGCTTTGCTGAAGGCTAAGCTGAACGGGAGAAACAGGACGGTAGCCGCGTTTGCTTTGGAGGCGGAAGAAGAAGCGAAGATGGGGCAGGCCTGATTTGAAGTCGGCGGGCGCGACGGCGGAATTGCCGTTGGATCGCCTTGCCGGGTACGCGCTTTGATTGTAGCTTGAGGTAAGAGCGACCTAACGCAGGCGGAGGTTTCATGGGCATCGGACAGAACGCTTCCCTCTTGTCGCCGGATGGCGAAACATTGCAGGCTGTGGGCTTCGATCCGACGCTTCGGCGCAAGCTTGAAGCCGGTATCGAAGCTGGCCTGTTACGCGACTTGCATGTGGTGCTTGCTGCGCGATCCCAGCATGTATTCCTGGAGCATTATGCCGTCGGTATCGATGAAAACTGGGGCACTCCGCTCGGCGAGGTCGCTTTCGACGCGCACACGCTGCATGATCTTCGCTCGGTCACAAAGAGCATTGTCGGTCTTCTGTATGGCATCGCGCTCGACCGGGGATTGGTCCCTCCGCCGAATGCGCCTCTCTTCGAGCAATTTCCGGAATACGACGATCTCGCCAAAGATGCCGAGCGCGCCAAGATCACCGTCGGCCATGCGCTGACCATGACGCTGGGGATGGAGTGGGACGAGAACCGTCCCTATACCGACCCGCAAAACAGCGAGATTGCCATGGAGAATGCGCCGGATCGCTATCGCTTCGTTCTGGAGCAGCCGGTGATCGCCGAGCCTGGGACGCGCTGGATTTATTCCGGTGGCAGCGTTGCGCTCGTGGGGGCCATCATCGAGCGGGGCAGCGGCAAGCGGCTACCCGATTTTGCGCGGGATGTTCTCTTCGAGCCGCTGGGTATCGCACAGTTTCATTGGACGGCCGGATATGACGGCGTGGCTTCGGCCGCATCCGGCTTGCGACTGACTGCTCCCGACCTGCTGAAGATCGGCATGCTTTTGCTTCGGAAGGGCGTGTGGAACGGCCATAGGATCGTTTCGGAGGATTGGATCAGTCAATCCTTGACGCCGGCGATTTCGACTGAGGATGGTCTGAGCTATGGCAGGCTGTGGTTTTGCGGAGATGCGCCGGCACCGGCATTCGCCAATTCGCGTCCGTGGTATGCCGGGTTCGGAAACGGCGGGCAGAGGCTCTGGCTCATGCCCGATGCGGATATCGCCGCCGTCATCTATTCCGGCAAGTACAATTCATGGGACGCCTGGATAACGCCCAACCGCGTCTGGCGCGAGATCATCCTTGCCAATTTCCTGAGAGCCTGAAATTGGCGCCGCCAAGACACAAGTTTCCCGCGCTCTTGACCGACCGGCTGCGGCTTCGGGAAGCGAGCATGGATGATTGCGACGCCTTCCAGGCGTTGATTTCTATTCCCGACGTCACGCGCTTTACGAACTGGCCCGACGCGCCGAAAAAGACACAGATGCAGCGTTACTTGAAATGGATGGACAAAATCTTCTCCAAGGGAACGGGCTGTGCCTGGATCATCGAGGATCGGGTCGCCGGCCAGTTGCTCGGCGGTATCCGCTTCAACTGGATCGACCGGCGCGCCAGATGTGCCGAGGTAGGGTATGAACTGCATCCCTCGGCCTGGGGCAAGGGGCTGATGAGCGACGCGGCGAGAGCCGTCGCCCAATGCGGCTTCGAGGAATTTTCGTTGAACCGCATCGAGGCCTGGACGCTGCCGGGAAACACCGCTTCCGATCGGGTTCTGGAAAAGGCGGGTTTCCGGTATGAGGGCACGCTTCGACAGAAAGCCCGGTTTAAGGAAGCCTTCCATGATTTTCGGATGTTCGGCTGCTTGGCCGGTGATCGATAGAGATTGTTTCTCGCCAACACCCTAGAGCTTTTCCGCTTTTCTTCGAATCGCAAAAACGCTCTATCCTTTTGTTTTTACACAATTCCGGACGGAAAATCGCTATGCACTTTTCCTGGAATTGCTCTAGCTGGTCTCGTCGGGCGGCGGCGCTGATTGAAAATAGTCCCGTGGCGAACGGCCAAGCGAGCGCCGGAACATGGCTGAAAAGGCGCTTGGGCTGTCATAGCCGCAGTCCAGTGCGACATCGAGAATGTTCCGGCCCTCCGCAAGCAAGGCCAGTGCCTTCAGCATCCGTGCCTGCTGCCGCCAGCGGCCGAAGCTCAATCCCGTCTCGCGTTGAAACAGCCGCATAAGCGTTGCCCGGCTCATATAAAGAGCGCTTGCCGCTTCTTCGATCGAAATCGTATGGGCGAGATCGCCGAGCATCGTCTCGCAGAAGGCGGAGAGAGCCGGGTGCTTCGGCAGCGGCAGGTTCAATGGCTGTGCCGGCAGGAAGGTGAGTTCGAGAAGCAGCAGCCGAATGACCGCCTCTGCCATTTCTGTGCGCTCAGGTTTGTCGACAAGGCCGGCAAGTCTCAGGATAAGCTCGCGCAAAAGCGGCGTGACCTCGACGACCATGCATTCCGTCGGCAGGGCGTCATTGCTCCCGACATCGATCAGAAGCGAGCGAAATCGAACGCTCGCGTGGCTCGCCGTCACATGCTCGAGGTTCGGCGGCAGCCAGACCGCGCGGCTTGGCGGAACGACCCAGGTGCCGCTATCCGTGGTCAACGATATCACGCCATCGACGGCGTAGAGCAACTGTGCCTGCTTATGACTATGCCGGGAGCTGGTAAAGCGGCGGTCGTCATGGGCAATAACGGCGATACCCTCGGCGACGTCGGCGCCGTGCTGCAGATAGGCTTGATCCTTTTGCGACGATAATTGATCCATATGCGTGAGAATATCAAAACCTCCGGCAATATCCTAGAACTCCTTTGAAGCAGGATAGCTCGCCAGGTGTTTGTCCCATTCCAGAATCCGCATCGATCAGACCGGCCGCATCATGCCGCCGTCGCATCGTTGCGCGTCCTGACGGACGCCAGGGCGGCATCCCGCACCTGCGCTCCTCTTTGGCTTTCCGTTGCACTGCGACTTAGCGGCGGTCGTCGGGCCTGACGGCATCCCGGCGACCGTAGGCTGCTGTCCGCTTTTTTCCCGATTAGACCGATTGCAACGGAACGGATCATGCTGAAGAATCCCGAAACCAAATATCGCCCCTTTGTCTCACCCATCGAGTTGCCGGATCGGCAATGGCCGAACAGGCGACTTGCCAAGGCGCCGCGGTGGCTCTCCACGGATCTGCGCGACGGAAACCAGGCGCTCGCCAATCCCATGGATGTCGAGCGAAAACTGCGCTTCTACGACATGCTGCTCGCCTCCGGCTTCAAGGAGATCGAGGTCGCCTTTCCATCGGCCTCGCAGATCGAGTTCGATTTCGTGCGCACGCTGATCGAGAAGGATCGCATCCCTGAGGATGTGGCGATACAGGTGCTGACCCAGTCGCGTGCCGATCTCATTGCCCGTACCTTTGAATCCCTGACGGGCGCCCGCAAGGCGATCGTCCATCTCTACAATGCCACGGCGCCGCTCTTCCGGCGCGTCGTCTTCGGCATGGATCGGCATCAGATCGTCGATCTTGCCGTCAGTGGCGTCACGGCAATGCTGGAGGAAAGCGTCAAGCGGCCGGAGACGGACTGGACATTCGAATATTCGCCGGAAACCTTCTGCTTCACCGAGCCGGATTTTGCGCTCGAGATCTGCGAGCGCGTGCTCGACGTCTGGCAGCCGACCGTGGAGCGTCCCGCTATCCTCAACCTGCCGGCGACGGTCGAGGTCGCGATGCCGAATATTTATGCCGACCAGATCGAATGGTTCTGCCGCAATATTTCGCGTCGCGAAGCCGTCATCATCAGCGTCCATCCGCACAACGATCGCGGCACGGCCGTGGCCTCGGCCGAGCAGGCGCTGCTGGCAGGCGCCGACCGTGTCGAGGGTTGCCTCTTCGGCAATGGCGAGCGCACCGGCAATGTCGATCTGGTGACACTGGCCCTGAACCTCTACACGCAGGGCATCGATCCCGGCCTCTCCTTTCCGTCGATCCGCGAGGTCGTCAAGACGGTGGAATATTGCAATGGCCTGCCCATCCATCCGCGCCATCCTTATGCGGGCGAGCTGGTGCATACGGCCTTCTCCGGTTCGCATCAGGACGCCATCCGCAAGGGATTTGCCGCGCATGAGCGCCGCAACGACGGCATATGGGAAATGCCCTACCTGCCGGTCGATCCGGCCGATATCGGCGAAAGCTACGAGGCGGTCATCCGCGTCAACAGCCAGTCGGGGAAGGGTGGCGTCGCCTGGGTGATCGAGCAGGATAAAGGTCTGAAATTGCCGCGCGCCATGCAGATCGATTTCAGCAAGCGCGTCCAGCGTCTCGCCGACAGCACCAAGAGGGAATTGACGGCCGAGGATATCTGGACGGTGTTCGCGCATGCCTATCATGTCGGCGATATCGAATGCTTCGCGCTTATCGATTATGATGGCGGCTTGCGCAGGGGACCGGCTGCGGAGCGCATCTTCACCGGCCGCATTCGTCATCGGGATCGGGACGTTACCGTCACCGGCCGAGGCAATGGCCTCGTCTCCGCCGTGCTTGCCGCGATTGAAGAGGCATTCGGTGTGATGCTCGGCGTCATCGACTATCATGAGCATGCGCTCCGCCGCGGGAGCGATGCGAAAGCCGCCGCCTATCTGCAATGCGTCCTGCCGGACGGTACGCAGGTCTTCGGCGTCGGCATCGATGACGACGTTGCGACAGCAACCGTCAAGGCTGTGCTCAGCGCGGCGAGCGCGCACGATTGACGGCTAGCCGCATCGCCCGCTATCGGCCGCGTCTCGACCGATAGCGACGAGCGTTGAACAGAGATGGCCGGCCGCATCAAGCAAGCTGCCGCAGCCAGCCTCGATAATGAACCACGGGGCCGATGACGGGCAGGGCGATCGACACGTCGAAATGGAAGCGTTCATCCTCCGCCCATTCATAGGCGTTACTGCGCGGTGCGAGGACGAGCGGCAGGCGGATGCGCAGGAGCGACCATTGCCTGATCTCCATGCTGAGCCCACTATCGCGTACAAGCAGATCGAATGCGAAGCGGAAGGGACCGAAGCGTTCGACGAGGCGGCCCCGCTCCTCGCTCAAATGGCTGGAGAAGCGCTGGCCGGAAAAATCCCGGATCCATTGTTCGATGCCGCCATGCTCCTCAAAGGAGACATGCAGCTCGTGCTTTCCCGCCGCAGGGAAACCGAATAATCCGGCAACCAGCCGGGCAGCAGGCGACTGCCCGCGGGTAACGACGGCCTCGCCGCTTGCACCGCCATCGCCAAAGACCTCGTGCATGGCGCGCACCGGCCTGGACAACTGCGTGAATGTGGAACCCATCACACGTTGATAGAGCGGCGCATAGGCTGCTTCCACCGTTTCCTCGCTGACCGTGAGATCGCGGAGCAATGTTCGGAAATCCGCAAGGGTCAGCAGGCCGCCGGCATGGCGGGCGCCGGACGAAAATCGTCCCTCGCGCAGCGCACGCGCCAGCAATTGCGCCGGAAGGGTCGGGATTTCCACGCCGTCGCCATTTTCGGCAATGAGCGTCCAGCGCCGGGATCGCATTTCGCCGTGTTGGATTCCCTTCACTACGATTGCCACGGCGGATCGGGCGGTGCCGAGCCGTGCCGTCAGGCCCTGTAATGGCAGGAGAAGATGGCTTATCTTTTTCAGAGATGCCAGCCAGCCCCAGACGACCGGCCAGGATAGCAGCCACAGAGCCAGCGTCTGAAAGGCAAATTCGGGTCCGGCCCGGAAGATGACACTCGGATGTCCGGCAATCGTGTCGACCAGCAGGTCGTGATCCGGCACATCGGCAAGCGCTACAAGTCGGTGCAGAGGAGCGTGGCCTGAGACTGCGTAGGTTTTACGCTTCACCATATGCCAGCCGATCGCGTCCCGCCACCGCCGGCCGCGCCAGAGCCGCACCGGCTTGCCGACATAACTCAGGATCGCCGATGCGACGGAGGCGCCCGCGGTTGCGCGGTTGGAAGCGCTGATCGACATGTCTATCGAACGAACGTCCTGCATGCCCTCGCCAAGCTCCGCTACGACGGCGCTCGACAGGGCCGGCACGCTCGATGCGCCTGAGATGACGGCGACGCCGGCGGCCCTGGCCTCTCCGTCGAGCGAACCGATCGCGCCGACGAAATCGCGCGCATCGGCAAGATCGATGTAGTGGACGCCGGCCTTTATGCAGGCCCGCGCGACCCGGTCGTCGCTTTGCTGGAAGGGGCCGGCCGCATCGATGAGCAAAAAGGGTCTGTGTTCGTCAAGGGTCGCGGCGATATCGCCGTTGCGATCGGCCCGCAGCGCAGTCGCGTTCGGCAATCGTGAGGCCAGCGTCTTCGCTGCTTCCAGGTTGCGTCCCGCAACCAGAACCTCGAAGCCGTCGCCGGCAAGGCGCCGCGACAGGCGCGCGCCAAACCCGCCATAGCCGCCGAGAACCAGAACCCTCTTCAAAGGATGCGGCTCGCCTGATCGGGTGTCGGCAGCCAGCAAGTCTCCCGCTTGCCGAAAATGCGATAGCGATTGCGGGCAAGCCAGCGATAGATCGGGTCGCGCAGCATGCGGGGCACGAAGCGCAGCGCGGAAATAACCTTCCAGGGCCAGCCGAGACCGCCATAGATGGCAAGCACCGCGTCGCTGTCCCGCAGCACGCCTGCACCATCCACGATAATCAGGCTGTCGGGATTGGCAGGGTCTATCCCGCAGCGACGATAGAGAGCAGCGCCGGTCTCATTCTGCATGGAAGCGAGACGGAAGCGGCCGATGCGGTCATGGCGCAATACGAACTGGGCATTGGCCGAACACAGCACGCACATGGCGTCGAATACGATGATCGGCCCTTGATAGTCGCTGATGTTGCTTTTGCTCATGCTGGCGTTTTCTGTGATCCGGTCTACCCCCACAGACTTGCCCGGTTGAGTTCCCGCCGTCAATTGCACGTTTTCCGGGGCAGCCATGCCAAACCGGCAAAAGACGTGAGATGATGGTCTCGTTCTTGACCGGTCGTTCTGAAATTCCTATCTTAGGGTCATGGCACGACCAAAAGAATTCGATGAAATGACGGCTCTGGATGCTGCGATCGGGGTTTTCCGCGATAAGGGATATGCTGCGACCTCGGCATCCACGCTCGTCGATGCGCTTCATATCGGCCGCCAGAGCCTCTACGACACGTTCGGCGACAAATGGCGCCTGTATCTCGAAGCCGTGCGTCGATATGCGGCACAGGAGACCGATGCGCATCTCGCGGCATTGAAAACTGGGCCGCGGGCTTTCGATGGTATCGAGGCCATGCTGATGCGGGTCGTGGCCACGGCCTCGGAAACCTGCCTCGGCGTCGGTTCGATTTGCGAATTCGGAACCACGCAGCCGGAACTTACGAAAATCCATGAAGCCGCAGGCTTGCGCCTGCATTCCGCCGTCCTTGAACGGGTGCGTAGCGCGCAGAGCGAGAGCAGTATTGCTTCCGTCATCGACCCTGAGCAGGCAGCACAGTTCTTGACGGCAAATATCGCCGCAATCCGCGTGGCGGCCAGGGCCGGTTCGAGGGCCGAGGATCTCTCCGCTCTTGCCCGCCTTGCTCTTCGCGGCCTGCGCTAGGAATTTTTTTGCTTAATTCTGGAACGATCATTCAAATAAGGAGATGCAGATGAAATCGATCGTCATGACCGCCGTCGGTGGTTCGAACGTCCTGGAGTATGTCGACCGACCGGATCCGCTCCCCGGCGCGGGAGAGGTTCTGGTGCAGGTCCATGCCGCCGGTGTGAATTTCATGGATATCGGCGTCCGGCAGGGAATGGCCTGGACGCATATGCCCAATCCCAAGACGCTTGGCGTCGAAGGCGCAGGAAGGGTGCTTGCGTTGGGCAAGGATGTCGCAAGCGTCAAGATCGGCGATCGTGTCGCCTGGGTCTATGCGCCCGGAAGTTACGCCGAGCGCGTCGTCATGCCCGAAGCCTCCCTGGTCAAGGTGCCTGACGCGATCGATGATCGCACCGCCGCCGCGATCATGATGCAGGGGCTGACGGCCAGCCATTTCGCGACTGATTTCTATCCCGTGCAACCGGGCGACATCGCGCTCGTCCATGCAGCAGCAGGCGGTGTCGGCCTGCTGCTGACCCAGATCATCAAACTGCGTGGCGGCCATGTGATCGGCCGTGTCTCCAGTCAGGCCAAGGTCGATGTTGCGAAATCCGCGGGTGCCGACCATGTCATCGTCGATGCGGAAGGCAAATTCGCCGAAGAGGCCATCCGCTTGTCCGGCGGCGGGGGTGTCCATGTGGTCTATGACGGCTCGGGTCCGACGACGTTTCAGGGCTCCCTGGATTCTCTTCGTCGGTCGGGGACCTTCTGCTGGTTCGGCCCGGTGCTGGGCGGCCCCGGTCCGCTCGATATCATGAGCCTGCCGCGCAGCATCAAGATCGGCTACGCCGTCTTCTCCGACCATATTCACACGCCGGAGCTGTTCAGGGCGCATTCGACCCAGCTCTTCGAATGGATCGAGCAAGGTAAACTGACGGCCACCATAGGCGGGGTCTACCCGCTGGCGGACGCTCGGCGTGCGCATGAGGATATGGAGAGCCGCAGAACGACGGGGAAATTGCTTCTTCTGCCTTGACCAGGCAGACGGGCATCGAAGCCGGCAAGGCGACAGAGCTATCGGCCGGCGCGCGACCCGATCTCCAGGACCGGGTCGCGTCCCAATCAGGATAGAGGCTTAGCGGTAGCGCCAGCCACCATGCCACCGCTCACGGTGCACCCAATAGCGGTGCCCATCCCAGTATCCGCGTCCCGGATAAAAGACGCCGACTGCCGGTCCGGCCGGCACAACGACGACCGGCCGTCCTTCGTTCGGGCGGCAATGGCCATAGGGACCACGATGAAAGCCGACGCCGCAGCCCTCGCGCGCTTCGACCGGGGAGATCGTCGCAAAGCAAGCAGTTGCAGCAAAAGCCAGTAATATGATCTTTTTCATGATGTCCTCATTCATCCTTGAAGAGCTTAGGCTGTTGTCCCTTCAGCGATTGAACGGCCGTGATCGGCAAATCCGTCGCTGCGTCTCGATCAATTTTGCATTCACATCATAATCACATCGGGGAGGCCGGGCTTATGCGGCGCTCACGTCCTTAAGCTTAGCCGAAAACAGCACTCGCAGGCTAGCTCAGGACCGAACTTCGAGAATCCCGGATGTGTGTCCGGCCTTTGCTGGGCATCCCTTGGCGGCGGGTACCACTTTTTTTCCCATCCTGGGCATGCCCCGTGCCAAGGCACGCAGAACGGCCAGGAGTGTTTTGTATTGCTCTCCCGGGCACAGGCGACCGTCGGCGCCATAGGCAAAGAGAAGGCGACGCCCGGCAAAGATATGCGCCAGCCATAGTGCGAAGGCCACGCCGATGCCCCAGCCCATCAGGGTGTCGCTTGCCCAATGAGCGCCTACCCACTGACGCGACACGCAGATCAACACACCGACGGGCATGAATACCGGGCGGAGGCGGGGAAAGACGAGTGCCAGCGACATGGCCATGGCGCCTGCCGTGGCCGAATGTCCGGAAGGAAACGATGCGAAGTCGGAGTGAAAGGCGAAAGGTCGAAAGGAGAATGCGCCGTTCGTCTGCAGGAGCTCCGGCCTGGCGCGGCCGATGACGTTCTTGGCAAGTGAATCGACAATGCCGCCGCCGGCAACCGCCAGGAAGACGAACGCCGCCGCGGCAGCGATGAGATCCGTGCCTGTGCGTATCGATTTCCGCAACGTTTGCGCCGGTGCGAGGATGGCGAATATCAGCAGGGCGCCGCTGAATGAGAGCACAAGCAGCCCGGTGCCGAGACTGCTGATCCATTTGGCCATGCCACGCAACTGCTGAGGAAACGACGTCATCCAGATGCCCAGCGGATAATCGGCTGCCCACATGACGAACAATGACAGGACGAGGAAAATGGCGATGACGGCCAGTGGCCGCTCGAGAAATGCGCGATTTGCCGGAGGCGCAACCACAGGCGCGTTGAAGACGCAGCGAAGTCCGGCGACCACGCGTCTGCAACCGGTGTCGGCAGATCGCTCCAGCGCTTTTTTCACAGCCCTTTGGCCTCGCCGCCATGCCCGCATAAAGCCGACTTTCCGTTGCCGTCGATCACTCATCCATGAAGCCGGTGTTTGCGAACACGGATTTTCTCTTCATTTCCTTGAGGCAAGGCTGCTACAGCGACTCGCTGACAGCCGCCTGAAAGGCTGCAAACCCGGCGATTTTTGGCGTTGGCCCGCCCGCAATTTCCACCGCCCGCGGCGTTCGACATTGGTCGGCGCGGATTCATTTTCCGAAATGCTGCGGCTGTGGCAGGAGCGGTGGGATGGGCGGCGCCGAAAAAGACTTTATCGCCAATGGGATAATGGCGGAATCCGGTATTCTCGGGCGAAAGGCGCTGGGAGGATTGCCACAGCCGGCTTTTTTAGCGACAATTGCAGCAGCGTTCCGTGGGAGGAGCCTAATGCACGAATATTCCGCGCATGCGGATCAGGTCTATGCGTCGGCGCAATCTGCGGCGGCAAGTTCGCCCGTCGTCGCCTCGTGGAGACGCTGCATGACGATGCATCGCCTTGCGCCGGAGGACAAGCGTTTGCCGATGCGGCTGACGGGTCAGGAATTCCAGGCGGCGCTCGATCGGTCGCAACGACTGGTTGCCGAAGCCTCGAACGAGCTGGATCGTCTGTTCCTTGCCGTCGGGAAGGCCGGCTGCTGCCTGTTGCTGACCGATCGTGACGGCATTGCGCTCGAGCGGCGTGGCGCGATCGCCGACGACAAGGAGTTTCACGACCTTGGTCTGTGGACGGGTTCGGTGTGGACCGAAGCCAGCATCGGCACCAATGGTATCGGCACCGCGCTTGCCGACGAGCGGGCCGTCGCGATCTTTCGCGACCAGCATTTCTTCAGCTCCAATATCGACCTGAGCTGCACCACGGCCCCGATCCGCGATCATCGCGGCCAGCTTGCCGGCGCGCTCGACATTTCCACCTGCCGCGAGGATGTCAACGACGCGACATTGATGATCCTGTCGCAGACGGTGCGTGACGCGGCGGTGCGCATCGAGCTCAATCTGTTCCGGAGTGCCTTTGCCGGTGCCCGTTTCGTCATGGTGCCGACGGATACGGCGTCCACTTCCGCGCTGCTGGCAGTCGACCGCAACGACCTCGTGCTCGGCGCAACGCGAGCGGCTCGTCTTGCGCTGAGGCTCGACGATCATCGCATTGCCGCTGGAATTCCCGCTTCCGATGTTCTGCGCGAGCAGGGGGCTGCGAGCGAGGATCTTCTGGAGGTCGAACGCGCGGCGCTGCTGCGGGCCCTTTCGCGCGCCAACGGCAATGTCTCTCAGGCAGCGACCGCGCTCGGGATGAGCCGTTCGACGCTGCATCGGAAGATGAAGCGGCTCAATCTGCACTGAATTGCCGCCAGGGACACATTCCGTCGGGCAGATGTCGCATGGTTGCGACACTGTGCGCTGCAGCATGAGGCGCCGACCCTACCGCCCGAAGGCATATGCACTCACACTTCTCTCATTGGGTTCATTTACCGGACCTGCCGACCAAGGGAGGATGGCATGCTGCATCAGAAGATCGTCGAATCTCCGTTCAAGCTGAAATATGGCAACTATATCGGTGGCGAGTGGCGCGACCCGATCGGCGGCAAGTATTTCGACAACCTGACGCCGATCACAGGCGGCAAGATCTGCGAAATTCCGCGCTCCGACGAGAAGGATATCAATGCCGCTCTCGATGCCGCCCATGCGGCAAAGGACAAGTGGGGCAAGACGTCGACGACCGATCGCTCCAACATCCTGATGAAGATCGCCCAGCGCATGGAAGACAAGCTCGAGGTGCTGGCGCAGGCGGAAAGCTGGGACAACGGCAAGCCGATCCGCGAAACCATGGCTGCCGACATTCCGCTGGCCATCGATCATTTCCGTTATTTCGCTTCCTGCATCCGCGCCCAGGAAGGTTCGATCGGCGAGATCGACCACGATACCGTCGCCTATCACTTCCATGAGCCGCTCGGGGTCGTCGGCCAGATCATTCCGTGGAACTTCCCGATCCTGATGGCGGCTTGGAAACTTGCCCCGGCACTCGCGGCCGGCAATTGCGTCGTCATCAAGCCAGCCGAGCAGACGCCGGCCTCGCTTCTGGTCTGGGCCGAGCTGGTTGGCGATCTCCTGCCGCCGGGCGTTCTCAACATCGTCAACGGCTTCGGCCTGGAGGCCGGCAAGCCGCTGGCGACCAGCCCGCGTATCGCCAAGATCGCGTTTACCGGCGAGACGACGACTGGCCGGCTGATCATGCAATATGCCAGCCAGAACCTTATCCCCGTCACGCTCGAGCTCGGCGGCAAGTCGCCGAACATCTTCTTTGCCGATGTCGCGGCCGAAGACGATGACTTCTTCGACAAGGCACTCGAAGGCTTTGCGATGTTCGCGCTGAACCAGGGCGAAGTCTGCACATGCCCCAGCCGCGCATTGATCCAGGAATCGGTCTACGACCGCTTCATGGAAAGGGCCATCAAGCGCGTGGAAGCGATCAAGCAGGGCAACCCGCTGGATTCCGCGACCATGATCGGCGCCCAGGCGTCGAGCGAGCAGATGGAAAAGATCCTCTCCTATCTCGATATCGGCAGACAGGAAGGTGCCGAAGTCCTGACGGGCGGCTCACGCGCCGATCTCGGTGGGGAGCTGGCGAGCGGCTACTACATCAAGCCGACCATCTTCAAGGGCCACAACAAGATGCGCATCTTCCAGGAGGAGATCTTCGGCCCGGTCGTGTCGGTGACGACCTTCAAGGATGAGAAGGAAGCGCTCGAAATCGCCAACGACACGCTTTACGGTCTCGGCGCCGGCGTGTGGACCCGCGACGGCAACCGCGCCTATCGCTTCGGCCGCGAGATCCAGGCCGGCCGTGTCTGGACCAATTGCTACCATGCCTATCCGGCGCATGCGGCCTTCGGCGGCTACAAGCAATCCGGCATCGGTCGCGAGAACCACAAGATGATGCTCGATCACTACCAGCAGACCAAGAACATGCTGGTGAGCTACAGCCCGAAGGCGCTCGGTTTCTTCTGAGACCTCCCAACAAAGCCAATGAGGCTCCCAGCGGAAGCTGGGGGCCTTCAAGCATTTGCACTGAGACGATTGGAGGATGGTCATGGACGACAATGGCTTAGAGCCGCGGGTGTTGGCGACCGACAAGGCGCTCGAGCTGATCCGCGAGATACAGCAGGACCATCCCGACATCCTTTTCCACCAGTCGGGCGGCTGCTGCGACGGCTCTTCGCCGATGTGCTATCCGACGAACGAATTCATGGTCGGCGACAACGACGTCAAGCTCGGGGAGATCGGCGGCGTGCCCGTCTATATCAGCGGCAGCCAGTTCGAGGCCTGGAAACATACCCAGCTTATCATCGACGTCGTTCCCGGCCGCGGCGGCATGTTTTCCCTCGACAATGGGCGGGAGAAGCGTTTTCTTACCCGCTCCCGCCTCTTTAGCGGCGGCGAGGCTTGTGCCGTACCGGATATTCGCCGGCCGCCGGCGCCATAAATCACGTTGTAAACGGCGTGTAGTATTCGCCTAATACCCGCGCCCTGCGGTGCTTTGCTAAAGTGCAGACGTTGGTTTTTAGGGAGGAAGACATGCCAGCAGCAAAGATCCTGATGATTACCGGTGATTTCACCGAAGACTACGAAACCATGGTGCCGTTCCAGACGCTGCTTGCCTGCGGCTATACGGTTCATGCCGTTTGCCCCGGCAAGAATGCCGGTGAGACGGTGGCGACGGCCATTCACGACTTCGAAGGCGACCAGACCTATTCCGAAAAGCGCGGCCATAATTTTGCGTTGAACGCAACGTTTGCCAGCATCCGTGCCGAGGATTACGATGCGCTCGTCGTTCCGGGCGGCCGTGCGCCGGAATATCTCCGTCTGAACCCCGACGTCATCAAGGCGGTGCAGCATTTCTTCGAGGCGGACAAGCCGGTTGCCGCTATTTGCCACGGCGCGCAATTGCTCGCCGCTGCGGGCGTTCTCAAGGGACGCACCTGCTCGGCCTATCCCGCCTGCCGGCCCGAAGTGGAGCTTGCAGGCGGCACTTACGCCGATATCGCCATCAACGACGCCGTCGCGGACGGCAAGCTCGTAACCGCACCGGCCTGGCCGGCGCATCCGTCATGGTTGCGCCAGTTCATGGCCGTGCTTGACGCCAACGCGTTGTCGCAGGCAAACGCCGCCTGAACCAGAAGAAAGGGGACGCGCATGTGCGAATTGTTCATCAAGGCCGATGCCAGGCTCTGGGAAAGCACCACGCGTTCCCTGCGCATCGACGGCATGGTGACCAGTGTGAGGCTGGAGAACTTTTTCTGGTCGAAGCTGGAGGAAATCGCACGGCGCGACCGCATGAACGTGGTGCAGCTGATTACAAAGCTGCACCATGAATCGATCGACGCCGGCCACGATCTCGGCAATTTCACGTCGTTCCTGCGTGTCTGCTGCGCGCGCTATATCGACTTGCAGCTTGCCGGCGACATTTCGCGAGATCTTTCCCAGCCGATCGCCGGTGTCGACGCCCCTGCCATCCTGGGGCGGGAGCGTTTGAAATATCATTGATCGCATAGAGCGGATGACGAAAACAAGACCATCGAGCAAGCGATTGTCGGGCCGGATGGCCTCTATGGTCTCTCTGCAGTCAAGTAGCTGCAGCCTTTTGGCCCAAGCTTGCGTAGGCCGGCGAGGCCATCTCCGATAAGATCGGCCGCTGCATCCACGGTAATTTCCACATGGCCCGGATCGCGATGGGAGCGGCACGCCGCCGCCATCGCCCGGCCGTTCATTGCATCTAAAGCGTGTCGCATTTATTCAGCCTCATAGCCGGCAGCCTTGAAGAAGTTTCGGCATTCGTTGATGGAGAAGAGGCTGATGATATCGCCAAGGGCTTTGGTGATGGCATCGAAGCTGCGTGCGGCTCGCTTTCGCAGAAGCGCTTTGAGTTTTGAGAAGGCCATCTCGATGGGGTTCAGGTCCGGCGAATAGGGCGGCAGGAAGAGGAGCCATGCGCCCTTCGCCTTGACCAGTTGCTCGGCCCTCTGGCTTTTGTGGAAGCCGACATTGTCGAGGATGACGATATCGCCGGCCGACAGTGTCGGCACAAGCTGTGTCTCGATCCAGGTTTCGAAGATGCGGTTGTTCATCGGAGCATCGACGATCCATGGCGCGGTCAGGCCATGGTAGCGCAGTCCGGCAATGAAGGTCTGTGTCTTCCATTTCCCGAAGGGAGCATAGGCGGCAAAGCGCCTGCCTTTTGCAGACCATCCAGTGCGTTTCGTCAGACGTGTGTTCGTTGAGGTCTCATCGATAAAGATGAGCCGCGACAAGGCCTTGTTGAAGAACCGCTTTCGGCGATTGATCCAAAGATCACGCGCCCTGGCGATCTCCGGTCTGCGCTGCTCGCTTGCCTTGAGGCTTTTTTTTATTGCTCAACCCGAGCCGGTGCAGAAACCGTCCGACCGTGACGCGGTGGACTTCAATGCCGCGTTCCGCGAGCGCAACGCACAGTTCGTCCAAAGTCGTTTCGCCACGGACGGACATCCGCTCGCGGACCCAATCAGCATGAGCCAGAAGCTTCGCACCACCAGGCGGGTGGCCCTGCCTGGCGGCGGTCAGAGAACCGGATGACCGATGCAGCATCATCATGTTGTTGACGAACCGAGGCGAAACCCGGAAATGCCGAGCCGCTTCGCGATTGCTATGTCCTTCATTCACAAAGGCAACGACACGCTCACGCAACTCGATGGGATGCGGCTTGCCCATGGTGCATCTCCTTCCATGAGCAAAGTGAATCACAGATCAGGCCAAATGGGAATCCTGAATCCGGTCAGTTGCGACACGTTTTAGAAACTCAAGCTTTCGTCCGTCCACAGGCGAAAACCTCCGAGAAAGGCATTCTCGTTGTCACCGGCGCGGCAGCCTTGAGGGAGCGTCTCGAGTTTTTCGAGGTTGCCGCCACCAATGACGGTTTCATGCGGCAGGAGCGCCGCTTGCAACCTGCCCACGACCTTCTCGACCGATTTGCGCCATTTCTTTTTCCCGTACTTGTCGAGCCCGCGCTCGCCGACGAAGTCCTCGAAGGTTTCATTCTTCTTGTAGGGCAGATGCGCGAGTTCCATCGGCAAACATACGTGATTGACGATCATTGCCGAACCCAGCCCGGTGCCGAGCCCGAGAAACAACATATTACCGCCGTTATAGCTGCCGATTGCCTGCATGACGGCATCGTTGACAAGCCTGACGGGCTTGCCGAAAGCGGCCGAAAAATCGAAGTCTTTCCAGCCGGGGCCAAGGTTGTGCGGTTCCAGCGCCGGCTTATTGCCGGCAACTGGCCCGGGATACCCCATGCCGATGACGTCGTACTGCCAGTCGCCTGCAAGCTTTTTGACCGTTTCGACCATCTGCTGGGCCGACATCGCCACGCCCGAGACGGCTGCTCTCCGGTCGCTGCCCGAACTCAGGCGGACTTTGACGTGCGAACCGCCAAGATCGATTGCCAGTACCACGAGATCTTTCGACGCTTTGGACGTCGGTTGCTTCGGAGTTTTTGGCCTTGTATTCACGATGGATCTCTCCTCCAGGTGCGTCTGTTGTCAGTAAGGTCTAGCGAGCGCCGTCGGCCACGGCCACGGAGAAGTCTACCCCTTCCCAATGGTCGGTATCGGGCCAATAAAATGTGAAGGTGACCAAGGCCCCCTTGGGCAGCCGTTCCGTCGCAAGCTCCGCAACGTCGATGCCGAAGCCGTTTTTGCGGGTTTCGATATCGCTTTCGCTCGTCCACCCGTCGGAGCTCCAGCGGACGACGGCCTTCGCCATAACCTCGATCCTGAGACGCTTGCCGATGAGAACCTGCGAAGTCTTGTTGTTGAAGCGCCAGAGCACGAAGGGCGCCGTTGTCTTGTTTTTGATATAGCGTTCGACACCCTGCGGAGGCATGTCGAAAACGGCATTGTCTCTCAGCGAACGCAGCAGCTTGATATGTTCGGCATGGGCCCAGACAAGCGGCATGGCGCTGCCGGAGGGCTCGCCGAAAACAAGGCCTCGCTCCGGCATGTCGGGCTTATCCCAGACCTGTTCGGGCAAAAGGCCACCCGGGCCGGCCGATCCTTCAAGAGCATTGAGTAATGCCATGGCCGCTTTCGGCCTGCCGGCAGCAAGTTCGTAATGGGCCCGTTCGCCGGCGAGCAGCGGCCACGGCCGACCGATGCCGGTGCCGTCGAATGCGCTGCCGTCCTCATGTTCGCCATATCCGTCGCCCGTATAGCGATACCAGAGCGGCCCCTGCGGCAGGTCGCATTTGAGCTGCGCGTCGATGATTTTCACCGTGTCGACGATGCGCGGATCGTTGGCGGCGCGCAATCCGAACCGAACCAGCGCCAGGGCATCGGGGCTGACGACGCGGGCTGTCGGCAGATAGGAGTCCGCAGGCGGTCGGTTCTTGATCGGCACGAAACCGTCGGCGGGTGATGCGCCATCGGCGATATCGGGCGGGGCGATGCGCACATAATAGCCCTTGACCCCAAGGTCGGCGCTGGCAGCATCGGCGTCGACATAGGTCCAGCGCTCTATCTGGTCGTTCCAGGCATCCGCCGTCTGCCTGAGATAGTCGGCATTGTGATCGTGGCCGGCAATTTCCAGAATATCGGCGGCGGCGAGCAGCGCGGCGATCTCGACGGCGAGCGTGAAGGGAGAAAAGCCGCCATCCTCTTCCCAGCGGTCCTCGCCGGTGACGGGGCCGTTGACAACCACATAGCACGCCGCTCTCTCGATCATCGAAACGTAGGACAAGAGCGCATCCCCGGTGAGGGCTCCTTCGCGACGGAGTGCGTCGGCAAGCAGGATGGGAAAGGCGCATTCGTCCATCTGTATGCCGGTCCAGTAGGGCTCGCCGTCGAGCCAGGCGTTCTGCGGCCAATGTCCGTCCGCCTCCTGGATCGCGCGTAGATAGGCAAGAATGCGAAGTGCGTCCTGCGGTGCGCCGGCCGCAAGAAATCCGCCAGCCGTCTCGACGAGATCGCGCGGCCAGACCAGGTGATAGCCTCCGAGATCCTCGTCGCCCTTGGCAAAGCCCCAGGGAATGGAGAGCGAGGCGACTGCCGGCCCCTCGAAGGACAGAGGCCGATGCGTTGCAAGAACGGCCGTCGATATCCGATAGCGATTGAGTTCGGGCGGCGGCGCCCTTGGTTCATCCAGCGGCAGCAGAGTGCTCTGCCATCTCCGCCAGTCGGCGACATAGCTGCGCTCGGCATCCTTGTATCCGGCTTGCAGACTGGCGAGTGCGTTGTAGGCCGCCTCCTCGGGACGGTTTCCAAAGCCAAGCGACAGAAGCACGGTGTCGCTTCCGGCCGCAAGGTCGATTTCACCGGTCAGTGCGACGTTGCCGTCGGCGGCATGGGTGATGCGCGGGTCCAATTCTCCGGTATCCTGCAACTGCCGCCAGCCATCGGAAATGCCGACATAGCCAGCCGAGGCCGATCGCCATCCGCCGCTGACGGCGAGCGCCAGCGAGATGCCACCCTTGCCGGTCGCAAAAAGCATCGGCGTGCCTTTGTAATCCCCGACCCAGCCCGTATTGCCGCTGCCGGCATTGACCAGATGCGGAGCGGCCAGCACATATAGCCGATAGTCGTGAACCGACCCGTGCAGCGCTTCGAACGATATTTGCTGAAGCAGGCTGTTCCGCGCCGGATCGACGATAATGCGCTTGATGATGCGGTAGCGCCCGTCGATTGCCGTATTGACGAGCCGATAGGCCGGAACGCCATCTTCGACGGTTGTGACGACGCTTTCGGCATCACGCTTTTCCTCGGAAAAATAGCCATCCGGACCGGTAACGATCAAACCGAGGTCGCGTGTGCAGGCGCAATCGACGCGCGGAAAATAAACTTCATTGAGGATGCCGTGGCTGAGCGTGAACCAAATGCGGCACGCCGGCGAGAGCGCCGTGCCCACCCCGCTCTTCGCACTGGATGTCCAGCGAGGAGCGATACCCCCCGCACCAACGCCCGAAGTATCGTCCTGAGTCATGCGTTCATCTCCGTTGTCGTTGCAATCTGCTCTGACAAGCCGGCTTCGGCAAGAGCTGCTCGTCACGACGTTGGCCGGGACTTTGGAATGATGCGTCCGCTGTCGTCAAATTGCGCAATGGCGGCCGGTGAAGAAGCCGAGCCTGTGACCAGAGGTTCATCCCAAGGCACAGTCCGCGAACCGTATAAGTATGGCCAAGGATAGCCGGCCACTATTCCTACACGGTTCCGACGGGATCGTCGAAGATCTCCAGTCCATAAGGCTGCGGGTACTCGCCCCAAAACGAATGGCGGGTTGAGATACGTTCGGTCAGCCGCTATCTGGGTGCCGAGCCCAAGAGGGCTCTTCGTGAACAAAAAGGTGATGCCGTCATGATTCCAGATTTCCTCGTCACCCATTCCGGTGGCTTCCATGCGGACGAATTGCTGTCGAGCGTCATCCTGACCCGGCTTTTCCCGCAGGCCCGCCTCGTTCGCAGCAGGGCTCCGGAATGGATCACGGCCGGCGCAGATCGGATCATCTATGATGTCGGCGGGAAATATGACGCAGCTGAGCGGATATTCGATCACCATCAGCGCGGGGCGCCGCTACGGGACGATGGCCAGCCGTACAGCTCGTTCGGATTGATCTGGAGACATTATGGTCGTGATTATCTTGCCGCGCTCGGTCTTCCGGAAGCCCATATAGATACGGTTCACGTTTCTTTCGACACGAGTTTTGTGCTGCCAATCGATCTGGTGGACAATGGTGCGCTTAGTCCTTCGATTGCAGGGCCGCTGGCCGGGCTCACGCTGTCGGCGCTGCTGGAAACCTTAAAACCGGTCTTCGATGAGACGGACCCTGAGGCCGACGATCGCTGTTTCCACGCAGCGCTTGCCATCGCCCGTAGTTTCGTCGAGGCAAGGATAGGCCAAAGCGCTGCAAAATTGCGGGCCGAGGCACTTGTACACCAGGCAATCGTGGAGACGGGCAAGGGGCGAGTTCTGGAGCTGCCGATGGGAATGCCGTTCCGTCCCGCCATCATGAAGGCGGGCGCGGATCACCTGCTGTTTGTCGTCCATCCGCGCGAAAAGGATTGGTGCCTGACCGGCATCCGGCGCGCGGAGGAGGGGTTTGAGCTTCGCGCCGATCTGCCAATGGCCTGGGCCGGTCTGACCAATGGCGATCTGGAGGCAGCTTGTGGCGTGGAGGGCGCAAGCTTTTGCCACAACGGCCGTTTCATCGCCGCGGCCCGGACGCGCGAGGCAGCTCTTGCCATGGCCGAGTTGGCCGTACGAGAGGCAATTTCCAGCGAGGCGGGATCAGCAGCCGATACCGGTCTACGCTGAACTGTCCTGACACTCTTGCTATCGCGAGTGAAAGCTCGCGATCTGTCGCATGCGCAGTGGGTTGGGGAACATTCGGGCTTGTCTGCGATCAGGTCGTCCGGCGTGCGGCTCTCGATCCGGGGTCGTTTGAGCCGGGGAGGCGGCCTCTGATAAGATCAGCCGCCGCTTCCGCTGCAGTTTCCATATAGCTCGGGTCGCGATGGAGCAGGACGACCGCAAAGGCGCCGTCGAGAAGCAGCATGACCTGGCGCGCAAGTAACGAGGCATCGCCATCCGCTCCTGCTTTCATGAAGACCGATCCCAGCCAGTCTTCCACACGCTTCTTGTGGGCTCGGGCTGCGACCAGGGCCGGATGGCCGGGAAGGTTGACGAGTTCCACCGAGGTTCGCAGGAAGCCGCAACCCTTCCATTTGGCGTTCCGCGCCGATTGGGCCAGATGGCGAAAGATGCCGGCAACTTTCTCGGCAGCATCGCCTTCCGTCTCATCGAACCAACGCTTGAAGAGGGAGAGGTTCGGTTCGTCGCGAGCCTGCAGATGGGCAGCGATCAGGTCGTCCTTGCTGCGGAAATGATAGTAGAGGGTGCGCTTGGTGAGGCCTGCCTTTTCGGCGATGGCGTCGACGCTGATCGCGCGGATTCCATCCTGCCGGAAGAGTTTTCCGGCGGCCTGGAGAATGCGTTCGCGTGTCGGCGGCGGGCTGTCTTTCATGGCTCAATGTATACCGGGTAGTGAGTATACACAATGAGGCCGTCGTCTCATCTTGTCGGCCATGAGCGAGCAACCCTTTCCATCTTCGAACACAAGCAGCCTGGCGATTTCCATTCGTTGCCGGGATGGCGTCGTTCTCGGCGGCCATCTTTGGCCGGCGGAGACCAAGAGGCCGGAAGGCAGTGTGATCATCAATCCCGCTACGGGCGTTCTTGCGCGCTACTATCACCGTTATGCGCAGTTTCTGGCGCGACATGGATTTGACGTCCTGACCTTCGATTATCGCGGCATCGGCCGATCGCGTCCGCAGCAGCTGCGCGGGTCCGGATATCGCTGGCGGGATTGGGGCGAGCAGGATTTCGAGGCGGCGTTACGGTGGTTGGCGGCCGATCGGCGTAGCGGTCCGCTCATGGTGGTGGGCCATAGCATCGGCGGCTTCCTGCCGGGACTGGCCGAAAGCGCGCCTGAGATCGACAGGATGCTGACGGTCGGGGCTCAATATGCCTGGTGGGGCGACTACATGCCGCGTCGGCGGGCTGCCTTGTTTCTCAAATGGCACGTCGCCATGCCGGCGCTGACGGCGGCCTGTGGCTATTTTCCAGGCCGCCGGCTCGGCTGGCTGGAAGATCTGCCGTCCGGCGTGGCGAACGAATGGAGCTTTCGCGGGCCGCGGTTTGAACGCAGCCATCCGAGAAGCGAGAGGAAGGATGCACTGAGGCGCATGGCGGCTGCCAGGGCACGCATTCTCGCAGTCGCGGTTTCCGACGATGAACTGGGAACGCTGCCGGCCATTCGTCGCGCGCTCGATTACTATACCGGTGCGCAGTGCACGTCGGTATTGCTGCACCCGGCTGATTTCGGCCAGGGTGCGATCGGCCATTTCGGCCTGTTCCACGACCGTTACACGGACAGTTTCTGGACCGATACGCTTTCATGGCTGCGGGAGGGTCGCAATCCCTGGCCCTCCCGAATTGTCTGAACGGCGAACCTGCTCGTCCGCCAGCGGCAAAGAGTTGCCGTGAAAGGCTCAGTTTGACAAGCCGCGCCCCGGCTCGCTCAAGCTGCGCCCGGCACCGAAAGCGAGGCCATATCGATCACGAAGCGATAGGGAATGTCCGCGCGCTGCAGTGTCGCGAAAGCGTCGTTGATCTCTTCCGGGCGGATGATCCGGCATTCGGGAAGAATGCCCTTGCGTGCGCAGAAGTCGATCACTTCCTGCGTTTCGCGCATTCCGCCGATCGGCGATCCGGCAACCCGGCGCCGGCCGATAAGGAAAGGAAGGCCGTTCACTTCACCCCAGGGGCCGACCTGCCCGACCACGACCAGCGTACCGTCGATATCCAGCAGGGGCATGTAAGCATCGAGATCATGCTTGACGGGAACTGTGTCGATGATCAGGTCGAAGGCGTTGGCAGCGGCATTCATGGCCGCAGCATGGGTTGAGATCAGGAAGTCGTCGGCGCCGATTTCGCGGGCAATCTTTTCCTTGTCCGGCGAGCGCGAGATCATCGTCACTTTGGCGCCCATGGCAGCTGCCAGCTTGACGGCCATGTGGCCGAGGCCGCCCATGCCGATGACGCCGACGCGGCTATGCGGACCGACATTCCAGGTGCGAAGCGGCGAATAAGTGGTGATGCCGGCGCAAAGGATCGGAGCGGTGCGCGAGAGATCCATACCCTCGGGCACGGTGCAGACGAACTCCTCGCGCACGACGATATGCTTCGAATAGCCGCCTCTCGTGATCGATCCGTCGATCCGATCGGGAACGCTGTAGGTGCCCGTATTGCCTTCGCGGCAGAACTGCTCCTCGCCGCGCCGGCACTGATCGCAATGCTGGCAGCTGTCGACCATGCAGCCGACCGCACCGTGGTCGCCGATCCTGAATTTGGTGACATCGCTGCCGACCTCGATCACGCGGCCGACGATTTCATGGCCCGGGACCAGAGGGTAGCTCGAAAAGCCCCAATCGTTGTGCGCCATGTGGACATCCGAGTGGCAGATTCCGGCATAGACGATCTCCATCACCACGTCGTTCGGGCGCGGTGCGCGCCGTTCGAAAGAGTAGGGCTCCAGCGGAGTCTCCGCCGAGGTGCACGCATAGCCAATGGTCTTCATGTTTCGTCCGCCTTTTATGTCGTGGAGCGCTCTTGCACGCCGATTGATCATCGGGAGAGAATCTATCCGACGCCGGCTGCAACGTTAAGACAGGCGATCGTGTTCGTCATCATCTCCGTCCACCATGAATGGTATGCGACAGGATGCGATCGAAAGCGTCAGGCTGGCCGGTGATGGAACCATTATCCGAAATCACGAATTCTAAAATCGTGAATCCGCGCCTAATTCCTTTGTTTGACGAACTTACATATGAGATAGGATATATGTGGACGTAAGCCGGTCGGGGGACCATGCATGCACCTTGATGACTATGCCGCACTCGGACGTTCGGAGTTGCGCGTCAGTCCGCTTGCGCTCGGAACGATGACCTTCGATGCGGATTCCAGCTGGTATTTGCGTGAAAACAGGCATGCGGCAATTCTGGACCGCTATTTCGAACTTGGCGGCAATTATCTCGATACCGGCAGTGGAGACCTGAAAGCGGGTGGGCAGACGGTTGTCGGCAACTATTTTGCGCAGCGGTCCCATCAACGCGATCGGCTTGTGATCGCCGCCAAGTTCGGCATCGACCGGCATGGGCAGGAGTTCAGTCGCAGTGCCTTGACGGCCGGTGTCGAGCAGACTCTGCGGCGCCTGCGTACCGATTATCTCGATGTCTACTGGCTGGACAACTGGGATATTCAGGCTCCCCTTGAAGAAGTGCTGGGCGCCCTTCACGATCTCACTCAATCGGGAAAACTGCGCTATTTCGGCATTGCCGACACGCCGGCCTGGAAGGTCGCGCATGCGCACATGCTTGCGCAATGCAATGGCTGGGCTCCGTTCATCGGCCTGCAGATCGAATATTCCCTGGCGGCCCGGCTCTTTGAGGTTGAACTCGTTCCGATGGCGCGAGGATTGGGGCTTGGCGTCGTCGCACATTCGCCGTTGAGCGGCGGCCTCATCAGCGGGCAATATACGCGCGCCAACAACAGGGCCGGTCATACGGTGCAGCTGGCGCAACGGCCAGACGAGCAGGATCTCGAAATCGTCGATGCCCTGTTCCGCGTCGCAGCCGAACTTGGCACGACGACTGCCCGCGTGGCTCTTGCCTGGGCGATGGCGCGGCTGGCGGTATCGTCAACGATCATTGGCGTGCATACGCTGGAGCAACTTGACGAGGATATCGGTGCGCTCCAGGTTCAGCTTTCTCCCGAACAGACGGAGACGCTCGACGCGCTCACCATACCCAACCCTTCTCTTTCCCTGCCGCTGCTTCTGCGGAACGCCGCGCCTTTGAGCTGTGTAGACTGAACCGCGACCTCTGATCCCTGCCGATGCCGGCTCCGCTGTCGGTTGCATGGCTTCTTTTCTCTGCCCGCACTCCTATCTAAGCTGCCAGGGTTGAATGAGGCAGCATATGAGTGATGGGTTACAGCCGCTGAATGTGAATCGGAATGTCTTGCGCGAGCTCGTTTCAGGACTGAGCGACGGTATCGTCCTGCTCGATCCGGACGGTACGATCTCCTGGGCGAACAGCGCTGCGCTGCGGATGCACCGGATTTCGACGATCGAAGAGCTGGGAGGCGATGCCGCCGGCTATCGGCAGGCTTTCACGCTTCGTTACCGCAACAACCATCTGCTCGCCGAAGGGGAGTATCCCATCGAACGCCTGCTGAAGGGTGAGACCGTCGATGAGGTAACGGTCGAAATATCGCCCGCCGCCGATCTCGATCTCATCTGGGTTCATACCGTTCGCAGCCTCATCATCGCCGATGCCGGCGCCCGTCTGGACGTGCTTGCGCTCATCATTCGGGACGAGACGCCGCTATTTGAGGCCGAGGAGCGCTTCGAGCGGGCGTTCAACGCCAATCCTGCACCCGGTCTGATCTGCCGCCTCGACGACCTTCGCTTCATCCGGGTCAATCAGGGTTTCGTCGAGATGACGAACTATGCCAAGGAAGACGTGATCGGAAAGACCGTCGACGACATAGGACTTTTCGCCAATTGCGATAGCGGCGAAGACGCGCTGGCAAAGCTCGCGGAAGGTCGGTTGATCCGTCAGCGCGAGGCGCTGATTCCGCTTCCCGCCGGTGGCGACCGGCTCGTCATCATCGCCGGTGAGCCGATCGCCGTCGGCGAGGAGCCTTGTATGCTTTTTACCTTTGCCGATCTCGACGCGCGGCGAAAGGCACAGAATGCGCTCAGGCAAAGCGAGGAACGCTTCTCCAAGTCGTTCCGGCTGTCGCCGGCGCCAGCCGCCATTTCCCGTCTGGATGATTTCGTCTTTACCGAGGTCAATGACGCCTTTGTCGTACTTTCGGGCTACAGCCTTGAAGAAATTGTCGGAAAGACAGCCAGCGAATTGCGGCTGTGGGGCGATGTCGCCGCCCGGCGAGCGATGGAACGAAAGCTGATCGACAATACGCCGCTTCGCGATGAGACCATGCGGATGAAGCAGAAGAACGGTGGGAATGCGGATTGCCTCGTCTCCGCCGAGCGCGTCGAAATCAATGATCAGCAGTGTGTCATCTGGTCACTGCAGGATGTCACGGAGCGCATGCGCAGCGAGGCCGAACTCGTCGAAGCGATCGAGAGCGTGATGGCCGATACCTCGTGGTTCAGTCGTTCCATCGTCGACCGGCTTGCGACCTTGCGGCAGGTATCCGACGGCAAGGTGCCGTCCGCCCAGCTTCTCGACCTCAGCGACCGCGAGAGGGAAATTCTTGCCTTGATCTGCCGTGGCCAAAGCGATGCCGAGATGAGTGAGACGCTGCATCTTTCCAGAAACACCATCCGTAATCATGTCGCGTCGCTCTACGCAAAGATCGGCGTGAACCGTCGTTCCGCTGCCGTGATATGGGCTCGCGAGCGCGGCTTTACCGGCATGTCCGCCATACCGAAAGGCCGGAAACCGAAATAGCGGCGGCACTCCTTGGATCGAACAGCCGCATGTAACGGAAAATATATGCATCCAGCCTAAAAAAGGCTATTTTCTACCAGCACAAATAGTAGTTTCTGCTCTGCAAGCATCCGTATTGCCGCCCTACTTGATTGTTCATGGCTTCGGTCGAAGGCCGATGCCTCCTCTTCTGGAAACACAAGGAGATAAGACATGGACAAAAATCGCGTCAAAGGTGCAGTCAAGGAAGCCAGCGGCTCGCTCAAGGAAGCCGCCGGAAAGTTGACGGGCAACGACAAGCTCAAGGTCGAGGGAGCTGCGGAAAAGGCCGAAGGCAAGATCCAGACGCAAATCGGCAAGGCCAAGGATGCCATCAAGAAGACGCTTAGCTGACGCCATAAGGCGATATCTTTGCTCTTGTGATCTTCGAGGTTCCGATGCTTTTCCTGGCCAAACTTTCGTCGATGACGACATCACCGGATCGCTGCGCCACCTGTGCCGCGATCCGGTGCCTGATTGCCTACGCCGAAGGCCTCGAAGATTGCCGCATCGAGGTCGCCGTCGCGGACGGCGCCATCCTCTTGTCGGGGACCGCGCCGACCGATGACGCTCGGCAGCGCGCCATTGCCATTGCCGGCGAATATGCCGGAACCCGCGTCATCAGCAATATCGCTATACCGGACGATCATCGGCTGCCCCTCCATCCCGAGATCGACCTATCGAGCTCCCCTGCGCCGACCGGAGTGACCGCGGCGCTCAAACCGCCGAAGGAGACGTCATGAAAAAGACCCTTATTGCGGCCGCGGCCATTGCCGTGGCTTTCGGTTCTGCGGCTTCCGCCGCCAGCACTCATCAGCATCCCAAGAAGCAGTCGGCGCAGGTCGCGTCCGAGCCGAAGCAGCGCCTTGGCACGCTTTCCTGCGAAGTTGCCGGCGGCGTCGGCATGATTATCGGCTCCAACAAGCAGGTCAGTTGCACTTTCAAGCAGCGAACCGGCAGGGTCGAGCGCTATACGGGTACGATCGGCAAGCTCGGGATCGACATCGGGGTCACCCGCAAGACCTATCTGAGCTGGGTCGTCGTCAATACCGCGCCCACCCGCGTCGGTGACGGTGCTCTGGCAGGAACCTATGTCGGCGCATCCGCAGGTGCTTCCGTCGGCCTCGGCCTCGGAGCCAACGCTCTCGTCGGCGGCAACTCCAAGAATTTCGCCCTGCAGCCGTTGAGCGCTGAGGCTGGAACCGGCCTGAATGTCGCAGCCGGTGTTTCACGCTTGCAATTGCGTCCTGCCAGCTGACGCGTCGCTCGGCGACGGCGCCACTGCCCATAGGAACGCCGTTTGCCGCCACCGCGAACTGGGTCTTTTCCGGCAATAGTGCAGCCGCACCGGAGACGGTGGGGGCTACGTAGTATTGTCTGCAAGACGATCGACATTTAGCTGATCGACGGCCCGGGAGCGGCTCAGCTCTTCACGGGTGGACATCCACACGACATGCTTGTTCTCCAAGCTGCGTCCTATGAGGCCCCTTCACCCTTCTCTGAGCGGGCGCCCCTCATGTTCAGCGACTTCTCTCATTGATTGCATTAGAAGTATCGACTTCATTAATGAATGCACCTTAAGATGGTGGCTTCGGGAGAGTACACCTATGGCCATCGATATCGGAGCTGAAAAGCAGCCTCATATACCTGCGCTCGACGGTTGGCGTGGGCTCGCCGTCCTGTTGGTGCTGATTGGCCATTTTGGTGGGGACCAATACCTCCCGCATCTCGGATCAGCCGGCGTCGATCTGTTCTTCGTTCTTTCCGGACGTCTTATGGCTGAGATCCTGTTTGTGCGGAAAATGCCTCTCGGGATATTTTTCTTCCGTCGTTTCAGCCGCGTCTATCCGGCCCTGTTCGCCTTTGTCGTGATCAGTTCCGTCATTTTTCTGCCAACGCCGGTGACGCCGGGCCCTTTGGGGGCGCTGTCCGCGCTCTCCTTCACGTTGAACTACGTCATTATCGAGGGCCGTGCCTTCATACCGATATTCGATCATATCTGGTCATTGTGTGTGGAGGAACACAGCTATCTGCTGCTCGGCTTGCTTGCGCTGGCGTTTCGCGGAGTCGACATGCGGTTCGCCGGACTTGTCATCCTGGCGCTAGGTCTCGCGGCATTGGTAAACGGCATTTTGCAGTATGACGTTTACGGGCAGAACCCCTTCATCGTCTTTTGGCCCACGCAGGTGGGCGCCGCCCCGATATTGGTTTCGGCCGCATTCTTCCTGCTGGTCGGCCAGCATCGCAAGCGGTCGTCCATGGAGTGGCTGGTGCCGCTGGCCTTTTCTCTGGGCTTGGTCGTGCGACTATTCGCGGACGCCGCCTGGTTGTTCTTCGGCGCGAAAACCCTGCTGCTGGCAGTTGCCGTTTGTGGGCTGGAGCGCGCTGTGCGCTTTTCCGCCGCCTTGTTCGAAGGCGCTGTCATCCAACGGGTGGGGCGGATGTCCTTTTCACTCTACCTGTGGCAACAGCCCTTTCAGGTTCTGGCCCAGCAGGGTTTGCTGCCGCGGCTCATCGCACTGGCTCTGGGGATCGGCTTCGCGTTGCTAAGTTACCATTTGATCGAGCAACCGGCCCGCATGCGACTGAACGCATGGATGGATGAGGGAAAGCGGCAAGGCGCCGCGTTGAAAGCCGGTTAAAACGGACGCGACCTGGATTGGTCGCGTCCGATGTCATTCAATTTCAGGCGATGTCGTAACGGTCGGCGTTCATCACCTTGGTCCAGGCTGCAACGAAGTCGTTTACGAACTTCTGTTCCGCGTCGGCCTGGCCATAGACTTCGGCGATCGCGCGCAACTGCGAGTTGGAGCCGAAGACGAGATCGACGCGCGTCGCCGTCCATTTGACGTCGCCGGTTGCGCGGTCGCGCCCTTCGAACACGTCCTTGGCATCCGAAACCGCCTTCCACTCCGTACCGATGTCGAGCAGGTTGACGAAGAAGTCGTTGGTCAGGGCTTCCGGACGCTTGGTGAAGACGCCGTGCTGGGTCTGGCCGACATTGGCGTTCAGCGCACGCAGGCCGCCGATGAGAACCGTCATTTCCGGGGCCGTCAGCGTCAGCAACTGCGCCTTGTCGATCAGCAACTCCTCGGAGGAGACGGTGTAGGCTTGCCGCTGATAGTTGCGGAACCCGTCCACGATCGGCTCGAGAACGGCAAAAGCCTCGACATCGGTCTGTTCCTGCGATGCATCGGCGCGGCCGGGAGCGAAGGGCACGATCACATCATGGCCGGCCTTCTTGGCGGCCTGCTCGATGGCGACAGAGCCGCCGAGCACGATAAGATCGGCAAGCGATACGGTCTGGCCTCCCTTATGCGTATCGTTGAACTTCTGCTGAATGCCCTCGAGCGTCTGCAGCACGGAAGCGAGCTGTGCCGGCTGATTGGCCTCCCAGTCCTTCTGGGGAGCAAGGCGGATGCGGGCACCGTTTGCGCCGCCGCGCTTGTCGGAGCCGCGGAAGGTGGAAGCCGAAGCCCAGGCAGTCGAAACCAGCTGCGGGATGGTGAGGCCCGATGCGGCGATTTCGCCCTTGAGAGCGGCGATATCGTTGGCGTCGATCTGTGAATGGCCGATCGCCGGGATGGGATCCTGCCAGATGAGCTCCTCCGCGGGAACCTCCGGGCCGAGATAGCGGGCGCGCGGGCCCATGTCGCGATGGGTCAGCTTGAACCATGCGCGGGCAAAGGCATCGGCAAATTCGTCCGGGTTTTCGAAGAAGCGGCGAGAAATCTTCTCGTAGGCCGGGTCGAAACGCAGGGCAAGGTCCGTCGTCAGCATCGACGGAACGTGACGCTTGGACTTGTCGTGCGCATCCGGTATCGAGCCTGCGCCGGCACCATGGGTCGGGATCCATTGATGGGCGCCGGCCGGGCTCTTCGTCAGCTCCCAGTCGTAACCGAACAGGTTCCAGAAGAAGTTGTTGCTCCACTTGGTCGGCGTCGAGGTCCAGGTGACTTCGAGACCGCTGCCGATCGTGTCGCCACCCTTGCCGCTGCGGAAGCTGTTCTTCCAGCCGAGGCCCTGCTCTTCGATGCCGGCTGCTTCCGGTTCAGGGCCGACATTGGCTGCGTCACCTGCGCCGTGCGTCTTTCCGAACGTGTGGCCACCGGCGATAAGGGCGACGGTTTCCTCATCGTTCATCGCCATGCGGGCGAAGGTTTCGCGAATATCGCGCGCTGCGGCGAGCGGGTCCGGATTGCCGTTCGGACCTTCCGGGTTGACGTAGATGAGGCCCATCTGCACGGCTGCGAGCGGGTTTTCCAGATCGCGGTCGCCGCTGTAGCGCTTGTCGCCGAGCCAGGTGTTTTCCGCGCCCCAGTAGATGTCTTCTTCCGGCTCGAACACGTCTTCACGGCCGCCGCCGAAGCCGAAGGTCTTGAAGCCCATGGATTCCAGCGCGCAGTTGCCGGTGAGGATCAACAGATCGGCCCAGGAGATGCTGTTGCCGTATTTCTGCTTGACCGGCCAGAGCAGGCGGCGTGCCTTGTCGAGGTTGACGTTATCCGGCCAGCTGTTGAGCGGCGCGAAACGCTGCGTGCCGGAAGAGGCGCCGCCGCGGCCGTCGCCCGTGCGGTAGGTGCCGGCGCTGTGCCAGGCCATGCGGATGAAGAGCGGGCCGTAGTGACCGAAGTCGGCCGGCCACCAATCCTGCGAATCCGTCATGAGGGCGAAGAGGTCCTTCTTCAAGGCATCGAGATCGAGCTTCTTGAATTCTTCGGCATAGTTGAATGCCTTGCCCATCGGGCTGGACAGTGCAGAATTCTGATGAAGGATCTTGAGGTTCAGCTGGTTCGGCCACCAGTCGCGGTTCGAACGGGCCGAAACGCTTGTGTTTCCATGCGGAAACGGACACTTGCCGGCATTTTCGACTTTTGTATCCATAATAATTGTCTCCCTTACGATGATTTGAACTGTGACGGCTGGAGGAGGGGCTTTGCAAGCCCCACGGGAACGGGTCCGTTTCTATGACGAGCGTGACGGCAGCATGTCAGACGCATGAAATCTCTCGTTGTTCTGGCCTCGCGCGAAACGGATCGGCGGGAAAAGGCATGCTTTTGCCTCGTTGCCCAGCAGATCCGCGCATGGATGAATTGAGCGCTGTCGATACTCCCGATGGGAGCTGCATGTGACAGGCGGCCGCATCTCATTTCTGCTGCGGCACTATAGCCAAGGCCATCCATTAATTTAAGTTGGATTTCCTGATTGATGCGATAAGATAAACTTATGACGAACCTTACCCTCAAACAGTTGCGCTATTTCGAAGCATTGGCGCGGCACGGCCACTTCGGTCGTGCCGCCGATGTATGCGCTATCTCGCAGCCGGCGCTATCGATGCAAATCAAGGAACTGGAGGAGCAGCTGGGCACGGAGCTCTTCGAAAGAAGCGCACGCCAGGTCCGCCTGACGAATTTCGGAGAGGCGTTCGCGATCCGCGTCCGCGATATCCTCCGCTCTGTTGACGAGCTCGGCGACCTCGCACGCGCATCCCACAATCAACCTGTTGGCCGGTTGCGGATCGGTGTCATTCCCACGGTCGCGCCCTACCTGCTGCCGGGCATCATCGGCAATCTGACCCGCATATATGACGGGCTGGATATCCATGTGCGCGAAACCTTGACGTCGAAACTGGTCGAAGAACTGGAGGAAGGGCGCCTGGATACGGCTATCGTCGCCCTGCCCATCTCGGAATCGTCCTTGACGGAAGTGCCGTTGTTTGCCGAAAACTTCGTGCTGGTAAGGCCGAGCGAGGATGAAGGCAAGCCGGTCCCCAACCGGGAGGCGCTTCGCGAAATGCGATTGCTGCTGTTGGAGGAGGGGCATTGCTTCCGCGATCAGGCGCTTTCTTTCTGCAATATACAGTCGGCGCTTCCGCGCGAGCTGATGGACGGCAGCTCGCTGTCGACGCTGGTACAGATGGTCAGCGCCGGCATTGGTGTCACCTTGATACCGGAGATGGCTGTGGCGGTGGAAACCCGTTCCGCCTCGGTGTCGACGGTACGCTTCCAAAGCCCGCAGCCTTCGCGGACGATTGGCATGATCTGGCGCAAGACGAGCCCGCTGGCCAAACAGCTGCAGCAGATTTCCGAAGTTGTGCGGGAGGCCGCCGACGCGATGCGCGAACAGCATGATTCGATCTGGCGCACGCAAGATCTGGAGTTCAATGCCCGGCTGCTGCGGCCCATAAGCGGTCGCACTGGCAGCAGTGTTTCGTTTGGCGCGGGCGATGATCCTGCCTTGGGCTGATTGTCACCGGCCGTTCATATTAACGCTGTCCGAAATTTTTCCACAGGCGCGAATAATTCAAACGATTGAAACTATTTTAATCGTTTAAATAGTTTAACGCCTTGATTTACAAAGAAACTCTTCCATGTCATGCCATTGATGCATGACAATGGAGGTCGTGATGCGAGAGTTTGAAAACGTAAGAGATGAAATTCCTACGTATGTGATTGATCGCCTGGAAAATGAATGGCGCGTGATGCAGGATCAGGGCTCCGAGCCGAAGATCGGGTTGCGGACAGATACTCCTGCAAATGATAGGCCCGCAGCATCCGACAGCCTTGGCCCGCTCGAAAAGTAATCACTTTGGCAAACCGGATCGCACCGCCCTCTGAGGCTGTCACGCCTGGGCAATGATGATCACCGGCATTCCTCCCGTTTCCGTCAGCACCGAAGAACGGATCAGCCCCTGCCTTCAGCCAGGGGCTGTCGCTTGTCGTGCGGGCTGGCCGTGCATAAGCTCAGCCAGAGCAATTCCAGGAAATGTGGATGGCGGTTTTCCGTCCGGAATTGCATAAGAATAAAAGGAAAGAGCGTTTTCGCGATTCGAAGAAAAGCGGAAAGGCTCTATTGGCTCCGACATTCATCAGGCGTCGAGATAGCGCTCGGTCAGCCGCGCCCACATGGCGGCACCGACGGTCAGGCTTTCGTCGGCGAAATCATATCTGGCGCTGTGCAGGACCGCAGAATCGACGCCGTTACCGAGGCGCAGGAAGCTGCCGGGCTTGTGTTCCAGAAAATAGGAGAAGTCCTCGCTGCCTGGAATGAGATTGCATATGCCGACCTTGTCGGCGCCAACGAGTTCTTCTGCCACCATGCGTGCGAATTCGGTTTCCTTGTCCGAATTGACGACGACCGGATAGCCGTGGATGTAGTCGATCTCGACACTGGCGCCATAGCCTTCCGCGACGGATTGCGCCAGCTTGCGGATTCTTGCCTCGAGGAATTCCCGTATCTTCGGATCGAAGGAGCGCACGCTCAGGGCCATCTTCGCGCTCTCGGGGATCACGTTCGATGCTTCGCCGGCGTGGATGGTGCCGACCGTCACGACGGCCGTTTGCGTGGGGTCGATACTGCGGGCAACCACCGTCTGCAGGCTGACCACGAGATTGCAGGCGACGACGATGGGATCGATGGTCAGATGTGGCCGCGAGGCATGTCCGCCCTTGCCGGTTATGGTGATTTCAACGGTATCGGCCGCCGCCATCAGCGGCCCTGAGCGCACCAGCCAGGTGCCTTCCGGCGCGCCTGGATGGTTGTGCAGCCCGAAAATCGCGTCGAAGGGGAAGCGCTCGAATAGGCCATCCTTGATCATCGCCTGCGCACCGCTGACGACGCCCGCCTCTTCGGCCGGCTGGAAGATCAGGTTCACTGTGCCGTTGAAGCGGCGCGTGCGGGCAAGATATTCGGCGGCCCCGAGCAACATGGTCGTGTGGCCGTCGTGACCGCAGGCATGCATCTTGCCGGGCACCTTGCTGGCATAGGGACGGCCGGTCTGCTCGACGATCGGCAGGGCGTCCATGTCGGCGCGGATCGCGATGCTCTTCTTGCCGGCCCCGACCGTCAGCCGGGCGACGACGCCGTGGCCGCCGACATTGCGGGTAACTTCATAGCCCCAGGCTTCCAGCTTCTCGGCGACGAAACGCGCGGTTTCCGCCTCCTCGAAGGAAAGTTCGGGATTGGCGTGCAGGTGCTGGCGGATGCCGGTCAGTTCCGCCTTCATCGGCTCGAAGTCCGACAGGCGGGCGAAATCGTTGTCGAGGGTCATGACTGTTCCAATGGTTCGCTTGAGCCGCCATCCGCCATAAAGCGTGCAGGCCTCACTGATGATGGGGCTGCCGCGCTAGATGAAGCGCGACAGGAAGCTTCTGGTGCGGGGGTGCTGCGGATTGCCGATCACATCCTCCGGCTTGCCCTGCTCGACGATCTTGCCGCCGTCCATGAAGACGACACGGTCGGCCGCCTCGCGGGCAAAGCCGATCTCGTGGGTGACGACGATCATCGTCAGGCCCTGGCTGGCGAGGTCGCGCATGGTGGCGAGCACTTCGCCGACCAGCTCGGGGTCGAGCGCCGAGGTCGGCTCGTCGAACAGCATCAGCTTCGGCTTGATCGCCAGTGCTCTGGCAATCGCCACACGCTGCTGTTGGCCGCCGGAGAGCTGCCGCGGATAGTTGTCGGCCTTGGCCGAAAGCCCGACGCGGTCGAGCAGTGCACGCGCATTTTCCGTCGCCTGCCTCCTGCTTTCGCCATGGATGCCGATCGGCGCCTCGATGACGTTCTGCAGCGCCGTCATATGCGGATAGAGATTGAACTGCTGGAAGACCATGCCGATCTTGCGCCGCTGCAGCGCGATCGCATGATTGGACAGTTTCACCAGTCGGCCCTTGTTCAGCCGGTAGCCGATCTGCTCTCCATCCACCTCGATCGATCCGCGGTTGATCGATTCCAGATGATTGATGCAGCGCAGGAAGGTCGATTTGCCGGAACCGGATGGCCCGAGGATGACGACGACTTCGCCCGGCGCCACATCGAGGTCGATGCCCTTCAGCACTTCGAGATTTTCGAAGGATTTGTGGACATTGCGCGCATGCACCAATGGCGGCATGTTGGCGTTGGTTTTCAGTGGGGCGTTCATTGGCCCGCCTCCTGTGCCGGCACGAGCGCCGGCGTAGTGTCCTTTGCGGCCTTCGTCGTGCCGGAACGGCGGTCGGCGCGGCTATAGTGGCGCTCGATGTAGCTCTGGCCGATATTCAGCACCGACGTAATCAGCAAATACCAGATGACGGCCACGAGCAGCATCGGGATGACTTCGAAGGTGCGGTTGTAGATCGACTGCACGGAGTAGAGCAGGTCGGCCATGGCGATGACGCTGACGAGCGAGGTCGCCTTGATCATGCTGATGAGCTGGTTGCCCGTCGGCGGCACGATGGAGCGCATGGCCTGCGGAATGATGATGCGGCGCAGCGCGCGAATGCGCGTCATGCCGAAGGCTTCCGCCGTTTCGAACTGACCCTTGTCGACCGAGAGCAGGCCGCCGCGAATGATCTCGGCCATGTAGGCGGCTTCGTTGAGCGCCAGGCCCGCGATCGCAGCCGTCATCGGGCTGATGACCGAATTCGTGTCCCAGCTGACGAAGGTCGGCCCGAAGGGAATACCGATCGACAGCGTCGGGAAGAGCGTCGAGAGATTGTACCAGAAGATCAGCTGCACGAGCAGCGGCGTGCCACGGAAGAACCAGATGTAGAGCGAGGCAAGGGTGCTTGCCAGCGTATCCTTCGACAGACGGGCGACCGCCAAAAGCAGGCCGAGCACGATGCCGAAGGCCATGGCGACGACCGTCAGGCCAAGCGAGACATAGAGGCCGTCGATAACGACGGGATCGAAGAAATACTGGGCGACGACATGCCAGCCGAAGTTCTCATTGTGAGCGACCGACCAGGCGAAATAGGCTGCGATCAACAGCGTTACGGCCCAGGCCGCGACACGGCCTGCCGGGAATGGCGTATGGGCATTCGCCACATCGCGCTGTGCGGCGTTTGCACCGCCGCCTGGCGGCGGTGCATTCTCCTTGTTCGCGTCCGTCATTTGTTCGCCTGCGTAGCCAGGTTGATGCCCGGCTCCTTGATCATGTTGTTCTCAAGCCCCCATTTCTTCATGATGGCGGCATAGGTGCCGTTATCGACCAGTTCCTTGATGGCGTCACGCAAGATGGGGCTGAGCGGCGAATTCTTCGGCAATACGGCGCCCTGGAACAGATCATCGAAGCCGTTCTTCTGACCGACGCCTGCAAGTTCCAGCTGGCCGTTCGCCTGGGATACGAAATAGGTCAGCGGCGCCTGTGACGAGAAGAACGCGTCCGAACGCTTGGAGCGGACGGAGAGGATCGATGTCGGCTGGTCGGTGAAGGACTGGACCTGCAGTGCCGGCTTGCCGTCCTTCGTGCATTTTTCCGCCTGGGCCTTGATGACTTTTTCGGCTGATCCGCCCGCCATGACGGCGATGCGGTGACCGCATGCGCTATCAAGCGTGGTAATGCCCTTCGGATTGCCCTTTTCGACAGCGAAGACGACGAATTCCTGCACATAGTCGACGAAGTCATTGGCATCCTCGCGCGATGCGAAGTCGCCAACCGGACCCTCGGCGTATTGGAAGCGGCCCGAATTGATGCCGCTGAGCAGCGCCGGCAATCCACCGACTGTCGCATGGGTGATCTCGACGCCGAGGATCTGCCCGATTGCCTTGGTCAATTCCGCGCTTGCCCCGGTGACGTCGGAGGCGCCGTTGACGATCTCATAGGGCGGAAAGGAGCCGCTGTTGACGGACACCATCTTGCCTGACGTACGGATGCTTTCCGGCAACTTGGCGCGCAGCTGCTCATTGACCGAAAGTTTCGGCAGGCCGGCGTCCTCAGCAAAGGCCGAGCCTGAAATCATCAGGCTTGCAGCAACGATATAAGTTAGTTTTTTCAATGACATGCTCATTCCCCTTTTGCTTTGCGTCCTTGAATTTCGGTTGATGCTCAGAGTGTGTTCGTCCGGCTGCCGTCGACGTCGAAGGGAAAGAGTTCTTCCGGCGTCATCAAGCGCGGCAAAATGCCCTGCACATGCAGTTCCCCGGCGAAATCGGCGATCATCTTGCGATTGGCGGCAAAGCCGCTCGCATCCCAGCCCTCGGGCAGCTCGGCGGCCGATTTCAGCAGCTCGTCGAGCATGAAGGGCGTCGTGTCGGCATATTTGCGCCGCTTGTTCAGCCAGAGGCGCTGCGATTCATCGAGCAAGGCATTCAGCTCCGCCATGACCCAGGGATGCTCGGCGACGAATTCCGCCTTGAAGCCGATGAGATGCATACCCGGTACATAGCCCACATCGGCAAAGTAGCGATGCTCGGCGGCGCGGAAATCCGGCAGCAGCTGGCGGAAGCCGGAATTGCCGGCGAAATAGCCGTCCGGCATGAAGGGCGTAAAGATCGCGTCGAGCTGGCCTTCCTTCAGAAGATTCACCATCGGCCTTTCGCCCGGTGCAGCCTCGATGCGGCCGGGCCGACCGAACCCGTCGAGGCGGTCGGCGATCGGATGCGCTTCGGTGAGGCGACCGGCATACCACATGGCGTCCTCGACGCCGACGCCTTCGCGCCGGAGGGCCGCGCGTGTCCAGGTATTGCCGGAATCGCGCCAGCCGGTAACGCCGATGCGCTTGCCGGCCAGCTGCGCAAAGCTCGTGATCGGGCTGTCCTTGGCGGTGACGACGCATCGATGGCGAAAGCCGCGCATGATGAAGTTCGGGATGCCGACCACGCTTTCATCGCCATCGATGCGCATCTGCGTATAGCGGCTGAACGAGGTTTCGGCGGCGTCGTAGGCGTCGCTCTTGCCGACATGGGAAATCAGCGTGCCGACCCGGTCCACCCTGATGTCGAGTTTCGGGGAGGAGACATCGCCCAGGACCAATGGCGTGATGTAGTCCCAATCGCGAAGGGCAAGGCGAAGAGTTAGGGGCATGAAATTCACTCGCGGGATAACTTGTTTTTCAAATGATTAAATGTTCAAAATGGCTCGATCAAATGTTATTACGTTATTGAACATTAAAAATGGCGCATAAATGAGCGAAACTGGAGACGCGAACTGGTTTGCCGAAAAATTGAACGATCGGTCGATCCGAGGCATCGCATTGGAGACGAGCGCGCTCATTCGGGCCGGCGCCCTGCCGGTCGGCACCAAATTGCCGCCCATCCGCGATCTCGCTTTTGCGCTCGGTATCAGCCCTGCAACCCTCTCGGAAGCCTGGAGCGAACTCAGGCGCCAGAAGATCATCAGCGGCCGGGGTCGCAACGGCACCTGGGTCAGCGGCGATCGCTTCATCAGCCAGCCGGCGCGGCTTGCAAGCGCCGGCCACTATGGCGATCATGTCCTTGATCTGACGTCAGCCGGCCCGGATGTTCGGCTGCTTCCGAAGTTGGAGACGGCGATGGCGCATGGCGCATCGGCGGAGAACCTGAACAGCTATGAGCGCAGCCGTATCCTGCCGGAGCTGGAGACGGCGGTCAGGAAGACCTGGCCCTACGAGCCGGAGGCGTTCCTCGCGACCAATGGCGGCTACAATGCCGTCTATACCCTGGTCAACGCCCTCGTCATGCCCGGCGCCGCCGTCGCGATCGAGGATCCGACCGGCATGCGGCTTCTGGATATCCTCGAGGATCGCGGCACTCGCATCATTCCGGTCAAATGCGATGAGGAAGGGCCGCTGCCGTCTTCGCTGGAAGAGGCACTGAGATACCGCCCGGTCGCCTTTATTTTCCAGCCGCGTTTGCATTCCGTCACCGGTCAGAGCGTGAGTGCGGCCCGCATGGCGCGCATCGCGGAAATCCTGCGGGACAGGGATACGCTGATCGTGGAGGATGACGGTGTTGGCGCTATCTCGACGGCGCCGCGGCATTCGCTGGGCCGGATCTACCCCGATCGAGTCATCCATATTCTCTCCTATTCGAAGACGCATGGGCCGGATCTGCGTCTGGCGGTGTTGTCGAGCTCCCGCGCCATAGTTGATCAAATCCAGTCCTACCGCAGTTTCAGCTCCGGCTGGACCAGTCGTATTCTGCAGTCCGCGGTCGCCTGGCTGCTGCGGGATCCCACGACGGAGGCCTGCCTGGATCACGCTCGCAGCATCTATCGGGAGCGCCGCGCCGGCCTGATCGACGCGCTCGCAGAGCGCGGAGTCCCCGCGCAGCATGGCGGCGGCTTATGCGCGTGGATACCGATTTCGTCCGAACCGTTCGCGATGGTGACGCTTGCAGCGCGCGGCATAGCGGTCAGTCCCGGGGCTAAATTTTCCATTCTGCCCAGTAGCCACCTGCGCGTCGTGACGGCGACGCTTTCCGAACGGCTTGAGGAAGTCGCGGATGCCATCGCCTTGGCTGCCGTGCATACGTGATCTGTGAGGGCTAGCCGCCCTGGCGTGCCTCCACGCTGTTGGTCGAGTTTCTCCATAAGCCGGCAAATCGAACCAGCACCGCAGCCAGTTTTGCCGAGATGAGCGCGATGACGGAAACCACAGCAAGATAGATTGCGATATAGATCGGCTGCGGCAGCTGGATATTGTGCATCAGCTGCGCGTAGATCTCGGTAAAGCCGCGATGGCACATATAGATCGGATAGGAGAGATAGCCAAGAAATATGCCGAGCCGCTGCAGCCTGGCCGGCAATTCGAGCATCGTGCCGGCCAGCACGATCAGCGGCGAAATCAGGATGCAGAAGATCAGCGCATATTTCAGCGAATAGGTCGGAAGCAGCAGCAGGACGCAGATTGCCGCGATCGGCAGGAGGGCCGCATAGCTATTCATGGTCCGGCCGAACACTGTATTGCTTCGCAGCCGATAGAGGATCATTCCGAGCGTGAAGGAGAAGAAGACGCGGGCAAACCCGCCATCCCCCGAACGCCATTCCCAGCCGAGATCGAGCGATTTGTGATAGAAGACCGAGGCGATGAGAAGCGCGAGAGACGCCGCGGCGACAAGAATGAGGCTTCGCGTTTTCAGCCGAAACAGCCCGAGCGCGAACACCAGGTTGGCGAGCAGTTCCCAAAACAGCGACCAGGCGGGGCCGTTCAAGGGATAGAGCGCCAGGATGTCTCCCGCCGACCGGGTGAGAAAACTCGGCGAGGGCAGCATGAAAGCCGTCGATAATATGCTTGCCCCAAGGTCGGCCCGTCCGACGCCTGATGCCTTCCAATGCAGCAGCAATTGCACAAGGCCGTAGACGCTGCCGATGAGGAAGAGCGGATAGAGGCGTGCATAGCGTGCCTTCATGAAGGCCAGAACGGTCATGCCGCCCGCGAGTTTTTCCCCATAGGCCCGGCCGATGACGAACCCACTGAGCACGAAGAAGAAATCGACGGCGATGTAGGCCGATGGCGCATACGGCCTGTCGAGGTGATAGACGACGACGGCGAATGCGGCGAGCCCGCGCATTGCGTCGAGGGCGGCATATCTATGTCTCGTTGTATCGGCCGGCATCGATCGAAACCTCTTTGAGCGAAAGGGTGTGTGCGTGAGCTATCCGGCGGCGCGCATTCCGAAGAACTCGCTTTTCAGATTACGATCGAGCGGCCGTACCCGCGAAAGGTTGCCCAGCAGCTGGCGGGGATGCGTCAGCACCGATCGGTTCAGGAAATGGGTCCGAAGCAGGTTGGACGACTTGCTGTGGGCGCCGCTATGCCCGACCCGATAGATCGCGCCGCGGAAGGGAAGCGATCCGAGCGGGGAGCCTGCCTCGGAAAGCAGCTTGCCGATGCGCACATGGCTGCCGAGCATGGACTTGATGTAGTCGACGTCCGCCTGTTCGAAGGTCGCCGGCAGCCGGTAGAGATCGGACCGGATGATCAGCGACGTGCCGCAGTAGTTGGCAAAGTCGTTGTGATGCAGCAGCAGCCGGCCGCCTTCGTTCCAAAGATAACCCCGGTCGATCTTCCAGCCGTTGGCATCGCTGTTTCGGGCGGCGAAATCGACGATATTGGCGCTGACGAAATCATCGTCGTCGACGATCATGAAGAAGCGCGTGTCGCGCGCGGAAAGCATGCCGCTCAGAACGCGCCGGCCCTTGTCCAGGCGGAATGCGTCGTAGACCTTCTCTCGGTCGGCGCCATCGATGTCGTGAAGCTGGTTCGGCGGGAACGTCACGCGCTCGGCCGAGAAATTCGGCGGCAGCTCGGGCAGGTCGGCCCCCTCGTTGGCAACGATCACGCCGCGCCAATTGCCGTTCGACTGCCCGGAAATCGAAGCGATGGTCTGAGCCAGGCGCCTTTTCAGCGAGGGCCAGTCATTGGAGTTGGCCTGATGGCGAACGGGAATGATAAACGTAACCAGTGTCATGATGCGCCTTTCTGACATTTGGTGTTGCTGTCGCTGGGATCAGGGAGGCAATGGGGGATTTGCTCTCTCCAGATCCCATGGTCGCGACGGCCGCTACTGTGCCTTTGCGCGGCGACCTTGCAGCGTCGTCCGCACGAGGAAGAGGATCCTTTCCCTGCATAGAAGCAGGATAAGGCCCGAATAGGTGAGGCCGCCGACCAGAATTTCGCAGACCAGGCGCGTGGCGAGGGACCAGTCGCCAAGGGCGGAGGATGTTGCCAGCACTGCGACGAGCATGCCGAGGTAAGCGGCGATCGGCCTCAGGAACTGGCCGAAATATTCCGCGATGCTGAGCCCGATCAGTTTCGAGACCATCCAAAGCGTTACCGGCCATAGCAGGATCACGCCCAGCATCAGCCCAAAGACGACGGTTGCGACGCCGTACTCGTGAAGAAGGAGAACGGTGAGGATGGCGACGATGTTGCGTACCAGCTGATAGTAGAACCACCAGTCGGACTTGCCCTGGCTGGTAATCAGCGATGCTTGGATGACACCGATGCCGGCCATCAGGCCGATCACGCAGAAGAAACGAACGGGCCAGATGGCTGCCGTCCAATGGGGTCCGAAGATCAGGGGAATGGCGTCGTCGGCGACGGCTGCAAGCCCCATGAAGGCCGGGAAGGACACGAGAGAGCAGCCGAAGGTCGCCATGAGGAAGGCTTCGCGCACCTTGTTCTGGTCGTGCTGCAGGGAGGAGAGCAGCACATGGCTGACCGACGTCAGGCCGCCAGCCACCACGTTGTTGAGCATCTCATAGAGCCGGCGGGCGAAATTGTAGATGCCGAGAGCGGCAGGGCTGACCAGGGTGCCGATAATCAGCTGGTCGAGATTCATCGTCTGCAGGAAGCGGTTGCCCGAGGCGAAGATGCCGTAGTGCAGAAGCTCCCGCAGGCTGGAGAGCTTGATCCTGAAACCCGGCAGCCACCGTGCGCCCCAGAAGGCTGCGATGCAGGCCGCGGCTGGCGCGGCGATCTGGGCAATCGCAAGCGCCCAGAGTCCGAAGCCGGCGAAAATCAGCGAAAGGCAGATGGTCGCCGAGACGAAGGTGGCGATCGCGGTGCGTACGGCTGCAAGATGAAAGGACATCGTCCGGCCGATCAGGGCATTGGGGACGATAATCATCATGTCGAAGAAGATTTTCAGCCCGATAATCATCAACAGGCTGACGATCTCGTCATGGCCCACCCAATGGGCAAGCGTCGGCGAAAGGACAAACAGCGCGGCATAGAGAATTGCCGCCGAGAAGAAGGACAGCCAGAAGACGGTATCGAGATGGCTGCGCCGGATCGATTTCTGCTGGATCAAGGCCTCGCCGAAGGCCGTCGGCCCAAAACCGGCGGCGAAACTGACGATGGCGAAGGCGAGTGCGACAAGGCCAAAATCCTGCGGCAGGAGAAAGCGGGAGGTGACGACGAAGACCAGGCTGTTGAGCGCCGTGGGGATCAGCGTGTCAAGCGCCGACCAGAAGGCGCCTCTCAGCGCAGCCCGCGACCGGTTTTCGCTCAGATGTTCAAAGACGATTTCATCGGCTTCGGAAACCAGCAAACGCACACCTCGCCATCCAGATTGTCGTCGTATGCCGAGTTCCGGCATCCGCTCGCGCCGCAATTCGCCCGACGGGCGTGACGGCTTGTCGGATGCTTGATCTAGGCCAGCTCTTCGATTTGTCTAGGGAGGATTGTTGCATTGCAACATTGCGTTGCTGAAAATGATTGCGCGATCAAGGCAGACGCGAAATCCGTGTCCTTAATGCGGCCGGAAATGCCGTCACTATTGCGCGGCGGAACGAATCCGCGGCTCATCCCATTCGATTTCGGCAGCTGCATTCGCCTCATCCTGCAGCTCGTTCAGTTCATAGAGATAGCCTTCAAGCATGTCGCAGGCACGTTCGCTCGCGCCGATCTTTGCTTCCGTTTCGCTGATGGCGGTAGCGATCGCCTTGATACGGGCGCGCAGCATGTGGCCGACCACATCCTTGCCGGGCCGCTTGCCAAGTCGCTCGAGGTGAAGGCCGATGCGATTGGAATGCCGTTCGAGTTCGCTCTTGCTGAAATTCGCCTTGCGAATGTCTTCGAGAAGGCTCGCGCGCATCTTGGCGACGGGATCGAAGGTTCCGGGCTCGCGCTCGTCCAGCACCATCTCGGTAATGAGCTTTTCGATGGCGACCAGAGCCTGAAGATCAACGGCATCGGTCAATTCGACGTCATAGCCGGTATCGTCGAACACCTTGCGGCGCACGGGATCGAGAAGCAACTCGTAGGCTTTCTGCAAACGGGCGAAAGCATCCGTATCGCCGCCGGAATCCGGATGGGCTGCTTTCGCGCGCTTGCGATAAGCCGCCTTGACCTGCTCTTCGTTCGCATCGCGCGCAACGCCGAGTATATCGTATGGATCAGTCACTCCAACTCCTGCCGCCGCCTATTCCTGCTTCCAGGGCCTTTTGCCGCTGATCTTGCCGGCGGGTTTAAACGTGCCGCCGGCCTGTTTCAATCGGTTCCGGCGCTATTTGTACCATCACCAAGGCAGAGTTTGGACAAAAAGCGACATGTGTCAAAGGCGAACTGCCTCTTCTGTGGAAATGCGTGACCTCGGATCGCCCTGTCGAGGAAGGCGGTCGAGCGTGCCTGTTTGAGCCGGCAGAGCTGGGCAAGGCGGTTGGCCCGAGCGGCAGGGCCTGCTGGTGATACAACGACAATCGGCCCGCTCCCTCGGAGGAAGCGGGCCGATTGCAGGGCATTTCAGGCTCTTAGGCGGCCGAGAAGGGGACGGCAACGAAGGTCTTGTTGCCATCTCGCTCGATCAGCAGCAGCACGGACTTGCGGCCATCCTTGCCGGCCTGGGCGACGGCCGCCTGGACCTCATGGGCATTGCGTACCGGCTGATCGTTGACCGAGACGATGATGTCGCCGGTCTGGATGCCGGCAGCGGCCGCCGGCTTGTCCGGATTGACGCTGGCAACGACGGCACCCTCGACGCCGTGCGGCAGGTTCAGCTGTTGGCGGACATCGGGCGTGAGGTTGGCGAGACCGACGCCGATGCTCGGCTGGTTGGACGGCTGGACCTTGCCGTCGCCGCTGTCGTTTGCGGCCTGCTTGCTGTCGTCATTGCCGCCGATGGTGACGCTGACGTCCACGTTCTTGCCGTTCCGCCACAGCGTGACCGAGCGCTTGTCGCCGGGAGAGAGATCGGCGACCAGCCGCGACAGATCCTTCGGCGTCTTGACCGTCTCGTTGCCGACGGCGGTCACGATATCGCCGCTCTTGATACCGGCCCGGGCGGCCGGCGTATCGTCGTTGACGCTGGCAACCAGTGCGCCTTCGGCCTGCGACAGGCCCACGGCGTTGGCGACATCGGAGGTTACGGGCTGGATCGCGACGCCGAGATAGCCGTGATCGATGGAGCCGTTCTTTTCCAGCTTGGCGACGATGGACTTGGCCTCGTCGGAAGGAATGGCAAAGCCGACGCCGACGCTGCCGCCGTTCGGCGAATAGATGGCGGTGTTGATGCCGACGACATTGCCTTCACGATCGACGAGCGGTCCGCCGGAGTTGCCGTGATTGATCGGGGCGTCGATCTGGATGAAGTCGTCATAGGGGCCACTATGCAGGTCGCGGCCGCGAGCCGAGACAATGCCGGCGGTGACTGTCGTGCCGATGCCGAAGGGGTTGCCGATCGCCAGGATCTGGTCGCCGAGCTTCAGCTTGTCGGAGTCGCCCCAGGCGATGGTCGGAAGCGCCTTTGGTGCCTGGATCTTCAGAACGGCGAGGTCGGATTTTGCGTCGGCGCCGAGCAGCTTGGCGGGGACTTCGGTGCCGTCATCAAGCGTTACCTTGATGTCGACCGCATTCTGGATGACATGGTTGTTGGTGACGATCACGCCATCCGGGCTGATGATGAAGCCGGAGCCGAGCGCCATGGCGCGCTGGTTCTGCTGCTGATGCGGCGCCTGTTTCGGGAAGGGGATGCCCTGATTTTCGAAGAATTGGCGGAACTGCTCGTCCATCGGCGAATTGCTGCCGTCGTCGCTCGTATCGGTTGCCTTCATGGTCGTGGTAACGGTGACGACAGCCGGTTTGTCGGCATCGACGATGGGGGCGAAGGAGCCGCCGGGCGCTATGATGCCGGCCGGTTCGGCGGCAGCGGCGACGGTGGCGGACGTGCTGAAGGCAAAGGGCAATGCGCCCGCGCCGACAATGATGGCTGCCCCGACGATGGCGGCAGTGCGGTGTTTGCGGAGAAGAGATGACATGGCAAAAGTCCCTTGCGAGATCGTTGGCGAATTGGCGTCTTGTCCATCTCAGGGACAGGCGTCGAATGGGGTCGCGTCAATTCGTTGCGGGAGCCTTTCTTTCCGTCATTACTGGAGGAAGGAAAGTATAAAATCGAACTGGCGCTGTTTGTTAATATGATCCGCCAATTGACTTTTACAAATTAAATATTGATCATGTTTTTATTGCAAAAAATTAAGATATTACATGAATTTAATGTTGATCGGCCGGAATTTTTCCATATTTAGCTTTGCAGTGCCGGCCATCTCTTGAGAGCCTCCGTGCCGAGCTCCGTCAGCGCATAGATGCCGCGGTCGATGCGCTCAAACCAGCCATAGACGTTATCTCTCAGAATTTGCGGGGCCTTCGGCGCTGCGGCCCGCATGTCCTTGGGGCGCTGGATACCATTCTCGATCGCCGCCGCGCATGCAAGCGCCTGTTGCCGGTACGCGGTCATGATCGGCTTGCGGGTACTGCCGCCCAGCGCCGGGTCGCCCTTGCGCCGGCGATGTTCTTCAACAAGGCGTGATCGGCGCCGTGCATTTTTGCGCGGCATCGGCGAGACGGGGCTGACGATGACGTCGACGAGGTCATTGTCCGATACGCCCAGCATGCCGAAGCCCAGCCGGCGGCAGAGGTCGCGGAAACGGCGATCGCCCTCGCGTCCCTTGCCTTTTGCCGAGACGCGAGCGGCAATCCAGACCTCGTCGCTGGCTGCGGCACGATCCACGGCCTGCAGGATCAGCTCGAGATTGAAGCTCATCTTCAGCTCGCAAATGACGACGACGGGTGGCTCGCCAGCATTCAATCCCACGAGGTCGCAGCCGCCGATCTCGCCCTTCACGGTATAGCCGGCGGCTTCGAGAAATGACTTGATCGGGAGATAGAGCGCTGTTTCCAAATCCGCCTCCGGCCTTTGAATTTCCGGCCACTTCTATCCGATTCGGTTAACCAGAAAGTCGATAAAGGCGCGGATGCGGGCGGCCAGATGCTCATGGCCGGCGTAAACGGCGTGAACGTGCTCGATATCTTCCGGGTTGAAGTCTTCGAGAACCGTCACGAGCCTGCCGGCGTCGATATCCGGCTGGACGTGGAATTGACCGATACGGGCAAGGCCCACGCCCGCGACACAGAGGCTGCGAACCGTCGGCCCGTTATTGGCCTGGAAGTTCCCTTGCACGGTTCTCATGAAATGGGCGCCGCTCTGTGGATCGCGAAAGGGCCAGCCCTCCGCGGTCGGGCGGAAGTTGAAGGTCAGGCAATTGTGCTGGTCCAGTTCGTCCGGCGTTGCCGGCAAGCCGTTTCGTTCAGCATAGGAAGGGGACGCGACGATGACGCGGCGGCTTTCCATCAGCTTGCGGGCCTTGAGCGAACTGTCCCGCAAGGCGCCGGCGCGGATGGCGACATCCGCGCGCTCGCCGACGATATCGATGACGCTGTCGGTGAGGGATATGTCGAGTTGGATCTCGGGATAGCGCTCCAGAAAATCAGGAATGATCGGCACGATCGAGTGGACTCCGAAGGCGACGGAGGCGCTGACGCGCAGCAGGCCGCGCGGCACCATGGCGCCCCCGGCGGCTACGATCCGCTCCGCCTCGTGAATATCGGCGAGGATCGCCCGCGCCTTTTCGAGATAGATTTCTCCTTCAGGCGTCAATTGCAGCGAACGGGTGGTGCGGACCAGAAGACGGGTGCCAAGCCGCTCCTCCAGCCGGGTGACGAGTTTGCTGACGGCCGAGGGCGAAAGGCGCAGCTTGCGGCCGGCCGCCGAGAAGCTCCTCAGTGTGGCCACCTGAACGAAGACATCCATCTCGCCGGCGCGATTGTCCATGTTTCAGCTCACGTTTTGAATTCAATTCACAAGTGTTGCGTTTATATAGCCGATTATCGATTGAATGTCGCGGCGCCATATTCTGCTCCGAACAAGAACTGGTGTATCCGGCGCCGCCGGGTGCCATTTGATCGGGTGATCTCATGCCTCTCGCTTTGTTTGCCTTGACGATCGCGGCCTATGCGATCGGAACAACGGAATTCGTCATCGTCGGTCTGCTGCCCACCGTGGCGAACGATCTTCATATCAACCTGCCGCTCGCCGGCCTCATCGTCAGCGTCTATGCGCTGGGCGTCACCTTCGGCGCGCCGATCCTGACGGCGCTCACGGGCCGCATCGAGCGCAAGCCGCTGTTGCTCGGCCTCATGGCGCTGTTCATCGTCGGCAACGGCATGGCGGCCCTCAGCCCGGGTTATGCTCCGCTGCTCGTCGCGCGCGTGCTCTCGGCCTTTGCCCACGGCGTGTTCTTCTCGGTCGGCTCCACCATCGCTGCCGATCTCGTCCCGGAAAATCGCCGTGCTTCCGCGATCGCCATGATGTTCATGGGCCTGACCGTCGCTATCGTCACCGGCGTTCCCCTCGGCACCTTTATCGGCCAGACCTTCGGTTGGCGCGCGACGTTCGCAGCCGTCGCAGGACTCGGCATCATTGCCTTTGCCGGAATTGCCCTGCTTCTGCCCTCCAACCTGAAGAAGGCTCCGCCGGCGAGCATCGGTGAGCAGACCCGCGTGCTTGCGAGCGGGCGCTTGCTTATTGTCTTTGCCATGACGGCGCTCGGCTATGGCGGAACCTTCGTCGCCTTCACTTTCCTGGCGTCGATCCTGCAGGAAGTGACCGGCTTTGCCGCCTCCGCCGTCAGCCTGATCCTGGTGCTCTACGGTATCGCCATTGCCATCGGCAATATCGTCGGCGGACGTCTCGCCAACGGCAATCCGGTTCGTGCGCTGACGTGGCTGTTCGCCGCCCAGGCTCTCGTGCTCGTACTGTTCAGCTTCACGGCCGTCTCGCCGTGGCTGACCCTCCCGACGCTCGCCGCCCTCGGCTTCCTGTCCTTTGCCAACGTACCCGGGCTGCAGCTCTATGTCGTTCAGCTTGCGCGCCAGGTTCGCCCCGCCGCCGTCGATGTCGCCTCGGCACTGAACATCGCCGCCTTCAATCTCGGCATCGCCGCAGGCGCCTGGATCGGTGGGTTGGTGGTCGAATCCTCTCTTGGCCTTGGCGCCACGCCCTGGGTCGGTGCGATCCTGGTCGTCGCGGCCCTGGTGCTAACCCTCTGGAGCGGCGCTCTCGACCGCCGCTCGTCTTCCGCGGCACAGGCCGTCTCCTGCGCCGCCTGACCAACCTTTGCAATCGAAAGGATCATTCATGCAAATCGTCAGCGCTAACGGCGCATCCATTCCCTCGCTCGGCTTCGGCACGTTCCGCATGCCAGGCCCCGACACGGAGCGCATGGTCGCGCATGTTCTCGGCAACGGCTATCGCCATATCGATACCGCGCAGATCTATGGCAATGAGGCCGAAGTAGGTGACGGCATCATCCGTTCGGGCATCGCCCGCGGCGACCTGTTCCTGACCACGAAGGTCTGGGTCGAAAACTATCGGCACGGCGCTTTCATCGCGTCGGTGGATGAAAGCCTCAGGAAGCTGAAGACCGACCATGTCGATCTCCTGCTTCTGCATTGGCCGAACGACGGCGTGCCGCTTGCCGAGCAGATCGGCGCTCTGAATGAGGTGGCAAAGGCAGGCAAGGTCCGCCACATCGGCGTTTCCAATTTCAACCAGGCCTTGATGCGGGAGGCTGCCCGGCTCAGTGATCTGCCCCTGGTCACCAACCAGGTCGAATATCATCCCTATCTCGACCAGTCGGTCGTCATCGAAACCGCCGCCAGCCTCGGCATGTCGGTGACTGCCTATTACGCCATGGCCGATGGCAAGGTGCTTTCGGACGCGGTGCTGAAGGAGATCGCAAACCTGCATGGCAAGTCGATCGCCCAGGTCGTTCTGCGCTGGATCGTTCAGCAGGGGCTGATCGTCCTGTCCAAGACCGTATCCGAAAGCCGTGCGGCGGAAAACGCCGCCATCTTCGACTTCGCGCTTTCGCAGGATGAGATGGCTGCAACCCACGCTCTTGCACAGCCGGGCGGGCGCATAGTCAGCCCCGACGGTCTGGCGCCTGTCTGGGATGAAGCGGCTTGACGCTCACGATCCAATAGACCCTGTAGACAAGGGAGCCGCTTCGGCGGCTCCCTTGCGCATGTGAATGGTTCAGGCCTTGAAGTCCAGCTTGACCTCGCAGGCGCCGATCGAGGCCGGCAACAGCGGCTTGCGGATGCGCTGGCCGAACTGCCGCTTGAAGCCGAAAATATTGCCGATCAGGCTCTTGGTGTAGAGGCCGGGGCCGCTTGAATAGATCCGCCAGCCGCCATCGACGGCAATATCGCCGGCTTTGACGCGTCCCCAGTCCGAAGAGGCATGATAACGGTCGTCAAAGGCCGCATCGCTGCTGCTGAAATAGGTGTTGCGCTGACGAAGCGACGCATGCTCCACTCGCCCGCTGACGGCGATCGGGTTGGCGAGCGCCAAGGCCTGCCATACGGCTTCCGCGTCGTTGTCGAGGGCCAGCGCCTCGCAGTAGCGCAGATGCGCATGCACATACATGAGCCCGATCTCGCGACCGAAGAAAGACGAGGATTCGGCACGGCGGAAGAGCTTTTCCGGGCCGCCGGAATAGGTCGCCGGCTTTTCCATCAGCCGCACGCCATCCGGGAACAGCAGGTTCTCGCGAATGATCTTCATGTGGGCGTGGCGCTGATCGGGCGTAAACAGGCCACCGATCATGGGCTGGGTCATCGCAATCAGCGAGTAATGCAGGCCGGTCCGCGTGTCCTCGGGATGCAGCAGCAGTTCGACGCCGTCATGGCTCGGATCGAAGACGCCGTAGCCGGCGACGATGCCGTCGCGCATCAGGAGCCGGTTGAAGTCGGCGCGCATGGCAACGGCGGTTGCCTGAAGTGACTGTGCCTCTTCATTGCGGCTGGCGAGCGTGAGGATGCCGGCGTAGCGCACCAGCTGCTCATAAAGCAGCGACACCGTCCAGCTGCTGACCATCCAGTCGCGCAGGTGCGGATCGGCCGGCTGCAGGCTGTCGTTCCAGTCGCCCTCGCCATAGCGGATCAGGCTCGTGCCGGGTACGAAGCGGCTGCGCACGGTCTCCAGCAGCTTTTCGACGTGATCGGAGATCGTCGCATGCTCCGAGGTCTGCTGCATGGTGTCGTCGGCACGCCACGGCACCCTTTTGGCTAGGAAGGTGATGTCGCCGGTCGCCTCGATGTAATCGCAGAGTGCCTTGAGCGGCCAGACGACGATATCGCCATGCGCCTCGCCGGCGCGGATGTTGGCGTAGGGTTCCAGCATGAACCATTGCGGCCAGTCGCCACGATCCCGATACTGCTCGGAAAAGAGCGTGCTCAGGATCTGCCGGACCTCGTCGTCATGTTCGTAGGCCAGCAGGAATTCGATCGGTCCCTGGCAGACGTCGCGCGTTCCCCACGCGGCCCCCGTATATTGCTCCAGCCCATGCGGCACGCTCAGGTGGACGATGGCGTCATGTGCGATCCAGGGCAGCATGACCGCCTGTGCCGCGACATCGCGACCATCGCCCTCGACATGCGCGCCGCGCGTTACGTGGCTCCAGAAGCGTCGCGCCGGCGCGAGCATCTCTTCGCTTTCGACACCGGCGCTGTAGCGCGAGGCAAAGGCTTCGGCCGCATCCGGATCGGTCATCGAGCCGGTGACGGCAAAGCGCAAGTCCCTGGTCGGATGCGATTTCAGCGCGATGAACGGGCCGTTGCGGGCGATGCCATCGCTATAGAGCAGTTCGTCGCCGCCAAAGGCCTCGAACGCATCCGGCGTCGAGGTGACCAGGTGATAACCGGCCTTCGGATAGCGGTCCCAGAGCCAGGACGGCTGCGGCCGGAAGGAGAGGCGCTTGGCCGCCGTATCGACTGCAATGTTTGCCACCGCTTCGTAGTCGCGCTCGCCGAGCACGATATGCCCGAACACGAGAAAGCGGCAGGCGGCTCCTTCGACCGACACGCTCCACTGCATGGCCGGATCGTCGCCGGATGCGACGGCAGAGACCGAGACGGTGCGGCCGGAAAGCCGGTAAATCCAACGCGTGTCGTTAAGACCCATCTCGAATGCCGCGGGCACGCCGAGCAGGCGCCAGCCATCGCCGAGATCGACGAGAATGCGCAGGCCGCTTGCCCGCGTCAGATTGTAGGGGTCGCGCGAGACGGAGAACAGCTTGTGGAACGATGTATTGCCGATGGTCAGCTGTGCGGCAAAGATGCCTTGCATCCAGCAGGTCGCGGCCAGGGTCTGGTCATCGAGCAGCATATTCTGCCCGCTGCGGACGATGGCGCCGTGACGGCGGGCCACCAGCCGCTCCTTTTCGCGGAGCACAATATGCCTGTTGTGCGCCCCGTCCGGCACGAAGAAGGACAGCAGTTTTCCATCGGCATGCTCTTCCAGCATGCGCTCGGGGTAGAGCGCAGCGACGGTTGCTTTATCGAGCTCTTCGCTCTCGGCAAGAGGTGCGTCCTGCACGAGACTGCGCGCCGGCTCTGCGGCTGATATCGTGTCTGCCGCCAGCTCGCTCTGAAGCTTCGACAAGGCATCGAGACGGGCGAGATCGGCATCGCTGGAGGCCGCCGGATGATCGGCGATGAAAAGGCCGAAGAAAGTGGCGCTGGCAGCCGCGCTCGGCGCCAGCGAAAGCGGTTTTGACTGGATAGCCGGGCAGGCGACCTCGTGCTGGCGGCGTAAGCTCGGGAGATCGTTGCCAAAAGCCGGCACCATGACGCCGTCGCCGCCCTTGGACGGCACGACGAGCTGGATGGCGTCGGTCGCATAGGCCGCGGCACCCTCGAGGCAGCCTTGCGCGAGCCATGGATTTCGCCCGCCACCCTGTTTGAGGTTCTGGCGGTTCATCACCACGGGACCGAAGGCGGCATGGCCGGCAATGTGATGATCGATATATTGCGAGGCGTAGGCTTCGCTGTTCATCAGGAATCCGCGATCGCCGAGACCGACATCCTGGATGAGAACGAGATCGGCGGAAAGCGTCGCACTGGTGCTGTTTTCCAGCGAGACCTGCCAGAACCACACGGTCTGGCTCGGATGCAGCCGCAGGCTGACCGTATGTTTGATACCGGCCGTCTCTCCGCTCCAGGAGAAACCGCCATCGCCGTGGCCAAAACGCACCGCAGCCTTCGGACCGACGATTTCGGCCGTCGTCGGCTTTGTCCCGCCGACGCGCAGGTAGAGCCTGCCGATCCCGCCATAAACAGGCGAGCCGAGCACCTGATTGATCATGATGCCGCCCTGCTGGTCGGCGAAGTCGATGGCAAACAGCGTGCCGTTCGGCAACACCGATGCCGAAAGACCGACGCTATTGCCAAGCGTGATAAGACCGAGTTCTTCGCGACGAGGCGTCTGAAAGCTGCGATGGGAGTCCGAGGACATAAGCCGTGTCTCGCTGATTCATGGATCGGATAAAGTGGCACTAGATCACAAGGCGACGCCCGATCATAGGAGGCATCACGCCATTCCCGCCCGCAATCTTTCGTAACGGTTTACTGTAGATATGAGGGCCGATCCGGCGCGATGCGCCGGATATCCTGTGCGAAGCGATCCTCGTTTTCAGTGATGTGGAGGCTCGGCGACCTGATTGGCCGTTCGCACGACGGTTCGAAGATCGGCATCGTCGAAGGCCTCCTTGGAGATGCCTCTTATCCTGAAGGTCCTGCTTTCGCCGGGCGCGAGATTGACCAGCATGTCGTCGACTTCGGCATTCGGGCCGATCCGGTCGACGAACAGGCAGAGATCGCGCAGGAAAGACTGCGCCGTGATGGTGACCGTGATCCCGTCCGTCGTCTGGGCACTCTCGACGTCGAAGCGAGGCTGCGGATATTGCAGCTTCATATCCTTCTCGAAGAACCACCAGGCTTCGGCATCGCCGAGGCGGGCGCGCAGGAATTCCCGGCGCGGATCGGCCGGTGTCGCGACATCGGCCGGGATATCGATATCGGTATTTTCGAAGCGATCGCACAGAATGCGCCAGACGTGGTGACGGGCAAGCAGCGTGCCGTTGAAATCGAAGCGTTCGACGGTGAAGGGCACGCGCCAGAACAGCGTTGCGTCATTGACCGCAACGGCAGCCAGGCCATCGCCGCGCGGCTGGATGGTCAGGAGATGCGGCGCGTAGCTATGCTTCAAGGCATACCAGAGCGGCTTCTTCCTGCCGGCACCGTCGATGGCGGCCCAGGAGGTGACGGGCCAGCAGTCGTTGAGCTGCCAGACGATGGTTCCCATGCAGGTGGGGCGATGCGAGCGCATGTGGTCGATGCCGAAGCTGATCGCCCGCGCCTGGTTGAGCTGCGTGACGAACAGCCAGTCGTCGAAATTTTGCGGGTGGGGGAACCAGCCTTCCAGCCCCATCAGCAGCTTGTCGTTGCCGCTGGTTGCCTTCTGATGGTGCAGCACGCCCGGCGAGGCCGCGGCCCGGTCCTTCTCGCGAATGGACTGGGCGAGCGTTGCGAAGGTCGGCGGCGCCTGCCATCCGAATTCGGAGCAGAAGCGGGGGATATAGTTGCGGTAGGTCTCGTAACCGACCTCGTTCCAGACATCCCATATATGCTTGCAGCCATGCTCGTCCGCGTTCGGCGCGATTTCCATGGAGCCGGAATAGGGGCTGCCCGCCCAATAGGGCCGCGTCGGATCGATCTCGGCCACCAGCTTCGGCAGGAGATCGAGATAGTAGCCGGCCCCCCAGGGTCGATTGCCGAGCACATCCTGCCAGCCCCAGTCGAAATAGCCCCAGATATTCTCGTTGTTGCCGTTCCAGATGACCAGCGAGGCGTAGGGCATGAGCCTCGTGATCGCTTCGCGCGCTTCCGCCTCGATCTCGCTGTAGACAGGTTCCTCTTCGGGATAGGTGGCGCAGGCAAACAGGAAATCCTGCCAGACCATGATGCCGGCGGCATCGCACTCTTCGTAGAACGTATCGGTCTCGTAGATACCGCCGCCCCAGACGCGCAGCATGTTCATGTTGGCATCGCGGGCCTGGGCGATCCTGTCGCGATAGCGCTCGCGCGTCACGCGCGGCAGGAAGCAATCGTCGGGGATCCAGTTGGCGCCGCGGGCAAAGACCGGCACGTCGTTGACGACGAGCGTGAAGGCCGAGCCGATCTCATCCGGCGTCGTATCGAGCCGTACGGAACGGAATCCGACGCGGCGTTTCCAGCCGTCGAGTGCTGCACCGTCCGAGCCGAGGAGCTGCAGGTCGAGATCGTAAAGCGGCTGACCGCCCATGCCATGCGGCCACCAGACCTGCGGATTGTCGATGCGGCATTCGATCAGCGCATGGGTCTCTCCCTGGGCGACGCGAACCTCCGCGCGCTTGCCGCCGACGGACAAGACCAGCGCCACGCTATCCGTGCCCTTCTCCGCCCATTCGATCTCGACATGCAGGCGCGCCACGCCCTGGCTGCCCTGCAGCGTGATTTCCGGGCGGATGGTTCCAAGGCGTGCCTTCGACCAGCTCTCGACGGCGATCGGTTTCCAGATGCCCGAGGTGACGACACTCGGACCCCAATCCCAGCCGAAATTGCAGGCCATCTTACGGATGAGGTTGCTCGGGCCGGGATAATTCTGGGGGATATCGGCGGCGGTGCCGAGCTGTTTGCGCACGTCCTCGCCATGCTCGTAGGCCGATTGAAAATCGACGATCAATTCGTTGCGGCCGCTTTTCAGATGCTCTTCGATCGCGAAGCGGTAGCTCCGGTGCATGTTGCGGGTTTCGCCAAGGAGTGTGCCGTTCAGTTCCAGGCGTGCGGCCGTATCGAGGCCGAGGCAGGAGAGATCGGTGCGCTCGGCGTCCTCGCCGTCCCAGTCGAAGGCCAGGCGATAGCGCCAGGCGGAGCGGCCGATCCAATCCTGCGAGATCTCGTTGACGTCGAGATAGGGATCGGTAATCAGCTGGGCCGCCATCAGGTCGAGATGCACGTTGCCCGGCACGGCGGCCTGGATCGAATTGGGCAGGGCCGGTGCGGTGGAGGGCGCACGAAGGCGCGAAATGGTCCAGCCGGTGTCGAGCGTCTGTCTTTTCATGTCATGTGTCCGTTATGAAATGGATGTCTCAAACAGCCTTTGGCGCGATGAATTGCAGGCCTGCCTGCAGATGACGGTTCATGTGATAGGCGTAGGCGATTCGATCGCGTTGTTCCAACGCCCCGATGATATCGCGATGGTCATTATAGGCGCTGTCAACGGCCTCGCGGGAGCGTTTTCCCGCCTCCATGAGCCTCTGCAACAATGGCTGCAGAATGCCATAGACTTGTGACAGGGTCTGATTGCCGGCAAAGCCCACGAGGGCGGCGTGAAACCTGAAATCAAGTTCTGCGGCCTTGGCCAATTCCGGCGCGGATTTCATCTGGTCGTTGATCGAATTCAGTGTCGCGATCCCTGCTTCGTCGACAGTTTCGAACAAAAGATCGCTGAGATTGATCTCGATGAGACGACGGAATCCCTGGATATCGAGAAAATTCTCGGCCGAGATGTCGATGGCGAAGGAGAAGAGCTCCATCAACGCCTGCTGGCGGCGATCCGTGATGACCGCGCCGACCTTCTGGCGGCTTTCCACGACGCCATAGGCCTTCAGGATACGGATCGCTTCGCGGACGGTATTTCGGCTTGAATTGAACATGGAGGCAAGGTCCGCTTCCGAGGGCAGGGCGTCTCCCAGCCCGAGATTGCGCTCGCGCATCAGCCGCCGCAGCGCATCGACCACCTGATCGACCGCCGAACCCTTATCGTCGATATCAGCGGTCTCCACCACCATTGTTCCTCCACTGTCGAAAGCATATTGTTGGTCAATAAGGCATGTCAAGCGCGGCTACAGGATAGACATTTCGCTATTCAGCGATATTTTGACCGACAAATAGAGGAGATGTTCTCATGGAAAGCTGCTGGCGCTGGTTTGGCCCGAAAGATCTCGTTCCGCTCCAGCACGCCCGTCAGGCCGGGGCGACCGGCATCGTCACGGCGCTCCATGAGGTTTCCTATGCGCGCGCCTGGACGCCGGGCGAGATCGAGGCGCGAAAGGCGCTGGTGGAGGCGGCGGGATTGCGCTGGAGCGTGTGTGAATCGATCCCGGTTCCAAGCGCCATCAAGCTCGGGGGAGCGGGCGCCAAAGCGGCGATCGACGTCTGGAAGGACAGCCTGGCCAATCTGGCTCGCTCCGGCATCGAGACCATCTGCTACAATTTCATGCCCGTGGTGGACTGGACGCGGACGGATCTGCGCTTCGAAATGCCGACCACTGCGCTTGCCCTGCGTTTCGACATGGCGGAGTTCGTCGCCTACGATGTTTTCGTCCTGCGCAGGAAAGGAGCCGAGGAAGACTATGCACCTAAGCTGGTGCGGCGTGCCGAGGCGAGGCTGGCGGGGTTGACGCCGGAGGCCGCGCAGCGGCTGGAGAACAATATCATCGCCGGCCTTCCCGGCGGCGAGGACAGCTATGGCCGTGAAGCCATCCGATCCGCCATAGCCCTCTTTGACGGAATGACCGAAGACGATCTTCAGGCCAGTCTCGATGCCTTCCTGCGGGAGGTCGTGCCGGTGGCGGCGGAGCTTGGCGCCAGGCTCGCGATCCATCCCGACGATCCGCCCCTTTCGCTTTTCGGCCTGCCGCGCGTCGTTTCGACGGCGGCGGATCTTCGCCGCATCCTCGGGAGCATCGACCATCCGGCCAACGGCTTGACGCTCTGCGTCGGCTCGCTCGGATCCCGCGCCGACAATGATGTCCTGGCGATGGCGCGCGAATTCGCTTCGCGCATCAACTTCGCGCATCTGCGCGACGTGGCGATCGAACCGGACGGGTCGTTCGTGGAAGCTGCGCATCTGGAGGGGCGAAGCGACATATACGCCATCCTGCGCACATTGCTTGCCGAAGAGGCGCGGCGTCGCAACGAGGGGCGCGGCGATCATCTGATCCCGATGCGGCCAGACCACGGACATCTCATCGGCGACGACATCGATAAGCTGACCAATCCCGGCTATTCCCTCATCGGTCGCTTGAAGGGGCTCGGCGAGTTGCATGGCGTCCTTCACGCAATCGGCAAGGCCGGGCTTTGAACCTCGTGGTGCGCGCTGTCGTTCAAGATCGTGGCCCTTTAGACACAATGAAGCCTACTGCATATTCCGTAGGCTTTTGCCTAAAGTTTAACCTTGTTACAATTTTGATTTTATTTAGTTTTCTCATCTATCAATGTCCAATTCGCTGATCTCTCAACTCGAATTGGCAAGGTCGACCTGTCCATGAATTCCGTTTGGCTCGACGCCCCGAACGACGATTTTCGGTCGCTTTTCAAAACACATCCGTCGCCGATGTGGGTCTATGATCCGCAAAGTCTGAGGTTTCTGATCGTCAATGACGCCGCGCGTGATCTTTATGGCTACAGTCACGCCGATTTCGATGTGATGACCGTGCTCGACATCCGGCCATCCGGGGAGCGTGAACGCATGCTCGACGCGTTGCATCACCGTACCGACATGGAGACGGCGCAACGCTGGACGCATCTGAAGGCCGATGGCCGGACGATCGAGGTCTTGACCTACGGGCGCGAGATCCGCTTCGACGGCAAGGTGGCGATCCTCGCGATCGTGCAGGACCGCACCGAGGTCAATGCGGCGCAACGGCAGGTCGATGCAACCCAGTCGCTGCTCGACAGCATCGTCGACAACCTCCCCGTGGGCGTCTTCGTCAAGGATATGGAGAAGGATGGCCGCTATATCCTGTTCAACGAGGCATGCGGCGGCATCGTCGGGCAGGCGGCGCAGGATGTCATCGGCAAGTCGGACAAAGCCGTGTTCTCCCGCGAGCAGACGGCGATTTTCCGCGAGCAGGACAAGCTTGCCTTCGAGACCGCTGCAACCGTTTACTTTGAGGAAACCATCCTGACGGTGGATGGAGCCACGCGTATCCTGAAGACGGCAAAGCGGGCGCTTCCCGCACCGACGGGCCAAGCGCTGCGCTACGTTCTCGGTATCTCCCAGGATGTGACCGAGGAGCGCAGCGTCGAGGCGAGACTTGCGCATCTTGCCATGCACGATTCCCTGACCGGCCTCCCCAACCGCGCCTTCTTCTCCGAAAGCATCGTGCGGCAGGTGGCCGCCGCGACTCCGGAAAAGCCGATTGCGCTACTCTACATCGATGTCGATCATTTCAAGCACATCAATGACAGCAAGGGTCATGCCGCAGGCGACGCGCTTCTGCGCCAGGTCGCCGAGCGCCTTCAGCAGCTTGCGGAGAAGAGCGATCTGGTCGCGCGCCTGGGCGGCGACGAATTCGCGCTTGTGCTGCGGATGACGGATGCCGGGCGAGCCCGTCGTTTTGCCGATTTGCTGCTGCTGTCGCTTTCCGCCCCCTTCGATCTCGATGGCGTCCGCGAGCATGTGACCTGCAGCATCGGTATCGCCATGGCGCCGGAGCACGGCAGCGATGCCGATGTCCTGATGAGGGATGCGGATCTCGCGCTTTACGCGGCCAAGGGCAGCGGCCGGTCCACCTACCGTTTCTACCAGACCGAAATGCGGCTCGAGGCGGAACGGCGCCACCAGCTCACGCTGGAGCTTCGCGAAGCCCTGCAGAAGAATGAATTCGAACTCCACTATCAGCCGATCGTCCGGCTGGACTCAGATGCTCTCTCCGGTTTCGAAGCGCTGATCCGCTGGCGCCATCCCAAACGGGGCCTGATTGCGCCAGCCGAGTTCATTCCCGTTGCCGAGGAGACGGGAATGATCGTGGCGATCGGCGACTGGGTGCTGCGGGAAGCCTGCCGGACTGCGCGGGAGTGGCCGGGAAACCTGAAGGTCGCGATCAACCTGTCCGTCTATCAGTTCCGTCATGCGAGCCTGCTCTCCACCGTCGTCTCGGCGCTGGATGAAACCGGTCTTTGCCCCGGGCGTCTTGAGATCGAGGTCACGGAATCCATCCTGCTCTCAGAGGTCGAGCAAAGCCTGTCGCTGCTGCGTGCCCTGAAGGAGCTCGGCATCCGCATCGCCATCGATGATTTCGGCACCGGCTATTCGTCGCTTAGCTATCTGCGCTCCTTTTCCTTCGACAAGATCAAGCTCGACCGCAGCTTCGTTGCCGGCATGGACGCGGATCCCGGCAATCTCGCGATCGTCCGGGCCGTGGTCGGCATCGCGTCCGGTTTCAAGGCCGTGACATTGGCCGAAGGCATCGAGACGGAGGGGCAGCTGGCGAAATTGCGTGCTGAAGGCTATGACGAGGGACAGGGTTTCCTGCTCGGTCGGCCAATGCCGCGCGAGGACGCTCTGGCCCGCATTCTCAGCGAAGCCTATCCCACGCAGGCTCTGCGCGCGCGAAAGCCGATGCATGGATGATGCGCCAAAAGGCTGAGCGCGCAGCGGCGCAAAAATAATCGAAAAATTCGGTTCCCGTTGTCGGGATTCATGATCGACCAACGTCCTTGGGGCAGCCCATCATGAAGGGCGCGAAACGTGACACGTTCCCAAGGAGACGAACATGACCGATGCAACAGAACAGTCGCAATCCCAGCAGCCCCGTGTACCCGTTCACGGTGGGGTGGTGGCTTATCTGACGGTGGATGGAGCCGTGAAGGCGGCCGAATTCTACAAGCGCGCCTTCGGCGCGGAAGAGGCCTTCACGTTCCCGGTCGATGAAAAAGGCCGCACCATGCACGTCCACCTCTATATCAATGGCAGCTCGGTCATGCTTGGCGATGCTTTTCCGGAGTACGGCCACGCGTTGGAAAAGCCGCAGTCCTTCACCATGCAGCTTGTCGTCGATGACCTCGACGGCTGGTGGAAGCGTGCGGTCGATGCCGGAGCTGAAGTCGTCGTCGAGCCGCAGGTGATGTTCTGGGGCGATCGCTGGGGCCAGCTTCGCGATCCGTTCGGCGTCGCCTGGGCGATGAACGAGCCCGTCAACGCCTGACGAAACAAGGCCCTCGGCGCAAGGAACGCGTCGAGGGCCTATTCCTGGTGCGATTGCAAAATCTCTATTCCGCGAGCAGGGTTCGCGTCAGCGAATGCGTGGAGTCCTCGAGGCCGTCCAGAATCGAATAGTGATGCTTGTCCGGCTCGACCACCACTTCCGTCGCGGCGCCGAGCCCGGTCCAGATATTGGCGAGCGCCGCGTTCTGTCGGACGAATTCGGCACGCTCCGCGCCGCCGACCCAGCAGGTAAGGCGAATGCTGTCGACCGGTTCGAGCAAGACCGGACTTTCGCTCCTTGCTTCCTCGGCGTCGATGCGAAGATCCTCGTTCATCTTGCGCCTCATGATGGGGCGCAGATCATGCACGCCGGAGATGGCGAGGACATGACGGACGCGCTTGAGGATGACTTCGCCCAGTGGCGAGGTTGTCGTCATCATGCGGGCGGCAAGCTGGCCGCCGGCGGAATGTCCCGTCAAGACGATGGGCCCGCCCACCAGCTCGGCCGCTGCCGTGATCGCCGCTGCAATTTCTCGGGCAATTCCGCCGACGCGGTTTTCCGGGCAGAGCGTGTAGGACGGGACCGCCACCGCATAGCCGGCGGCAATCGAGCCGGCGGCGAAGTGAGACGAGTAGCTTTTGTCGAGCTGCAGCCAGTAGCCGCCATGGATAAAAACTACGAGGCCCTTTGGCTGTGCTTCGGGCAGAAAAAGATCGAAGCGATTGCGTTCGGCCGGGCCGTAGGCGAGGTCGAGCCGCGCGCGTCCGGCCGCCGTCATCCTGTCGCGGAAGGCCTGGGCCGGCTCCGCCCAGGCCGACGGCCAACGATCGCCGTCGACGATATAGGCGCTGTTGGTATAAGCGCTTTCCCAATCGGTGACTTTGAAATAGCTCATGCCCGGCTCCCTCCTTCTGCCTGCCGATACCCGTGGATCAGGTCACGGCCGAGCGCACGGCGAAGCGTGGCTCCTTCCACGATCCGCTGCTCAGGATCTCTTCCAGCACGGTTGCGGCTTGCCAGACGTCGCGATAGCCGACATAGAGCGGCGTAAAGCCGAAGCGCAATGTCGAAGGTGCCCGGAAGTCGCCGATGACGCCGCGTTCGATCAGCGCCTGCATGATCTCGTAGCCATTGCCGTGCTTGAAGGAGACCTGACTGCCGCGCTTTTCGCTGTCGCGGGTCGTCTCCAGTTCGACGCCATATTGACCACACTTGGCTTCGACGAGCCGGATGAAAAGCTCGGTGAGCGCGATGCTCTTCTGGCGCAGGGCGTTCATGTCCACGTCTTCCCAGATGGACAAGGCGCCTCTCAGTGCCCGCAAGGACAGGATCGGCTGCGTGCCGCAAAGGAAGCGCCTGATGCCGGCTTCACCGTCAAAGCTGCGTTCGAAAGCGAAGGGACGGGCATGGCTCCACCAGCCGCTGAGCGGTTGCGTGATCGACGCGTGATGGCGCTTTGCCGCATAGATGAAGGCAGGCGCGCCGGGGCCGCCATTCAGATATTTGTAGGTGCAGCCGACCGCGAAATCGGCGCCGGCGCCGTCGAGATCCACCGGCAGGGCGCCAGCGCTGTGGCACAGATCCCAGATGACAAGCGCACCGGCTGCCTGGATGCGCTTTGTCAGCGCGGCCATGTCGCGCAGCTCGCCGCTCTTGTAGTTGACGTGATTGACGAGAACGACGGCAACGCTGTCGTCGATCAGCTCCTCCACGGTATCGGCATCGCGGCCCTCAAGGCGGAGTGTCAGGTCGGGGCGCGTCGAAACGACCCCTTCCGCCATGTAGAGGTCGGTCGGGAAACTGTCGCCCTCGGCGACGATGACGTTGCGGCCGGGCCTCATCGCAAGAGCCGCATGCAGGGTCTTGTAGATATTGATCGATGTGGAATCGGTGACCACGGTCTGGCCTTCGGCGGCGCCGATCAGGCGGCCGATGCGGTCGCCGAGCTCGACCGGCAGGTGGAACCATCCGGCGCTGTTCCAGCTGCGGATCAGGCCGTTGCCCCATTCCTCCATGGCGGCCTGGCGCACTTCGGCAAAAACCTCCTGCGAGGCTGCGCCGAGCGAATTGCCGTCGAGATAGATGACATCGGACGGCAGGGTAAAGCGGCTGCGGAAAGCGCGCAGAGGATCTGTCTCGTCCATGGCCTCAACGGCCGCGAGATCGGGTAGGCTATTCATGATGTTCTTGCCTCTTGAACTTATTCGCGAATGGTTTCTCTGGTCGCTGCTCCGCCACGGCTGCGGCGGATGCTTGGCAGCGCCAGCATGATGAGCACGAAAAGGCCGGTGGCGAGCTTCAGGTTCGGCGGCGGCATGCCGGCGGCAAGGCAGAGCGACACAAGCTGATAGTAGATGATCGAGCCGACGAAGGGGGCGAGCAACTGCCGCAGCACTGTCTGCTTGCCGGTGAAGGCTTCACCGATCATCAGCGCGGCAAGGCCGTTGATGAGGATGCCGATGCCCATGTTGACGTCGGCAAAACCCTGCGATTGGACCATCAGGGCGCCGCCCGCGGCAGAAAAGGCGCTGGCGATACCGACGCCGCCGATGGTGGCGGCCCAGACATTGATGCCCTGTGCCTCGGCCATGTCGGGATTGGAGCCGACGGCGCGCATGGCCGTGCCCTTCTCCGTCTTGAAATAGAGGTTGAGGGCGATGAGGACGATAAGGGCGATCAGGCCGGCAATGACGATCTTGCTGGCGGGAAAGCCGGCCTCTGTGAACGGCACCCAGTCAAAGACGGTCGGAGAGCCGAAGACGGACAGGTTCGACTTGCCCATGATGGCGAGATTGATGCTGTAAAGCATGGTCGACATCAGAATGCCGGCAAGCAGCGTGTGGATGCGGAACCGCAGGTGGATGAAGGCGGTGCAGCAGCCGGCGGCGAGGCCGACGACGAAGGCCGCGATGATGGCGAGCGGCGGGGCGACCCCGGCGGCGAGCAATATGCCGCAGACGCAGCCGCCGAGTGGAAAGGCGCCTTCGCTGGTCAGATCCGGAAAGCTCAGCATCCGGAAGGGAATCATGATGCCGAGGACGACGAAGCTCAGAATGAAGCTCTGCGCGAGCGTGACCGGGATCAGCGAGATGAAGCTCGAAACGGTTGTCTGAATGAAATCCATCATGATGTCAGCTCACCAGCAGCATTCGGTCGGTCTTGACGGAGAAATGGCCGATCAGCTCGGGCACGGTGATGCGCTGCTTGCCTTCGCCGGAAATTTCCAGATGGACGCGGCCGGCATCGAGCATGATGATGCTGTCGCCGAAATCGACCGCATGCTGCATGTTGTGCGTCACCATCAATGTCGTCAGCTTCAGGGCCTCGACGGTGCGAACCGTCGCCTGCATGACGATATCGGCGGTGCGCGGATCGAGCGCGGCCGTGTGTTCATCGAGCAGCAGCACGTCGGGCGAACCGCCGACCGCCATGATGAGGGACAGCGATTGGCGCTGGCCACCCGAAAGCAGTTCCACCTTGGTGTCCAGCCGGTTCTCGAGACCCAGTCCGAGAACGGAAAGGCGGTCCTTGTAGGCGGCGAGACGGGCGGCGTTCAGCCCGGGCCGAAATCCCCGCGTCTTGCCGCGCAGTTCCGCCAGTAGCATGTTCTCGCCGACCGTCATGCTGGCGGCGGTTCCCTTCATCGGATCCTGGAACACGCGGGCCAGGCGCGCGGCGCGCTTGTGGACCGGCATGTTCGTGACGTCGTTGCCGTTGATGAGGATCTGGCCTGAATCCAGGCTGAGAGCGCCGGAAATCGCGTTGAGCATGCTGCTTTTGCCCGCACCGTTCGAGCCGATGACGACGCCGAATTCGCCTGTCTTGAGGGAGAGCGTCAGGCCGTTCAGCGCGATCTTTTCGTCGGGCTGGCCTCTGTAGAAAACCTTGCGCGCGGATTTGATATCCAGCATCCGTGCCTCCCCTGCAGTATAGGGTTATGAAATGGCGGCGCCCTTGACGCCGCCATGGGATCGGATTGATCCCTAGACGATGCCGCCGATCACTTTGTGAAACAATTGCAATCGGCAAGCGATGCCGGCACTTCGGCACCGAAGGCCTTCAGCACGGTCTTGTTGATCAGCGGCGCATGGTCCTCATAGGCCGGAAGTGCTGGCTTGATCGTCTTGGGATCGGCGCCCTTGAGGATCTGCGCGGCGATCTTGCCGGCATTCTCGCCAACCTGCTCGTAGTTGACGGCAAAGCTTGCCGGTACGACGCCGTTGCGAACGGCAGCGTCGTCGGAGTTGACGATCGGGATCTGCGCCTGGCGGGCGGCGGCGGCAACGGCGGGGATCGCCGGCTGCAGCAGGTTCGAAGCGGGCGTGTAGATCACGTCTGCCTTGCCGGCGAGCGACGCGATGCGCTGCTGGATGTCGTTGACGTTGTCGACGCCGACGGGCACGACTTCGAAGCCGGCAGCCGGAGCGGCCGCCTTGACCTTGTCGATCAGCGCGACGTCGTTGGCCTCGCCTGGATTGTAGGGCACGCCGATGCGCTTGGCGTTCGGAAACAGCTTCTTGGTGAAGGTCAGGATGGCGGAGATATCCTGCAGATCGCTCGAACCGGTAATGCCGACGTCGCCTGCGTCCCAGGAGGGAACGAGCTTGGCGGCGACCGGATCGGTCACAGCCGTAAAGACGATCGGGATACCGGAGCCGGCGAGCGCCTTCTTGGCGATCTGCGACACCGGCGTCGTGACCGTATACATCAGTTTCGGATGTTCGGACTGCAGCTTGGCGATCATCTGCGGGACGAGCGAGGCGTCGAAGCTGGTGTTGCTTTCCGAGTAGACGACGTCCTTGCCTTCGACGAAGCCATTGTCGGCTAGCGCCTTCTTGAAGCCGGCAATCGAAGCGTTGAGCTGCGGATGTTCGCCGAAATTGGCGATTGCGATCTTGATGGGCTCGGCCGATGCCGTGGCGACGCTTGCTGCGAAGGCGCTGGCGACGACGAGGCCGGACAGCCATTTAGACATAGATCTGCGCATGTTTTCCTCCCGAATGTCACAAGGAGCCATGTTCCCCAGGCTCTCTTGGGGAGGGATCATAGCGACTACTGCAAGCCTGTCAATTTGTGATATATGATATTCACCGGGAGGAGCTTTAATATATAATTTCCCGCTACAGCGATTTTATATATAATTTAAGCTCGGGGAGGATTGGGAAGCCCACATGCAGGACAAGGACGCCTTGAGTAAAACGGAAGCAGCTTATTGGCTCTTGCGACGCGACATCCTCAATACCAGGCTGCGGCCCGGCGCGTCCTTGCGGCTCAGCGCCCTTCGGGACGCCTATGGTGTCGGCTGGACCCCGTTGCGCGAGGCGCTGTCGCGATTGGAGGCGGAAAAGCTTGTCACTGCGATCAGCAATCGCGGCTTTGCGGTTGCTCCGGTATCGCGCGCCGAACTGGAGGATCTGACGCGAGCCCGCATGTTCGTCGAGCTGCCGCTGCTCATGGAATCGATCGAGAAAGGCGGCCCGGATTGGGAATCGGCGGTCGTAACGGCGCATTACCGCCTGTCGCGCTGCAAGATCGCGCCCGATTCCGCCTCCGAGGAAATGGCGGACGAATGGGACGAGAAGCATACCGCCTTTCATGCTGCCCTGGTGAGCGCGGCAACCTCGAACTGGCTCCTGCGTTTCCAATCCACCATCACCGACCAGCTCCGGCGTCATCATCGCTTTCTCGGCCTGGCGCCGACGCAGCGCGCCGCGGCGGGCCTTTCCATAGGCTATGAAAAGGCGGCCGCAGCCCTGCAGGATGCCATGGCGATCGAGCATCACACCGCCCTGATGGAAGCAGCGCTCGATCGTGACATGGAACGCGCCAAGGCGCTGATGACCGAGCATATCGGCTACACGCTGCAGGTCTATATCCGCTCGGAGGATAAGGCCGAGGAGCCGGCGGCATCGAAGTAGCGCGCCGCCGGGCAACCATGAGGACGTTGACGCTTCCTCCCGTTGGGTGGTGACAAAGCCGCTCGCTCTACTATTCTCACCGTCAGATCATTTCGTAAAATTTGTTCGCGGTCGAGTTCGATCTCGATCCCGATCGTTGGGAGGATGTTATGGCGCGCGTAGTGGTTATCGGTGCGACCGGCCATGTCGGCACCTATCTTGTGCCGCGGCTGGTCGAGGCGGGACATGACGTCGTGGCAATCAGCCGCGGACAGGCAAAACCCTATTTGCCAAACAAGGCCTGGAACGACGTCGAGACATTGGCGATGGATCGCGCCGCGATGGAGAAGGATGGCAGCTTCGGTCCGGCCGTCCGTGCATTGAAGCCGGATATCGTCATAGACATGATCTGCTTCACGCTCGACAGTGCACGGCATCTGACGGAGACGCTTATCGGTCACGTCGGCCATTTCCTGCACACGGGTACAATTTGGACGCATGGCTTTTCCGCCATCGTTCCGACGCTGGAGGAGGCGCCGAAGCGGCCGTTTGGCGAATACGGCATCCAGAAGGCCGACATCGAAGCGCATCTGCTGGAGGAAGCCCATCGCAGCGGATTTCCGGCAACCCTCATCCATCCCGGCCATATCGTCGGTCCGGGCTGGGCACCCCTTAATCCGGCCGGGCATTTCAATCTGTCGGCCTTCTCGACATTGGCGCGCGGTGAAACGCTCGTGCTGCCGAATTTCGGTCTGGAGACGGTTCATCATGTCCACGCGGATGACGTCGCACAAATGTTCACGGGCGCGATTGCCAACTGGCGGACTTCGACGGGGGAGGCTTTCCATGCGGTTTCAAGCGGTGCGCTGACGCTCAGAGGCTATGCCGAGGCCATGTCGCGCTGGTTCGGTCATGAGCCTAAGCTGGAATTCATGCCCTATGAGACCTGGGCGGAAGACCAGGCGCCGGAGGACGCGCAGGCAACCTGGGAACATATAGCCAGAAGTCCGAATTGCTCGATTGCCAAGGCCGAGCGGCTGCTCGGTTACCGGCCCCGCTATACGTCGCTGCAGGCCGTTCAGGAATCGGTTGCATGGCTGATGGAGCAAGGCCGGATCGGCTGACCGCCCGAGCTTCGGGCCGAGATCAGCGATCCTTCAGCCAGCTATCCACGCCCTTGGCTGCGGCGCGCCCCGTCGCAAGGCAGGCCGTCAGGAGGTAGCCGCCGGTCGGCGCCTCCCAATCGATCATCTCTCCGGCAGCAAATATGCCGGGGAGCTTCTTCAGCATGTATCCGTCGTCGAGCTCGTCCCAACGGATGCCGCCGGCAGACGAAATAGCCTCGGCGATCGGCCTTGGTCTGAGCAATGGAATGGGCAAGGCTTTGATCAGGCCCGCAAGGCGATCCGGGTGCGAGAGAGAGGCGGGATCTGCAAGCTCGCGCAGCAGACCGGCTTTGACGCCCTCGATGCCGGCGCCCTTGCGCAGGCGATTGGAAAAGCTGGCCTTGGGATCCTGCCGTGCGAGGTCGCTTGCCAGGCGTTCCACACTTCGCCCCGGTGCCAGATCGACAATGAGGGATGCCTCTCCCCTTGTCGCCAAACGGTCGCGCAGCGAGGCGGCATGCGAATAGACGAGGCTACCCTCGATCCCCGTTTTCGAGACGACGAATTCGCCGGGGAAGGTTCCTGCTGGCGATGTCGCCGTCACGGCTTTAAGGGGCTCGCCGGCAAAACGCTCGCTGAATGCCGCGCTCCAGGTGACATCGAAACCGCAATTGGCCGGCTGGAACGCGGCGATATCGATCTCCTTGTCGCGAAGCCGGCTTACCCATGCGGCATCCGAGCCGAGCCGGGCATAGCTTGCACCGCCGAGTGCGAGCAAAACGGCGTCGTATCGGGCAACCTCGCGCCCTTGTGGTGTCTCGAAGACCAGCCGGCGATCATCGAAGCCGCGCCAGCGATGCCGCGTCAGGATGCCGACGCCTTGCGCCTCCAGCCTCGCAAGCCATGCTCGGAGAAGCGGAGACGCCTTCATTGCTTTTGGGAACACGCGGCCGGAGGAGCCCACGAAGGTTTCGGTTCCCAGTCCTTCGGCCCACGCCCTGACATCGTCGGGTCTGAAGCCATCAAGCGCCGCGCGCAATCGCGCCGAGGCCGCGCCGAAGCGACCGGCAAAGAGGCCGTAGTCTTCCGAATGCGTGATGTTGAGACCGGATTTTCCCGCCAGCAGAAATTTGCGTGCGACTGTCGGCATGCTGTCGTAGACCGTGATGCGATGGCCGCGCAGGGACAAGGTCTCTGCCGCCATCAGCCCCGCGGGCCCGCCGCCTATGATTGCAATTTGCTTTTCTGCCATGGTTTTCCGGTGCCGCTTGCCTATTGCTCTTTAGGGCCGGATCGAGTCGGAAAGCAAGGTTAGCGCAATGTCCCGGTCTATTGGGACTACCGATCCAAACGGCTTCCGGCGGGAGCGGCAAGCAGGGTTTCGGGGGGCCAATCCTGCCATATCCACATTTAAATCGATATAACCATATGGTTACTATGCCCCTCGTTTTACCCGGGGCTGTCAACTTATGCGATGATCGGTTACTTATCGACTTTGGGAAGGCTGCATAAGCCTTTGGAAATGCCGCCGGGAGCGATGATGTCGGAAGTCAAAACCGTGAAGCGCAGTGCAAAGAGTGCAGATCTCGCGAATGCAGAAAAAACCTCCGCGCGCGCAGCCCCGGAACGGCCCCGTCTCAGGGATGCGGAACGGACCAGCAAGGCGATTCTCGCTGCCGCAACCAAGGAATTTGCCGAGCGCGGCTATGGCGGCGCACGCGTCGATGCGATAGCCGAGCGCGCCAAGATCAACAAGCGGATGCTCTACCACTATTTCGGCGGCAAGGACGCGCTCTATGTCGCTGTTTTGGAAGGCAGCTACATCGCCATTCGTTCAGCGGAGGCGAGGCTCGATCTCTCTCACCGCTCGCCTGCCGAGGGCATGCGCGAGCTGGTCGTCTTCACCTGGCAGTATTTTCTGGATCATCCCGAATTCCTCGGGATTCTCAGCACGGAAAACATGCACAAGGCGCGCTTTCTGAAGCGTTCGGCGCGTATTTTCGAGCTCCATTCGCCGCTGGTCGCCGAAATTTCCGGCCTGCTCGATCGCGGCGCCGCAACGGGCGTGTTCCGTAAGGACTGTGATCCGGTCAAGATCTACATGAGCATTGCGGCACTCGGCTCGTTCTTCCTGACGAACCGCTGGACACTGTCGACGATCTTCCGGCGCAATCTTTCCGACAAGGCCGAAATCGACGCCTGGGGCGAGCATATCGTCGATGTGATCTTCGCCTATCTGCGCCCTTAAACCTCCGAAGCTTTAAGTTCAGCGATCGCGCCCGACTGTCGCTGCGGCCATTGATGATGGGCCGTTGACAGCGTTGCTCAGCCATGTCAGTTATGTAACTATATAGTTATTTACGGGAGGAAGAACTCATGGCGACAAGGCCGATCGGCATCATCATGCAC